>JBASFP010000039.1:0-38337 GCA_049653085.1 Polaromonas sp.
GCTTCGAGCGTGCCGAAAGCCTGGCGCAGGCCTGGGGCGCGCGCTTTATCGACGCCGGCGAGCGCGGCCACATCAATGCGGAATCCGGCCTGGCAGACTGGCCCGAAGGCCGCAACCTGCTGCACACCCTTTTGAAAGATTGAAGAACATGGTCACCAAGAAACCCAAGGGCCTCGGCCGCGGACTCGAAGCGTTGCTCGGCCCCAAGGTGGCCGAAGGGGTCGAAAAGGCCCAGGCCGCCGATGCGGGCCTGCCCAGCAGCCTGCCCCTGAGCGAGCTGGTGCCCGGCGTGTACCAGCCCCGCACCCGCATGGACGAGGGCGCGCTGTACGAGCTGGCCGAGTCCATCAAGGCGCAGGGCATCATGCAGCCGAGTCTGGTGCGCCGTCTGACCGCCGGTCCGAACGACGGTAAATACGAAATCATTGCAGGTGAGCGACGCTTCAGGGCGGCCAAACTGGCCGGGCTGGACAGCGTGCCGGTGCTGGTGCGCGACGTGCCCGACGAAGCCGCCGCCGCCATGTCGCTGATTGAAAACATCCAGCGCGAAGACCTCAACCCGCTTGAAGAAGCCCAGGGTTTACAACGTCTGGTCAAAGAGTTTGGGCTCACTCACGAGCTGGCCGCGCAGGCCGTGGGTCGCTCACGCAGCGCCGCCAGTAATTTGCTGCGCTTGCTCAATCTGGCCGACCCGGTGCAAACCATGCTGATGGCCGGTGACATCGACATGGGTCACGCCCGCGCGCTGCTGGCGCTTGACCGAGCGACACAAATCACGGCTGCCAATCAGATCGCCGCCAAAAAAATGTCAGTGCGCGAGGCTGAAAGCCTGGTTAAAAAGCTCAGCGCCGAATTCTCGCTAAAGCCCCAAAAAGCCAGCAAGGAGAAATCACGCGACACCCGCCGGGTAGAAGAAGAGCTGGCCGACCTGCTGATGGCCGCTGTTGAGGTGCGCATTAAAAAGAGCGTGAAGCGCAATGGCAAGCGCGAAGACATGGGCGAGGTCGCCATCCAGTTTGGTTCGATGGAAGAGCTTAATGGGCTGATTGAGCGGTTGCGGGGGACAGCGGCTTCGTAAGCCGGGTCGAAGCCTGCGCATGCAGCCAGGTCGACAAAACCGCGTGCAGCTGTGCAGGCTCCAATGGCTTGCGCAGCACCAGGTAGCCTTCGTTTTCGGCCTCAACCAATTCGGGTGAATGAAACTCACCACTGACCATCGCGCCGCAGGCTTGTGGAAACCGGTTAAGCAACTCCTTGAGGATTTCAAAGCCACTCTCGCCTGAGCGCAGGCGCTGGTCGCAAAAAATCGCATCCGGCTCAAACCCGTCCTTTAGTTGCTGGCTTGCCTGCATGCTGTCACAAGCGTACCTGACCGTCACGCCCCAGCCATCGAGCAAGGCCTTCCATGCGACCAGCACTTGCAGGTCATCGTCCAGCACAAGACATTTGCCGGACAACTGTTGCAAAGGCAGTGCCTGGTCTGAGCTGCTCTTGGCTGGGAACCGTTCACAGTGTTCAGTGAGTTGGTGCATCGGCAAACGCAGCCAAAAGCACGACCCCTTGCCCAGGCGCGACTTGAAGTCAAGCGGCGCGTCCATCAAGCGCGCACAACGCGCCACCACCGCCAGCCCCAGGCCATGCCCGGCGCTGTGCAAGTGCCAGGCGTGCTGGCTGCGAAAGTAGGGCGAAAAAATTTGGCATGCGTCCGCCTCAGCGATGCCCACCCCCGTGTCCCACACCTCGATTTGCCAAGCCGCGCCGCGCTGGCGCACGCCAATCAGCAAGCCGCCCTTTTCGGTATATCGCAGGGCGTTATGCACCAGGTTAACCAGTGCTTGCCGCAGCAGTGCAGGGTCAGCCCAAACGGAAGCACCAGAGCGCGGCACATGCATGCGCAGCGCCAGCCCGCGCGCTTTGGCCTGCTCACGAAACAGCGTCACGATGTCGCCAATCAAAGCGCCCAGCATGACGCGCGTGGCTCGTTGCACCACCGCGCCTGACTCCAGCTTCGACAAATCAAGCAGCGAGTTGAACATCATGTTCATTGAGGCCATGCCGGTTTTCAGGTCTGCCAGCAGCGGCGCAACGGCCGGGTCATGGTTGCGCTGCGCAGTGGCTTCAACCAGCATCGACATGGCATGCATGGGCTGGCGCAGGTCGTGGCTGGCGGTAGATAAAAACAGGTTTTTGTCACGCAACGATGCCTCAGCGTTTTGTCTGGCCTCTTGCAGTTGGGTAATGAGTTGCTGGCTGCGCGCTTCAAGCTGTACCTGGTCTACAAAAAAACGGTTCGCAGCCAAGGCGTCCCGGTAAATGGACGCGCTGAAAAATATCCCTAACGGCAACATGTATTGCCAGTGAAGTGGAAACACCCAGATACTTAGCACTGTGCAGGCCACCCAGCCAGTAAGAAAAAAGCGCAGAAAAATGCCTAGCGAGGCATTTTGATAAGTCGCATTTGCAGCGGTAATTCCAGCAATTGAAATGTAGACCAGAAGCTTGAACTCATACGATGCCTGTGGTCCCATCAACAACACAACCATCGTCCAACCCATGCCATGCACCAGCGCAAGGTGTTCTACTCTGGGTTGCCACTTGCGCACCAGCGCAGCAGCGGACATGGTTTGCAAGTCGGCAGAATAACTGCGCCATAACCGCCCCAAAACCAGCGCAAAGCAGAGAAAAAATCCTACCCACTGCAACAGCGGCGCGACGTTTTTTTCCATCCATGCAAACCAGAGCAATGGAATAGACACCGCAGGTACGATTGATATGGCAAAGCGTTGGCGCGCAAATGTAAGGTCCAGCAGATATGCACGCCCCGATGCCGACAGGCCGCTGGTGTCCGCTGGCCGCAGCGCACTGAGCCACCGTGTGGCGCTTCTGGGTGGGCTCATGGCAGCACCAACTGCCGCCCGCGCAAATTTGTCAAAACTTCAACTCGGCTTTTGACGCCCAGGCGCTCAAAGATGCCGGTCAAATGCTCTTTTACCGTACTTTCAGACAAGTTGAGCATCTGCGCAATGCGCTTGTTGGGCAGCCCCCGCAAAACCAGCGCCAGTATGTCGCCTTGCCGGGGCGTTAAGCCCAACTCGACGGGCGACACAGCCCATTCGCGCGGCTGATTGGCGCTGGTCTCCAGGCTGGTTTCAAACCACTGCCCGCCCGCCAGTACCGCCGCAAAAGCCAGGCCAAACACTTCGGGCGCAGCTTGCTTGTGTACAAAGCCCTGCGCCCCAGCGCTGCGCACGCGCGCCTGCATCAGTGGGTCGTCGTCACCGCTGATGGCCAGCCAGGGGGTGTTGGGGCACAGGTGGCGCCATTGCGCCAGAGTGGCCAGGCTGTTGCTGTCGGCCAGCCACACGTCAGCCACCAGCACCAGCGGGCAGCCGCTGTCCTGTATGTGGCTGTGTACTTGTGTCCACGCTGTTGCCGCATGTACCAATAACGCCGGGTGTACAGCCTGTAGGTATTGCGCCATACCCCGGCCAACCAGCGGGTGGTCATCCAAAACGATAGCGTAGGCTGGGTTTACAGACATGATGTGCAACGGGTGGCGATGCTGAAATGGTAGCGCGCAATCGCACTTGCAAACGGATACAAATACCCTACTCAAGTCGGGTTGTCCCGCGCTGCGTGGCTCGTGATACTCCATGCTCTGCATAAACAGGAGTTCCAAATTGCGAAAAATCAGCCATGCCCTTGCCTTCATCAGCATCATTGTTCTTGCGGGATGCGCGGGCGGTACGTCCAACCCGATTTTTAACACGGCAGCGCAAAAAGCTTATATCTATTCGTCGTCTGAAAATACCAACCGCTCGGCTCCCGGATACGGCGCGACTGGCGAAGTTCGGTACTGTGGGGCGGGTATGCCGCCACTGGTTCAGGAGCGTAAAAAAAATGCGCTTGCCGCCGCCGCACAAGCTTGCGGGGGTGAAAACAATTACGCCATCATGGGCGAGTCGCAAACCGACGATGCACCTGCAACCCTGATGGGCGTGGCTGTTCAATGCACCGGTTTTGCGGGGCGTATTGTGTACTTCAAGTGCAAGGGCGCGCAACCCCGGCCTACTGGTCTGACCAAGTAATTTTTAGATCTGAAAAGACACCTCCATGAAAACAATTTTGAGTCTGATGCTGCTGGCCATGTTGAGCGGTTGCGCCGTGATGACTGTCAGCGAAGATCAGCTACAACGCGGCTCAGCGGACGCTGTCAGTTTTAAAACAACGGGCCGCCCGACTTATGACAAAGTCTGGAGCTCGGCCATGACGGCCATGGGCACAGGCATGACGATAGTGGAAAGCCACAAACCGTCGGGCACCATCAAGTCCCGCGTGGGAGCAGCACCCGCCGGTAAAGTCGTCGCTTTTTTCATCACGCCCACAACACCCAACGCACCTGAATACACGATAGAGCTGGTCAGCAAAAAGCCGCAAGGCTTCGGCCAGCCAGAGCGCCGCAATTGGGAGCCTTCGGTTGTTGAGGACTTCAAGGCGGCACTCAGCACACGCTGAGCAAAAATCATGTTGAACAAAAAGCGGCAGTCAGGCATTTGGGTGGTTGTGGCGGCGGTAGTCGTGGGCGCACTGGCTGTGAGCTACGCACCAGATCGCACCAAAGCCTCGCTCATGGCACGCTGGGCGCCTCCCGGCTCGGCATCACAGTTTGTAGACGTGCGCGGCATGCTGGTTCATGTGCGGGACGAAGGCCCACGCACAGGCGACGAACCAATTGTTTTGCTGCACGGCATTGGCGACAGCCTGCACACCTGGGACGGCTGGGTGCGCGAGTTGACCAAAACGCGGCGCGTTATCCGGTTTGACTACCCCGGCCATGGCTTGAGCGGCCCTTATCAAGGTGCGTGGCTGGAAGGCGGCGAGAGCTACGAGATGGTCAAAGACGCCAGGTTTGTGGTGGCCACACTTGATGCGCTAGGCGTGACCCAGCCCATCGTGCTGGGCGGCAATTCACTGGGGGCGCAAATTTCATGGGAAACCGCTGATTATTTGCAGGCAAGCCAGCCCAAGCGCGTGGCGCGGCTGATTCTGGTGGACTCCACTGGCTATCTGTTTGAGTCCAGCGCAGTGCCCATGGCTTTTACCCTGGGCCGTATTGAAGCGCTGTCGCCGCTGCTTGAAAACACGCTGCCCCGCTTCATGGTGAAGTCCAGCCTGCAGGACACCTATGGCGACAAAAGCAAAGTTACGCCAGCATTGGTTGACCGCTACCAGGAACTCACGCTTCGCGAAGGCAATCGCCGCGCATTTGGGCTGCGCATGCGTGTTGACTTGGCCGCGTCGTCCGAGCGGATTAAAAATATCAAGCAGCCGACCTTGCTGCTGTGGGGCGGGCAAGACCGCCTGATTCCACCCACACACGCCAAACGCTTTGCAAAAGACATCGCAGGCTCAAAACTCGTGATGTTTGACGCGCTGGGCCATTTGCCGCATGAAGAAGATCCAGTGCAAACTGTGGCGGCTGTGCAAGCGTTTTTAGCATCAAAATAAGGCTGTAGACCAATCAATGCGGGCGTAAACAGCTCTTATATTCATAGCAAATAAATTATCTTAAGTTGTACAGTAAATCGCCATGCTCAACGACTTACAACTGCCCCGCCCAACTCAAAATGAAAAACCTTGGAAATAATTTGCCACCGTCCGTCAAGACAAATGAGGGTGAGCAGGTCAATGAAGTGCTTGGGCAGAATGGAGCACTCGACTCTGGCAAGTGCAGTGACTGGTCCAGCAAACTCAATTGAGATGATTCGGTCTGTTCTGGGGTCATTGCGGCTGGCAGGCGATGGCCGCTTGTCGATGATCGGGAAGTACTCGTCCATGCGCAGCGTGAGGAGCGTGCCATCGCTCGCGCAGGCATATAGCGCTGACGGGTGAAAGACCTTGCGCAGGATGGTCGAATCGCTACGGTACAGACCTTCGAAATATTGATTGACCACGCCAGTAACGTCAGAAAAAGCGCTGCTCATGACTGCGCCCCGGCGTTGTTGGCGGGCAGCGCGGCTGTGTTGGCAGCCCTTTGCGTTTGGCGCATCAGCGTGACCGATTGGCCAGCCACCCCCCAGTTGTCGGTATCGACTTCATCAATGACCACAAAAGTCGTGGCGGGGTTTTTGTCAAGAACGCGAACCAGCAAGTCTGTAGCCCCGCTAATCAGCTCGGCCTTTTGCGCGGTGGTGGCGCCCTCTCGGGTGATTTGAATGTTGATGTACGGCATGCTTTGTGCTCCAAAGTAAGGGTGAAATAGTCAATGGTTTTGTAATGCCAGCATCAGGCCAGTAAACCCTCAGCCCGCATGGCGTCACGCACGGCAGGGCGGGCTGCAACGTCTGCCAGGAAACGCTGCAAGTTCGGCAGATGCGAGAGATCCAGACTCACATGCTTGGCCCAGCCCGTCACGGTAAACAGGTAAGCGTCGGCAACGGTGAAGGCGTCGCCCGTCAAGTATTTTGAGCGCGCCAGTTGCGCGTCAACCCAGACATACTTCTTGTTCAGTAGCCTGGCATGCAGGCTTTTGGCCGTGGCGTCAAACTCCGGGTTAAACAGCGGCGTGAATGATTTATGCAGCTCTGAGGTGATGTAGTTTTGCCACTCCATCACACGGTAGCGCGCCATGCTGCCTGCTGGCGGCATCAAGCCCGTATCAGCCGCCTGGTCGCCGATGTACTGGGCAATCACCGGCCCTTCCGTCAAACGCGCACCGTCGCCGAGTTCCAGCACTGGCACCTGACCTTTTGGGTTGACGCTGTAGTAGTCCGTACCGCTTGTGGTCAAGTGTTTTGACGTGTCCACTTTTTCCAGCGAAAAAGCAAGACCGGCCTCGCGCAGCGCAATGTGGGGTGCCAAAGAACATGCGCCGGGTGAGTAAAAGAGTTTCATGAATAACCTTGATGGAGTTGAAAGAAATCGGGAACAGGCGCATCTTATTAACAATCGCCAGCGAGATAAACATAAACTCATTCAATACACTGTTTACCTGAAAGCCACTAATGTCCCGACACTTTGAAGACCTCAAACTCGGCAGCATCGAGCTGTTTTGTAAAACAGCCGAGCTGAGCAGCTTCACGGCGGCTGCCAACGTGGCCGGGCTGACGCCTGCTGCCGTGAGCCGCTCCGTGTCCCGGCTTGAACAGCGCCTCGGTGTGCAGTTGCTGGTTCGCACAACGCGCCGTGTGCGGTTGACCGATGGCGGCCAAGCCTATTTCGACCGCTGCCGCCAGGCACTGGGCGAGCTGATGGAGGCTGAATGCGAAGCCGCGGGGGACCAACGCCTGCCGTCCGGTGTGGTTCGCATCAGCGTGCCCACGTCGTATGGCCACTACCGCATCCTGCCGCTGCTGCCCGAGTTCAGGCAACGCTTTCCTGACGTGATGGTGGACGTGCAATTGACCAACCGCAATGTTGACCTCACCGCGGAGGCGTTTGATCTTGCGGTGCGGGGCAGAGTACCGCCCGACTCAGGCCTGGTTGCGCGCAAGCTTGAAGACGCGGAGCTGGTAGTGGTTGCCACACCCGGCTATTTGCGTCGCAAGGGCAAACCGACGACGTTGGCGGCATTGCAAAACCACGATTGCATTCAGTTCTTGTACCCCCGCACCGGCCAGCCCATGCCGTGGCTGCTGCGCCATGACGCGGGCGATGTTGATCACGCCACCAAGGGGGGAATATGTTGTTCAGACGACATTTTGGGCGCGGTGACTTTGGCCAGACACGGCGCGGGCCTGCTGCAAACATACCGTTTCATCGTGGAACAAGACCTGGCGCAAGGTACCCTAAAAGAGGTGATGCAGCCGTTTGGCGGCACCTCGCGGCCGTTTTCATTGCTTTACCCAGCAAACCGCCACATGACGCAGCGCCTGCGGGTGCTGATCGATTTTTTGACTGGCAAGCTGATCAAGACTTAGCCCGCTTAAAAATGAGCCTTGTGCGGCTTTGAAGGACAGTCATCCAAAGCCTGTTTATCTCAAAAAATATAGTTAAAATGGCTGTAGACCAATCAATACGGGCGCAAGCAGCTATAAATTAAATAGCGCGAGATTTCGATCTTATTTTTAATCAACCCCAAACTAGCCCGCAGCAAAAGAGCGGCCTTTAAAATAAGGTCATGTCAAAGAGCTGTCGCGCGTTGGTCTTGCTGGCTGTCCTGTTGTGGCAGTCGTTGAGCACGTTTGGCTCAGCCGCAATAGCTCAACGCGCGGGCGAGCTTGACCACCTGGTCGCGCATTGCCATGACAACGGCCACCACCACAACCACAATGACGAAGACGAGGACCAGTCCTTGCACATGGACGACAGCGTTTTGCAACATCTGCATGCAGATTCTGGGTCGGGCAATGCGGCTGTTTTGGTGTCAGCGCAACCCGCGCCCACGGCGCGCCGATCCATGTCGGTGCATGAGGCCAGTCGCAAGCTGTGGCTTTCAGCGTTGTCTGACAGGCTGCTCAGACCGCCGCAACACGTCGCCTGAACAGACTCGCCCGCCCTGCGCCGGGCGGTTGTTACGACGCGCACTCAAAATTGACAACGCTGCCCGCGCAAAAGCCTGGCAGCTGCCGCGCACTGCTTTGCAGTAGCGCACTCACACAAAAAAGGAAATTAAATGACCAATAGACACACATGGGGCCGATGGCCGGCCTTGCTTCTGCTGGCGCTATCGCTTCTGGTGGCCCCGCTGCTGGGTTTTGCGCATGGCATTTCTGAAGCTGACCGGCAAAGCATGCTGGACGGCGGCTATGTCCGGTACATCGGGCTGGGTGCCAGCCATATGCTGACGGGTTATGACCACTTGCTGTTTTTGTTTGGTGTGGTGTTTTTTCTGACCAGCTTCAAGGATGTGGCCAAGTTTGTCACCGTCTTCACGCTGGGTCATTGCATCACGCTGATCTTTGCCACCTACTACAAGATCACCTGGAACTACTATCTGGTCGATGCCATCATTGCCCTCAGCGTTATCTACAAAGCCTTTGACAACAACGGCGGCTTTCAGCGGGTGTTTGACATGAAGTCGCCCAACCTGCTGGCGGCGGTGTTTGCGTTTGGCTTGCTGCATGGCTTTGGTTTGTCTACCCGGCTGCAACAGTTGCCGTTGGGCGACGACACCACAGCCATGGTGCTGCGCATTTTGAGCTTTAACCTGGGCGTAGAAATTGGCCAGATTGCGGCGCTGACGGTGATGGTGGGTTTGCTGGCGCTTTGGCGGCACAGGCCATCGTTCAAGCGTTTCAGCTATGCCGCCAATCTTGCCCTGATGTACGCCGGGGTGTATCTGCTTTTCGTGCAATTGCACGGCTACCAGCATGACGCGCACCCCGACAGCTTTCGTTTCCCGGTGCTTGAGCACAAACACATTCATGAGGACATGGATATCGACAAAACGCTGGACCCCAGCCGCAACAAACTTTAATTTTTAACCTCGCTACTCAACTCTTATTCCAAGGAAATTATTATGAAAAATCTTGTCTCTACAACGGCTTTTGTTGCATTAACCGTGCTGTCTTTTTCGCCCGCCGCTTTGGCGGGCGGCGGCGGCAGTTGCCACTTTCATGGCAATGCACCCGCCAAAGAAGCCGTGGTGGTCGGTTGCGCAAAAGATCAGGTTGCATCGCTCGTTACCAAAGCAAAAATTGAAGCTTCCTGGAAGTCCGCACAGCTTGAAAAGGCCGAAGTCGTGGATGGCAAAAGCACGAGGGAGTGGAAGCTGACCTTCAACAACCCTGGCGCAGCTGATGCCAGCAAGAAGACCCTGTACCTGTTCTACACGTTGCCGGGCAACTTCATCGCTGCCAATTTCACCGGCAAGTAATGCAGTGGTCGCCCGAGCCCTGACCACCCGAATGTCAGCGCCCGCACTCAAAGGCGGGTTTTTGGCGCTGATGGCTGCGGCACTGTTTGGCCTGAGCACGCCGCTGGTGCAGTATTTTGGGCAAGGCTTGGGCGCTTTTACAACAGCAGCCCTGCTGTACGCAGGCGCGGCTGCCATCGCGCTTTTGATGCGCCAGCCGCCTGAACGCGAGGCTGCGCTTAGGCGTTCGGATTCAACCCGCATTTTGGCCATGGCCGGGTTTGGTGCGGTCATTGGCCCGGTTGCCCTGGCTTGGGGTTTGCAGCGCACCAGCGGTTCAAGCGCGTCGCTGATGTTGACCCTCGAAGCCCTGTTTACGGCTGTGCTGGCCTGGCGGTTGTATGGCGAGACCATGGACAAGCGCGTGGGTTTGGCCATGCTTTTTTTGTTGGCAGGCGGCATTGTGCTGGTGCTGGAGCAGGGCCTTGTTGGCGGCACCCATTTGGTCGGGCTTTTGGCCGTCTTGGTGGCCACCGCCGCTTGGGGTGTTGACAACGCCTTGTCAAGAGGTGTGTCTGAGCGCGATCCCGGACAGGTTGTGCTTGCCAAAGCCGCGATTGGCGCGGTGGCGACCGTTGGCCTGGCGCTTGTTTTTGGCGAGCCTTTGCCAGCCCTTGGCCCAGCAGCAGCCTTGCTGGCCGTTGGTGCTACAGGATATGGGCTAAACCTTCGCTTGTACCTGCTGGCGCAACGCGCATTCGGTGCCGGGCGAACTGGTTCGGTGTTTGCTTTTGCACCCTTCATCGGTGCAAGCGCTGCATTTGCTGTGGGCAGCCGTGCGGGCAGCTGGCTGCTGCTGGCGGGTGGTGCCTTGATGCTGGCAGGGATTGTTTTGCACCTGTTTGAAACGCACCGCCATGCACACATCCATGAGACGCTTGAGCACGAACATGCCCATGACCACAGGCCAGGCCATGGCGACGGACATCACCAGCACTCCCACGATGTTTTACCAACAGGCCAACACAGCCACTGGCATCGGCATGAGCCTGTGCAGCACACCCACCCGCACGTGCCGGATGCGCATCACTTGCACACGCATTGAAGGTTTAAAAAATTAGTCTCAGTGTTGGTGTGCTAGAAACGATGGGCAACTTGCCGCATAAAGGCGATCCAGTGCAAACAGCAGCGACTGTGCAGGCTTTTTTGTATCAAAATGAAGCTCTAGCCCAATTAGTACGGGCGCAAGAAGCTCATATATCAATAGCAAATGATTGTGAAGTTAAATCACCTTAAAGGTCAGCCAGGCCAGGCATCCGGCCATCGGCAGCGTAGCCAGCCACGACAGCAAGATGCTGCGCAAAGATGTTCGGTTAAGCGTGTTGCCGCCCGCGCCCACGCCCGCTATGGCGCCGACGGACACATGCGTGGTTGATACCGGCAGCGCAAATTGGCTGGCAGAAAGCACCAGCGTTGACGTGATCAGGTTGGCCGCCAAGCCTTGCGACGGGTTCATGCGGGTGACGCGCTGGCTCATGGTTTGCGCTACGCGGCGTGACAGCAGCAACCCGCCCAAAGCCATGGCCGCTGCCATCATGACCAGCGACACCTGTGCGGACAGCATGTGGGACGCCACCAGCAAGGCGGCCAGCTTGGGGGTGTCGTTGACCGCGCGTGCAAAACAAATCAGGCTGGCAGAAAACACATGCAGCCGGTCAAACAAACGCGAAATAGACACACGAAAGCCAACTGCCTGTCCGGTAACGCCCGGCAGGTCGCACGCCGCGTTGCTGGCCAGCACCAGCCGGGGCGATGCTGCTGCTGGCAACGCCAGCTCTGTGGCCAACACGGTTGCTTGCGGCACGGTGATGCAGGCACAGTCGACTTGCGTGGGCCGCAGGCGTAGCAATTTATAAGTGAGCAACCCCAACGCTGCGGCCAGCAACGGGCTTAACAACAAGGGGACGATAAAAGTGTTGCCCAGTTTGGCAAATTGCAACTGATCCGGGTTGGCAGCCAGGCCTGCACCAACCAATCCGCCGATCAGCGCATGTGTTGTTGAGATGGGCAAACCCACGCGCGTTGCAATCATCACGGTCAGGGCGGCACCCATCCCAACGCTGATTAAAAAGCTGGGCGCTTCAACCAACCCCTGGGGTAGCAAGCCTTTGCCTGAAAATTGCTGCACCAAGCCTTGTGCCAAAACCAGCGACAGCAAGCTTCCCGCAATGGTCGCTGCTGTTGCCAGCAACAACGCCTGGCGGTAACTCAAAGAATCTGTTCCCCACACTGTGGCAAAGCCTTTGAAGTTGTCGTTGGCACCGTTGCCAAAGGCCAAAAAAACCGCCACGCCAATCAGCAAATATTCCATCGTCGATGACTCTTTTTAGCAGCAACCAGCGGGGCCGCAATAGCCGGGCGAACCGGGCGCAGCGCCAGTCGCCGAACCAAAAGGCAAGCTGGTGCCGCACCCTTCAAAAATGCCGTAATGCGTGTCAAAGTTGCCAATGAAGTCGAAGTGCGGCGCAAAGCGCGTGCCGTGCAGCATGTGCCAGGTGTTGCCACACACCGGGAAGACCTTGCCCGTTTGAATGTCGTGGTGCTTGTCTAAAACAAAGCGGCCTGCGTGCTCGGCTACGGTGCCTTTGTAAACCACCGCCTGGCCAAAATCTTCACAGGCCGACTCCAGCTCGGGCAGTTTGAAAAGGCGATACGTGGCTGAGTAGAACTGCAGATTGCCAGTGCGCTGGGCCAGCGCCGGGTCGGTGATGTCCAGTGGCCGGTCTTCAACCAGGCGCGGGTCGGCAAAGCCGTGGCGGTGTGACAGGCGCTCAAAGTCCTTCCAGTACAGCGCGCCGCCCAGGCATTCGCCGTACAGCACCGGGTCATTTTTGACCGCGACAGGCACGCGCCGGTCTGAATACACGTCTGAAAAGTAAAACTCGCCGCCCGGTTTGAGCAAGCGCTGCACACCCGCCAGCACGGCATCCTTGTCGGGTGACAGATTGACGACACAGTTGGAGACAATCACGTCAAAACTCCCGGGTGCCAAGTCAAGCTCATCGAGCCGCTCAATGTAGCCGTGCATGAATGTCACATTGCTGTAGCCAAACAGCGCGGCGTGGTGGGTTTGGTGTTGGCGCGCCACGGCCAGTTGCTCGTCGGTCATGTCAACACCCACCACCGAGCCGGTCGGCCCCACCAACTGAGCCAGCGCGTACACGTCGCGGCCAGAGCCGCAACCCAAATCCAGCACGCGGCAGCCTTCCAGCAGCGGCGGGCAGACCAGACCACAGCCGTAATACCGCGACAAAACATCGGGGTGAATGCGTGCCAACAGCGGCTTGAGCCAGCCTGGCATGGCGCTGATGTCGCAGCAGGCGCTGGTTTTCAAGTCGGTGGTAGCTTGTAATTGCCGACCGTAGTAGTCAGTCACGACGTCATAGGTATCGGAGTGAGCAGGGCTGGCGTTGTCTAGGGTCGTCATGTTGTGGCTTGGTTGGATGGGAGGGGTTCTAGAAACAAATCGGGTAGGTGTTGCAGGTCTGCGGGCTCGTCAATGTCATGCAGCGTAGAGCCCTGCCAGACGCGCATGTTTAAAGCGGCCATGCGCCGCAGCGTCTCCGCACTGACGACGGACGTGCTCCAGGCCATGTGTTCAAACAGCTCGGGGGAGGGCGACTTCAAGCCCAGCAGCACATAACCGCCGTCGTGCGCGGGCAGCAGCACCGCGTCGTGCGTCTGGAGTTGCTGCGCTGCCTGCTTTAACAGTGGGGCGGTCAAGGCCGGGCAGTCTGTGCCGATCAGCATCACAGGCCCGGAAACTGATTCAGTGGATTGTGTGTTGCGACTGACCGCGCGTGCCATGCGCTCGCCCAAGTCACCTTCGCCTTGCCCGGTCAGCACCACATCGCTCGGAAGCGCAACGTCATGCCAGGCGGGGTCAAGCGGGGCGGGGCTCATGCACAGCTCAACCTTGCCCACATTTGCTGCCAGCGCCTGCTGCACCGTGTGTACCAGAAATTGGCGCGCCAGCGTTGCAGCGCCCACGGCACCCAGGGCGGGGATAAGCCTGGTTTTCACGCTGCCGGGCTGCGGCGCTTTGGCAAAAATAACGATGCGGGTCATGTCTCTTACGGGTCTTACCGATACAACTGGGCCAGCCGCTCAGGCGGCGTGCCGCGCCAGTAGGCAAAGCGCAAGCGCCACATGAGCACGATGGTGCGCCACGCGCCGCGCGTGTCCCAGCGCCTGCCAGATGTCACAGCCTTTTGCGGCAGACAAGCTGGGCGCGACAGCTGTAGCAAACGCTGCGACATGTCGATGTCTTCCATCAGTGGCTGCACGGCGTAGCCCCGCATGGCCGTGAATGCCGCATGGGTCATGAAAATGGCTTGGTCGCCGGTTGCAATGCCCGTTAAACGTGAGCGCAGGTTCATCAACGCCGACACGACGGGCAGCCACTTCGACTGGCCTTCAATACGAACATCAAAGCGCCCCCACACATGCTGGCCACTGGCCAAAGCCCTCTGTACCAACCCATCGGCATCGGGCGGCAGAGTGGTGTCGGCGTGCAAAAAAAGCAGCGCCTTGCCGGTGGCGTGCGCAGCGCCCGCATTCATTTGCACGGCGCGGCCTTTGCCGCAATGAATGACGGTGATGGCTGGTGAGCGTGCTGCCGTCGCAATCGTTGTGGTGCCGTCTGTGCTGCCACCATCCGCCACGATCACCTGCGAGCCACGGCTGACGAGCGGCGCTAGCGCTGCCAATGCAGCCGCCATGCCAGACGCCTCATTCAGCACCGGCATGATGATGCTCAACTCGCAACCAGAAAGCGTTGACTGCGCTGTCATGGCTCCAGCGCACCGCCGCAACTGCTGCCTTGCCCGGCAGTGCAGCCATAACAATGACCGGCCACGCGAATCGGCTGCTTGTCAAAATCTGTTCTCAAGAGATCACGCAAGTGCTTGCGCAAGCCGGTGGTACCCAGGTTCAAACCCAGTTGCTGGTTAAAGTCGCAATCCGACAACCAGCCCTGCCAATCCACACTCACCATGTTGCGGCACATCACGCCGTCCAGGTTATGCGGCTGAAAACTGCTTTTCAGCAAATCCATGTAGGTTTCAAACGTGCCCTTGGACACCAGCGTCGAGCCGAAGCGCTGAATCGGCATGTTCGTCAACGCAAACAAGTCGTTAAACACAATGCCGAAATGCTTGTGCAGCTCGCGTTTGTAATCCGCTTCAAGCTGCTGTTGTTCGGGCGGCAGTGCTGGGCCTTGCGGGTTGTACACCAGGTTTAGAGACAAGCCGGAGCCGGGTTGGCCATAGCCCAGCGCGTTGAGCTTTTGCAGCCCGGCAATGCTTTTGTCAAACACACCGTCGCCGCGTTGCTTGTCAACATTGGCGGCTGAATAGCACGGCATGGACGCCACCACGTCAACGCCTTGCGCCGCCAAAAACTCGGCCAAACCTTCTTGGCCAGGCTCAAACAGCACCGTCAGGTTGCAGCGGTCTATCACGCGCACGCCCAGCGCCCGGGCGGCGCGCACCAAATCCTTGAAGCCACTGTGCAACTCGGGCGCACCACCGGTCAAGTCCAGCGTGGTGATGCCGCGCGCCTGCAACACCTGGGGAATCAACGCCAGCATGGCCTCGTCCATCATTTCAGTACGGTGCGGCCCGGCGTTGACGTGGCAGTGCAGGCAGCTCTGGTTGCACAGGTAGCCCAGGTTGACCTGTAGCGTTTCAAGTGGTTTGCGGCGCAAAGCGGGGAAGGGCGTTTTTTGTAGCAAGGGCAGGGTGTCGTGCATGGAAAGATCGGTGTTTGAAAAGTTAAAAAATTTGTCCGGTTCAGCTCAACGCAAAATAACTTCAAGTCGCGCCCGCACTTCAGCTGTCATGGCTTCAGGGTGCGTGACCAAGGCACTTTGCAGCGCTGTGTGTGCGCCGCTGGCTCGGCTCTCAGTGGCCAACAATTCGATGGCACGCGCCACGATAAGTTGTGCACGGCCAGCGTTTTTAAGCAAATTGGCCAGCGCCATGTTGGCGGTGACATGTGCCTCACGCGGGTGCCAGCAGTCAAAGTCAGTCACCATCGCCAGCGTGGCGTAGGCCATTTGCGCCTCGCGTGCCAG
Organism: Polaromonas sp.; assembly: GCA_049653085.1. Classification (GTDB taxonomy): domain Bacteria; phylum Pseudomonadota; class Gammaproteobacteria; order Burkholderiales; family Burkholderiaceae_C; genus Polaromonas. Next base: position 15,933 of record JBASFP010000039.1, read on the forward strand.
CTTGGCCTCGGGCATGTTGGTCATGCCAATCACGTCCGCTCCCATGCTGCGGTACCAGTTGGACTCAGCCAGACTGGAAAAGTGCGGGCCTTCAATACACACGTAAGTGCCGCCCTGGTGCAAGCTGGGGCGAAGCGATGCCGCATCAGTCACTTCACTGCTTAAAACATCCTGAACAGCCTGAGCCAACGCACGGGCCGCCACATGGCAAACCGGCTGCGCCATCGACACATGCGCCACCGCACCCGCGCCAAAAAAGCTGCTGTCCCGTCGCTTGGTCAAGTCAATGAACTGGTCGGGCAGCACCATGTCCAGCGGCTTGATGTCTTCACGCAGTGAGCCCACGGCAGATACCGACAGCAGCCAGCGCACGCCCAGCTGCTTCATGGCGTAAATGTTGGCGCGGTAAGGCACTTCAGACGGCAGCAAGCGGTGCCCGCGCGCGTGCCGCGCCAAAAAAGCCACGGGTATGCCATGTAATATACCCGTCACCAGGGCATCAGACGGTGCCCCAAAAGGTGTGCTGACCATGTGTTCCTGACAACGCTCAAGCCCCTCCATCTGGTAGAGACCACTGCCGCCCATGATGCCGATCAGTGCCTGTGTCATTTGTTTTAATTCCTTGCGATGCTGTAAGCCGTTTTAAAAAATGCAAAGACTACTGCCATTTGATTTTGAGCTGTTCCAGAACTATTGTGTAACCCTACCAAAGCAGGGTGGTTATAGCCGTGTGTAAATTCATAGTCGGCGCTGGCTTGTATTTCTTACAAAAGAATGCCCAAATTTGTAAGAAATTTCGATATTTGCAGACCAACGGCCATGGTTACTAAAAAAGGATTCCCTTGAACCCACGCAAATTGGCTGTCGCTGCGCTGCTCTTGGCCTGTGTGGCCGCTTTTTTTATCTTTGATCTAGGCCACTATTTCAGCCTGGCATATTTAAAAGAAAGTCAGGACTCTTTTGCGGCGCTTTATGCCCAGCGCCCGGTACTGGTCACTGCCGTCTTTTTTGCGGTGTACGTGGCCGTCACCGCGCTGTCGTTGCCCGGCGCTGCCATCATGACGCTGGCAGCCGGTGCGGGTTTTGGGCTGGTGTTTGGCACGGTGTTGGTGTCGTTTGCCTCCACCATTGGCGCCACGCTGGCCATGCTGGCCGCCCGCTACATGCTCCGCGACTCGATTCAAAAGCGCTTTGGTCAGCGCCTGGCCGAGGTGAACAAGGGCATTGAAAAAGAAGGCGCCTTTTACCTTTTTACCCTGCGGCTGATTCCCGTCGTGCCGTTTTTTGCGCTCAACCTGCTGATGGGTTTGAGCCGCATGAAAACCTGGACGTATTTTTGGGTCAGCCAGTTGGGCATGTTTGCGGGCACGGTGGCGTTTGTCAATGCTGGTACGCAGATTGCCAAGATTGATTCGCTGAAATCTATTTTGTCGCCTGGCCTGATTGGCTCGTTCGTGCTGTTGGGGCTTTTGCCTTTGGTGGTCAAACGGGTGCTGGACTTTTTCAAAAGCCGCAAGGTGTATGCGCGCTGGCAGTCCGTCAAGCCATCCAAATTCGACCGCAATCTGGTGGTGATTGGCGCGGGCGCAGGCGGCCTGGTCACGTCGTACATTGCCGCTGTCGTCAAAGCCAAGGTGACGCTGGTAGAAGCCCACAAAATGGGCGGCGACTGCCTGAACTACGGCTGCGTGCCCAGCAAGGCGCTGATTCGCAGCGCCACGGCGGCTCACCAGATGCGTCATGGTTCAACCTACGGCTTGAGCGATGTTGAGCCGAGCTTCAGTTTCAAAGCCGTGATGCAGCGAATCCAGGCGGTTGTTCGCGCCATTGAGCCGCACGACAGCGTCGAGCGGTACACCGGTCTGGGCGTTGATGTGGCGCAAGGCCACGCGCGCATCGTGAACCCGTGGACAGTTGAAATTGCTTTGAATGGCGGCGGCACGCAAACCCTCACCACGCGCAGCATCGTGATTGCCGCAGGTGCCCGGCCTTTTGTGCCGCCGCTGCCCGGTCTTGACGAAACCGGTTACGTGACCAGCGACACACTGTGGGAACAGTTTGAAAAGCTCGACGCCGTGCCCAAACGCCTGGTGGTGCTGGGCGGTGGCCCGATTGGTTGCGAGCTGGCGCAATCGTTTGCTCGCCTCGGCTCGCAGGTCACGCTGGTAGAGATGGGGCCGCGTTTGTTGATACGCGAAGACGAAGAGGTCTCAACCCTGGTCAAATCCGCTTTGGTGGCCGACGGCGTGACGGTGCTGACAGGCCACAAGGCGCTGCGCTGCACGAAAGACGTTGAAGGCAAAGCGTTGTGGGCGGTGCAAGTAGACCAGGAAAGCACCACCGCGCAAGACATTCGGATTGATTTTGACGAGCTGATTTGCGCTGTCGGTCGCGTGGCCAGGCTGACAGGTTATGGGCTCGAAGACCTCGGCATCCCCACCCAGCGCACGGTCGATGTCAACGATTACCTGCAAACCATCTACCCCAACATCTTTGCCGCGGGCGATGTGGCCGGGCCCTACCAGCTCACACACGTTGCCGCGCACCAGGCCTGGTATGCAGCCGTCAACGCATTGTTTGGCGACTTCAAGCGTTTCAAGGCTGATTACTCGGTGATTCCTTGGACTACTTTTACTGCGCCCGAGGTCGCCCGCGTTGGTCTGAACGAACAAGAAGCCAAAGAAAAAAATATTGCCTATGAAGTAACTCGTTACGGCATAGACGACCTGGACCGCGCCATTGCTGACAGCGCGGCGCATGGTTTTGTGAAAGTGCTGACGGTGCCGGGTAAGGACACAATTTTGGGCGTCACCATTGTGGGCGACCATGCTGGCGACTTGCTGGCTGAATATGTTTTGGCCATGCGGCACAAGCTGGGCCTAAACAAGATCTTGTCCACCATCCACACCTACCCGACCATGACCGAGGCCAACAAGTACGCTGCCGGTGAATGGAAGCGCGCCCACCAGCCGACCCAACTTTTGGCCTGGGTCGGCAAGTACCACGACTGGAAAAGGGGCTGACATGACATTTATTTCAAGGAACATCACACGTAGAAACGCTATTATTTCAGGAGCTGTTTGCGCCCATATTTATTGGATAAAAGGCGTATTTGCACAAGAAAAACCGGCTTTTGACGCGCAATATGCCGCCTGGGACGCCTTGCTGAAAAAACACGTCAAGTGGCTGCCCGACAACCGGCAGTCACGCGTCAGCTACGCCGGCTTTGCAGCAGACCGCACCGCGCTGGATGCGGTACTGGCCACTTGGTCGGCAGTACCTCAAGCCACCTTCAATGGCTGGAGCCGCGCCGAGCAGATGGCGTTTTTAATCAATGCCTACAACGGTTTCACGATTGCGCTGGTGCTCAGCCGCTACCCGCAACTCAAGTCCATCAAGGACATCGGCTCGCTGGTGCAAAGCGCTTGGAAGAAAAAGTTTTTCACCCTGCTGGGAGAGCAGCGCCACCTCGACTGGATAGAGCACGAACAGTTGCGCCCGCGCTACGGCGACTGGCGTCTGCACGCCGCCATGGTGTGCGCCAGCATCGGCTGCCCCGCACTGCGCCCCGAGGCTTACACCGCTGCCCGCCTGGGCGCGCAACTCGACGACGGGTTCAGCCGATTCATGGCGGATCGAACGCGCAACCGCCTGGCCGACGGTAAGCTGCAGGTCAGCGCCATCTTCAAATGGTTCAAAGAAGACTTTCAAAAGGACTACCCCGGCGGCAGCGGCATCAAGCAGCAGAGCGACGTGTTTGCCAAATATGCCGACCTCTTGGCCGACGCGCCCGCCGACCGCGAAAAAATTCGCGCTGGCAGCGTCGAGATTTCTTACCTAGACTACGACTGGCTTTTAAACGATGCCGGGCGCTAGTTTGCGGCGTGGGTCAACTCACTTGTCCCGATGCTGCTTTCTAGCAGTAGCGATAGTCACGGCTGCGCAAGCGAACGCTCAACCCGTCGCATTGCCCCGTTTTTCAACGAGTGAGACGGCTGTGCCAACCGCCCCTTGGCGCGTTGCTGGCCTGCCCGTGCAGGGCAAGGCCGCTGTGCCGGTGACGCGGTTTGACATCACACCTGTTGACGGCCAAAAAGTGCTGCGCGTGCAGACTGACGGCTCCTATGGCAATCTGGTGTACGCACTGCCAGGCATCACGCTTGCAGAAGGGGTGAAGCTGCGCTGGCGCTGGCGGCTTGACCAGCCGCTGGTCAATGCCGATTTACGCCAGCGCCGCAGCGACGACACCCCCCTCAAAGTGTGTCTGCTGTTTGACCTGCCTGCGGCCAGCCTCAGCCTGGTTGACCGCAGTGTGCTGGCCATGGCGCGTTCAGTCAGTGGTGAAAAGTTGCCCAGCGCAACGCTTTGCTATGTTTGGGATCACCTTATTCCTGCGGGCACGTTGCTGAACAACGCCTACACCTCGCGGGTGCGCATGCTGGTTTTAAGCAGTGGTGACAAAACGCTGGGCCAATGGGCCAGCCATGAGCGTGATGTGGCGGCTGATTTCAAAATGGCTTTTGGCCGCAACAATGGCCGTGAGGGCGAAAGTTTGCCAAAGCTGGAAGGCATATTGGTCGGCGCTGACTCGGACAACGCGGGTGGCCAGAGCCTGGGCTACGTCGGCGACGTCACGCTAGCTCCGTGATGAACTCTCACAACGCGGCTAACCCCACCGCCATGAAACATCTTGTGCTGCTGGGCGCGGGTCATGCGCACGTTCACGTTCTGCAGGGGCTGGCAGAAATTGGAAGCGGGCGACCCAGCAACCTGCGCATCACGGTCATTGCGCCGCAGCCAGAGCAGCTTTACTCCGGCATGGTGCCGGGCTTTGTGGCGGGGCACTACACGCTGGACCAATGCGTGATTCCCCTTGATGCGCTGATGGCCCGGTGTGGCGCGCACTATGTAGCAGGCAGTGGCGTCAGCATCAACCCGAATGCGCAAACGGTGACTTTGAGCGATGGCCAAACCATCGCCTACGATTTTCTAAGCCTCAACACAGGCTCTGTCATGGACCGCGAAAAAATCGAGGCCGCAATGCCCGGTGCGCGGACGCATGCCTTATTTGTTCGCCCGATCGACGCTTTCGGCAAGCACTGGCCGCTGGTGGCCGCCAAGGCTTTGCTGCAGCCCATCCACCTGGCTGTGGTGGGCGCGGGTGCCGCAGGGCTGGAGCTGGCCATGGCCGCAGCGCATGCTTTGCGTCAACCGCACAATGCGCCAGGCAGCCGGGTGACGCTCATCACAGGCGGCGCTCAACCGGCGCAAAGCTACCCCGCCAATGTTCAGCGCCGCGTCATTCGTGCGCTCGACCGCCTGCAGATTGCGGTGGTGCAAGACGGTTGCGTTGGTCTGAATGATGGCGAAGTAATTCTGGCAAGTGGCGGCGTGCTGAGCTGCGACATCGCCTTGCTGGCCATCGGCGCGCAAGCGCCTGCGTGGCTGGCAGGTAGCGGCCTGGCGCTTGATGCGCAAGGGTTTGTGGCAGTCAACCCCTTTCAGCAAAGCACCAGCCACCCCCAGGTGTTTGCGGTGGGGGACGTTGCCAGCCGGGTCGACGCACCGCACAGCCGCAGCGGCGTTTATGCGGTACGGGCCGGGCCGCCTTTGCTCAACAATTTGCGCGCCGCCATCGCCAATCAAGCCTTGAGCCCCTACCCGCCGCCAGCGCGCACTCTGAACCTGCTGTCCTGTGGCAGCAGCTACGCCATCGCGGCGTGGGGCACTTTCAGCGTAGAAGGTGCCTGGGTTTGGCGTTTGAAAGACCGCATTGACCGTCAGTTTGTGCAGCGCTACAGCTGGTGATTGTCAAGCGGATCGCAACTGTCTAACAGTCACTTCAGTTTGACTAGCACGCTGCCGCACTTGCCTGGGCGATCAGCATATCGGTGGGCTTCGATGGCCTGTTCAAACGGGAAGATGCGTGAAATAACGGGTTGATAACGTCCGTGCGCCGCAAGGTCAGCCAGGTATTTCAGATCGTCGGCTTTTTCTTCAGCAGTGCCTGCAATGACTTGCCGCCCCGAGCGGTGTGGCAGAACCATCGCCCCAAGCAGCTCCGGCAAGTCGGACAGCAGGCGAATCAGCCGCCCACCAGGCTTGAGCACTGGCAGGCAACTTGCGACTGGGTAATTGCAAACAGTGTCAAACACCACGTCAAAGCGCTCACTCAGTGCTGTGAAGTCCATTTGCGCGTAATCAATCACATGTGCAGCACCCAGTGACTGAACAAGTCCGGCTTTAGCAGCGCTGCACACACCCGTGACTGCGCCGCCCATGTGCGACGCCAGTTGTACAGCGGCCAGGCCGACATTGCCTGAGGCGCCATTGACCAAAATCGATTCGCTCGGCAAGAGCTTTGCTCGTCTTAAAAAAGACATCGCTGTCCCACCGCCAAATGGCAATGCAGCCGCCTGCTCGAACGACAGGTGCGCAGGTTTGTGCGCCAAAGCAGCCGTGGCGGGGATACACACATATTCAGCGTGCCCACCCATGCGAAACCCACTGATACCGAAGACAGCCTCACCAGGTGCAAAACCTTTTGCGCCGCTGCCCAGTGCTTGCACTACGCCTGCAAACGTCGCACCCAGCACCGGGTTTCTTGGGGCGCTCCAGCCCAGCGCCAGCCGCCCGAGGGTGCCAAAGCCTCGGGGCACATCCATGCTGCGCACGCGACGGTCACCTGAGGTGATGCTGGAGGCCAGCACGCGGATAAGGACTTCGCCGGGCTTGGGCGCAGGTCGTGCGCGCTGCACAAACTTCAAGACATCAGGCCCGCCATAGCGCTCGCAGACCAGGGCGGTCATCAAGCTCACCTCAAGGCCCTCAGACCGGTGCAGGCGTCAGCACTTACCCGCCGCCTTCAACAAGGCATTGCAGCTAGCCTTGTTGGTTTTGCCTTGGTCTGCAGAGCCGACTGTGAAATCCGTACACATGGCGCTTGATCCGCCGGCCATTCCAAAGCTCATGACTTTGCCAAAGCCCGAGGACTCTAATATGTCGCATTTGAAGGTTTTACCCGTCTTGGTTTTAACGGTGTACTGCGTGGCGTCAGTACCGCCCGGCGACTCTATTTTCTGCTGGCTGGCAATGCTGAATGTCCCGACTTCCTGGCCAATCGCCATGGATATTTTTTGTTCAGCCTTTGCGCCTGCGTCGCTGGAGGTCTTTGCGGTAGTGGCAGAGCCAGAGCTTGATGCGCAGCCGTAAAACATAGCGCTTGCGGACAACAGCAGAATAAGGGGAACTCTAAGGGGAACTCGTTTATGCAGCTGCATGGTTAAACCTTTGTAGAAAGAATCGACGCGAATTCATACTCGCTAGGAAGCGCGATTGGACAGCAGAGGCTGTGCTGCGTCTACTGCCAGATCTGACAGGTAATTCCATTTCCAAATCATCCGTGTACTTTGTCGGCTTCGCTAGCCGTACGTCTGTACTGTCGTCGCTTCGCCTTCGTGTTCACGAATGATGTGGAAATGGAATAAGGTTTGTTGAAGACCCAGACTAAAAAGGGCGAGGCTGGATCAGCCCCTGAAGCGTGGCCTTGGCCACCGCTTGCTGGCGGTTCACCACGTCAAGCTTGCGCATGGTGTTGTTCAGGTGAAAGTTGGCCGTGCTCTCAGACAAGCCTAGCAACTGTGCAATTTCCCCAGAGGTTTTACCGTCGGCTGCCCAGCGCAAGCATTCGATCTCGCGAGCTGTCAAAACGGGCCCGCCGTTGCCGGTCAGGCCATTGATGCGCCGCACGGCTTCGTGCAGATATCCGACCACCATCTGAATTTGTACCAGTGCGTTTTGGCAGGTGATGCGAGCCTCTTCAGGGGGCGCATCGACTGCGAAGCTGAGAATGCCCAGCTCACCTTGAGGGCTGTGCAACGGCATGGTCACGCCGTCGCGCAAGCCGAAGTCTGCAGCCTCCCGCATCATGCGTTCGGCCTGGCTACCGGGTTCTAAAGTGAGGTCACTCCAGCACAGCGGCACCACATGTTGCGCGCAATAAGTCATCACTGGGTCAGCATCAAAATGATGCTGCTCAAAATAGTACTTCACCCAGCCCGGCGGATACCCATCGACCATGATGAGACGCGCGTCCGCGAAGTGGGTCGGCACCCGCAGCGCATACACAAAATGCTGAAAGCCCAGCGCTTCGCTGTACTCCCGGCACAGCGCGTGAAGCTCATCCATCGTGGTGGCGCTTGACAGCCGTTGCCTAATTTTGTCGATGTTTTGCACAATCATCGCGCGAGCATACCGTTTAAAAAGTCATTCCGGACTCGCAACTTTGTCATATCCAGCGCACGTTCTTGATATGAGCCGCTACCTTGTTGGCTTGCTCAATCTGTGGCCAATGACCGATGCCTTCAAGTTTGATCACAGGGGTGTCAGGCTTAAGGTGCTTGAAGGCCATGGCCATGTGCCAGCCAGAATTGGGATCCGCCGCGCCATTGATCAGGCGCATCGGGATATTGGCTTTCAGCGTTGCATTGACCAAACGGTGGCGCTGCTGGAGTCGGTCACGCCAAAAGCTACCGACCCTGTGGTTTATCAGCCGCCCACCGCCATACGAATACAACGCCCAAAAATCGGCCAGCAAGGCGGCGCTGGGCTGGGTATGCGCACCAAAGAGCTTGCTGATCGTCTTTTCAAAAGTTGCTTGAGGAATTTTCGGTCCCAGCCATGCACCCAGTGGCGACGCGAGTACCCTTTGAATCCATCGCGGTCGATAAGCCTCCGGGCAAATGCCACCGTTAAGAAAGGTGATGTCGGTGATGTCTATTGACGATGCCGCGTCTTCTCGCATGGCCAACATTTCTTGCACCACGCTAACACCCAAGTCATAGACGACGACGCGCGTTTGCTTGATTTGAAGGTGTTCGAGCAATGCCTCGTGCATCTGCGCGTGCTGCAAAATGGTGTAGTCGAAATCTGCAGGCTTGTCTGAAAATCCCATTCCCAGCATGTCAGGTGCGATCACTGTGAAATGTGTGCTCAGGGCATCCCAAACACCATGCCAGTCGTAAGAGCTGACCGGGTAGCCATGGATCAGCAACATGTAGGGCCCTTGACCTGCCACGCGGTAAAAGATACGCAGCCCCTTCCACTCAAAAAAGTGGCCTGCCTGCTGCCATTGAAGTAGTTGGGGGCTCATGCTCACAGCAGCGCCCAGAAGATCACGCCGCTGGCTGCCAATTGCATCAGCAAGCTGATGACGTGTGCGATTTGACGAGCCAACAGCCATCGCGCGAATATAGCGGCCGCATGCAAGCTTCTGGCAACCATAAAACTGACTGCTATGGCAAACAATAAGTTGGCCGGAGCTTTCAATAACTCGGCAATCACAAGTAACAACAAAAACAGGAGGCCTTGCTCCAGTCCATTGCCGTGCGCGCGCACAGCGACTTCCAAATCACGGTGGCTCCCGTGACCATAGCTGATCTGGTGGCGAATGCGCAGGCGCGAAATATTCAGCGACAGCCCTGTGAGCAGAAGGGTCAAAAAGCAAGCGGTGAAGCCAGAAATAATCAACATGTTGAATCCTAAAAAAGTTAAGCCAATGCCTTGCGTGCTTGCCCGGCCACTTGCGCCAGCCAGGTTTTGCGCTGTTTTTCGTCAGAACCACGAATCGCCCCAAAAGCCGTGATGCGCACAGGCTTGATGCCGCAAAACTCCAGAATCAAGTGGCGAATCTGCCGATGTGACCCATATTGGTTGGCGATGCCACTGCAAAAACTGGAGGCATTAGGGTGGCCGTTGATAACAAGGATGTTTTTGAAGGATGATTTGTCGGTGGTGAACATGACAGACGTGGTGATTGAACTTACGCCGTAAGTCTAGCATAAAACATACAGCGTAAGTCCAGCATCAAGCGCACTTAAACGCCAGCCTGGGCGGCGGCGTGTCTCCAACGTGCCGACTAGTTAGGCCAACCCACTATTGCGTAAAAACATGTCGAGCCCCAGCTCAAAAGTGCGCTCGAAATGCTCAGGCTTGAAATAGCGCCCAGCCTCTGCCACTTGGGGATAGCGCTGTAACAGATCTTGGTCGCTGACAGGCTGCATAGACGACGAGCCGTTGCCATAGCCGCTGATTTCATCGAGGGTAGCGCCCAGGACAAAGTAGCAAAGAACGCGAAACTGCCTTGCACAAATCTCCGGCTCGAGCCCCGCTTCATGGAAACAGGCCAAAATCTCCGATAGAAATTTAGCCCCAGTTTCAGAATTCCATCGGTGCATGGAGAGGTACGGATACAGGCGCGGATGCGCAAGTGCCACGTGCCGCCAGCTGCGGGCTAACTGACGCACCCGAGCCGCGGGCTTCTTGCCACGTTTGGGAATCTGTATTGACGACAATACGCGATCCACCAACGCATCCAGAATGTGCGCCTTGCTTGGAAAGTGGTGATAAATGCTCATGGCTTGACAGCCAAGCCTCTCGCCTAAACGCCGCGTGCTGAAGGCATCCAAGCCATCTTGCTCAATCAAGCGTAGCGCCGCACCTTCGATCAAATCGCGGGTAAGGGCGACGCGTTGTGATTTGCTGGATTTGCGCGCCACGCGGGCAGGGGTTGGGTCAGGGGTGACGCGAGAGGCCATGCCAGAGATTATTGTAGGCATCAAGTTCTTGTAGCGCAATGGTGGCTTCGGCGCGCAAAGGCGCGCCTCAGTTCTATTCAAGAGTCGAAAGCAATCTCAAAGCGTAAAAATCTTTCCCGGGTTCATGATGTTCTGCGGGTCCAGAGCGCGCTTGATGGTGCGCATCATGTTGACGGCGCCGTCTCCTGCCTCGGTGACCAAAAAGTCCATCTTGTGCAGGCCCACACCATGCTCGCCAGTGCAGGTGCCTTCAAGTGCAAGAGCGCGCGTAACGAGTTTGTGGTTCAACTCTTCGGCTATGCGGCGCTCTTCAGGAATGTTCGGGTCAATCAGGTAGCCAAAGTGAAAGTTGCCATCGCCCACATGGCCCACCAAAAAGTACGGGATGTCAGTCGCGTCGACTTCTGCAATCGAGTCCAGCAGGCAATCGGCCAGGCGGGATATCGGCACGCAGGTGTCGGTTGAAATGGCACGGCAACCGGGGCGCGACTGAATCGCTGCAAAGTAGGCGTTGTGCCGTGCCGCCCACAGGCGCGTGCGTTCTTCAGGGGTGCTGGCCCACTCGAAGGCATCGCTGCCGTGGCCGCTGGCAATTTCTTGAACCAGCTCGGCCTGTTCTTTCACGCTGTTCGGTGAACCGTGAAACTCCATCAGCAGCATGGGCGTTTCTCTAAGTGCGGTTTTTGAATGCTTGTTGACCATGCGAATCGTGCCGCCATCAATCAGCTCAACCCGCGCAATCGGTATGCCCATTTGAATCACTTCAATCGTGGTGCGCACGGCGGCCTCAATGCTGGGGAAGGAACATACCGCTGCACTGATGGCTTCGGGCAGCGGGTACAGCTTGACAGTCACTTCGGTGATCACGCCCAGCGTGCCTTCGCTGCCCACCATCAGGCGCGTCAGGTCGTATCCGGCGGATGATTTTTTGGCCCGCGTGCCGGTGCGGATCACCTCGCCGCTGGCTGTGACCACCTCAAGCGCCAGCACGTTTTCACGCATGGTGCCGTAGCGCACAGCGTTGGTGCCGCTGGCGCGCGTGGCGCTCATGCCGCCCAGTGTGGCGTCTGCGCCCGGGTCGATGGGGAAAAAGAGGCCTGTGCTTTTGACTTCTTCATTGAGCTGTTTGCGCGTCACGCCAGCCTGCACCGTCACCGTCAAATCTTCAGCGTTGATATGCAGCACACGGTTCATGCGGCTCACGTCAATGCTGATGCCGCCTTGCACCGCCAGCAAATGCCCTTCCAGCGACGTGCCGACGCCAAACGGAATCACCGGCACGTTGTGCAGCGCGGCCAGCTTGACGGCGTCTGACACATCCTGCGTGCTTTCAGCAAACACCACAGCGCTAGGCGGGGGTGCGGCAAAGGACGATTCGTCCCGGCCATGCTGCTCTCGCACCACCAGTGCGGTGGAGCAGCGTTCAGCAAAGCGCGCCTTGAGCGCATCAATCAAAGCGGCAGGCGTTTCGCGCTGGGCGATTTCGGGCAGCAGGTGCTGTGTAACGTGTTGAGGCAGGGGTGCGTTCATGACAAGTCTCCAAATAGTTCACATCATTGTCGGATTGCGCAGACATCTTCAAGCCTCGCAACAGCGATTGGATTTACATCCATCTGTCAGCCCACTAAGATTTCGCGGTCTTTAAACATTATGGAGTAAGCCCATGGATTCAGCAAAAATCGGCACCTGGTTTGACCAGGCCCAACCCATCCTGGTGGCTTTTGGCCTCAAGGCTCTGGGCGCGGTCGTCGTTTTCATGATTGGCCGCTGGCTGATCAGTCTGGTCACCCGTCTGGTTGGCGCGGCCATGACCCGCCAGGAACTCGACCCGTCAGTGCAGCGGTATTTGGTCAGCTTTATCACGGTGGCGCTCAACATCATTTTGGTGGTTGCCATTCTGGGTTATTTTGGCGTGGAGACCACCAGCTTTGCCGCGCTGGTGGCGGGTGCGGGCGTGGCAATTGGCGCAGCCTGGAGCGGCATGTTGGGCAATTTTGCGGCGGGTATTTTTCTGCTGATTTTGCGGCCCTACAAGGCAGGTGAATACGTCACCGTCGGCGGGGTGGAGGGTACGGTGGTCGAGATCGGTTTGTTTGGTACCAGCATTGACACGCCCGACAACGTGCGCACGATTGTGGGCAACGGCAAGGTGATGGGCGGCGACATTAAAAACTACACCGCCAACCCGTATCGTCGGGTCGAGCTGGTGGCGCAATTGGCAGGCACAGCCGATGTCCACAAGGCAATGGCGCTGCTAAAAGATGCGGTGTCAAAAGTGCCCAACATCACCACCAGCCCTGGCGTTGACGTTGAAATTCTGGAGTTCAACGAATTTGGCCCCAAGCTGGCAGTGCGGCCGTACTGCCACACCAACCACTACTGGCAGGTGTACTTTGACACCAACAAAACCATTGCCGACACGCTGGGCGCGGCGGGCTTTCCGGTGGTAACGCGGCCTGTGAAAATTTACCCGGTTTAACCCGCGCTGAGTTACAAAAAAGCCTGCGCCCTTTCTCGGGGGTCGCAGGCTTTTTTATGGACGAACTCTTGCGTTAAGACCCAGCCGCCTTGGCAAATTCTTCGCGTGAAATAAAACCGTCCGCGTTGGCGTCGAGCTTGTCGAAACGCTCAGCAATCAAGGGCATCATTTCAGCTTCTTTTTTGTCCAGCTTGCCGTCTTTGTTGGCATCCGCCCGAACAAATGCGGCGTCCATTTCTTTGGCCGATGCTGGGGGTGTACCCTGCATGGCAGGTGCGGTGGATTGCGCGTTAGCCCCCGCTGCCGCGCCTAAGGCCATGGCCGCGACCAGCAGCACGCTGCGGGCTTCAAAGTTGGGAATAAAATGCTTCTTGCGCTTGTTAAAAGTTGACATGTCTGAAGGCTTTCAAAGTTAAGAAGCCGCCATTGCAACCCAAAAAACGCGGTGCATCCAGTCATTTTGCAATGCGTTTCCTCAAGCTACATCATGCGCCAGAGCGTCACATTTTTTAGCGTGGCGTTACCTGCTGAATTCACAAAAACACATCATCAACACATGGCCAACAGACTCACACAAATCGCCACCCGCACCGGGGACAACGGCACCACCGGCCTGGGCGACAACACTCGCGTCAGCAAAGACAGCCTGCGCGTTCATGCCATGGGCGATGTGGACGAGCTCAATTCAAACATCGGTGTGCTGCTGTGTGAGGCCATGCCTGACGGCGTGCGCGCTCTGCTGGTGGAGGTGCAGCACCAGTTGTTTAACCTGGGCGGTGAGTTGAGCATCCCCGGCTACGAGCTGCTCAAACCCGAGGCGGTGGCGCTGCTGGATGCCGCGCTCGCTGAGCACAACGCTGCGCTGCCGCGTCTGGCTGAATTTATCTTGCCCGCAGGCTCACGCGCCGCCGCGCTCGCCCATGTGTGCCGCACCGTCGCGCGGCGGGCTGAACGCGCTGTGGTGGCACTGGGGGAACAAGAAGAACTCAAAGACGCGCCGCGCCAATACTTGAACCGCCTGAGCGACTTGCTGTTTGTGCTGTCGCGCGTGCTCAACCGCATGAACGGCGGCGATGATGTCTACTGGAAGAGCGAACGCATGGCCAAGGCGGCTGAAAACTGATTTAGACGCTATTATTTTAATAGCTCCTTGCGCCCGTATTGATTGGTCAAAAGCCTTAAAACATACTTAAAAACGGCTGATTTTGGCTGTTTTCAGGCTTTAAAAACCGATATTCGCCGCCATCCCCGCAGCACCCCAAACAGAACCGGTCAAACGTACAGACAGAAACCGACTGTTCCATTAAACTCGCCCCTATGTCAACTAACGCACACCCACACTGCAACACCGACCCGTCAACCCCACTTGAGCGTGCGCTGGAGCAAAACGAAACCGCGCAGCATGTGGTTGAGCAATCAGCCGCAGAGCTGGTGGTCATTCACGCGGTGCTGACGCAGGAAATCCCCGACCACGTGCAAACTGGCGATGTGGCTCACGCCCTGCAAAGAACCGATGAGCTTGAAACCAAAATCAACGACACCGCGCAAGAGTTGGCGCAGGTCAATGAAGTGCTGGTGCAAGAAATTGGCGAGCGCGTCGAGCTGGAACAAGAACTGGCCGACACCAAAGCCGCTCTGGTTGAAGCCAGAGACCAAGCCGCCTGAAGCCGGCGATGTCCTGACAGCAGGGCGCGACATTTTTACCTTGGCAAGCCTGCAGGTGTGGGTATTCTGAAGCACAGGCGGGCCGTGTTGGCACGGCTCTACAACCCCACCTGGCCATGACCAAAATGAAATTACCCACCACAGACTCAGCCAAACCTCTCGTCAAGGCATTGCATCAAAATGGCACGGTCAAAGAAACCGTCAAACAGTCGGCTGACGAACTGCTGGTGATCAACGCGGTGCTCAAACACGGCATCCCTGACCATGCCCAAACTGGTGACGTGGCTCAGGCTCTTGAAAACACCGAGGCGATTGAAGAAAAAATTCAGACTTCCGCCGAAGACCTGGCCAAAGTCAACAAGCTTTTGGAAAACGAAATTGACGAACGCATTGACCTGGAGCGTGAGCTGCTGGCCACCAAGACTGCGCTACAGCGCGAAAAAGCCAAACCCTGATTTTTACGGCATGGCTTGCGGTTTCTAGGGGAAATCCGTAGCTCAAGCCAGCACATCCTGCACCCGCCGCAGGTTAAGCTGGTGGCCATGAGTACACCTTTCATCCCCCAAATTCGTCTGTACCAGCAGTGGCTGCAGTCCCAGCATGGCCTGCAGTTTGACAACTACGCCGCGCTGCACCAATGGTCGGTGACGGACTTGCCCGCCTTCTGGCAAAGCATCTGGGACTACTTTGACTTGCAGTCGCCAACGCCGCACCAGTTTGTGGTTGAGGGCGTCATGCCAACTGCCAAATGGTTTGCAGGTGCGCGCGTCAACTATGCGGCGCAGGTGTTCAGGCATGCAGATGCGGCGCACGCGGCGGGGCTGGCAGCCATCATCAGCCACAACGAAAACAGTTTGGCCAATGGTCATGCGGCGCGTGAAATCAGCTGGCCAGAGCTGAAACGTCAAGTCGCCACGCTGGCGTTGCACCTGCAAGCGCAAGGCATCAAGCCCGGCGACCGTGTGGCCGCCTACCTGCCCAACATCCCCGAAGCCATCATCGCCTTTTTAGCCACCGTCAGCATTGGCGGCGTGTGGAGCATTTGCGCGCCAGACATGGGCACCGCCGCCGTGCTAGACCGCTTCAAACAGATTGAACCCACCGTGCTGATAGCCACCAGCAGCGTGACGTATGGCGGCAAACAGATTGACCGTAGCGCGGTGATCGACGAGCTGTGTGCAGGCCTGCCCAGTGTGCGGCACGCCATCATTCTTAGTGAATCAGGCGCTATGATTTCAGGAGCTGCTTGCGCCCGTATTGATTGGGTAAAAGCCCTAAATGATACTCAAAATGAAGCTAAAACGGCTGTTTTTGAGCCGTTGTGGCTACCTTTTGACCACCCGCTGTGGATTGTCTATTCCAGCGGCACCACCGGCCTGCCCAAACCCATCGTGCATGGCCACGGCGGCACCGTTATCGTGGCGCTGGCGCTGAAGGTTTTGCACAACGACATTGGCTGTAGCTACCACCCCAACAGTTTGGGCGAGCGCTACCACTGGTACAGCTCCACCGGCTGGGTGATGTGGAACGCGCAGGTCAGCGGTTTGCTGAACGGCACAACCTGCGTGATTTTTGACGGCAACCCCGGTGGCACCAAAGAAGCCCCGGACTGGACGACACTCTGGCGCTTTGCCGCCAACACGGGCGTGACTTTTTTCGGTGCAGGCGCAGCGTTTTTTGCCAACTGCCTGAAGGCGGGGGTGGACTTGTCGGCCTGCGGCGACTTGTCGAACGTACGCGCATTGGGCTCAACAGGCTCGCCGTTGTCGATTGAAGCGCAACAGTGGGGCACGAGTCAATTTGCAGCATTGGGGCGGCCCGACATGTGGTTCTGCAACATCTCGGGCGGCACTGATTTTGCAGGCGCTTTCATCGGCGGCAACCGCGAGCTGCCACAAACACCCGGCGAAATGCAATGCCGCCTGCTGGGCTGCGCCGTAGAAAGCTGGAACGAAGCGGGTGAGCCAGTGATGGGTGAAGTGGGCGAGCTGGTCTGCAGCCAGCCAATACCGTCGATGCCACTTTACTTTTGGGGTGACAAAAACAACACCCGCTACATCTCCAGCTACTTCGACATGTACCCCGGCGTCTGGCGGCATGGCGACTGGCTCAAAGTGACCGCGTCAGGCAGCTGCATCATTTACGGCCGCAGCGACGCGACGATCAACCGCCACGGCCTGCGCATGGGCACCAGCGAGCTGTACAGCGCGATTGAAGCTTTGCCCGAGGTGATGGACTCGATGGTGGTGGACCTGGAATATTTAGGCCGTGACAGCTACATGCCGCTGTTTGTGGTGTTGCGTGCAGGAACACAGCTTGACGACGCCATGAAGGCCCGGCTGAACAACGCCATCAAAACCGCCTTGTCACCGCGCTTTGTACCGAATGATATTTTTGCCGTCGCTGAAATCCCCCGCACCCTGTCAGGCAAAAAGCAGGAGCTGCCGATCAAAAAATTGTTGCTCGGCCAGCCGCTTGAGAAGGTCGTGAACAAGGACGCCATGGCCAACCCGGCTTGCCTGGACTGGTATGTTGAGTTTGCCCGCAGTTATGCTGCGCGCTGACGGTTGACCAGCACAATCCCCACCGCCACGGCCGTGAGTGCCGCCAGCAATCCCGGCGTCACACTTTCTTTGAGCCACAGCGCACCAAACAGCAACGCAAACAGCGGCGTCAAAAACACAAACACCGAGATTTTGGTTGCAGGATAGCGGCCCAGCATCCACATCCAGGCCAGGTAACTGGCAAAGGCACCGACCACCGTTTGTAAAAACAGCGAGGTGATGGCAAACGGTGAGAA
The DNA here is from genome assembly GCA_049653085.1 of Polaromonas sp. GTDB lineage: Bacteria > Pseudomonadota > Gammaproteobacteria > Burkholderiales > Burkholderiaceae_C > Polaromonas. The sequence continues at coordinate 33,472 of JBASFP010000039.1, forward strand.
GTGCCAGACCCACGTTTCACCCAGCGCCAGCGACAACAGCGGAAAGGTGATGGCGCTGATGGCCAACTGATAAAACAGCAGCTTTTCTGCTGCTATTTTTACCAAACCTGACGCGCGAATCACCACCGTCGTCAAGCCCCACAACATGCCAGCGGCCAGCGCCAGCACATCGCCGCGCAACGTCGCCGCGCCATTGCCCGCAAAGCCCTCGCGCAGCGCAAACGCCACACCCGCAAAAGCGCACACCAGCCCCAGCCACTGCAGGCCAGCCAATTTTTCAGACTTGACCCACAGCGGCACCAGCACCGCCACCCAAAATGGTGAGGTGTATAAAAACACGGTCAAACGGGACGCGGTGGTGTGCTGCAGGCCAATATAAATACAGGCAAATTCAGCGGCAAACAGGCTGCCTGCCAGCAGCCCGGCTTTGAGCGATGCATCGCGCGCGAACAGCGGCACTTGACGCGCAACACACCACAGCCACAGCAACGCCGTTGCGCCCCACAAACGCAGCGATGCCTGAAACATCGGCGGAAGTTCGGCCAGCGTGGCCTTGATGAGCACCTGCTGCAAACCCCAAAAAAGGCAGCAGCCCAGCAGCAGTGAAATGGCCAGGGAGTCGAGTTGGGTTTTGCGCACGGTCATTGCGCTGATGTTAGCCTTGAGCCATGGACCACAAATGGCTTGAAGACTTTTTGATGCTGGCGCGCGAGCGCAACTTTTCTAAAGCTGCGGCGCTGCGCCACGTCACGCAGCCGCAGTTCTCGCGCCGCATTCGCGCGCTTGAATTGTGGGCTGGCGCTGAACTGGTCAACCGCGCGGGTGTGCCAATTACCCTCACCCCTGCCGGGGACACGCTGCTCACGTCAGCCAAGCTGGCAGTCAATGCGCTGCTGGACGCACGCACACGCATTGCCAACTTGCAGGGGGGTGGCAACTGGACCACCCTGTTCACGGGCCGCACGCTGTCGCGCACGGTGGTGCCGATGCTGCTGGCGAAGGTACGCAAGCAACTCGGCGATGTTCCCGTGCGACTGATGACGGGTTCCATTCACGATGGGGCGATTGCGCTGGAGCAGGGCGGCGCTGATTTTCTGCTCAGCTTTGCGCACCCGCGTTTGGCGCTGAGTCTGGACGACCAACAGTTCGAAGGCATGACACTGAGCCACGACGAGCTGGTGGCTGTCAGCCAGCCATTGCCCAGCGGCAAGCCGCGTCATGCTTTGCCCGGCACGGCGGCCAAGCCCGTCAAAGCACTGAGCTTTGCACCACAGCTAGCGCTGGCGCAAATTCTGCAAGACAGCTTGAATCGGGCCAGGCAGCCACTGCACTTGCAAGTCATCACCGAGTCTGACTTTGCCGAGTCGCTGCACGAGCAAGCCCTGCAAGGCGCAGGCGTGGCCTGGCTACCACGTGCGCTGGTCGTGGGCGACTTGAAGGCGGGCCGACTGGTGTTGGCAGGCGCGTCGGGTGAGCCAATACGCTACGAGATACGGCTTTACCGCCCCCGCAATAGCCCTAAAACACATTTGCGAAAAATTTGGGCTGCCGCTGTTTGAGGCGCATCCGCATCACACCATGCGTCTTACGCATCGTCATGAGCCGCCAGTGTTTCTAAACTTTTCATCATTCACTTCCACCGGAGTCTTTGATGAAAAAGTTCTTTCCTAATCGCCGCTTGCTCCTTTGCATGGCACTTGGTCTTGGCCTGACAACGGCGCACGCCCAAACCTGGCCCGCCGCCAAAGCCATCACACTCGTCGTTGGCTACCCGGCGGGTGGCAGTGTTGACCTGGTGGCGCGGGTGATTGCCGAGCCGCTTGGCAAACGCCTGGGCGCGCAAATCATCATTGAAAACGTAGGTGGTGCGGGCGGCACGATTGGTGCGCAAAAGGTGGTCAATGCCGCGCCTGATGGCTACACATTGCTACTGGGTTCGGGCAGCGAGGTATCGATTGCACGGATTTATAACGCAGCCGTCAAATACAACGGCGAAACCGACTTGACGGGCATCGGCCTGATTGGCGTGACGCCGATGGTGTTTGTTGCTGGCCCCAAGGCGGGTGTGAAGAACATGGACGAAGCGCTGGCATTGGCCAAGCGCAACCCGGGCAAGTTCAACTTTGCGTCGTCTGGCGTGGGCACGCCACTGCATGTGGCGGGCGAACTCATCAACCTCAAAGCTGGCACCTCCATCAAACACGTGCCGTACCGGGGTGCAGCGCAAATGGTGCAAGACGTGTTGGGCAACAACATCGAGTTTGGTGTGTTTGTGCTGTCGTCTGCGCTGCCGCATATTGAGTCCGGCAAGATGACGGCGCTGGCCGTGACCACACCCGAACGCTCACGCGCCGCGCCGCAAGTCCCGGCGATGGCCGAGTTTGCAAAAATGAAAGACTACAACATGAACGTCTGGTTTGGCCTGTTTGGCCCGGCCAAGCTGCCCGCGACTATGGCCGCCAAACTGAACAAAGAACTGGGCGAGGTGCTGCGTGACCCGGCGGTGTGGCAAAAACTGCAAAAAGCCGGCATCAGCAACGAGGGCGGCACGCCGCAAGCCCTGGCAAGTTTTATCAAGGCTGAAACCCTGCGCGTGCGCAGTGTTGTGAATCAGGCCGTCGTTGATGGCGTGACGAAGTAAGGGTGACCCCTTGAGCCCCCACCCGGTTCAAACGCTGCCCCCAGCCATCAGCCGCTGGGCGGCTTCTGGCAGCGGCACACCTTACGTTCACGAACGCATCGGCATTGATGCCGGGCCCGATGTGCTCATCACCGCACTGGTGCATGGCAACGAATATTCAGGCGCTATTGCCGTGCATGAGCTGCTGGCCAGCGGCTGGCAACCCGCATGCGGGCGAGTGACATTTGCTTTTTGCAACGTAGCAGCGTTTGAGCGGTTTGATGCCAATGCACCTGATGCATCGCGCTATGTTGACGAAGACTTCAACCGTGTCTGGAGCGCGGTGCGGCTAACGCGCAGCGACACCAGCACTGAGCTGCTACGCGCCAGGCAACTATTGCCCTTTGTAGCACGCGCCACGCATCTGCTGGACCTGCATTCCATGCACGAACCCGCCACGCCGCTGCTGGTGACTGGCACGCTACAGCGCAACATTGACTTTGCACAAAGCCTGCAAACGCAATCTCAAGTCATCATTGACAGCGGCCATGCCGATGGCGTGCGCATGCGCGACCATGGCGAATTTTCAAACCCTGATGGTCAGCGCATTGCCCTGCTGCTGGAGGCGGGTCAACACTGGCAAATGTCGTCGGTACATAGCGCCAGAGACACCCTGATACGTTTTTTGGTGCGCGCCGGCTGCCTTGCCAAAGCAGACGTTATGCCCGGCTGGCTGCTGCCAGACGGCACGCCACCCGCCCCGGTGCGCGTCACTGACCGTGTGGTGGCGCAGTCGATGGACTTTGCTTTTACGACTGGCTTTACTGGCGGTGAAGTCATCGCCAAGGCAGGCACTGTGATTGCCATCGATGCAGGCCAGCGCATCACCACACCCTACGACAACTGCATGCTGGTGATGCCGTCAGTACGGCAGTTGCGGCCTGGCGTGACCACAGTCAGACTGGCAAAAGTGCTTCAAGACCAATGAATACGGGTGTAAGCGGCTACTAAATAAATAGCAAAAATAACTACAACGGGTGCTCGGTATAAAACTTGCCGCCGTGGTACAGCAGCGGCGCAGCGCCATCCCGGTGGCTGCAGCGCTCAACTTCACCGACAAATATCACGTGGTCGCCTTCTTCATAGCGGCTGCGGTTAAAGCATTCAAAGCTGGCTGCAGCGCCTGCCAGCAGGGGTGCGCCAGCCACGCCATCGTCAAACGCAACACCCTCCCATCGGTCAGCGTGCTTGCTTGAAAAGCGCTCCGCCAAATCTTTTTGGTCAGCCGCCAAAATATTGATGGCGTAGTGCGAACCGGTGCTGAAAGCCGCCATCGAGCTGGCAGCTTGCGACAAACTCCACAGCACCAGAGGCGGGCTGAGCGACACCGAGTTGAACGAATTGGCCGTCAACCCCACCAGCTTGCCCGCAGGTGTGCGCGCGGTAACGATGGTCACACCCGTGGCAAACATGGCCAGCGATGCGCGAAATTCTGAGGTTGAAAAACCGGGCGGTTGGGCTTTGGACGGGGGCGTGAAATTCGGCATAAAAATGTTTTGGGCTGCGTGCATTTTGCCTCAGCACCGCCATCTGCCATGTCACGGGCGTGGCCTAAACTTGGGTCATGTGGTCTTGTCGCTCAATATCAATGCTAGCTCTGGCGTTATGGCTGTCTGGTCATGCGCAGGCCGCTGCCCCGTGTGACGAATTTGCAGCCCGCCTGCCGAATGTCAAACGCAGCTTGTGCGAGTCGGCTAGCCTAGTGTCCAGCAGCGCCAAGTCAGTCAATGGCCGCACGATCTATACACGCGATATCAAGGCCGACAACGCCACCATGCGCGTGCTGGTCATCGGCGCGATTCATGGCGACGAGCTGTCGTCTGCATCGGTCGCATTGCACTGGCTCAAGCTGGCAGAACTCGGCCCGGTCGATATGCCGCAAGCGATTCACTGGCGGTTTATACCGGCGCTCAATCCCGACGGCCTGCTAAGCCAGCCGCCACGCCGCGTCAATGCCAATGGGGTTGACTTGAACCGCAACTTCCCCACCCCCAACTGGGAGCGCGACGCCAAAACCTACTGGGAAAAGCGCACCAAAAAAGACCCCCGCCGCTACCCAGGCAGCAAACCCTTGTCAGAGCCTGAGTCAAAGTTTGTGTATGAAGAAATGCAGCGCTTCAAACCGCAACTGATCGTCAGCATCCACGCACCCTACGGCGTGCTCGACTTCGACGGCCCGTCAGTTC
>JBASFP010000040.1:0-16771 GCA_049653085.1 Polaromonas sp.
TCGATGCTTGGCAGCAAGCACGAAACACCGACCACAGAACCATCGAGTGGAAGTTCACGCGGCAAGATGCAGACCGAAAAATGAGCCGCCATTATGTTTCTAAACTTGCATGTTGACGCACTAGGCCTGCAAATGGTGCATTGCACAAACACGGTGCAACGGCCATCTTTGGTTAAACGGTTTTTTTAATTGCTATAAATACGGGAGCTACTTGCGCCCGTATTTATTGGTCTTAAGGCATTATTGACTGTTAAATTGGGCTGTTTTAGTGTTGTTCAGAGCACTTTCAGACACCTGGCACAGCTTTTGCTGATGCTTAGGCGTAAGACAGTCACTTCAAAGGCGAAGTCACTGGCTTTATGAACAAAGGCGTTCGTACCCTGCCCCACCCAACGGTGGTGGCATGGGTCGAACGCTTTTTTTGTTTTTAACTTGCTCAGGAAATCCTCAATGACCGATCTGCTCAAACCCTCTCTGTCACGCCGCAGCGTGTTGCAAGCCGCCGCCGTTGGCGCTGTTGGTATCAGCCCCGCCCTGCGCGCGGTAGCCTACGCCCAGGGCTCGGATGCGCCCGAGAAGAAAGAGGTCAAGATTGGCTTTATTCCACTGACCGACTGTGCTTCTGTTGTCATGGCGTCGGTGCTGGGTATTGACAAAAAATACGGCGTCACCATCATCCCTACCAAAGAGGCCAGTTGGGCAGGCGTGCGTGACAAACTGGTCAGTGGCGAGCTGGACTTTGCCCATTCGTTGTACGGCCTGATTTACGGCGCCCATGCAGGTACTTCTGGCCCTAAAAAAGACATGGCCGTGTTGATGACCCTGAACCACAACGGCCAGGCGATCACGCTGAGCAAAAAATTGTCTGACAAGGGAGCGGTGGATGGCCAGTCACTGGCCAAGCTGATGAAAACCGACAAACGCGAATACACCTTCGCTCAAACCTTCCCCACAGGTACCCACGCCATGTGGCTGTACTACTGGATGGCCGCCAACGGCATCAACCCGATCAAGGACGCCAAAGTCATCACCGTGCCGCCACCGCAAATGGTGGCCAACATGCGCGTCGGCAACATGGACGGCTACTGCGTTGGCGAGCCGTGGAACCACCGCGCCATCATTGACGGCATTGGCGTGACTGCCATCACCACCCAGGACATCTGGAAAGACCACCCTGAAAAGGTGCTGGGCACAACGGCAGAGTTCGTCAAAAAGAACCCGAACACCGCACGCGCCGTCACCGCCGCCATTCTGGAAGCAGGCAAATGGATTGACGCCAGCCTGAGCAACAAAACCAAAATGGCAGAAACCATTGCCGACAAGAGCTATGTCAACACCAGCGTTGACGCCATCAACCAGCGCATTCTGGGCCGTTACCAAAACGGCATGGGCAAGACCTGGGACGACCCCAACTACATGAAGTTCTCGGGCGATGGCGCGGTCAACTTCCCGTACCTGTCTGACGGCATGTGGTTCTTGACCCAGCACAAGCGCTGGGGTTTGATGAAAGAACATGTGGACTACCTCGCCATGGCCAAACAGGTCAACCAGATTGACATTTACAAGCAGGCCGCCACCGCTGCCAAAGTCAGTGTGCCGAAGGACGTGATGCGCTCCAGCAAGATGCTGGATGGTGTGGTGTGGGACGGCAAAGACCCGGCCAAGTACGCCGACAGCTTCAAAGTCAAAGCCTGATCAGGTTAACCCAAGGAGCACGCCATGGTTGCCGCCGTTTTTCATGAAGTTAATGCTGCAGATGCAGGCTTGAGCGCTACACATTCAGTAGCTTCTCGCACCCATAAACAGGGGGATACAGCCTTAAAAGATATGTCAAGAAGCGATAAAACAGCATTTGCAGCCGCACTCAGGCCGTCGCGCGACCTGTCCTTCCTGTGGCTGGGCATCATGCCGCCTCTGCTTGGTTTTGGACTGCTGGTGCTGCTGTGGATGGCGATCTCGATCACCACCAAAGGCAGCATTCCATCGCCAGCCGATACCTTCACCCAGGCAGTGACGATTTTCAGCGACCCTTTTTACAGCAAAGGCCCGAACGATCAAGGCGTGGGCTGGAACGTGCTGTCGTCCCTGCAACGGGTCGCCATGGGTTTTGGCCTGGCCGCCATCGTCGGTATTCCGGTGGGTTTCATGATTGGCCGCTTCAAGTTTTTAAGCAGCATGTTCAACCCGCTGATCAGCCTCTTAAGGCCCGTGTCGCCGCTGGCCTGGCTACCGATTGGCCTTTTGGTCTTCAAAGGGGCCAACCCGGCGGCCATCTGGACGATTTTTATCTGCTCCATCTGGCCCATGATCATCAACACCGCAGTGGGCGTGCAGCGCGTGCCGCAAGACTACATGAACGTGGCACGGGTGCTGAACCTGAGCGAATGGAAGATCGTCACCAAAATTCTTTTCCCCGCTGTGCTGCCGTACATGTTGACGGGTGTGCGCCTGGCAGTAGGCACAGCCTGGCTGGTGATTGTGGCGGCTGAAATGTTGACAGGTGGCGTTGGCATTGGCTTTTGGGTCTGGGACGAGTGGAACAACCTGAATGTCAAAAACATCATCATCGCGATTTTTGTGATTGGTATTGTGGGTTTGGTGCTGGAATACGCGCTGATCAAACTGGCTACTGCTTTTACTTTTGAGGAAGTGAAGAACTAACAAAATTACAAACAACTCAGCTTCCAACGCAAAGGCGCAAAGATGCAAAGGCCGCGAAGGAAGAAAAGATTAATCGAGTTGTCTGCTTTGCGTTACTTTGCGCTTTTGCGCCTTTGCGTTGGAAACTTGGAGTTAATTTATGCAATCCCTCACCACCAAATACATCGAAATCCAAAACGTAGACCAAACCTTCAAAACCAAAAAAGGCCCGTTCTGCGCCCTGAAAAACATCAACCTGACGGTTGCCAAAGGCGAATTTGTGGCGCTCATTGGCCACTCGGGTTGCGGCAAGTCCACCCTGCTCAATTTGATTGCCGGGCTGACGACGCCCACCGAGGGCAGCCTGATTTGCGCCAACCGCGAAATCTCCGGGCCAGGGCCTGAGCGTGCGGTGGTGTTTCAAAACCACTCCCTGCTGCCGTGGCTGACCTGTTTTGAAAATGTGTACCTGGCAGTTGAGCGCGTTTTCAGCGCTACTGAGAACAAAGCCCAGCTCAAGGCGCGCACCGATGCGGTGCTGGCGATGGTCGGCTTGAGCGCAGCCGCCCAAAAGCGTCCGGGCGAAATTTCAGGCGGCATGAAGCAGCGCGTGGGTATTGCACGCGCCCTGTCGATGGCGCCCAAGGTGCTGTTGCTGGACGAGCCCTTTGGTGCGCTTGATGCGCTGACCCGCGCCAAGCTGCAAGACGAACTGCTAGCCATCGTGCAAAAAACCCAAAGCACCGTGGTGATGGTCACGCACGATGTGGACGAAGCCGTGCTTTTAAGCGACCGCATCGTGATGATGACCAACGGGCCAAGTGCCACGATTGGCGACATCGTGACCGTTGACCTGCCGCGCCCCAGAAACCGGGTTGCGTTGGCTGAAAGCACCCAGTACCTGGGCTACCGCAAGGCGGTGATTGACTTTTTGTACACCCGCCAGGCGCATGTGGAAAAGTTGACCGCCTGATTTTTAAAAAGCCCGCACCGTGCGGGCTTTTTTGCGTCTGCAAAATGCCAAAGCCGGGCAGGTCAAAATAACCCCATGGCGATTCCCGCATCTTTTATTCAAGAACTTTTGGCGCGTGCCGACGTGGTGGACATCGTTGGCCGCTATGTGCAGCTGAAAAAAGGTGGCGCCAACTTCATGGGGCTGTGTCCTTTTCATGGCGAAAAGTCACCCTCTTTCAGCGTCAGCCCGGCCAAGCAGTTTTACCACTGCTTTGGCTGCGGCAAAAACGGCAACGCCATCGGCTTTTTGATGGATCACGGTGGCATGACGTTCATTGAGGCGGTCAAAGACCTGGCGCAGCAGTACGGCCTGCAGGTTCCTGAAGACGACGTGTCGCCCCAAGACCGTGCCAGGGCCGCACAAATGCGTGAGCAGCAAGCCACCCTGACCAGCGTGCTTGAAAAGGCTGGCATGGCCTACATCAAGGCGCTGCGCAACTCGCCCAAGGCGATTGACTACTTCAAGGGGCGCGGCCTGTCAGGGGAGATTGCCAGAACTTTTGGCTTAGGCTACGCGCCTGAAGGCTGGCGCAGCCTGGCAAGCGTCTTTCCGGACTACAACGACGCGCTGCTGGTAGAAAGCGGTTTGGTCATCACGGGCGAGCCGGGTGACGACAACGCGGCTGGCGAAGCCAAGCGTTATGACCGGTTCAGAGACCGGGTGATGTTCCCTATCCGCAATGTCAAGGGCGAATGCATCGGTTTTGGCGGACGGGTATTGAGCGACGAAAAACCGAAGTATTTGAACTCACCCGAAACGCCCGTCTTCAGCAAAGGCCGCGAGCTTTATGGCCTCTTTGAGGCACGCACAGCCCTGCGTGAGCATGGCTACGCGCTGGTCACTGAAGGCTATATGGACGTGGTGGCGCTGGCGCAAATGGGTTTTGCCAACGCAGTGGCCACGCTGGGCACGGCCTGCACGGCGGAGCATGTGCAAAAGCTGTTTCGTTTTACCGATTCCGTCGTCTTCAGCTTTGACGGTGACAGCGCGGGCCGCCGCGCGGCGCGCAAGGCACTGGACGCCGCCCTGCCCTTTGCCACCGATGTGCGTACCGTCAAGTTTTTGTTTTTACCTGCTGAGCATGACCCTGACAGCTACATCCGCGAGCACGGCAAAGACGGCTTTGCCGACTACGTGGCCAAGGCACTGCCTTTGAGCAAATTCATGCTGCAGGCAGCTAGCGAAGACTGCGACCTGGACACCGCAGAAGGCCGTGCGCACATGGCAAGCAATGCCCGCCCCTTGTGGACGCTGCTGCCCGATGGCGCGTTAAAGCGCCAGTTGCTGGCCGAGATAGCCGACAAGGTACTGATTGATTTGCGTGATTTGCTCGAACTTTGGCAGCCTGCAAACAAGTCCGGTAACTATAAAAAGAGTAGCTACTCACGCCCGAATTCATTGGGCTATAGCTCTAAAACACCTTCAAAAACCGCTCAAAATGCCGAAAATGAGGCGTTTTCCGGCTATTCCGATGACTTGGGCTACTCAGGTGGCCACGACATCGATTATTCAAACTCAGAGCCGCATTTTTCAACACCGATGGCCGCGACTGTCAAACCAGCCCGCCGAATCGCTGGCCGAATGCTGCCCGCCAGCCGTGAAGACCGTGTCCTGCGCCTTTTGCTGACCGAGCCGCAAAGCTGGGATAAATTGAGCAACGAAGAGCACCATCTACTTTGCGACTTGCCTGCCCCGCATGGCCCATTGTTTGCCTGGCTGGAAAGTCAGATACATGAACACGGCGGGCAGCCTTGGGCGGCTATGCGCGAAGGTCTGCGCGGCCATACACACGAAGCCCATGCAATTGCGCAAATTTCACAGATGACAGAGGGAGTCCAAGGAGACTGGAATGAAGGCCGCGAGATTCTTGACGAATTGTTAAGAGCAGCATGGAAAAGAGAACAAGATTCGATTGTTTCTGCTGGGGACGGCTTTCTCAAAAATCCAATTACCCGGCAGCGCTACATGACGTTAGAGCTCAAAATCAAAGAAAAAGTGCGAAAAAAACCCGCCTAAAAAACAGGCAATAGGGTATAATCCTATTTTCGCTACCGCAAGCGCGACAGCAACACCTCCGGCATCGGCCTTCCGCAACACGGAAACTGCTCACCAAAAAGAGCTGGCCACAGCACCGCAAGGACTGCACACCAAATGTTCGCCCAGACAGCTTGTGATTTTTAGCTTGCATTCTGCCGATTGCAAAAACCGTTTAACCGTTTGTATGTTGTTGTGCTTTTTTGCGTTTGACTCGCCTTGACCCGCTTGTTCCACGCATTGGCTGTGCCGATAAATTTTTGTCATCCGGAGACCCGCTATGCCTTCGAAAACATTAAAAAAACCTGCCCCTAAAGCTGCTGTGGTGAAAAAACCCATCAAGGCCGCAGCGGTTGATAAAAGCAAAAAAGCCACCACATCTGTCAAGCCGCCAAAAGCAGCCGCCAAATCTGTCAAACCCGTTCCGCCCCCGAAGAAAGCTCCTGTAGTGCCTACCAAGAAAATTGTTGAGTCCAAGCCCGTAGTCGTTGACGAGACCGCCAAAAAGAAACCTGGCCGCCCAGCCAAAGCCGCTGACACCAGCAAAGCAGCCGAAAAACCTGGTGCCAAGCGCGGCCCCAAGTCGAAAATCGCGGGCGATGGTGATGAAGACCTGTCTGACGTGGTGGCCGAGTTTGAAGAAGCCCCTGCAGCAGACACGACAGAAAAGGTCAAGCCGCTGCGAATGAAAATCAGCAAGGCCAAAGAACGCGCCTTGATGAAAGAGTTTGGCCTGGACGAAACCGTGCTGAGCGAAGAAGACATCTTAAAGCGCCGCATGCGCCTGAAAGCGCTGATCAAGCTGGGCAAAACGCGCGGCTATTTGACGCACGGCGAAATTTCTGACCACCTGCCCGACAAGCTGATTGACGCTGAAACGCTCGAAGCCGTGATCCTGACGCTGAACGACCTGGGCGTGGCGGTGTACGAGCAAACACCTGATGCGGAGTCCCTGCTGATCACCAGCAACGCGCCTGCAGGCTCCACCGAAGAAGAGGCCGAAGAAGCCGCCGAAGCTGCACTGTCCACTGTTGACAGCGAGTTTGGCCGCACCACTGACCCGGTGCGCATGTACATGCGTGAAATGGGCACGGTTGAGTTGCTGACGCGCGAGGGCGAAATTGAAATTGCCAAGCGCATTGAAGGCGGCTTGATGCGCATGATGGAAGCGATTTCTGAAAGCCCGGCCACGATTGCTGAAATCTTGCGCATGGGCGAAGAAATCCGTGAAGGCAAAGTCGTGATTTCCACCGTGGTCGACGGCTTTACCGTTGCCGACGAGGCCGACGACTATGTGGCCGAAGAAGACTTTGATGAATTTGACGAAGAAGACGATGACGACGGCAAGGGCGGCTCCAAGGCGCTGACCAAAAAACTGGAAGAGTTGAAAACCGAGGCGCTGAGCCGCTTTGACAAAATCGCCATTCACTTTGAGAAAGTTCACAAAACCTACGACAAAGAAGGCTACGGCACGCCGACTTACATGAAGGCGCAAAAGTCGCTCAGTGAAGAGCTGATGACGGTGCGTTTTACCGCCAAGACGATTGAAAAACTGTGCGACCTGCTGCGCGGCCAGGTGCTGGACGTGCGCAAAAAAGAGCGTGAGCTTCGCAAGATCATTGTCGAAAAATGTGGCATGCCACAAGAGACGTTTATCAAGGACTTTCCACCCAACCTGCTGAATTTGAAGTGGGTTGAAAAGCAGGTCGCCAGCGGCAAACCCTGGTCTGTGGTGATGGCGCGCAACATTCCACCGATTCAGGAACTGCAAACCAAGCTGGGTGAGCTGCAAGCGCGCGTGGTGGTGCCACTGCTGCACCTCAAAGACATCAACAAGCGCATGAACGAAGGCGAGACGAACTCGCGCGATGCCAAGAAGGAAATGATTGAGGCCAACTTGCGCCTGGTGATTTCTATCGCCAAAAAGTACACCAACCGTGGCCTGCAGTTTCTTGATTTGATTCAGGAAGGCAACATTGGCCTGATGAAAGCCGTGGACAAGTTTGAATACCGCCGGGGCTACAAATTCTCGACCTATGCCACGTGGTGGATTCGCCAGGCGATTACCCGCAGCATTGCCGACCAGGCTCGTACCATCCGCATCCCGGTGCATATGATTGAAACCATCAACAAGATGAACCGCCTGTCACGTCAGCACCTGCAGGAGTTTGGCTTTGAGCCGGACGCCAGCGTGTTGGCCGAGAAGATGGAAATCCCGGAAGACAAAATTCGCAAAATCATGAAGATTGCGAAAGAGCCGATTTCGATGGAAACGCCAATTGGTGACGACGACGATTCACACCTGGGCGACTTCATTGAAGATGGTGCCAACACCGCACCGCTGGAAGCCGCCATGCAGGCTGGCCTGCGCGATGTGGTCAAGGACATCCTCGACAGCCTGACGCCACGTGAAGCAAAAGTGCTGCGCATGCGCTTTGGCATTGAAATGTCAACCGACCACACGCTGGAAGAAGTGGGCAAGCAGTTTGACGTGACGCGGGAGCGCATTCGCCAAATAGAAGCCAAGGCACTGAGAAAGCTCAAACACCCCTCACGGTCCGACAAATTGCGTAGTTTTATCGACACGCTTTAACGCCAAAACAGGTAAAAATGCACCAAAACCGCCCGCTGGCTAGCCCAGCAGGCGGTTTTTTATGTGTCTTTCTGGCTGCAAGCCACTGAAAATTAGCGCTAGCAGCTATAAAACTTGTAGCAGATCGAAATTTGCGCTATATTTATGTACAGGCTTGTGCTTAGGGTCAGTTTGTGACTAAATCATGAAACATTATTTTTGACAAGAGGAGATATTCGATGAGCGCTAAAGAAACCGCAGCTGTTGGGCAGTTGCTAGAACTGCTGGAATCACGTTACGCCCTGCGTGTGATGTGGGCCCTAAAAGACGGTCACCCGCAAACCTTTCGCATTTTGCAGGACAGCATCGGCACCATCACCCCCAACACGCTGAACACCCGCATCAAGGAACTGCGCGCCGCAGGCCTGATGACGCACGGCACATCTGGCTACGCCGTCACCACATTAGGCGCAGACATGCTCAAGCGACTGGCTGACCTACAGGCCTTTGCCACCAAGTGGACCAACAGCCTGACCAAATCTGCCGCATCCAAGAAAAAGTAAACCCGCATTTGCGACGGTTAAAAAAAAGCAGGCTGACAGCCTGCTTTTTTTTGCCTTCATCATTTTCATATATTGATTTTTGACTAAGCTTATTCGCATAAGCCTAGAACAAAACTGTATTTTGTTTAAGTCTGCATAGCGCATACATTCTGTGCCTATGTCTGAATTAGCCCCGCTCCTGACCTCCTCGTTGGCCTATATATTTGCCGGCTTTGTCGTGGGCCTGGTGGTGGGCCTGACGGGCGTGGGCGGCGGGTCGTTGATGACGCCGCTGCTGATATTCGGCTTTGGTATCAAGCCGCATCTGGCGATTGGTACTGACCTGCTGTTTGCAGCTTTTACCAAGCTGGGCGGCACGGTCAGCCTGGCGCGGCACCGGTTGATTGACTGGCGTGTGGTCGGCCAAGTGGCTTTGGGCAGCGTGCCAGCTTGCTTGGTCACGCTCTATATTTTGAAGCAACTCGGCCCCGCCAACCCGGCCACCCAGGCCATCATGACAACGACCTTGGGTGCAGCGCTGCTACTGACAGCGGCGGCGACCCTGTACAAGGCGATACGCGGCAAGGCCGTGCCCACACACATTGCACCTGAGCATTTAAGCCAGGCCACAAAAGCCCGGCACTGGGCACTGCCGGTGCTGTTTGGTGCTGTTATTGGCACGCTGGTCACCATCACGTCGGTGGGTGCAGGCGCGATTGGTGTGATTGTGCTGATGCTGCTCTACCCCGCCCTGCCGCTGCCGCGCATTGTGGCCGCAGACATTGCCCACGCCGTGCCGCTAACGCTGGTGGCAGGCCTGGGCCATGCGTCGATTGGCTCGGTAGATTGGCTGCTGCTGGCCAAGCTGCTGGCTGGCTCGTTGCCAGGTATCTGGCTGGGCACGGTGCTGATGAAAAAAACACCTGACCGGGTCATTCGCTCACTGTTGTCCGTCTTGCTGGCTTATGCCGGGCTAAAACTTATCGCCATATAAATCCTTATGTACCAATACACCGACTTTGACCGCCAATTTGTACGCGCACGCGCCAACCAGTACCGTGACCAGCTCACCCGCTGGCAAGCCGGCACGCTGCCTGAAGACGAGTTTCGCCCGCTGCGCCTGCAAAACGGCTGGTATGTGCAGCGTTACGCGCCCATGCTGCGGGTGGCTGTGCCTTACGGTGAATTGAACACCGCGCAACTGCGGGTGCTGGCCAAAATTGCGCGTGACTATGACCAGCCGAATGCGGCTCTGTTCAGTGACGCGCAAGCTGAGCAAGACAAGTTGGGCGAAATCCCTTTACCGCATGGTGCATCGGTCAAGACCAACCTCACCAAAGGCTACGGCCACTTCACCACCCGCCAAAACGTGCAGTTCAACTGGATTCCTCTCGACAAGTCAGCCGACGTGATGGATCTGCTGGCCAGCGTCAACCTGCACGGCATTCAAACCAGTGGCAACTGCATCCGCAACATCACCAGCGACGAGCGTGCCGGTATTGCAGCGGACGAATTGGCCGACCCGCGCCCGTTTGCAGAAATCATGCGCCAGTGGAGCACACTGCACCCTGAGTTCGCGTTTTTACCGCGCAAGTTCAAAATTGCCATCACGGGTGCGCTGGAAGACCGCGCCGCCACCGCCTGGCATGACGTGGGCTTGCACATGGTTAAAAACGACATCGGCGAGTTGGGTTTCAAGGTGCTGGTCGGCGGCGGCATGGGCCGTACACCGATTGTGGCCAGCACGCTGACCGAGTTTTTGCCATGGGACCAGATTCTCAATTACCTGGAGGCCATCGTTCGCGCCTACAACCGCTTTGGCCGTCGCGACAACATGTACAAGGCGCGCATCAAGATTCTGGTCAAAGCCGAAGGTCAGTCGTTTTTTGACCAGGTCGAAGCCGAATACAAAGACATTGTTGAAATCGACGGCGCACCACACACCATCACACAAGCTGAGCTTGACCGCGTATCAGCCTCATTCGTCGCCCCTGACTTGACCTGCAACCGCAGCGATGCCGAAACAAAAATCGCCAACATCCTGCGCGCTGCGGCTGAAGACGATATCGAGTTTGGCCGCTGGTTGCAGCAAAACGTAGCCCCGCACAAAAACCCCGACTTGCGCATCGTCTCGCTGTCATTCAAGCGCCTGGGTCAAGCCCCGGGCGATGCAACGGCAGACCAATTGGACATCGCTGCTGACCTGGCTGACCATTATTCAGCCGGTGAAGCGCGCGTCACGCATGACCAGAATCTGGTGTTGCCCTGGGTGCGCTGCGACCAATTGCCTGAGCTGTGGAAGGCCGCCCGCAAAGCCGGTTTTGCGCGGCCCAACATTCGGCTGCTGACCGACATGATCGCCTGCCCGGGTGGCGACTTTTGCAGCCTGGCCAACGCCCGCAGCCTGCCACTGGCCGAGGCGATCACGCGCCGCTACCAGGACCTGGACGAGCTGCATGACCTGGGCGAGATTGACCTGCACATCAGCGGTTGCATCAACTCTTGCGGTCACCATCACAGTGGCCATATCGGCATTTTGGGGGTGGATAAAGACGGCAAGGAGTGGTACCAGATCACGCTGGGTGGCTCTGATGGCTCAAAGCTGTCGGGCGTGCCCGTTACTGGCAAAGTCGTCGGCCCGTCGTTTTCTGCGGCTGAAGTGCCTGATGTGATTGAAGCCGTGCTGGACGTGTACCGCGACCAGCGCCTGACCAACCAGTCTGAGACCTTCATCGCTGCCCTGCGCCGCCTGGGTGCGGAGCCTTTCAAGCTGGCGGCCAATGGCGCGCGGCACACCGTACAACAAGAAGAGACGGTCTAATCCGACAAAAATACTATGAAATTAATAGCTGCTTGCGCCCGTATTCATTGGCCTGAAGGCCAAAATGATGCTCAAAAACACCTGAAAATCGCCAATTCTGACGATCCACGCGATGTTTCACTGGCTGGCGTTGAAAGCATTGAGCTGCACTTTCCCAAATTTACCGATGGGCGCGCTTTCAGCCAGGCGTTTTTGCTCAGCCGCCGCCTGGGCTTCAAAGGCGAGATTGTGGCCACGGGCGACGTGCTGATTGACCAGCTCGCACAAATGCAGCGCAGCGGCTTTACCACGGCGGTGTTGCGTGATGACCAGCCGGTGGACGTTGCGCAGCGAGTGTTGTCGGCTTATCCCGGCAAGTTGCAGGGCGCGTATCAGGGCGATGCAGTCCATGTCAGCCCGCATTTTGTGGCCGCTTGATATGAGCATAGACCTCAAACACATCAATGCAGAGCTGGGTCGAAATGCGCAAGGCCTGGTGGATTGGGCTGTCGGCTTGAACCAGAGCGCCATCATCACCACCAACTTTCGCCCTTTTGAGGCCGTCATCCTGCACATGGTGACGCGCGCCAACCCACAAGTCCCGGTCGTCTGGATGGACAACGGCTACAACACCGAAGCTACCTACCGCTTCGCTGACGACGTGACCAAACTGCTGAAGCTGGACCTGCACATCTACCTGCCGCGCCGCTCCCGTGCGCACCGTGAGGCCGTTGAAGGCGCGACCCCGGCGCTTGACGACCCGCGTCATGCCGCCTTCACTGCCGAGGTCAAACTCGAACCCTTTACCCGCGCCCTGCGCGAGACCGCGCCCAAAGTCTGGTTTACCGCCCTGCGCGCCACTGATACCGCCGTGCGCGCCCAGATGGAGCCGGTCAGCGTCAACCCTGACGGCCTCATCAAAGTCGCGCCCCTGCTGCATTGGTCTTCCAAAGACCTGTATGAATATTGCGAGATTCACGGCCTGCCCAACAACTTCGACTACGTGGACCCGACCAAGGGTGAAGACAACCGAGAATGCGGCCTGCATGTCGCGCACTGAATTTCTTTCTACAAAAAGCTCACATGAACGCCCGTACCGAACCCCGATTACTCAGTCAACTTAGCAACGCTCACCTCGATGCGCTGGAGGAAGAAGCGATCTTCATCCTGCGCGAAGTCGCTGCTGCTTTTGAGCGCCCGACGCTTTTATTTTCTGGCGGCAAGGACTCGCTGGTGCTTTTAAGGTGCGCCGAAAAAGCCTTTGGTGCGGGCAACCTGCCCTATCCGCTGCTCATGATCGACACGGGCCACAACTTCCATGAAGTGACCGACTTCCGCGACTACCGCGCCAAGCAATTGGGTGCCAACCTGATCGTGCGCAATGTTGAAGATTCAATGGCGCGCGGCACGGTGCGCCTTAGCCACCCTGGCGAGTCGCGCAACGTCCACCAGTCGGTCACGCTGCTCGAAGCCATTGACGAATTTCGCTTTGACGCACTGATAGGCGGTGCGCGCCGTGATGAAGAAAAAGCGCGCGCCAAAGAGCGTATTTTTTCGCACCGCGACGCCTTTGCCCAGTGGCAGCCCAAGGCCCAGCGGCCTGAGCTGTGGACGCTGTTCAACACCCGCATCCAGCCGGGTGAGCACTTTCGCGTGTTCCCGATCAGCAACTGGACCGAGCTGGACGTGTGGCAATACATTGACCGTGAAAACATCGAATTGCCATCGCTGTACTACGCGCATCAGCGCAAGGTGGTGGAGCGCAAAGGCTTGCTGGTGCCAGTCACTGAGCTGACACCGCTTAAAGAGGGCGAAGTGGCATCAGAGCAAACCGTGCGCTTTCGTACCGTGGGCGACATCACCTGCACCTGCCCGGTCAGCAGCCCGGCGATGAATGCCGCAGATGTTGTTCTTGAAACCTTGGCCGCTGACGTCAGCGAGCGCGGCGCAACCCGCATGGACGACAAAACGTCAGATGCGTCAATGGAAAAACGCAAGAAAGAAGGCTACTTTTAATGAGCACTGTTATCCAATCCGTTCGTCCTGAGCCAGTCGAAGGATCAGCACAGGACACAAGAGCCGCCCTGCGCTTCGTCACCTGCGGCAGCGTAGACGACGGCAAAAGCACACTGATCGGCAGGCTTTTGGTTGACAGCAAAACCGTGTTGCAAGACCAGCTGGCAGGCGTCCAGCGTGGCGGGCAAACTGACCTGGCGCTGTTGACCGACGGCCTGCAGGCCGAGCGCGAGCAAGGCATCACGATTGACGTGGCCTACCGCTACTTCAACACCGCAGCCCGCAAGTTCATCATTGCCGACGCGCCCGGCCACGAGCAGTACAGCCGCAACATGGTCACCGCCGCGTCCAGTTCTGACGCAGCGGTGGTGCTGGTTGACGCCACCAAGCTTGACTGGCAAGCAGCCTTGCCCGAGCTATTACCCCAAACCCGTCGTCACAGCCTGCTGGTCAATTTGCTGCGCGTGCCTGCGATTGTTTTTGCAGTTAACAAACTCGACGCGGTAACTGACCCAGTATTGGCGTTTGCCAACATCAGCGCGGCACTGACAAAGTTTGCAAACGAAGCAGGCATTGCGTTTAACACCATCGTACCGATTTCAGCATTGATCGGCTTTAATGTGGTCGATCAAAACGCTGGTTGGTGCAATTACCACGGGCGCAGCCTGCTACAAATACTGGAGCAACTCGGCAGCACGCCTGCAGACATACATCAACCGTTTGCTTTCCCAGTCCAGTGGGTCGAGAAGTTCTCATCCAGCAGTGACACCTCACAAGGCCGCCGCATTTTCTGGGGTCGCATCGCCAGCGGCAACGCGCAACCGGGCGTACAAATCACCGTTATGCCCAGCGGCAAAACCGCCGTCATTGCGCAAGTGCTCAGCCACGCACGCCAGCCAAAAACGGTAGCTGCCAACCACAGCGCAGGTTTGATTCTGGATCGCGAATTGGATGTCTCACGCGGCGACTGGCTGCTGGCCACAGACGAGGCCAACCCCAACCCCGGCACTCGCGAGATCACTGCTACCGTCGCCTGGATGGACGAAGAACCGCTGATCCCTGGGCGTATTTACTGGGCGCTGCACGGCCACCGCTGGGTCAAGGCCAAAGTCAAGCGCATCGTCAGCCACATCAACATCAACACGCTGGAAAGCCATGACGCGACCCAACTCGATGCCAATGCCATCGGCGTGGTTGAGCTTGCATTGCTGGAGCCGATTGCCGCCCTGCCCTACAAACAGTCACGCGGCCTGGGCTCGCTGATACTGGTTGACACCGCGAGCCACAAAACCTCAGGCGCAGCCCTGGTCTCGTAATCGTTTTAAAATATGCGACGCTGTAGTTCAGTTAATCGCCTCGTGGGCACTTCTAGAAATTCAGATTTTCGGGATGAAGTGCTAGGCGGACGGAGCACAGCACACCGGAATGCACTTGTGTGCATGAGGATTGCGAGCACCGCCCAACGACGCAATTCGCCCGAAAAATGAATTTATAGAAGTGCCCCATGACCCATATCGTTACCGAATCATGCATCCGCTGTAAGTACACCGACTGCGTGGACGTTTGCCCGGTAGATTGCTTTCGCGAAGGCCCGAACATGCTGGTGATTGACCCAGACGAGTGCATTGACTGCGCCGTTTGCATCCCCGAATGCCCGGTCAACGCCATTTACGCCGAAGAAGACACGCCCGCAGATCAAATGCATTTCATCAAGCTGAACGTCGAACTCAGCATGGCGGCGGGCTGGAAAAGCATCACCAAGCGCAAGGCACCACCTGCTGATGCGGATGACTGGAAAGACAAAACGGGCAAGCTTTCAGAATTAATTAGGTAACACCCCTGCCGGATGCTCACTTCGTGTAGCACCACCTCCCCTCAAGGGGACAACGCTGGCAGCCTGGCAAAGCCAGTTCTGCGGCGTTCTTGACTGGGAAAACACCATGTCCATTGAAACTGATGCAGTTGTTATTGGCGCGGGTCCAGTCGGTTTGTTTCAGGTCTTCCAGCTCGGCCTTTTAGACATCAAATGCCACGTTATCGACGCCCTGCCAGCCCCTGGCGGCCAATGCATTGAGCTGTACCCTGACAAACCGATTTACGACATCCCCGGCACACCCCGCACCACGGGCCGTGAGCTGACAGCCAGTCTGCTGGCTCAAATCAAGCCGTTCAATACCCCGTTTCATCTTGGCCAGGTGGTCAGCCAGATTGACAAAATGCCGGACGGCCGCTTTCAAGTTGCAACCTCCAAAGGCCAGCAGTTCACAACCCAAGTCATCATCATTGCAGCGGGTGTCGGCGCGTTTCAACCCAAGCTGCTCAAGATTGCTGGCCTTGAGAAGTTTGAAAACTCGCAGCTTTTCTACCATTCACAGCCTGAAACCACGGCAGACCAGAACGTACTGGTCGTGGGCGGTGAAGACAGCGCGCTTGAATGCGCCATTGGCCTGGCCACCCAGCGCCAAGCCCAAAGCGTTATCCTGCTGCACCGCCGCGACGTGTACCAGGCTGCCCCTGAGTTGATAGCCAAAATCCACGCTCTGCGGGACGCCAAAGCCTTGAAGTTGATGGTCGGCCAAGTCACAGGGTTTGATGAACAGGCTGGATGCTTAAGCGCAGCTCAGGTCACAGGCATCGACGGTCAAGTCCTGACTGTTGCAGCAGACAAACTACTCGTTTACCTCGGCCTGTCACCCAAGCTGGGTCTGGTGGCCGACTGGGGTTTGGCGATGGCGCGCAAACAGTTAGAGGTAGACACAGAGAAGTTCGCCACCAGCGTGCCAGGCATTTTTGCCGTCGGCGACATCAACAGCTACCCCGGCAAGAAAAAACTCATTTTGAGCGGCTTTCACGAATGCGCTTTGGCAGCCTTCGGCGCAGCAGACATCGTGTACCCCGGCAAAAACCCGCAGCTTGAATACACCACCAGCAGCACCCGCCTGCATAAGCTGCTGGGTGTGGATGGGCAAGGCATCAACACGCTTTGAGTGTCATTCAAACGCTATCAATTAGTTAGCTGCTGGCACCCGTATTTGAATACGAAGGGACTTCCCACTTTTTGGTAACGGCATCAAAGTGCCAAGATCGGGTTGTTAAATTCAATCTGAAACCTTTAAAAGGAGAAGTCCCATGAGCAAGATTACACGAGTTGG
>JBASFP010000041.1:0-23950 GCA_049653085.1 Polaromonas sp.
TGACCATGCCTTCAAACCCGTCGAAGAGTTTGCGTTTGTCTGCACTGAGCTTGTCTTCCGCTGCAACCACAGCTGCAGCCAACCGGGAAGCGGCGTCGCTCTTCATGCCAATGGACTGCATGACCTCGGCCTGGGTCAGTCCAGAGCCGCCACATACAGCGATAGCCCATTGGTTCTTGTCCTTTTGCAGGAACGCTCGGCCACCACGTCCACCCTGTATCCAGCCGGCAACGGCATAGTCACCCTCCACACTGATGGGGACAACTGATAGTGCAGCGTCGGGCTTTTCGAACAACTGTTTCATCACCATTGTGATCTGGTGCTCATTCATATCGTGGGCGGTAGCCTGTCCTACGGCCAGCAGTTGTGTCAGCCCTATGGCGATTGCAAAAACCCAGTTTGACATCAACTTCTCCGTTAGTTGCATTTGTGGCTCATTTGCATTTGTGCCATGGAGTACACAGGCAAAGTCAGCTCCGTCTTGGATTCTACTCCCTTGGAATCGACAGTCTTGAGCATGGAAGAATGAATCAATGAGTGTGAAATCTTCATATTTTTTGGCTATGGCTTGGTTACTTACTCGGCCCATGAGTGGGCACAATGCCGACGGCTAAGGGCGGCAAGAACACTGAGCTTTTCCACGGCCAAGACCGCTTAAGCTTCAGATGAGTAGAGTCAGAGACGCAAAAACTACTTCGCGCAATACACGGCGCTGCTGCTATCTACGCAATGGACAGCTGCAGGCAAAGTTTCACGAAAGAGTTGGAGGACCGCGCGCAGGTGGAGGCGCGGCCAATACAATAAAGACAAAGTTGCTACCTGCAGAAGGTTGCACGAACCCCTTCGGTGCAGTCGCACTAAACGCCAAAATCTCCATAGGAGGAGGTGCGCTTATGCCAGCACACAATGGGCAATCCAAGGTATGACCGGTTGCTGGCAACTTGCCGTCATCACCAGCAAAAATCACTTTCATGACGCCTGCGCCAGAACAAACCAACTCCATACCTTGCTGCTTAACCATAGGAGAGGCAATTGCGACACCTATAGACAACATAAACCAAACCAGCATGAAGCGGGCTATAAGTTCGGCGTTGCGTAAGTGATGCATCACACATTATTACAAAAATATAAACGGCAGGTAAAGGTCTCATTCTTCAAGGAGCACCCCGTGACAAGGTAATTTTTGGCATTTCCAGAGCTTTTTTCGGACAACGCCAGCGATCGTGGAAGGATTCCTTCAGACTTTTCACCACGAGCAAACTCGCTCAGGCACCCTCTGGGTGACTTTGGTTTGGCCCCCAACTTTCGACTTTCAAGAGCAGTCGAATGTCAATGACCCTGGACTATCTCCCGGTGAGGCACCTTGGAATTGAGGTGGACGACGCCTTGGAAATGGCTGAAGAAAACGACATATGGAGGCACCGCATCTGGCTGAGGTAGTCGCAAAGTGACCTGCGGAAACAGTGCGATTCCGCAGGTCATTAGTGGTACCTATGCTTGAAGTTTGGTGGCCATAAAGCAGTCATTGCGAACAACAGCTCTGGCAAGTTCTTGCAGAAAGCCCAAAAGAAGTGGACGGCTCCTAACAGCCCACTGTTGAAATTCGAGTCCAGGCATTTTTGACGGGCGCACTGGAAGGAAATCACAACCCTCAGCGACGGACCCAGTGAGATTTGGGTCCAGTTGATGGAACTTGCATCAGTGCAACTTTACAAAGTGTCCGAATTTCGGGGGATGGGCACATTTAGCCAATGATCAAGGGGTTGCGCAGCAGCTCGCGCAAAAAACCGCTTTTGGCATGCCGCGCCATCGGCCATACCGCCGCCACATTAAAAAGCGGCACGCACACGCCAATCAACACGGCAATCATCAACAGCCCTTCAGGCCCGGCTAGCCTGTCTGCCAGCGCCAGCCCGATGAATGAATTAAAGCGAAACGCTATCTGGGCGCTGGCCGCATGGTCGCGTTTGTCGATGCGCTTGCCCAGCCACGGCAAATAAGGCAGGCTGTAGGCCATGGCCATGGCAATGCCAGCCACACCCATCAGCAGCCCGGCACTGATCAGGCTGGACGCAGCGACCAAGTCCAGCGGGCTTTTGACAATCGAATGAAACAACAGAACCGGGAATAAAAAGAAATACACCAGACTTTCAACCTGCTCCCAAACGGTGCGATTTAAGGCGGTGTAGCGGCAGACCAGGTAGCCGCAAATGATGAGAGAGAAGTCGGGGAAGAGAAGTTGAGCGTAATTCACCCTTGAAGAATAACTGGTTTTGCGTTCGATTCGGGTTAGCCCTTATGCGTATTCCACAGCTTGCAGGAACGCATCTTGCAAGTAAGATTCAGACTGTTTTTAATTGAAGGATTTGAATATGCAACGTCGTTCTTTTTTCGCTTTGTCAACCTTGTCAGCAGTGTTGCTGGCTGCCAGCAGCACTGCCATGGCGCAGGCTTACCCGAACAAAGTCATCCAGCTGCAAGTACCGTTTGCACCTGGCGGCACGACTGACCTGATCGCCCGCATCGTGGCAGACCCTTTGGGCAAGGCGCTGGGCCAGTCGGTGGTGGTGGTTAACAAGGCGGGCGGCGGCGGCGTGGTGGGCGCGGCTGAAACGGCGCGTGCGGTGCCCGATGGTTATTCACTGGGTATGGCGACGGTGTCTACCACCGCAGCGAATCCGGCCATCAACCCCAAAATGCCGTACAACGCCGAGACTGATTTCACCCCCATCATCAACATTGCGGCCACGCCAAATGTGATCGCGGTACACCCCAAATTTCCTGCAACCAATTACAAAGATTTTGTCGCGGTACTTAAAAAGTCGCCAGGCAAGTATTCTTACTCTTCGTCCGGCACGGGCGGTATTGGCCATCTGCAAACCGAGTTATGGAAGGGCTTGGCGGGTGTTTTCGTCACGCACATTCCGTACAGTGGCGCCGGCCCTGCGCTGCGTGACACGGTGGGTGGGCAAGTCGAACTGATTTTTGACAATGTGCCTTCAGCACTGCCGCATTTCACGGCCAAGCGCTTGATACCGATGGCGGTGGCTGCGCCCCAGCGCCTGGCTGCGCTGCCCGATGTGCCCACGTTCAAGGAATTGGGTCTGGAGCCTGTCAACCGCATGGCCTACTACGGCATTCTGGGCCCCAAAGGTTTGCCGCGTGACGTGGTTGACAAGGTTAACGCCGCCATGCGCAAGGTGCTGGAAGACCCAGCTGTGCGCAAGCGGATTGAAGACACCGGCTCGGTCGTCCTGGGCAACACGCCCGAGCAATTTGCTCTGCAAATGAAAGACGAGCTGGCGGTGTACCGCAAAGTGGTGGAGACGGCCAAGCTCAAGCTTGAGTAAAGCCGCTTGGCATCCATTTAAAAAGCCGCTTTGAACCAGCGGCTTTTTTGTTATCGTTAGCTGATGCACACGACCAGCCAGGCCAGTATTGACAGCTTCATTGATGCGCTCTGGCTGGAAGACGGCTTGAGCAAAAACACGCTCGCTGCTTACCGGCGTGACCTGTCTTTGTACGCGGCTTGGCTGGCTGAAAAGGCGCAAGGCAATCGAGCCGTTGATGCGACGGTAGAGAGTGACTTGAACGGCTACTTTTCAGCCCGGCACAGCACCACCAAAGCCACATCTGCCAACCGCCGCCTGACCGTGTTCAAGCGCTACTTTGCGTGGGCGCTGCGAGAAAAATTCATCAGCGCCGACCCGACCATGAAGCTGCAATCAGCCAAACAGGCCATGCGTGTCCCCAAACTGATGAGCGAGGCGCAGGTGGAGGCCTTGCTGGCAGCACCCAGTGATGAAACATCTCTTGGCCAGCGTGACCGCGCCATGCTGGAGCTGATGTACGCCAGCGGCCTGCGTGTCAGCGAGCTGGTGGGGCTGAAGACCTTTCACCTGAGCCTGAACGAGGGCGTGTTGCGCGTCACGGGCAAAGGCAACAAAGAGCGACTGGTGCCGTTTGGCCAGTTGGCGCGTGAAGCTGTCAATCTGTACATCAAAGAGGGCAGACCAGACATTCTGAAGGCACAGCAAACCGATGATCTGTTCGTCACCCACCACGGCCACGCCATGAGCCGGGTGATGTTCTGGATGCTGGTGAAAAAGTACGCGCTGGCAGCCGGCATCACATCACCACTGTCACCGCACACCCTGCGCCATGCCTTTGCCACGCATTTGCTCAACCATGGGGCTGACCTGCGCGCGGTGCAAATGTTGCTCGGGCATGCTGATATTTCAACCACAACGATTTACACCCACGTTGCGCGTGAACGGTTGAAGAAAATTTTGCATGACAACCACCCGAGGGGGTGAGCGCAAATCAAACAAGTCCAAAGTTGTCATTGCGGACTTGATCCGCAATCCATGACTCTGTTCCCTGCCAGCACCGCAGAACGCATGGATCCCGGATCAAGTCCGGGATGACAGTCTGAAAGTCCAGGTTTGTTCAGTCTGTCAGCAACGCCAGTTCCGCATCTTCAAAGCCCGCCTTGCGGCGCGCCGCCAGATTCAGCGGCCCCTTGATGCGCGGCGCGTCGTACTGCTGGGCCAGCACCGCATAGTGCGCCACCGAGTCCAGCCCGCGCTGTGTACACAGGTGGCGGTACCAGTGGTTGCCAATGGCCACATGGCCAACCTCGTCGCGCAGAATCACATCCAGGATATCGACCGCCCGCAACGCATCGGGCGTTGCCACCTTGCGCAGTTTGGCCTGCATGGGCGGGGTGGCGTCCAGCCCGCGTGCTTCGAGCGTGCGCGGCACCAGCGCCATGCGTGCCAGCACATCGCCCTTGGTTTTTTCAGTCATGTCCCATAGCCCCGTGTGGGCCGGGAAGTCGCCGTAGTCATAGCCCATGCTTTGCAAATGCGCGCGCAACAGGCTGAAGTGATGCGCCTCCTCAGCAGCCACCGTTAGCCAGTCAAGGTAGTAGGCGCGCGGCATGCCGTCAAAACGCCAGATCGCATCGAGTGCCAAATTGATGGCGTTGAACTCAATGTGCGTCACAGCATGCAGCAGCGCAGCCAGCCCCTCGTTGGTGAACGGCGAGCGCTTGGGGACATCGAGGTGCGAGCGCAGTTCAGGCCGGGCAGGGCAGCCGGGCACGCCAACGGGCTCTGGGTAGATGATGTCAGGCGCTATTGAAATAGTAGCTGCTTGCGCCCGTATCCATTGGGTAAAAGCCACTTTTTGTTCTAAATTTTGCTCTAAAAGTGCTTCCAGAGCGAGTTTTCGGAGCTCTGTCGCGTATGAGAAGGTCGTCATGGCTGGATTGTCGGCCATCCTTACAATCAAAGCCACTGAAGCAACATCTACGCACACCATGGCCATTTACCAACTTGATGATTTAAAACCCGCCGTACACCCCAGCGCCTGGGTGGCTGACAACGCGCAGGTCTTGGGCAATGTCACGCTGGCTGAAGACAGCAGTGTCTGGTTTGGTGTGGTCATTCGTGGCGACACGTCGACCATCACGGTGGGCAAGGGATCAAACATTCAAGACAACAGCGTGTTGCACGCCGACCTGGGCATGCCGCTGGTGATAGGCGAGGGCGTAACTGTGGGCCATCAGGTCATGCTGCATGGCTGCACCGTGGGCAACAACTCGCTCATCGGCATTGGTGCCATCGTGCTGAACGGCGCAAAGATTGGCAACAACTGTCTGGTGGGTGCGGGCGCGCTGGTCACAGAAGGCAAAGAGTTCCCAGACGGCTCGATGATCATCGGCAGCCCGGCCAAAGCCGTGCGGATGTTGTCGCCTGAGCAGATTGAGGGTTTAAAAATGAGCGCACAGCACTATATAGACAATGCCAGCCGCTACAAAACCGGACTTAAAAAGCTGGCTTGAACTACTACCTAAACATGAATAAACAACACCCCCAACGCACACAAACGTGCAGATTCAAGCAGGAGCCGCGGAACTGGCTCTGCCAGGCCGCAGGCGCAGCGGCCCCCTCGGGGGGCAGCGTCCACACGAAGTGGGAAAGCGTGGGGGTCTAATGAGTGAACTACATAAATTTATTTTCGATGGCTTGCCCGTGCGAGGCATGCTTGTGCGCCTGACTGACTCCTGGCAGGAGATTTTGAAGCGCAGGCAAGCCGCTGGTGGCTACCCGGTGGAGGTGATGCACCTGCTGGGTGAGATGACGGCTGCCGGTGCGCTGATGCAGGGCAACATCAAGTTCAATGGGGCGCTGGTGTTGCAGATTTTTGGCGATGGCCCGGTCAAGCTGGCAGTGGCTGAGGTGCAGCCCGACTTGAGTTTGCGCGCTACCGCTACTGTGACGGGTGTGGTTGGCCACGGCAGCACATTAAGCCAACTCGTCAACGTCAACAACGAAGGCCGCTGCGCCATCACACTGGACCCGAAAGACAAATTCCCCGGCCAGCAGGCTTACCAGGGCGTGGTGCCGCTGTTTGGGGACAGCCGTGAAAAAATCGAAAACATCAGCGAGGTGCTGGAGCACTACATGCTGCAAAGTGAGCAGCTCGACACCAAACTGATTCTGGCAGCAGATGGCAACGTGGCTGCTGGATTGCTGATTCAACGCCTGCCTGCCAAAGGGCAGGGCAATCTTGAAGGTCAGAGCCAGAGCGATGCGAATGAAGATGAAATTGGCAAGAATGAAGACTACAAACGCATCTCGCTGCTGGCGTCAACCCTCAAACGTGAAGAACTCTTGAGCCTGGATGCAGACACGATTTTGCATCGGCTGTTTTGGGAAGAACCGATCACCCGGTTTGAGGTACTGAAACCCAGCTTTGCCTGCAGTTGCTCACGCGGGCGGGTCGCCAGCATGTTGCGCAGCCTGGGCGCAACGGAAGTTGAAAGCATCATTGCCGAGCAGGGCAAAGTCAGTGTGACCTGCGAGTTTTGCGGCGCGCGGCAAGAGTTTGACCCTGTGGATGCGGCGCAAATATTTACGCAGGCTGATCGCCAGCAGCCACCCCCTGCTGCCATGCAATAACTACTTATTCACCTGCACAAAAATCTCGTTGGGTTTGACCATGCCCAGCTCAGATCTGGCTTTTTCTTCCACCATCTCCAGGCCTTCTTTCAAGTCTCGCACTTCAGCCGCCAGCTGGTCATTTCTGGTTTGTGACTGGACATTCTTGGCCTGCTGATCGGTCAGGCGCTGCTGCATCTCACGCACCTGGGGAATGCTGCCTCGACCCGTCCAGAGTTGCGCATGAAGGATCACCAGCAGCGCAATCAAAATGGCAGGGACGACGCGATTCGCCAAGTGGTCGATCCTTGATCAGCGCAGGTTATAAAACGCTGACCTGCCTGGGTACGTTGCCACATCACCCAGATCTTCTTCAATGCGCAGCAGCTGGTTGTACTTTGCAGTGCGGTCAGACCGTGACAGCGACCCAGTTTTGATTTGCCCCGCATTGGTGCCCACGGCAATGTCTGCAATGGTGGTGTCTTCCGTCTCGCCAGAGCGGTGTGAAATGACGGCGGTGTAACCCGCACGCTTGGCCATTTCAATAGCGGCGAAGGTCTCGGTCAATGTGCCGATCTGGTTGATTTTGATCAGGATGGAATTGGCAATGTTTTTGTCAATGCCTTCCTTCAAAATTTTGGTATTGGTGACAAACAAGTCGTCACCCACCAACTGCACTTTTTTGCCCAAGCTTTCGGTCAAAATTTTCCAGCCGTCCCAGTCACCCTCGGCCATGCCATCTTCAATGCTGATGATGGGGTATTTGTCAACCCAGGTGGCCAAAATATTCGTCCACTCGGTGGCGTCCAGACTCAGGCCTTCAGCCCCCAGCACGTATTTGCCATCTTTGTAAAACTCGCTGGCGGCGCAGTCCAGGCCCAGGGCAATCTGCTCACCCGCCACAAAGCCAGCCTTGTCAATCGCTTCCAGAATCATCTGGATGGCGGCTTCGTGATTCGCCACACTGGGGGCAAAGCCGCCTTCGTCGCCTACGGAGGTGCTCATGCCTTTTTCTTGAATAATTTTTTTCAGTGCATGAAACACTTCAGCCCCGTAACGCACGGCTTCACGAAAGCTGGGCGCGCCGACCGGGATAATCATCAGCTCTTGCAAATCAAGGTTGTTATTGGCATGTGCGCCACCGTTGATGACGTTCATCATCGGCACCGGCATTTGCATGCCGCCACTGCCGCCAAAGTAGCGGTACAGCGGCAAGCCAGCTTCTTCAGCCGCAGCGCGCGCCACCGCCATGCTAACGGCCAGCGTGGCGTTGGCACCCAGGCGGGATTTGTTGTCAGTACCGTCCAGGTCAATCAGTGTGCGGTCTAAAAAGGCTTGCTCGCTGGCGTCCAGCCCCAGCACGGCCTCAGATATTTCAGTATTGATGTGCTCTACCGCTTTGAGCACGCCCTTGCCCAGGTAACGGCCCATATCGCCGTCGCGCAGCTCAATCGCTTCACGCGAGCCCGTAGACGCGCCTGACGGCACGGCTGCGCGGCCCATCACGCCGGACTCCAGCAACACATCACATTCAACCGTCGGGTTGCCCCGGCTGTCGAGAATTTCGCGGCCCACGATGTCAACAATTGCGCTCATTGAGTTGCTTTCAAAAAGTAAAAAAAATAGTAAAAGTTAAATGCCTTCAACCACCACCATGCGCATCACCGATGCCCCCTGGCGTGCATTGATCGCGGCAGTGTATTCAACCGACTGGTAATAGGCCTTGGCTTTTTCAACCGAGGCGAATTTCAAAATCACCACCCGGTCAGGTGTCCAGTCGCCTTCCAGCACTTCAACCGCACCACCTCGTGCGCAAAATTCTGCACCGTAAGTCTCGGCAGCAATTGTCGAGAGTTTTTTGTACTCGACGTATTGTTCCGGGTTCGTAACCGTGACGTTGGCGATGATGTAGGCAGAGGGCATGGGTCAAGCTCCAAAGTTATTTTCAAGAAAACCGTTTTTTTTCGTCACGCGGTCCAGTTCCAGCAGCGTTTCAAGCAGCGCTTTCATATGCTTGAGCGGCACGGCATTCGGCCCGTCACACATCGCGTTGGCCGGGTCTGGGTGGGTTTCCATGAACAGGCCTGCAACACCCACCGCAACGGCAGCCCGCGCGAGCACAGGCACCATCTCCCGCACACCGCCGCTGCTGGTGCCTTGGCCGCCTGGCAATTGAACCGAGTGCGTGGCATCAAACACGATGGGCACGCCGCATTCGCGCATGATGGCCAGCGAGCGCATGTCACTGACCAGGTTGTTATAGCCAAAGCTCACACCACGCTCGCAGGCCATGAAGTTATCCTCCGGCAGGCCAGCAGCCTTGGCGGCAGCGCGCGCTTTGACGATCACGTTTTTCATGTCGCCAGGTGCCATGAATTGCCCTTTTTTGATGTTCACCGGCTTGCCAGACAGCGCCACCGCGTGAATAAAGTCAGTCTGGCGGCACAGCAGGGCAGGGGTTTGCAGAACGTCCACGCTAGCTGCGACCTGCGCAATCTGGTCTTCGCGGTGGATGTCGGTGAGAACATGTACACCAATGTCGCGTTTGACCTTGGCAAGAATCTCAAGTCCTTTTTCCATGCCCAGACCCCGGTAGGCCGACTCGCTGGTTCGATTGGCTTTGTCAAAACTGCTTTTGAAAATAAACGGTATGCCCAGGCTGGACGTGATTTCTTTGAGCGTTCCTGCGGCGTCCATCTGCAGTTGTTCAGACTCCACCACGCAGGGGCCGGCGATCAGGAAAAACGGTTGGGTCAGCCCAACATCAAATCCGCACAACTTCATGTCAAGCCACCACTTTCAGGGCTTTGCCTTCAAGCTGATGATCCAGCGCGGCTTTGATGTACGCATTGAACAGCGGGTGACCCGCCCAAGGCGTGGATTTGAACTCAGGGTGAAACTGCACACCCACAAACCAGGGGTGTACGTCTTGCGGCAGTTCCACAATCTCGGTCAGTTGCTCGCGTTGGGTGAGGGCTGAAATCACCAGGCCATTTTCACGCAGCTTGTCCAGGTAGTTGACATTGGCCTCATAGCGGTGGCGATGGCGCTCGGTGACCACGTCGCCATAAATCTTGTGCGCCAGCGTGCCGGTGGCCACGTCAGAGCTTTGCGCCCCCAGACGCATGGTGCCGCCCAGATCTGATTTTTCGTCGCGGGTTTTGATCGTGCCGTCAGCGTCTTTCCATTCGGTGATCAAAGCAATCACAGGATGCGGCGTTTGTGGGTCAAACTCGGTGCTGTTCGCGCCTTTAAAGCCAGCCACATGGCGTGCAAATTCAATCGTGGCGACCTGCATGCCCAGGCAAATACCCAAGTAGGGCACTTTGTTTTCACGCGCGTAACGGGCGGCGCAAATCTTGCCTTCAACCCCCCGCACGCCAAAGCCGCCGGGCACCAAAATACCGTCGAACTTGGCCAGGCGCGTCACGTTGTCGGGTGTGATGGTTTCTGAATCAATGTACTCAATCACCACTTTGGCGTGGTTTTTCATACCAGCATGGCGCAGTGCTTCGTTCAGTGACTTGTAGCTGTCGCTCAGGTCCACATACTTGCCCACCATGGCGATATGCACCTCGTTTTTCGGGTGCGCGGTTTCATGCACCAGATCGTCCCAACGCTTGAGGTTGGCAGGCGGTGTGTTCAGCCGCAGTTTGTCGCAAATCAGGCCGTCCAGGCCTTGCTCGTGCAGCATACGAGGCACTTTGTAAATGGTGTCCACGTCCCACATCGAGATCACGCCCCACTCGGGCACGTTTGAAAAAAGCGAGATTTTCTCGCGCTCTTCAGCCGGTATCGGGCGGTCAGCGCGGCACAGCAGCACGTCGGCCTGGATACCAATTTCACGCAACTGTTTGGCGGTGTGCTGGGTGGGCTTGGTTTTTAACTCGCCCGCAGCGGCTATCCACGGCACATAGCTCAAATGCACAAACGCGGTGTTGTTAGCGCCCATGCGCAAGCTCATCTGCCGCACGGCTTCTAAAAATGGCAGTGATTCAATGTCACCCACCGTACCGCCAATTTCAACAATCGCCACGTCAACCGCATCCGGCGTTTCAAAGCCCGCGCCGCGTTTGACGAACTCCTGAATTTCATTCGTCACATGCGGGATGACCTGCACCGTTTTGCCCAGGTAGTCGCCCCGGCGCTCTTTTTCGAGCACGCTTTTGTAGATTTGCCCGGTGGTGAAGTTGTTGGCTTTTTTCATCCGCGTTTCTATGAAACGCTCGTAGTGGCCCAAGTCAAGGTCAGTTTCTGCGCCGTCGTCGGTCACAAACACCTCGCCGTGCTGGAAGGGCGACATGGTGCCGGGGTCAACGTTGAGGTACGGGTCGAGCTTGATCAGGGTGACTTTGAGGCCTCGCGATTCAAGCAGCGCTGCTAAAGAGGCTGAGGCGATTCCCTTGCCCAGGGAAGACACCACACCGCCGGTGACGAAGACAAATTTGGTCATTTTTGGCACAGACTGGCGTCTGCTCAGGTGGGAAATGTTGATTATAGGGGGGACTTATTTCGCAGAATACCAATCATGCAAACTGATACATTGCGGGGCATGACATCTTTAACAAATTTCGCAGACACCACCGAATCGCCTGAACTGGGCGGCAAGCACATCGTTTTAGGCCTGTCGGGCGGTATCGCCTGCTACAAGGCCGCTGAGCTGTGCCGCGCGCTGATCAAAGCCGGAGCCAGCGTGCAGGTGGTGATGACCGAGGCTGCCGAGCAGTTCATCACGCCCGTCACAATGCAGGCTTTGAGTGGCCGCCCAGTGTTTACCAGCCAGTGGGACAGCCGAGAAGACAACAACATGGCGCACATCAATTTGTCGCGTGAAGCCGATGCGATCGTGATTGCGCCTTGCAGTGCCGACTTCATGGCCAAGCTGCTGCATGGCCGGGCGGATGATTTGCTGAGTTTGATGTGCCTGGCCCGGCCGATTGACACTGTGCCTCTTCTTGTTGCTCCCGCCATGAACCGCGAAATGTATGCCCACCCGGCCACACAGCGCAACTTGGCGCAACTGCAAAGCGACGGCGCGACGGTGCTGGGCGTGGGCAGCGGCTTTCAGGCTTGCGGCGAAACTGGGGACGGCCGCATGCTGGAGCCTGATGAACTGTTGCAAGACATCATTGCTTTTTTCACGCCCAAAGTGTTGGCTGGGCAGCGTGTGTTGGTCACAGCCGGGCCGACGTATGAGGCCATTGACCCGGTACGCGGTATCACCAATCTGTCGAGCGGCAAGATGGGTTTTGCCATTGCACGTGCGGCGCGTGAGGCGGGTGCCGAGGTGACGCTGGTGGCTGGGCCTGTCAGCCTGCCGACACCACGAGGCGTGAGCAGAATTGACGTTAAATCAGCATCAAATATGCTTGAAGCCGTTATAATACGGGCGCAAGCAGCTACTTTATTTATAGCAACTGCGGCGGTGGCAGACTGGCGTCCTGATGCGCCGTCAAACCAGAAAATTAAAAAAGATGGTTCGGGTCAAACACCGCAATTGGCTTTTGTTGAAAACCAGGACATTTTGGCTACCGTTGCCCAATCAGCCGCAGCCAAATGCGGCGCGCTGTTTTGCATAGGCTTTGCCGCTGAAAGCCACGACCTGCATGAAAACGCCCAGGCCAAGCGCCTGCGTAAAAACGTGCCACTGCTGGTCGGTAACATTGGCCCCGACACCTTCGGCCAGGACCACAATGCGCTGCTGCTGGTTGACAGTCAGGGCGCAACTGAAATGCCAAGAGCCGGCAAGCTTGCGCTGGCGCGGCAACTGGTCAAAGAAATCGCCAACCGCATGAAGAAACCACAATGAAAATCGACGTCAAAATTCTGGACTCACGCCTTGAAGGCAACCTGCCCAACTACGCCACACCTGGCAGCGCGGGACTGGACTTGCGGGCTTGTTTAGCCGAACCCTTAACCCTGGCCGCCAACGCATGGCAACTCGTGCCCACAGGTATTGCCATCTACCTGCACAACCCCAACTACGCCGCCCTCATCCTGCCGCGCTCGGGGCTGGGTCACAAGCACGGCATTGTGCTGGGCAACCTGGTGGGTTTGATCGACAGCGACTACCAGGGCCAGTTGATGGTCAGCGCCTGGAACCGAAGCGACGTGCCTTTCACCATCGAGCCGATGGAGCGTATTGCGCAACTAATGATCGTCCCCGTGGTGCAGGCCGAGTTCAATGTGGTGCAAGACTTCCCGGCGAGTGAGCGCGGGGAGGGTGGGTATGGGTCTACGGGGAAGGCCTGATTTCTGTTTCTACCCCCGCGCGGCGACTGGGCCATGCGCTGCGGTTCTGGGGTGAAATCACGCGCGGGATCGAAAAATGGGGCAAGCTTTCGCTTGGCCATTTTTTGTTTTGGCATCTGCAGTGCTTGCGCGCGCCTTTCACCCCAAAGCCCGGTCGCCTGACCCAATCGCCGCGCTCAATTAGCGGTTATCGAATGTGGAGTGTTTGTAGTTTGTAGGTCGGGTTAGCGAAGCGTAACCCGACGTTTGCCTCAAAGCTTGCAAACTACGCTTGGCTGCCAACCGAGCTTGGTGGCTTTGTTTGCGAACTTCTTATCCAGAGTGACAAATTCGTGCTGTACAGGCGCTGCTGCCCACAACAGTGCATCAAACCAATCGACCCCGGCCTCTACCCCCGCCAGGGCTTGAAGTACGCGGCTTTCGTGCTCGAAGCGAAGGTTTTTCTGCTGCATCAGGCTTTTGGCATAGGCAACGACCTCAGACGGTTTGGCTTCGTAAACTGAGCCTAGAACAAAACCCATCTCGGCCAACGCCAGCAAAGGCACGTAGCAGGTGTTGCCCTCAATGATGTCTTTTGCTTTGGCCGACAACTTGGCGTTGTCGTTCAGGGCATAGCGCAGCAAGATGTTGGTGTCGATGGTCAGCATTTGGCTTAGCCCGCCTGCTTGGCTGCATAGCGTTGCGCCAGGTAATTGCGCTTGGCCTGGGCGGCTTGGGTGGGGCTGATGGGCTTGGCCAAATGCCCCAACATGCCAAATGCAGTGGCAGTTTTAGCTGACTCATGGCTTCGCAAGTGCGGGCGAATGGCGTCAGACACAAAACGAGCAATGTTGCCACGGCCAATTTGACTGTGCAGCATGGCATAGAGCTGGTCGTCGATGGATAGGGTGAGTTTTTGCATGCGTGCGATTATACGTACGAAAAATAAATATACGTAAGATACGGTTTTTTAATGCATTGACTTGTAGGTCGGGTTAGCGAAGCGTAACCCGACGTTTGCTCATAGCGGCTGCTATCAACCTCCGCACGGCGACTGGGCCATGCGCGTGCGGTTTTGGGGTGAAATCACGCGCGAGGTCGAAAAATGGGTCAAGCTGTCGCTTGGCCATTTTTTGTTTTGGTGTTGGCAGTGCTTGCGCGCGCCTTTCACCCCAAAGCCCGGTCACATAGCCCAATCACCGCGCTCAGTTAACAATTGATGGATGCTGATTGGTGTTGTAGAAAGCCTAAATTGATAAAAAACGACATTATTTTGAGTATCAAATAAGGCTCTAGCCCAATGAATACGGGCGCAAGCAGCTCCTGAAATCATAGTGTCTGAATTGACTTGCTCGGGGCGCTTTTATTTGTTTCTTTGCCGCGCCACTTGCTTTGCAAGTTCTGTCTCCAGTGCGTCGACTGCTTTGGCAAAGTCTGCATAAACCTGTTTCAGCGTCAAACCCGGCGCCAGCAGTGCAAAGCCTTCGTCCTGTGCATCCAGCGGCACGCTGCCGCTCAGCATGGCCTTGGCGTGTTCGTCGCTGATGGATGGGCTGGCCAGGCGGGCTACGCGCAGGATATCGGCCAGCGTTTTGCCTTGTTGTACAAAGTGCCACAAATCAATGATGTCGCGGCTGCGGGTGCGGCGATGGATGGCGTAACTTTTGATGGCAAAAATCGCGTCCAGCGTTGCAATGTCAAAACTCGCGCCTGTATCCTTGGCTGCCAGGCGCGGGTAGGTGCGGAAATGCTCGTAAGCGACATCCTGTGGGCAGAACAGTTGTACTTTCACGCCGTCAATCACCCAGTCTTGTGCATACCAGCGCAGGTCTTCGCCTGAGTTGATGCGAAATGCAGAAATGCTGGCGGGTGGGGTGGCAAACACCACGTTGTGGCCTTGAGCCTTCAGCTCGTTCATCATTCGGTCTATCGCATAGGGGCTGATGCGCTCTGCGGGTAGCCAAAAATCCAGGTCTTCGCTCAAACGATGACCCATCTGCAGAGCCATGGCCGTACCGCCAACAAGTACAAAATTTTCCAGCGCAGGTTGCTGCGCCATCAGCTCATAAACGGGGCGCGTCTTGGCGGCCAGTGCGTTCAGTTGCAGCATCGTTGTCACGCCTGTGCAAAGCCTGCTGCGATGTTGCGGAGCATGCGCTGGGTGTTCGGCTCTGGTGGATTTTTTTGCGCCACAGATTGCAGCCGCTCAAAACCCCAGTAGCGTGCGGCCTCTAACTAGTCATCAAACAAGCCGCGCTCCAAAATCGCCAGGATCATGGCTTCAACGCTCATTGCAGGGTTTGACCATTTGTAGGGAAAGCTCAAACGCAACGGCTGCTTTTGCTGTGCTTCAATTTTCAAACCCAGTGCCTGGCACAGCTTGGCCAACAATGAAAAGTCAGCGTCTTGACGGTGTTTGAGTCTGGACACGGTCTCTCTGGCCACACCTGCGCGTCTTGCGAGTTCTGTGTGCGTCCAGCCCAGCTCGCTTGTGCGGGTGAAGATTTGGGTTTGTAGTAACGCCAGAGAAGTCATGGTGTGATCTTAAAGTCACATTTATATTAATGCAAGCTGTTGTCTTGAGATTTATCAGAGCTGGCAAACCCCGCACGGCGACTGGGCCTTGCGCGTGCGGTTTTGGGGGGAAATCACGCGCGGGGTCGAAAAATGGGGCAAGGTTTCGCTTGGCCATTTTTTACTGGTGATTTAGGCATCGCTACCGCGCGCCTTTCACCCCAAAGCCCGGTCGCATGCCCCAATCACCGCGCTCTGTTAACGATTGATGGATGCTGATGGGTGTTGCAGGAAGCTTAAATTGATCAAAAACGGCATTTTTTAAGTGTCAAATATGGCTCTAGGCCATTAAATACGGGCGCAAGGAGCTCCTGAAAATATAGCGACTATCCAGGCAGCAGATATTTTGACTGGCTGTTTTTCTGTCACACAACTGCCACTCAACTGACACAAGCACGTCACCTCAGCTGCTCACAATTTGGGCATGCAAGAAACCAGAACTACTGTAGCCACTTTGAACTTTAACCAGCAGTGCCTGCGGATTTTGCGTTGCACCGCCAGTGCGCTTGCCAACACGCCAGGTGGTTTGCGCTTCAAGCCTGGGGCGCGTCCCTGGCTGGAGGGGCTGCAAAGCATTCGGCCGCTTCAGCCGATGGCCATCAAATGACCTCTGACCAGCAGCCCCGACTCCGGGGCTTTTTTACAGCAAATTTTGCCTGCTATCCATTGATTGATTCGACAGAGATAACCACAAGGAGCCTGCCATGAAAGAACTGCCTAACCCCACATTTGCCCTGTCACCTGTGGCCATGCCACCTGTTTTACGGGGGTCACTTTGTCCAAGCGGTCAAACTGTCATTTCCGATGTTGTTCAAAGGCCTGCCGTGGGAAAAATCTCGGTCAGCTGGGCCCGGCATCAAGACGAGGTTCGGGCGGCGCAGCGTCTGAGGTATCAGGTTTTTGCGGTTGAAATGGGTGCGACGCTGCCCGTCACCCAGCCTGGCCACGACATTGACCTGTTTGATGACTACTGTGAGCACCTGCTGGTGCGTGACGAGGCCAGCGGTGAGGTGATTGGCACGTATCGTGTGCTGACTCCCACTCAGGCCAAGCGCGCAGGCAGCACCTACAGCGACACCGAGTTTGATTTGACCCGCCTGCGCGGCTTGCGTGAGCGCATGGTCGAGCTGGGTCGCAGCTGCGTGCATGCGGATCACCGATCGGGTGGCGTGATTTTGGCGTTGTGGGGCGCTCTGGCTGAATTCATGGCACGCAACCAGCTGGACACCATGATTGGCTGTGCCAGCATCCCGATGCAGACGCCCGGAGCTAACAGTGGTCAGGCGGCGGCCAGTATCTGGCGTCAGGTCAAGCAGACGCACCTGGCACCGATTGAATACCACGTCACGCCGCGTCTGGCATTGCCGGTTGACAAGCTCGATGATTCGCTGAACATTGAGCCGCCTGCGCTGATTCGCGGCTATTTGCGCCTGGGTGCCAAGGTGCTGGGCGCGCCGGCCTGGGACCCTGACTTTAATTCTGCTGACTTGCCGATGATGATGCGAATTGCGGATTTGCCGCCGCGTTACCTGAAGCATTTCACGGCCAAGCCAGCCTCTCCAATCGCTGTGATGTGATGCGCACCATGTTTGACGCTTTGGGTTTCATGGGTCATTCAGACGCCCATGAACCGCATGACAACGATGATGAATCGCTGCGCAAACGTTACCGCACGATTTTTATATCTGATCTGCACCTGGGCACGCCCGGCTGCCAGGCAGTCGCTTTGCTCGATTTTTTAAAGGCACATCCGAGCGACACGTTGTTTCTGGTCGGCGACATCATCGACGGCTGGCAACTGCGCCGCAAATGGTATTGGCCGCAGGCGCACAACGACGTGGTGCAAAAGCTGCTCAAGCGTGCGCGCAAGGGTTGCCGCGTGGTGTTCATACCTGGCAATCACGACGAGTTTGCACGCCAATTTATAGGCCACCGTTTTGGCGACATTGAGGTGATGGAAGAAACCGTTCACACCACCGCCGATGGCCGCCAGTTGTGGGTCATTCATGGTGACTACTTTGATGCCGTGGTGCAGTGTGCCAAGTGGCTGGCCATTGTGGGTGACAACCTGTATGAGTTCACGCTCAAGCTCAACCGCTATCTGAACACCCTGCGCGCCCGCATGGGGTTGCCGTACTGGTCGTTGTCAGCCTACCTGAAGCAAAAGGTCAAAAGTGCCTTGAACTACGTGACCGACTTTGAAGTTGCCGTGGCCAACGAGGCACGCAATCGTGGTCACCAGGGCGTGGTGTGCGGGCATATTCACCGCGCCGAGATGCGTGACATTGACGGCGTTTTGTACTGCAACGATGGCGACTGGGTTGAAAGCCGCACCGCACTGGTCGAGCACTTTGACGGCACGCTGGAGCTGCTGCACTGGGCTCCCTCGCATGAGACGCAAGGCCGTGCGCAAGTTGGCAGCACTGTGGCTGCCTGATGGCTCAACACTGAAGTAAACGAAGATGAAAATTGCATTGATCACGGATGCCTGGCAACCGCAAATTAACGGCGTGGTCACCACGCTGGTTGAGCTGGTGCGCGAGCTTGAAGCGCTAGGCCACCGAATTGAAGTCATTCACCCAGGCTTGTTTAAAACCCGGCCTTGCCCCGGCTATGCTGGCATTGACCTGGCGGTATCGCCCAAGCGGGTATTGACTGAAAAACTCGATGCGTTTGCACCCGAGGCGATTCATATCGCCACCGAAGGCCCATTGGGTTGGGCGGCGCGCAGCTACTGCACCAAGCGCGGGCTCAGGTTCACCACGGCGTTTCACACCAAGTTCCCTGAAATTTTGCATGCCGCCTTGAAGATCCCGTTGTCTTGGGGTTACGCATTGTTCAGGTACTTTCACAAGCCATCGTCTGGCGTGATGGTGCCTACCCAAGGTGTGCTGCGCATGCTGGCGCAGCGGGGTTTTAAAAACCTGCGTGGCTGGACGCATGGCGTCGATACCGAGCTGTTCGCCTACCAGCCGCAGCCGCGCCTGTTACCCGTCATGAACCCGCCCATGGGCACGCTGCTGCGGCCGATTTCGCTGTTTGTGGGTCGTGTGTCGTATGAAAAAAACATTGATGCATTTTTGAACCTCGACATTCCGGGTACCAAGGTGGTGTGCGGTGTGGGCCCACTGGAGGCCAGCTTGAAGCAGCGCTACCCGCAAGTCCGCTGGATGGGCGTGTTGCCCAGGAATGAGCTGGCCAAGGTGTACGCCGCAGCGGATGTGTTTGTGTTTCCCAGCCGGTCTGAAACCTTTGGCCTGGTGATGCTGGAGGCGATGGCCACTGGCACACCGGTTGCCGCCTACCCGGTAGATGGCCCGCTGGAAGTGCTGTGCATGGCCGGTGGTACCGATGATGGTCAGCATCATGGCGGGGTGATGGATGAGGATTTGCAAAAGGCCTGTTACAAGGCACTTGCTGTGCCGCGCCATGAGGCGCGTTTGCGCGCGCTGGACTTTAGCTGGGCGCAGGCGGCCCAGTTGTTTGATGGTTTTTTGGTGACAGTGCAGCCCAATAAGTTGCCCAACAACGGGCAAAATGGTGCGTCACCCGTCACAATCGCAAAAACGACTGTCACACCATTGTCATCAAACCAGTAAACACTGGTCGCTTACTTTTGTTTACCTTTGATCACCTCGGCCTACGCCGTTGCCTTTTTACTTGACCACTACACACGTTCCTACCCTCGCCAAGCCGGTTCAGTTTCTGGACCGCGACCACAGCATCCTGGCCTTTAACGAGCGGGTGCTTGACTGGGCCAAACGGCCTGACGTCCCTCTGCTTGAACGGCTGCGTTATTTATGCATCGTTTCGTCCAACCTGGACGAGTTTTTTGAAGTGCGCGCCGCACCACACCTGACGGCGGCACTCGCCAGCGACGACAAAGGCCTGTACACGGCAGAGTCATTCAAGTCACTGTCAGAAGCTGCGCACGACATCGTGGCGCGCCAATATTCACTTTATAACGATGATTTGCTGCCTGAATTTGGCAGGCAAGGCATCCGTATCGTCTCGCATGGGGAGCGCAATGCCGTGCAGCGGCGCTGGGTCAAGGCGTATTTTGAGCGCGAAGTGCGGCCGCTGCTGATACCCGTGGGGCTGGATCCCTCACACCCGTTTCCGCAGGTGGCCAACAAGTCGCTGAACTTTATTGTTCGGCTCAGCGGCCATGATGCTTTTGGGCGTGAAAACGACATTGCGATTGTGAAAGTGCCGCGTGTGTTGCCGCGCTTTATCCATATGCCGGGACGTGGCAGCAACAAGGGCACGCTGTTTGTGTCGCTGTCAAGCGTGATTCGTGCGCACTTGGCGGAGTTGTTTCCGGGTCGGGTGGTGGGACAGTTTTCGCAGTTTCGCGTGACGCGCCACTCAGACCTGGCGGTGGATGAAGACGATGTGCAAAATCTGCGCACTGCGCTGCGCCAGGGGCTGGAGCAGCGCCATTACGGCCAGGCAGTGCGGCTCGAAGTCTCGGCGGGCTGCTCTGACTACCTGTCAGGTTTTTTACTCAAGCAGTTTGACTTGCCTGAGCCGGCGCTGTACCGCGTGCATGGCCCTGTCAATCTGGTGCGGCTGACGCAACTGGTTGATCTGGTCAATGACCCCAAGCTTTTGTTCCCGACCTACAACGCCTGCTACCCAACGCAGCTCGTGCCTGGGCAGTCATTTTTTGAGCGTCTCAAGCAGGGCGATGTGTCAATTCATCAGCCGTTTGAAAGTTTTGAGGGCGTGCTGGCTTTTCTGCGCGAGGCTGTCAATGACCCGCAAGTGTTGGCTATCAAGCAAACCATCTATCGCACGGGATCCGACTCAGAGCTGATGCAGTTGCTGCGTGAAGCTGTGCGGCGCGGCAAAGAAGTGACGGTGGTGGTTGAACTGAAGGCGCGCTTTGACGAAGAAGCCAACATCAACTGGGCAGAAATGCTGGAGTCGATTGGCGCGCAGGTGCTGTACGGTGTGGTGGGCTTGAAGACCCACGCCAAAATGCTGCTCATTACCCGGCGCGAAGGCCGCAATCTGGTGCGTTACGGTCATTTGTCAACCGGTAACTACAGCCCGCGCACGGCCAGGCTGTACACCGACGTCAGCTACCTCACGGCCGAGCCACTGCTGACGGCAGATATGGACAGTGTGTTCGTCCACCTGGCCAGCCAAAGCAGGTTGCCCAAACTGCATCACCTGCTTTTAGCGCCGTTTCAGCTGCAGCGCAAACTGATTGAAAAAATTGATGCCTTGGGGGATGCAGCAGCCCATGGTAAAGACACCCGCATCGTCGCCAAAATGAATGCGCTGACCGACGAGGCCTTGATGCTGGCACTCGTCAGGGCAGGGCAGAGGGGCGTGAAGATTGACCTGATTGTTCGCGGTGCGTGCATGTTGCCAGCGCAGGTGCCGGGCGTGACCGACAACATCCGTGTGCGCTCAGTCATTGGCCGCTTTCTGGAGCATTCGCGGGTGTTTTATTTCCGCAGCGGCAATGACGAAACCCTGCTGCTTTCAAGCGCCGACTGGATGAACCGCAACATGCTGCGCCGCATTGAGCTGGCCTGGCCTGTCACAGACCCGGTGATTCGTCAGCGCATCATCGACGAATGCCTGGTGGCTTATTTGCATGACGGTGTGGACGCCTGGGATCTGCAGGCCAATGGCACTTACATGCGCGTCAACACCCAGCCGCAACTGGGTGCCCAGGCGGCGTTGATGCGACGCTATGCATCTGCGGTGCAGCGTAAAAAATAAGGCAGCAAGGCGTCGCGCATGGACCTGATCTTGTGGCGTCATGCAGAAGCAGAGGATTGGCTACTTGGCGATGAAGCATCCGGGCTTGACCTGGATCGCTCACTGACGCAACGTGGTGAAAAACAGGCTGCGCGCATGGCAGTATGGGTGGACAGGCAATTGCCTGAAGGCGCGCGCATTCTGTTCAGCCCTGCCAGACGCTGCGAGCAAACCGCATTGGCGCTGGGCCGCAAATACAAAATCCGTTCGGAGCTGGCACCCAGCGGCACGCCCGCCCAGTTGCTGGAGCTGGTGCAGTGGCCGGGCAACAAATACCCGGTGCTGGTGATTGGCCATCAGCCGACCTTGGGCCAAACCATTGCACAGCTTTTAGCCTTGAAGGAAACCGAATGCGCCGTTAAAAAAGGCGCGCTCTGGTGGCTGCGCAACCGCGACCGCGATGGGCACAGCCAGACAGTTGTTGTCACCGTGCAGTCACCAGAGGTTTTATAACGATTACTTGGCAGAAGCCGGGCGGCCTGTTTTGATGGCCGGGACTTTTTCAAGCGCGCTCAGGAAAGCCGCATCAGACAGGGCTGCCAGGGCCTTGATGCCTGCTCGCAGCAACTCGCTTTTCTTGACGGCACGGGTCAATTTGGCGGCGCGGAGTTTGAGTGCTTCAAGCACAACGTACTCGACTTTCGGAATCGTGAAGCTGTCGCGAACGAGTTTTGGTTTTTTAGGCTTTTCAGCTTTGACGGGTTTGGCAGTTTTTGCGGTTTTTGCGGTCTTTGGAACAGCGAACGCCTTGGAAAGCGGTTTTTTTGCAGCCGGCTTCTTGACAGTGGTTTTGCCAGTAGTGGTTTGTTTATTAACCGCAGGTTTGACCGTGACAGCTTTTGCGGTGACAGTTTTGGTTGCCGTCTTGGCGGGTGCAGCCTCGACTGGGGTTGCGGTAGGCGCTATGGTTTTTGCAGTTGCCATGGATTTTCCTTGTTGTATACGATCAATATAAACCGTATATACAGTTTATATTGTTTGCTTTGAAGCTGTCAAGTCTGCGTTGACAACTCAGAAACAATCAATGTCCAGGGCGTTTTTTGCCATGCCAAAACCTCTTCCCGCAGCAAATGCGCAGACTGCGGAAAGGCTTCAGCCCAGCCAGCTCTGTAGTTCAAAACAAAAAGCCGGCCTGGCTCGCTACCCGCCTCAAGCTGCAAACCCTGCAAATCCGGGTCACGTCGGGCGTGACACAAAATAACGGCGATGCGCAGACAAAGCAGTTGCTGGATGAATGAGCGATCCTCAAAATCAACCTCCAGCTTTCTTAACTTGCCCCTGTGGCCTAGAACCAGCA
Organism: Polaromonas sp.; assembly: GCA_049653085.1. Taxonomy (GTDB): domain Bacteria; phylum Pseudomonadota; class Gammaproteobacteria; order Burkholderiales; family Burkholderiaceae_C; genus Polaromonas. The sequence continues at coordinate 22,828 of JBASFP010000041.1, forward strand.
GGCTCAAGCGGTGCAGCTCTGGCAATGCAAAGCCAGGCGCGTCTGTGTGGTCCAAAATGTAGGCGCCATGCTTGTGGTAATCACTGTGCGAAATCTGGCTGCCAATCTCATGGACTTGCGCTGCCCATTTCAACTTGCGCAAGTAGCGATCCGGCTCAGCAGATATTTGATGCGCGGTGAGCATCAAAAACAATTGCTGAGCGACCTTGCTGACGCGCTGCGAGTGAACGGTGTCGGTGCCAAACTTGCCAGCCAGCAGATCAACGCTGGTGGAACGCAGGTCTGCTGCGCCTTGTTCGCGATCCAGCAGGTCATACAACACGCCGTGGCGCAAGGCTCCCACAGCCGCCTGCATTTGCTGGATGTCCAGCAGGTCAAACACGGCTCGCAATACGCTGACACCGCCGCCAATCACGGTGCGCCGGTCTTCCTTCATGCCTTCAATCTTCAGGCGATCCGCGCTTTGCGATTTGATCAAGCGGTCCAGCAACCAGTCCAGCCCTTCGCGAGTCACGAGACCCGATGCCCAGCCCGCCGAAGACAAGACATCGCTGACAGCGCCAATCGTTCCAGATGAGCCGTAAGCCACATCCCATGTGCCCGACCTGTAGGAGTTGGTGGCTTCGTCAAGAATGGCTTTGGCTGCAATCTCCGCGCTCTCAAAGGCGCGCTCAGTGAACAGACCATCGGGAAAATACTTCATCGACCATGCCACGCTGCCGACCCGGTAAGACTCCATGGTGCGGGCTTCAAGCCCCTTGCCGACAATCATTTCAGTGGAACGTCCGCCAATGTCAATCACCAGACGCCGCTCATCGGACTGCGGCAGCATGTGCGCAACGCCCTGATAGATCAGCCGGGCTTCTTCGCGGCCCGAGATAACGTCAATCGGAAACCCCAAGATTTTGTTGGCGCGTGCCAAAAATTCGTCCCTGTTTCTGGCTTCACGCAAGGTTTGCGTCGCGACCGCGCGCACTTGTGTTTTTTTAAAGCCTGCCAGTCTTTCACCAAAACGCGCCAGGCAGTCCCAGCCGCGTTGCATGGCGTCTGGCGTCAGGTTGCGGTTGGCATCCAGGCCGTTGCCCTGACGAACTGTTTCTTTGAGGTATTCGGTGCGGTTGAT
>JBASFP010000042.1:0-39918 GCA_049653085.1 Polaromonas sp.
GTATCGGTTTAACAGGCGATTTGACTTGGCAGCCATGGTGCCTCGACTGCTTCGCGCTGCTGTGACTACAAAACCTCTTCCTCTGAGCATCCTACGCCTGTCTGAGGCAGGTATCTAATCAGGCAAATTGATGCTAAAAATGGCGTCAAAATTGCCAGTAACGACGACGCACGCTGCAAAAAGAGTGTGGCCCAGTACACCGAGACCCTGCAGTTTTTGCGCCAGTCAGCAGGTGAGCAGCTCAGCAGCAAAGTCATGACCAGCTACGTGCCGCTGGAGCAACTTAACCAGGTGGTGAGCAGCTCGGGTTACTGTGCGGGTGAGCAGTTGCTGCGAGATAAAAAAGCGCTGCGCTAGGCGGCAACTTCAGCGGGCTGTGCAGGCCTGGCCAGCACATGGCTGGCCAGCTTGCCGCTTACAAAGGTACAGGTCACGGTTGAATCTGTGCCGTCTTTCCACTCAAACACTTCGGGCTGCGCGTCTTTGATGGACTTTAAAAGCCCCAGTGAACGTGTCATGGCCACGACGTGCATCAGCGTGGCACCGGGTTTGAGTTTGGCGTTGAGCATGACGGCGCTGTCAACATGGCCGATGGGGCGGTTGGCGGCGCGCTTGAGGATGGTCATCAGCCGGGTGAAGTGCAGCAGGATGCCGAAGACCAAAAACGTCACCACTGCGGCAATGCCCGCCCAGCCGTAGGAGCGGTAAGCCAGCGCCGAGCCGCCGATGATGGCCAAAGGGATGAGGATTTTTTGCAGGTTCATGGGGCTATTTTGACTTGGCGGTGTAGTCCACTTGCGGCAGGTCTTTGAAATGGACGTCGCATGTGACCAGTTGGGCATCATGCTCCAGCGCTGTGGCATAAATGAGCGCATCCATCGCGTGGAGCTGGTAAGTCTTGCTGAGTTCTGCGGCTTGCAAGGCGATGGTGGAAGTGGGCTCAACCACATGGGCTGTAAGCACCAAAGCCATCAGTTCATCAGCAGCTTCGCTCTCCATGTGGCGTGCCAGCCATTTGCGAAGTTCGTAAACGACCATGGTGGATGTCATGAGCTTGTGAGGCTCGCTGAGCAAACGCTTGTAGGCTTGCCCAGTCGGTGTGTCTGACGTTACCTCAATCCAGATGCAGGTGTCCACAAGCTTCATGACTTGCCCAGCACTTGTTGCTTTGCAAATCGTTTTTTCATAACTGCTTTTTGTGCCGCCGTTGGAACGGGCAAATTGTCTTCCCGGTGTGTACTGCGGTCGCGATAATCATCGGTGTTGGCGCCTTTGGTCATGCCAATAAAGTCTTCCATTTTGCGAACACGCACCAGCCGCAAACTTTTACCCACCCGCAAAAAAGTCAGTTGTTGACCCGCCTTGAAATCCATGGCCTCGCGAATGTCTTTTGGGATGGAAATCTGGAATTTGCTGGAAAGCGTCGCGATTGACATTCTTACACTCCTTTTATCGATGGATTCATTGTAAGACGAACATCATTTTCACATTCCGTAGCTGCCCATGCGCCCGGTACGTAACGCTACTGCCCAGTCTGGCCGTTGGCGTGACTCGGCTAAAAGCGCCATGCTTTCAAAGTCGTACATCACGCCGCGCAAATCGATTGTCCAGCCCGCAGCGGTTTGTTCTGCCACCGCATACCTGGCGTGCGGGCTGCCGGTTTCGATGTGATGCGGATAAGGATGAACATCGTCATAAGCAGGCAAGCCGACGCTACCGGGGTTAACAATGGTGATGAGGTGGCCGCCCGCTGGACTCGGGACTGTGACCACGCGAGGCACGTGGGTGTGGCCGCAGATGATGAGACTGGCTTGAAGATGGTGGCCGCGCCCGAGGCGCTCAAAGACCTCAGCTTGCGTGGCGGCGCGCACGCCGGGTGAGCCGTTCTGTCCAAAGTCATTGGTGACGGTCTCTAACCAGAAATGCAAGTCGCTGTGCGGCGTGCCGTGGCAGACAAACACGTCGTCAGTCAGCCACATCGTGGGCGGGGCGCTGGCTAGCCAGGCCAGGTGCGCTGTGGACACTTCACTGGAAGTGCAAGCATCGCTTTGACCTAATTTTTCAAGTGGAAAAGTGAGCAATTGCCGCTCGTGGTTGCCTGCAATCATCGGGATTTGCCGTTGCATGAGCAAGTCCGCCGTGCGGGCAGATTCCAGCGGCCCGCCCAGCGTGTCACCGACATTGATGATCTGGCCGGCGCCTTCCCGGTCAATTTCAGCCAGCACGGCTTGCAGGGCAGGCAGGTTGCCGTGGATGTCTGAAATGATGGCGATTTTCATGGTTTAGAGCAATTTTAGATCGTTTTCAGGTATATTTTAGGCCTCCAACCCAATGAATACGGGCGCAAGCAGCTCCTGATATTATAGCAATAAGATGACTCACTGCAAACTCCGCACCACCTCCAGCGCCTGCTCAATGCGCTCCACCGCGTGAATCGTCAGCCCTTCAAAAGCCTTGTCGTTCTTTTTCGGGGCGTTGGCTTTGGGCACGATGGCGATGCTGAAGCCCAGTTTTGCGGCTTCTTTCAAGCGCTCTTGGCCGCGTGGAGCGGGGCGTACCTCGCCTGCCAGCCCCACCTCGCCAAACGCGATAAAACCTTTGGGCAAAGGCCTGCCGCGCAAGCTTGAAGTAATCGCCAACATCACGGCCAAGTCAGCTGCTGGCTCGCTGATGCGCACGCCGCCCACTGCGTTAACGAATACGTCTTGGTCCATGCACGCCACGCCCGCGTGGCGGTGCAGCACGGCCAGCAGCATGGCCAGGCGGTCTTTGTCTAGCCCCACGGACAAGCGCCGGGGTGATGGGCCGCCGCTGTCAACGAGTGCCTGAATCTCCACCAGCATGGGGCGTGTGCCTTCTAGCGTCACCATCACGCAACTGCCGGGCACGGGCTCGGTGTGCTGGCTTAAAAAGATGGCGCTGGGGTTGCTGACGCCTTTCAGGCCCTTTTCAGTCATGGCAAAAACGCCGATTTCATTGACCGCGCCGAAGCGGTTTTTAATTGCCCGCACGAGGCGAAAGCTGCTGTGCGTGTCGCCTTCAAAGTACAACACGGTGTCAACCATGTGCTCCAGCACGCGCGGGCCGGCCAGCGCGCCTTCTTTGGTCACGTGGCCGACCAGCACGATGCACACGCCCGACGATTTGGCCATGCGCGTTAAGTGCGCGGCGCATTCGCGTACTTGGGCCACAGAGCCGGGGGCGGACGTGAGCTGATCTGAGTAGACGGTTTGAATAGAGTCGATGACGGCGATGGTGGGCTTGGTCGCTTCCAGCGTGGCGAGGATTTTTTCAAGCTGGATTTCGGCGAGGACTTTGACCTGCGAGCCTTCCAGGCCCAACCTGCGCGAACGCAATGCGATTTGCGCGCCGCTTTCCTCACCTGTAACGTAGAGCGTTGACTGCCCAGCGCGTTGCAATGAATCCAGCGCCTGCAGCAGAAGTGTGGACTTACCAATACCCGGGTCACCGCCAATCAGCACCACACCGCCTTCGACAATGCCGCCACCCAATACGCGGTCCAGCTCCTCATGCCCGGTGGGGGTGCGCTGCATGTCGGTGGCGTCAATATCAGCCAGCGTCGTGACTTCAGACAGCTTGGCCAGGCCTTGGTGCTGGTTGCTGTAGCGGTTTTTGGCGGGCGCACTGCTCTCAGCCACGCCCTCGACCAGCGTGTTCCACGCATTGCAGTGCGGGCATTTGCCCAGCCATTTGGGGCTGCTGCCGCCGCATTCGGTACAGGTGAAGGTGGTTTTGTCTTTGGCCATGCGTGTAGTTTACTGGGTTTATTAACAGTTTTACGGGAGGCGAAACAAATCGTATGACAAAGTTTTTGTTGTGTAGTACAGTTCAGACAAGTCGTCACACACAAGGAACTTAGTCATGCTCAGTCTGCGCCTACCTACCCAGCTTGAAAACGAGTTTGCAGATTACTGTAAACGCCACGAGCTGTCGAAAACAGAAGCAGCCATCACAGCTTTGAAAAAGCTTTTGAGATCAGAAAAAGACCCCTTGCCGATTCCGGCAGATGATCCGCTGGCCAAATGGATTGGCATCGTCAAGGGTGGCCCAAGCACCGACGAATGGATGCGCATCACACGGGGCGACGACTGGAATCGCCCGTGACTTTAGCGAGAATTTTGGTCGATACCAATATTTTTCTGGATGTGTTTCAGCGAGACCCTGTCTGGATGCCTTGGTCTGCGCGGCAGTTGAGGTTGGGCCAAGTCGACGGGGGCTTGGTGATCAACATGGTGGTGTACGCCGAGCTGCTGGGCCACCCGGGTTTTGCTTTTGACCTCGACGAGTTTTTGTTGACCCAATCCATCGACACGCAAGATATCAGTCGCAAAGCAGCGCGGGCAGCTGCTATGGCATTTCGACAATACCGCCAACGCGGCGGTGGCAAAACCGGTGTCCTCCCCGACTTCTTCATAGGTGCCCAAGCGCAGGCTGAAGGCTGGACACTTTTGACCCGCGACGCAGCCCGCTACAAAACCTATTTCCCCGACATCAAATTGATCTGCCCTGCCTGACCTTTAAAACTTAAAAACCATGCAAACACCCATCAACACCTTCAAACTGGCGCTGCAAAACAAACAACCACAAATCGGCCTGTGGCTGAGCCTGGCCGACAGCTACGCGACCGAGATTTCTGCGGGCGCGGGTTTTGACTGGCTGCTGATTGACGGCGAACATGCGCCGAACGACTTGCGCAGCATCTTGCAGCAACTGCAAACCATCGCCGCCTACCCCGGCACCCACCCGATTGCACGCGTGCCGCTGGGCCACGGCCATGTGGGTGAGATGCTGATCAAGCAATACCTTGACCTGGGCGTGACAACGCTGCTGGTGCCGATGGTAGACACCGCCGAACAGGCCAAAGCCGTGGTGCGCGCGGCACGCTACCCGCAAGATGATGATCACATGGGTCGCAGTGGCGGAGGTGGAATAAGGGGCATGGCCAGTGCCAGGGCATCGCGCTTTGGCCGCTACCCAGATTACGCGCATGAGGCCAATGCCCAGGTGTGCATACTGGTGCAGGCCGAAACGCAAACCGCATTGGACAACCTGGACGCGATTGCGGCAGTCGATGGCGTGGACGGTGTCTTCATTGGTCCGGCGGATTTGTCTGCGTCAATGGGTTATGTGGGTCAGTTCGCACATCCGGTGGTGCAAGCTGCCATCCTTGACGCGATAGCGCGCATCAACCGGGCAGGCAAAGCCGCAGGCATTTTGTCGGCCGATGAAGGCCTGGCAAAACACTACCTGGAACTTGGCGCACTGTTTGTGGCGGTGGGCCTGGACGCCAGCCTGCTGGCCCGGCACACCAGCGCGCTGGCGGCAAGGTTTAAAGCCATGCCCACAGCACCAGCAAGTGCTGGCGTGTATTGACGAGTCTTGGATTTACTACTAAATCAGGAGCTGCTTGCGCCCGTATTTATTGGGCTAACCACTGATTTTGCCACTTTTTTAATGATGTTTCGCAGCCACAGGTGGGCGCTTTGCAACTCCAGTCGGCTGTGCCACACGGCATCGACATGCACCGGTGCCACGTCAAACGGCAGTGGCCGCAGCACCAGTTGGTCAGCAATGCCCGTGACGCTGACAAAGTGCTGCGGCAACACCGTCAGCAAGTTGGAATTGGCCACCACCCGGCCCGCAGTGAAAAACTGGTTCACTGTCAGCACCACCTGGCGCTTTCTGCCCAGCGAGGCCAAAGACTCGTCAACAAAGCCAAAAGGCCTGCCTGAGAAACTGACCAGCATGTGCCGTGCCGCACAAAACCTGTCCAGCGTCAGGGGCTCGCGCGCCAGCGGGTGGCCAGCGCGCATCACGCACACGTACTGCCCTTCATACAGGCGCTGGTGGGCATAGGTGACGGCCTCATCGCTTTGCGCCCGCACCACCAAATCTGCCAGAACTGAGGGGAAATGCCCGACCGCCAAATCGGCCTTGCCTTCGTCCAGCAGGCTGCGCGGGTCGCGGGTTGTCAAAGGCACCACGCGCATGGCCACGCCGGGCGCTTGATGCGCCATGATGTCAATCAGCCCCGGCATCAGCTCGGCAGCGGTCGCATCGGCCATGGCCAGCACAAAAGTGGTGGTGGCTGTTGCAGGCTCAAAACCGCTGGGACTGAGCGACGCCTGGAGTTGGCTGAGCGCCTGCCGCACGGTAGGCCACAGCGCCAGCGCGCGCGGCGTGGGCGCCATGCCTTGGCCAGAACGCACCACCAGCTCATCGCCCAGCGTTTCGCGCAAACGGCGCAGCGCATTGCTGACGGCAGGCTGGGTCAGCGACAGGTTGCGCGCCGCCCGGGTCAGGCTGCGCTCGGCCATGACTTCGTCAAACACGCGCAGCAGGTTCAGGTCCAGCGTGCGAAAGTTGGGCGCTTTGGAGGTTTGGGTTGCAGACATGACCTTAATTTATCACCGATATGAATAACCACAATCATCAAGATAAAGTTGAACAATGTCAGTAGTAACCCTAATATCACTGCACCCAACGCTATTGCGCATTGGGTATTGACAAGGGAAACACCATGACCAGCTTCGTACACATTGACTATTCAAACCGCCACGCAGGCGCTGACCGACTTGAGTTGGCCGTTGAATCTGCGCAGCACATCAAGCGCAACTTTTTCAGCACACGGTCACTGGCCACATTGCTGCTGTCGGCCATCGCCGCCGCCGTGATGGTGGTGGCCTACCAGGTCATGGACAGCATGGCAGAAGGCCATCTGCTGGCACTGTGGATCGGCATGTGGGCCGTGGCCTTTGCGGCACTGGCCATCTTTGCCAGCACCGCACGCCACGCGGTCGTCAGCGCAAAATCAGGTCTGGACGCTTGGTCAAGAAGCATCGCCGCCAAGCGCGCCGACCAGCGCCTGTGGGCCATGGCCAAAACGGATGCTCGCCTGATGTCTGATTTGCAAGCAACGATGTCGCGCAACGATGCGCGCGATGAAGAGGGCTTGCGATTTGTCAAGCCAAGATGAGCCAGAAAATGTTGGACACACCAGTTAGCTAACCCTGAAAGTATTCTGAAGCAGAATACTCGCTTTAATTCGATTTGCAACAGTTTTTACTAATTGGTGATGCTCGCTAAGCCATGTAGTTATTAAACATTTTCGCTTTATGGTACTCGGACTCAATGTCTATTGCCCACTGTTTAGACTCGCCAGTTATGCCTTCAATAATGCCACTGTCCGTGATGACCTTGTCACGCACGCAAACGGTGGCCACCTCATGCTCACGCAACTGCGCTAAAACCTGGTCTGCTTCGTGTTTTAACGCGACTATCTGATCCAGGTAATTCCGTGCTTGTGCCAGAACATCGTTAGTTTCCTGTTCGTGGCGTCGCGTTTGCTCAAGCGCAACTTGCGCCTCTTGCTCGTGCTGCCTGGTTTGGGTCAGCGCAACCATTGCTTCTTGCTCGTGCTGCCTGGTTTGAGTCAGCGCAACTATTGCCTCTTGCTCGTGCTGCCTGGTTTGGGTTAGCGCAACAATTGCCTCTTGCTCGTGCTGCTTGGTCTGGTTCAGCGCTGCCATCGCCTCCTGCTCGTGCTGCTTGGTCAAGCTGTCAGCCGCTAGGGCCTCTTGCTCATGCTGTTTTGTGAGGTTATCAGCGGCCAAAGCTTCCTGTTCGTGCTGCTTGGTCTGGTTCAGCGCTGCCATCGCCTCCTGCTCGTGCTGCTTGGTCAAGCTGTCAGCCGCTAGGGCCTCTTGCTCATGCTGTTTCGTCAAGCTAAGTGCAGCAGTCGCTTCCTGCTCATGCTGTTTGGTTCGATTGTCGGCTGCAAGGGCTTCCTGTTCATGTTGCTTGGCGCTCTGCGCCGCACCCGCAGATTGTTGCTCGCTAGTTTGCGCTTGCAGTGCGCTGGCCGCCGCAGCTGATGCTGAAGCCGCCGCTTGTTGTTCGAGTTCTAGGATGGTTGGCATTTGGAACCTTATAAAGTCATGAGTTGAAAGTCTCTGTAAACATCATTGCGCGGCTTACTGGTGTGAAACTGTCTTAACAGTGCAACAAGCCGATCTATTGATCGACGAATCGCAACAATTTCCGGTGGAAATGTAAGCAGATGAAATAATATTGCCAGAAATTATCATATTGTTGGCGGATTGTCAAAACTGAACAAGGGAGCAAATGTCGACCGGATCCATCCTTTCACAAACCAAGCTGGCCGACATACCGTCGTTCCAGATGGTGCGCAACACCACGCCATCGCTGGAGATCGGCACACGCTTGCTTGACCGTTTTGAGCTCCAGCAAGAAATCGGCGCAGGCGGCATGGGGCGGGTTTATGGCGCGTATGACTGGTTGCGTGAAACCCACGTCGCCATTAAGGTGCTGTCTGACGCCATGCTTGCGCACCCGGAGGCTCGCGAGCGCTTCATGCGTGAGGCGCAAACAACACTACAGCTGACACACCCCAACATCGTTCGGGTGTTTGACATTCAACAAGATCAGGGGATGGTTTTTCTGGTGATGGAGTTGTTGCGCGGTTACACATTGCGCGACTGGATCAACTCTTACCGAGCCGCTGGCGCACAATTTTCAGTCGACGAAGTCAAGCGGGTCGGCACGGCGGTTTGTGCCGCTCTGGAGACGGCACACCAGATCACCATCCACCGCGACATCAAGCCCGAAAACCTGTTTGTCAATGCCGACGACATCATCAAGCTGATGGATTTCGGCATTGCGCGAGACTTGAATCGAAGCTCCATGGCCAACACCACCATGGCCATTGGCACCTTGCACTACATGGCACCAGAACAGGCATCGGGGTCACATCAGATCAGCGGCCGTGCCGACATTTATGCGCTGGGCATCGTTTTGTACGAAATGCTCACTGGCACTGTGCCAATGGGCATGGCTCAGCCGATTTCCTCCCTGAGGCCAGACATACCGTCCGGGTTGGGCAGGGTGATTGAAAAAGCGTTGCTGCACCTGCCAGAGCAGCGATACGCCAGCGCATCCGAGTTTGGCGCTGCACTGGCGTCTGGCAAGATACCCGGCGAGTCACTCTGGACCAGCGTGTTGTCAATGGCAGACGGCAAAGGCAAGTGGCTGGCTGGAGCCAGCGCTGTTGCGGTTGCAGGCGCGATTGTGCTGGCAGTGGCAACCAAAGGAGACAGCCTGTTTGATGGGTTTGAAGATCTTGTCCCGCTGTATGGCCAAAAAGCGGAAGCGCTTCAAGAAAAGGTCATTGCGCAGTCCATGGAGGTGAAGGATTTGCGCAAAAAAATAGATGAACTGCAAAACGCGGCAACCCGCAACCCAAAAAACGAAGCCTCACGCAATCTGGGTGTGCTCCTTGAGAGTTCGATTTTCCCATCAAGCGTCAGAAGTCAGCTGGACGCGCGAATTGAGCTGGCCAGCGTGGCCATGCGTGAAAAATCATTCAAAAAAGCCCAGCGCCTTCTTGAAGAGCCCAACGCCATCCTACAGCGCACGATGAAAACGGCAGGTATCGCGTCAGACATGCTGGTGCAAACCGAAGAGTTGCAAAAACTCGAAAAATTGACGGGTTCCCGCATGTCAGGGCCGACTCAACAGGCCGCTGACGGTTTCAGGACAGGTTCCATATTTGCAGCCGCGACGGGCAACGTGGCAGCAGACGACATTCAGGCGCAAAAAATTGCCGATGCAGCCAGCAAAATTCAGGAAGACACGCAGCGGCTCAAAAATCTCAGTGCCACGCAAGCAGCCGCTGCGCAGGCAGCAGCCGCCCAGGCCGCCAGCGACCGGCGCAAACGTGAAGAAGAAGCCCGGCAGCGGCAAATGGAAGAAGATCGCAGGCAAGCGGAGGCGCGCCAACGCCAAATGGATGAAGACCGTCGGCAAGCCCAACAGCGACAAGACGAGCGCCAGCGCCAGGCCGATGCCGCTCGACAGCGCGACGAGCAGGCCAGAGCTCAGCAGCAGGCACAGCAACGTGCGGCGCGCGAGCAACAAGACGCTCAGATGCAGGCCGCATGCGAAACGGCCCGCACCGAGGCTAAAGCAGCAGCCATTGTGGGAACGATGGCTGCGTTCACCTGCCGCAACGCCGCTAATCCAAACGCTTGCTTTGAGCAGGCGAAGGCCGGCTTGAACACTGCGCAAAGCAAAATAAACCGCTTTTGCAAATAGAAGAATGAGCACCTCATCCCAGGACTCCTTCGCCTCGCCCAGGCCATCTGCGGGGGCTTCCGTCATGTCGTCCGCAGCGGCATTGCAGGAGTTGCAAGGCCTGGCGCGCTCGCTTAGCGCTGTCGGCGTAGACCCAGGTCTTGCGCAGGAGCTGGCACGCCTGAAAAGCAGAAAAAGCACGCCCCCTGAGCGATTGCTGGTGGTTTTGCTGTTGCCGGATGGTCAAGCCCGTCTAGCCATCCTCGCAGCGCTTGGCGCGGCAGATGACGCACAGTTCAAGCTAAGCGGATGGTCCACACAAGCAGGAGACTATGAACGCCCTGACCTGAAAATTGACTGGCGGCCACAACAGCTTTTGCACAACATCACACTTGTTTGCGCGAATCCAGCCGAACTGTCGGCAGAGTGTTTATCGTGGCTGTTGTTTGATGCCGATCTGGTGTCTGGTGACACTGGCCACCTTGTATCCGCCGGCTGCCGGGTACAAGCAGATCGCCTGCCAGCATTGATGGACGGCATGGCGCAAACACCGGCCTTGTGCGAGTCGCTGCGCAACCGGACGCTTCTGGCGCAGGCGCGCTGGATTTCTTTGGGCTATGAGCAAGCCAGTGATCAGCATGGCCGCAAGCTGCGCTTTCGCAAGCTTCGCGATGAAGTGCGCGCCAAACAAACAGAAATTGCGTTGGCCACCGACACATCGCGCCAGGACGCCGACACTCACAAGTCGACCATTGACAGCATTTGCAATGAGGCGCAGCGCTCATTGCTTGAGGCTGGGAAACTGACCTATTCTGCAGACAGCCCATTGGTGGGCGCGGTACGCGCCACAGTAGCAAAAATAGCCGCCGTTAACATGGTTCGTTCAGCCTCCAGCACGCCCGATATGGACAAGGTTCGTGTCGATGACCGTACCCATGCCGCTGTGCTGGAACAATTGCGCCAGCATGTTCGCGCTGGTCTGAAAAGTGACTTTCAAAGCTACTCAAAAACTGCGGCTCAGGCCGATTCGGTGATGCCAGTGACGCGTGTCAATAACCCCGGCAATACCGGCTCCTTTGTAACCGAGGCGGCATTTCTTGAAGGGTTCTCGCCATTGATCACTCTTGAAAATTCTTTTCTTTCTGAAATTCCACGGCCAGGGTTTTTAAGCCACCTGGCCAGCAGCAAGCAACTGATCTTTTCAATGATGTCCATCCTGACGCTGCTGGGTTTGCTGTTTCAGGCGAACTGGCGCCAGCACTACTGGATAGTGCTGGTCATGTTTGCGGTGTTTTTGGGCGGCGTGGTGTTATCAATGAAAAACTCAAAAAAGGTCATGCAGGCGCTGCTGAACCAGCAAGCAGAAAGGGCGCAGGAAGTCCTTCAGCGTGAGGTCAAACGTCTGGTGGCAGACATTGGCCGGGAGCGCCAGTCGCGGCTGCAACAGTTGTTTGACAGCATGCGGCGTGATTTACTCAAACGACTCGACGAGAGCACAGCCATTCAGATGCGATCACGCAACGAAACACTCCAGCGTCAGCGCGGCGAGCTCCGTGAACGGCTTCGCGTGGTGGACACGCAGCTCAGGGAACTTGCTGGTGCAGCCAGCAACGCTAGCCGTACCGTCAGTCAGTTGTCAAACGGCCTGCGAGATAGCGAACGCGCTTTGATGGGCATCAGCGGCCTGGATGCAAGGAGCGAGTTGTGACCACTCTTGCACTAGACTTCGGTGATCAGTTTCTGGAGTTGGCAAGCGCTGATCAGGGCGTCGTCTCCATCGTCAAAGATCCCGTACGCGGGACGCCCCTGCGGTTGCCTGCCTGTGTTGCCGTGGAGGACGGTGTCGCATGGTTGGGTCACGCCGCCATTGACCGCGTCAGCGAAATGCCGCGTGTCAAAGTGTTGGGGGGTATCAAACGATCTCTTGGTCAGGTCGATCCTGTCTTGGAGGACACGACAGGCCGACACTGGCAAGCCGAAGGACTGGCGGGTTTGCTGATCAAAAAAGCTCTGGAGGATTTTTTGTTGTCGCACCCTGCTTCAACACTGTCAGCGGTTGTGGCACTTGCACCTGATGTTGGCGAGGCAGGCGCGCGGGCTTTGCGTGCAGCATGCAGACTGGCAGGCTTCTCGGCGGTGGTAACTGTGGATCAAGCTGTAGCACATGCGAGTTCACTCAATCTGCAAATCGATGAATCGGTGTTGGTGGCAGATGCCGGTAGTGGCCCCGTATCGGTGAGCTTGGTGACGCGTCGTGAGAACGGCTACACGATCGACGCTCAGATGTCCGGAGACATGCCACTTCGGAATTTGATTTTGCAAGTCATGCCCCCCGGACTTTGCGCATTGCTACGCCCAATTGATGACGATGTGGCCTACGAGCTGAGCGTAGCTGAAATCTTGCGCGATACCATCTGGGCCAAGTTCGGCGCTGAGCCAGCGCGATCCTGGTCAGGCTGGATACCAGACAACACGCGTCACGCCAGCGCCATACCCGTCGCCTTCAGCGCTCAGGTGGTCGATGCCTTGGCAAAAACGGCAGCGCAAGAAATCGCTTCATTGGTTCGGCAAGTTCTGGCTAAGTCCGGCGCTGCTGCGGTTACCGGCTGCTCCCTGACGGGTGGTTGGGGCAGGAATGTACTCGTCACCCAGCATCTGGCACGCGAAAACCTGATTGGTTTGCGGTTTTCCTTAGCGCCAGTCGCAGCCATTGCGTTTGGGGCAGCGCGTTGGCATGCGCAGGGTTTTTCTCCATTGCGTGACGTTAGCAGTGCCATGATCGGCATACGCACAGTCAATCCTGACAGCGGACAGCCGATGATTCATCCGCTGATTGCGGCTGGCACAGCACTTCCGGCGACTGGCGTTTTCCCGTTGTTTGCTAACCGGCTCAATCAGAAGCGACTCGTGATTGAAATCGCAAAAGTTGATGATGACGGGCAGGACTGGAGTCTCGGGTTTTTTGCGTTTGATTTCGAGAAGCCGCTGTCCATGGAGACTCAACTAGAAGTCACGGTCAGCCTGGGGCGTGAAATGAGTGTTGCTGCGCAAGCATGTGATCACCGCACGTCAAAGCGCGTTGAAGCGGTTCTGGGCTCTGACGATATTGACAGCGTAGAAGCGTTCTGGCGCCAGCACCAATGGATTCGTGGATTAGGGCTGAACGATGCGCGATTCCAGTCCTGACACAACACACCAAAACCGAAAACAGCAGGAGTTCTTTATGGGTATGGCATGCGCAAAATGCGGAAATGAAAATCGGGAAAGCGCTAAATTTTGTAAAAAATGCGGCAGCGCCGTACCAGTTGCCGGAACGACAACCTCCACGACTGATAGTGGCTTGACCGCCTGCAATGCATGCAATGCACGCAACACAGCAGGCTCTCGGTTTTGCGCCACCTGTGGCAACCCGATGGGCGGCACACCTTCTTCAACGACCTCTGTTCCCGTGGGTACGATGGCGCCACCCTTGCCTTCCGGACCTCTGCCCGTGGTATCAAGCAACCGCATGTCTATGGCGCCCCCGCTGCCCTCGGGTCCGCTGCCGGTTTTACCAGGCCAGCGCATGACGATAGCGCCAGCGCCGATTACGAGTACGGCTCCAAGATATACAGGAACAAACGTACCACCACAGGTCAATACACCGGTTGCAGTCGTACCAACTTACGCACCGCCACCGCCACCGCCACCGCCACCGCCACCGCCCGAAGCCGTGCCCGTGCAGATCATTGAACAGCCAGTTACCGTAACAGTTACGCCGATAGCTGAAGTACATGTCGTCGCTCGGGAAACGACATCCAATCCGCACGACCCCCCGGCGGCAACGACCAACTCGCCGGTACTGGCAAGCGCCCCGGCCCAAGCTCAATCCGGCGCTGCTGCTCAAGCTGAGACACCGAAAAATGCTTCATCAAGCGTGATAACTGGCAGTAGGGCAGTCGCCGCAGCGCTATGCGTGCTGGTGCTGTGTGTACTTGCGGGGGGCTATTTTTGGTACCAAGGCGAACAGCGCGATAAATCGGCGGCTATTGAGCGCATCAAACTTGAAGCTGAAGCGCAACTTCAATCTGAACGCAAGAAAACCGAAGAGGCCAAGCAGGCGAAGGCCGAAGCAGAACTCAAGGTGGCCAATCAGACTGCTGCCAATGAGGCGGCTCGCAGTAAAACTGAAAAAGACAAGGCAGTTGCGGTCACTCCATCTGCAGTGGTAGCCAAGCCGCCTGTGCCGGCCCGCGTTGTTGCGCAACCCGTTTTGGTACAACCTTCTGCGCCTCCCGTGGCAGCTCAGCCTTCCCCACAACCTGTCAATGTGCCCCCACCAGTGGCACAAGCGCCAGCATCCCCAAAAGAATTTTGTGAAGGTAAGCCCAACTTCATTAGCAAGGGATTGTGCGACCAGCGTGAATGCGCGAAACCGCAGTTTGTCGAATCGAGCTATTGCAAAGCCTACCGCGACATTCAGGAGCGGAACCGAAGGATTGAAAACTGAATCAGTCGCGGCTTAAGCGACGAGTCGTTTTTCAATCGCGGTTTTGGTGTCCAGCAAAGCCTTGGGCAAATGATGCTCCAGCTGCTTGAACAACTCGGCATGCAGCGCCAGCTCTTCTTTCCATGCCGCTTTGTCGATGCTGGTCACGGTTTCAAACTGCTGCTCGGTAAAAGGCAGGCCTGTCCAGGTCAGGTCGTTGTAGCCAGGCGTCACACCCATCACGTTGTCTTGGCCCTGACCCGTGCCTTCAACGCGGTCGATGATCCACTTCAGCACGCGCATGTTTTCACCGTAGCCGGGCCAGACGAACTTGCCGTCTGCGCCTTTTCTGAACCAGTTGGCGGTGTAGATTTTGGGCACTGCTGCACCTGACTTGGCCAGCTTTTCACCCATGTTCAGCCAGTGCTGAAAATAGTCGCTCATGTTGTAGCCCGCAAACGGCAGCATGGCAAACGGGTCGCGACGCACCACGCCGGCCTGGCCTGTGGCGGCGGCGGTGGTTTCGCTGCCCATGGTGGCGGCCATGTAGACGCCTTCTGTCCAGTTGCGCGCCTCTGTGACCAGCGGCACGGTGGTGGAACGGCGGCCGCCAAAGATAAAGGCATCAATCGCCACGCCTTTGGGGTCGTCCCAAGCGGGGTCTAGCGCCGGGTTATTGGTGGCGGCCACCGTGAAGCGGGCATTCGGGTGCGCGGCTTTGGCACCGGTTTCTTTGGCTATCGCAGGCGTCCAGTCTTTGCCTTGCCAGTCGATGGCGTGCGCGGGAGCATCACTCATGCCTTCCCACCACACATTGCCGTCGTCTGTCAGCGCGACGTTGGTAAAAATCGTGTCGCGTTCGAGGCTGGCCATGCAGTTCGGGTTGGTCAGGGTGTTGGTGCCGGGGGCCACGCCAAAGTAGCCCGCCTCGGGGTTGATGGCGTACAGCCTGCCGTCAGCGGCGGGTTTGATCCACGCAATGTCGTCGCCAATGGTGGTGACTTTCCAGCCGTCAAAGCCTGCTGGCGGGATCAGCATCGCAAAGTTGGTTTTGCCGCAGGCGCTTGGGAAGGCCGCCGCAACGTGGTACTTTTTGCCTTGCGGATTCGTCACGCCCAAGATCAGCATGTGCTCGGCCAGCCAACCTTCGTCACGACCCATGTTGGACGCAATGCGAAGCGCAAAGCATTTTTTGCCTAGCAGCGCATTGCCGCCGTAGCCAGAACCGTATGACCAGATTTCGCGTGTCTCGGGGTAATGAACGATGTATTTGGTTTTATTGCATGGCCACTTCACGTCTTGCTCGCCAAATGCCAATGGTGCGCCCACGGTGTGAACGCAGGGCACAAATGCACCTTCCAGACCCAGCACATCAAACACGGCTTTACCCATGCGGGTCATGATTTTCATGTTGACCGCCACATACGGGCTGTCTGACAGCTCAATGCCGATGTGGGCAATTGGCGAGCCGAGCGGACCCATGGAGAACGGCACAACATACATCGTGCGGCCCGCCATGCAGCCATCAAACAGCGGATTCAGGGTGGCGCGCATCTCTGCAGGAGCCATCCAGTTGTTGGTCGGGCCCGCGTCTTCTTCTTTGGCTGAGCAGATGTAGGTGCGGTCTTCAACCCGGGCCACGTCGGTCGGGTCGCTCTGGGCTAAAAAGCTGTTGGGGCGCTTGGCGGGGTTGAGTTTTTTAAATGTTCCGGCGTCCACCAGTTGCTGGCACAGGCGCTGGTATTCAGCGTCGCTGCCGTCACACCAGTAAATAGAATCGGGCTTGCACAGGGCGGCCATGTCGGCGACCCAGGCGATCAGTTTGGCGTTTTTAACGTAGCTGGGCGTGCTCAAGTTCAGCCCTTGCATGGCAGGATGGTTCATCGAAAAAAGCTCCAGAAATATGACACAACTGTGACCATTTTAAGAAGCTGACGATGCAGTTACCTGACGGTTACAGGCAAATGTTATGCAAAACCTGCATGAGGTTATGCATAACCAAAACCGGCATGAAAACAGCTTACTGTCTGGCGTACACCGACACGTTACCGCCCGCATTGGCAGACGGTGTGGCAGTTTTCAATTGCGAATTGAGCAGTTGTGTGCCCAGCAAATAACCCTGGCCGGAAACCCCTGTGAACGTGCCATTGACCGCCGCCGCCGTGTTGCCGGGGCAAGTTGGGGTGCAGTTAATCGTCACGTTGGTCAGCACCTGCACGCCAGGTGACATGGACCAGTTCTGCACCGGTATGGTGTAGGTGCTGGCAACATTCATGGCAGCATTGGCCGCAAAGCTGGTGCTCATGGGCGACAGATTGGTTACTTTTTGGTTGCCAAAATTCATGACCAGATTGGCGCCCGAGAAAGACCCGACGCGCCCGTAATTGTCAGTAGGAGCCGTGCCGCCCACATAGTTGTATTGCGCGATGCCTGAGGTGGGCCTGGAAACCACAGGTGCATCACCAAACGCACGGTGCGTGCCCAGACTGTTGGCGCCACTCGGCGGAACATAGTACCAATAGGCGCCTGCTGCGGCGCTGCTGCTGACCGGCCTGAATCGGCTGATGGCCGCAGCACCCGACTGCGCATTAAAAATAACGGCATTGGCAAAATCAACATCTTCCCGCGCGGGTCCTGCAATCAGCAACCGGCCCGATTCAAGCTGTGAATTGCCAGTGCCATTGGGCTGGCGAAAGCCCTGTAGATCAGCAAATGTCACTTCGCCTGAAGAACTGGACTGAGCGGGCAGCCTGTCGCTGGCCGCGACATTGGTGATCCGCGCAATCAGCTCCAGGCGTGGCGCGCGCTGCTCGGTCAATTGCGGCGACGTTGAAATGCGTGTACCACCCGTTTGCCCGGAATCGCTGCTGGCTTCACCTTCTCCCGCTTTGGCTGCCGCCGTGCTGCGGCCGCGGCTGGCGGCGCCTTTGTCGCTCAAAATCGCAGGCGGTGCCAACAACTGGACGGGCGGCGTATTGGCCGTGGACACATAAAAAGTGTCTTGCTGGCCAAACTCTTTGGTGCCCGAAGCATTGGACACCGTGATGCGCCCGTCCGTCACGCTGCCAAAGGTGCCGTTGGCCTCAGGCGTGCCGTCGGGCCGGGTGCAGTCGTTATTGCACGACACCACAGAAAAATGAGTCCCCCGGATGCCTATCGTTGACGTGGCCGTTTGCACCGCGTAGTTTTTGTTGTTGGCCTTGCCGATCAGCCCGGTGATGGTGCGCATGCCGCCTTTGAGCAGGCCCATCAGCGAGCGGTCGCTGTCGGCATTTTTGTCAAACTTGTAGTTTTCAATCTTGAACTGGCTGTTGGCTCGCAGCGCCACCACCGACTCATCGGTAAAACGCACTTGCAGGGTGCTCTTGTCGCCTACCGCCAAAATATCGCCGCTTTGAACCGCCACGCCCACCTGTAGCGGCAGTTGCTGCCCAGCTCTGTCAAGCGTGGCGCTGCCCGCAACGGCCAGCACTTTGCCAGCGGGTACGGTTTGCGCGATGGCGTGGCTGCTTAATGCCAAAACGGCGCATGCAATGAGGGTACGTTTCATGTGCGATTCACCTTGTATCAATGCTGTTTGAATCATTTGAAGTCATAGCGCAGCTTGAGCGCCAATGCGTCGCGGCTGTACTTGAAAAACCCGATGCTGGACTGCTGCTCGACCCGCTGGTATTCGCTGCGCAGCAACCAGTTGCGGCTGATCGCATAGGTGGCCGACAGATCCAGGGCAAAGTAGTCGTCTTTGCGCACCGCCAGGCCCACTGCAAAGTCGCGCGCGTAGCGGCTGTTCTGGTAGCCCAGGCCTGCGCCAAAGCTCCACTTGGGCAGCGGCTGCACCGTGACTGCCGTGCGCACGCCCCACAAGCTGCGCGACAGGTCGGGCCGGTCTTTGCGGTTTTTTTCTTCGCCGTAGTTCAGCGCCAGATTGAATTCGGGGCTCCAGGGGTGCGCCAGAATGCGCGTCCAAAAACCAGTCAGGTTGGCCAGTCGGCTGTCACGCACGTCCGCGCCCGACGATACCTTCGTGGTCTTGTCCAGGTCCAGGTAGGTGTCAATATTTTTATAAGCCTGGTCAACGTACTGTAGGCTCAGGCCGAACCGGTTGAACTGGTCATTCTGGTATTGCCATTCACCCACCAGCGTGGTCAGGTTCAAATACGCCTGATTGCCGACAGCCACGTGCGTGACGTCCACACCCAGACGATACAGGTTGCGCCCCTCAAGCACCGACACACCGCCTTGCAAACCCAGCGATGCCTGGTTAAAAACATCGTTGCTGCCCAGCTTGTAAAACCGCCCCGTCAATTGCCCGCCGCCGTACAGCGATATGCCCGGTGCAATCGGGTAGACGCCTTGCACACCCGCCGCCACGGTGCTTAAAAAATCTGCCTGCCTGACCGATGTCTGCCCTGGGGCAATGACAAAACCCAACGGCAAACCAGCGACTTGACCCGTTGGCAAGCCGCTATTCAAATTGGTGTCGTAACCGCCGCCCAGCTCAACGTAGGCGGACGATGTGGGCTTGTAGCGCGACTCACGCGCGCGGATGGCGTCCAGAAACTGGTTGATGTTGTTCAGGTCATTGCCCGATGCACCGACCAGCAGGTTTGAAAACTCATCCCGAGCGCGTTCGTCTTCACCCAAAATATAGTAACCACGCGCTAGCTGGAACTGGGCTGAACGGTTGTTGGGGAACTGCAGCAAATAGCGCTCAAGCGCCAAAACACCCTCACCCGGCACACCGGCATTGAGCGCGGCAATGCCAAAGTAAAAGTCAAATAGTGGGGTTCCCAGTGCGTCGGGTGTGGCCTTACCCGCTTCGTAGGCTTCGCGGTCTTTGCCTTGCTCAAGCAGGGCTTTAACGTCGTCAGCCGGCGCGGCCAGCGTCATGGCACTGGCGCAACTCAAACAGGCCGCACAGATTGCTTTGAGCGTGAAAGCTGGCAATGAGAATTTCATGGCGTTTTGTTGGCAAAGCGTATGCCAAAGTCGAACTACCGAAACGGTAGCACGGGTGCGTTAAAGCGTCACAAATCCGACCGCTGGAAAGCGGGAATTTGTCTCAAAAACGCGATTTTGAGGGGATTTGAAGCGGTTTATGCCAGAAACACGGCAATAAAAGCCAGCAAGAACATCAGCACGCCACCCACGATAGGCAGAACAATCGGTGCGACGTGGGCGATCGATTCCACCACATCATCCTCATGGGCGGCAGCGGCGACGGGCGTGGCGGTGTGGTCGGTAGGGTGGGACATGAAAATTCCTGAAAAAATTCGGGTTGTTTGCAAAAATTACCCGTATTTTACCTTTTCAACCCAAAGCCGGGCAAGCAAACGAGCGCGGGGCAAGGCACACTTCAGGCATGACACATCCATTCATCAGCCAAACAACTTTCTGGCCTTTGTCCGTCGTGCTTTTTGCGGCGCTGGCGGGTTGCGCCGCAACCGGGCCGAGCAGCCCATCAGCCAAACCCGTGCTCTACCCCAACGCCACCTTCACCCGCGTGGGCGAGGCGCAGGCCAAAGCCGAGGTCGATGGCTGCATGGGGCGCGCTGCGCAGGCGGGGTTAACGCCAGATCAAAAAAGCAATGAAGTCGGCAAGCGTGCGGGCGAAGGCGCAGCCACTGCGGGCGTGGCCTCAGTTGTAGGCGCACTGATTACCGGGCGCAGCAGCGACATCTTGCGGGCTGGCGCGGCGGGTGCGGCGATTGGCGGCTCGGCGGGTGCGGTGTCTGGCGCGTTTAACAATGACAAGGTCAACCCGGTTTATCGCCAGTTTGTACAACGCTGCCTGAGCGAAAAAGGCTTTGATGTGATCGGCTGGAATTAATTGCCCGCCTTGCTGTCGGTGCAGACAGGTGCTGCACGCCGCGTCAAAATCGGTGAGCGCACGCTGTTAACGGCCATCAACAAACAACCTGTTACCGGCAATGTGCCTGTCATGCCACTGGGGCTGATGGGCGATGAGCAGGCTGATCTGTCGATTCACGGCGGGCTTGAAAAAGCCATATACGCTTATCCGTCAGAGCACTATGCATTCTGGCGCAAGGCGCGGCACGAAGCGGGTGTCAGCCCGATAGATGAAACGCTGCCCCACGGCATATTGGGCGACAACCTGACGCTGGCGGGCTTGCTGGAAACCGATGTCTGGGCAGGCGACGTGCTGCAATTTGCAAATTGCGCGCTGACAGTGACCATCCCGCGTGAGCCGTGCCACAAATTCAACGCAGCCATGGGTTTTAGCCAGGCTACCAGCCTGATGGCAAACACGGGGTATTGCGGTTTTTACCTGTCTGTGCGTGAGGCTGGCAGCATCAGCGCAGGCGAAAAATTTGAGCTGATTCCAGGCCGGCGCAGCGTCAGCATTACGCAGTTGTTCAATGCCAAGATGTTCAAGCACTTGCGCTGAGGATGTTTAAGTTACTATTGTTTTAGTAGCTGTTTGCGCCCATATTCATTGGTCAAAACACTGTTTTTCTTGACTTTCAAACCGCTTAGAACAAATCGCTGTGAGACCCAGTTCTGATTAATTTCAATGAGCCCGTTTCAAGGTCTCCGCTTTTTACGTAAACAAGCAGCCAATCGGGGGCTAAATGGCATTCGCGGGTGTCAGCGTAGTCGCCACTCAATTCATGATCAAACCATTGCTTTTCTAATGCGCGGTCATTCATCAGCTCTTTGACGGCGTCACGCATTTTCGTCCAGTCATGCCTGCCAGAACCTTGAATGCGCTTTTTATCGGCTTTGAATTGTTTCGTTTCTTTGAGAATCCGGGACATTTGAATGATTCAAAAGATTTGACTTAAAAATCTTCAAACGCAATATCTGTCGTTTTCCCGGCTTTGGCTGCCTTGATGGCGGCAATCGTCTTGGCGTTTGGACGAGCCACCTCAATCGGCATACCGCCATGTTCAACCACACTGCGCAAAAACAAACGAATAGCCGTGCTGGTGGTCAAACCCACAGACTTAAGAACCGCTGCGGCGTCAGCCTTCAAATCTTCTTCAACCCGTGAACGAACATCAACTGTCAACATAGCCCACCTGCCTTCGTGAATTTGTAGCTACATTGTAGCGCTGTAGCGTCTGGCGGAGATTGTTAAGGCCATCAATTTATCCATGGCGATCCCTATAATGCTATAATATTAGGAGCTGCTTGCGCCCGTATTTATTGGTCAAAATGCTTTTTTACCCTCAAAACTAGCCTCTAATGCTGCTCGACAGCATCAAAACCCGCCGCACCCAGCGCGGCCAGCACTTGCTGAATATGCTCTTTGCCGCGCGTCTGAATCACCAGCTCAATTTCGACGTTTTGCGCTGACAGCAGCGTGAAAGCGCGCTGGTGATGGACTTCGTCAATGTTCGCGCCTGCCTCGGCCACGGTGGCTGTGATTTTGGCCAGCGCGCCTGGTACATCGCGCACGCTGACGGTGATGCGTGCCAGTCTGCCCGCCCGCACCATGCCGCGCTCGATGATGGAAGCCAGCAGCAGCGGGTCTATGTTGCCGCCGCACAGCACCAGGCCGACTTTTTTACCTGCAAAGCGATCCGGGTATCTCAGCAGCGCTGCCAGCCCAGCCGCGCCTGCGCCTTCGACCAGTGTTTTTTCAATTTCCAGCAGCATCACCATGGCCTGCTCAATATCGCCTTCATCGACCAGCAGCATGTCGCTGACCAGCGACTTGATGATGCTCGTGGCTATCACGCCCGGCGTGCCGACGGCAATGCCGTCCGCAATGGTGCTGCTGCCTTGCGGGTGCTGCGTACCCTTGATGGCATTGACCATGCCAGGAAAGCGCGAGGTTTGCACGCCCACAATGTCGATGCCGGGGTTGATCGCCTTGGCCGCAGTGGCGATGCCGGCAATCAGCCCACCGCCGCCCACGGCGATGACCAAGGTGTCCAGATCAGGAACAGCGCGCATCATTTCCAGCCCGACGGTGCCCTGCCCCGCCACAATGGCTTCGTCGTCATACGGGTGAACAAACACTAGGCTTTGGCTTTGCGCCATGGCCAGCGCGTGGGTGCGGGACTCGTCCAGCGTGTCGCCATGCAGCACCACCTCTGCGCCAAAGCCGCGTGTGCGTTCAATCTTCACGCCGGGTGTAAAGCGCGGCATGACGATCACGGCGCGAATGCCAAGCCGCTGCGCATGGTAGGCCACGCCCTGGGCGTGGTTGCCGGCGCTCATGGCGATCACGCCACGGCGTTGTTCGCCCGCCGTTAATTGCGCCAGCTTGTTGCAAGAGCCGCGCTCTTTGAACGACGCGGTGTACTGCAGGTTTTCAAACTTCAGAAAAATCTGCGCACCGGTGATTTGCGACAGCGTGCGTGACTCGACGCAAGGCGTGTTGAGTAAATGTCCTTGCAGGCGCTCGGCGGCGCGTTCAATATCGGCTAGGGTGATCACGTTGAGTCCTGGGGAAAAATGGCCTTGATGACGGTCAGGGAATTTGAACTGCGACCAGGCACGTTACTGATTTGGATGGATTATGAATGCGGATGTGTGGCGTATTGCACACGACCCCACGATGCAGGGTATTCCAACTGAACAAAAGCTGCGTTATGGTGAAGCCGTGATGTTGGTGGCGCGCTCTTTTCCTTTTTTGGAGGTGTGATGAAAGCCAAGTATTCTGCTGGTGATTTGCTGTTGTCCCCCGGGCTAAAGGACGCGCCCGTGCTCGACCTGATGTGCTCACATTTTGTGCTAACACTGGCGGCGCGCCAGGGGGGCAAATTCAATGTACGGCGCGACCTGAACAGTCTGCTGTCCCTGTCGGGCAGACACCTGGTGTGGCCACTGCCCGCCTTGCAGCGCCTGCGCGAATTTTTGGGCCGCCGCTGCAAAGACAACGATTTTTGGCGCGGCCATGAGGCGCTGACTGACGCTGAATTCATGCAGCGACACGGCACCTGGCGCGGGCCTTATGAAGAGGGCACGCTGTTTTTTTACCTTGACGAACATGCCAAAGACCAGCCGAAAGATTTGCTGTCAGTGCTTGCCGCTACTGGAGAGTATTTGACACACGCGCTGAAAAAGCAGTCCACACTGGTTGAGAAAAATATCGATGCATTGGCCAATCTGTTGCAACTCAATCGCGCCGAGCGTGCGCTGCTGTTGTACGGCACGTTGGCACGTTATCAAAGAGACCTTCGTTCGCTGCTGGTCGAGTTCAAAGTCAACAACGCGCCCGAGGCCTATGCCGCGCTGGCCGATGTGGCGGGCGTCAAGGCGCATGAGCTGGCTGAAGCGCTACGCGCAGGCTCGCGCCTGGAGCGGATTGGCATGGTCGAAAATTTGATTTCTGAGCACAACATCACCGACCTGGCCGACCTGATGAAGGTCAGCGAAAAACTGCCGCCGGTACTGATGCGTGAGTACCGCGACAACAACGAGCTGATGGCGGTGTTCACCCGGCCCAGCGTGCGCAGCGAGTTGGGTTTGAACGACTTTGCGTTTGTGAAAGAAGACGCGGATGTGTTGGTGTTGCTGCTTAAAAACGCGGTGGCTGGCAAAGAGCAAGGCGTGAACGTGCTGCTCTACGGCCCGCCCGGCACGGGCAAAACCGAGCTGGCCAAAGTGGTGGCGCAGGCCGCTGGCCTGGACTTGTTTGAAGTGGAGCACGCGGACCGCGACGGCAACTCACTCAGCGGGCGCGACCGCTACCGGTCACTGCAAATAGCGCAGGTTTTTCTCAAGGGTAGCCAGCATTCGGCGTTGTTGTTTGATGAGGTCGAAGACGTGTTTCCGCCTATATCAAGTGAGGCGGCGCAGCTGATGGCACGGTCAGACCAGCTGCCCGCACCTGCCAGCAGCTCGGTCAATGGCAAGGCTTGGGTGAACCAGATTTTGGAGTCCAACACCGTGCCCACGCTGTGGGTCACCAATCGCATTGAGCAGATAGACCCCGCCTTCAGACGCCGCTTTGCTTACCATTTGGAACTGCGCTCGCCACCACCCGGTGCGCGGGAAGGCTTGCTGCGCAAAACGCTGGAGGGCGTTGAGGTGAGCGATGCGTTTGTGGCAAAACTCACCGCCCGCAAAGGCCTGACGCCTGCGCAAATTCGTACAGCTGTGCGGTTTGCGCGCTTGGCGGCTTCACCTGAATCGGTACAGATGGAATCACTGATCGAACGGCAACTGAAAAACGCCGATATTGCGCTGGGTAACAAGCTAGATGCCACAGGCCGCAAAAGCGTCACCACCTATGACCTGGCCATGCTCAATGTCGAATCGCGCTTTGAGATTCCCCGCATCGTTGAAGCACTTAAAACCCGGGGCCACGGCGCGCTGTGCTTTTACGGTGCGCCAGGTACCGGCAAAACCGCGCTGGCCGAGCACATTGCCAAGGCGCTCGACAAACCGCTCATCATCAAGCAGGCGAGCGACCTGATGAGCAAATATGTGGGCGAGACGGAGCAAAACATGGCCAAGATGTTCAAGGAAGCCGAAGACGAAAAAGCCGTGCTGCTGCTGGACGAAGCTGACAGCTTTTTGCAAGACCGGCGCGGCGCACAACGCACCTATGAGGTGACCGAGGTCAATGAAATGCTGCAAGGCATGGAGCGGCACAACGGCATCTTTATCTGCACCACCAATCTGCTGGACAGCATTGACCAGGCCGCGCTCAGGCGCTTTACCTTCAAGATCAAGTTCATGCCTTTGACGGCGGTGCAGCGTGAAACGATGTTTGTGGCTGAAGCACTGGCCAATGACGCGGCCCTCATGACCGATGAACTGCGAAGCCGCCTGGCCAAACTGACGCAAATCTGCCCAGGTGACTTTGCTGCCGTCAAACGTCAAACGGATATTTTGGCGGCAGAATTTTCAGCCGATGAGTTCATGAGCCAGCTGGAAGCCGAGCACCGCATCAAACCCGAAGTGCGTGAGGCTAGGGGCATGGGGTTTGTGCAGTGATCAAGGTACAACTGCTATGCAATCAATAGCTGCCTACACCTAGATTTATTGGCTTTTAGACCGCTTGGATTCAACTACGAGTTGCGGCTGGGCTGGGCGCGGCTGCTTTCAACAAAGCTTACATGCCGCTGGCTGATGCAGCGCTACTTGCGCGCGGTTTGTAACAAGCTTTCAGTGTTGAGGTTTAAGGCGGTCAGCACGCATTGCATCACCGCAAACTCAGCTTGTAATTACCTGGCGGGTAATTGCATTGACTCATCCCATTGAAGAAACTGCAAGCTCAATCAACAAAAGGAAATATCGTGTTTAAAACTGTTCTTGTTCTGGTCTTGATTCCATTCAGTGTGCTGACAGCAGCTGCACTGTGGCAAGTAGGCTACCTGGGCTTGTTCACGCCGCATTTTGTGAACTACGGTACCTGGCAGGTATTGATTGACCTGGTGATTGCTGTCAGCCTTGGCATGTATTGGATCTGGTTGGATGCCACCAAAACCGGTCGCAACCCCTGGCCCTGGCTGCTGCTGAGTTTGATAGCCGGCTCTTTTGGTCCGCTGTTGTACCTGGTCACCCGAAAATCTCAAAGTGTTCAGTTGGCGTAGGCTAAATTGCACTTAGATTAGGCAAAAGTAAATTTTATGAGCGTACAGTCCACCGTTATTGGCACACCCGCAGCACCTCAGCGCCATAAGCCTCCAATTTTTTAACACCGATGCCGGCAATGCCTTCCAGGTCACGCGCGGTTTGCGGGGCGCGTTCAGCAATCGCGCGCAGGGTTGAGTCATGAAAAATCACAAACGCCGGCAGGTTGTGCTCACGCGCGACTTCAGCCCGCCAGGCTTTGAGCTGGGCCAGGCGTTCGAGCGCGCCTGCGTTGAGCGATGCTTCGGCGATGCCTTTGGCGGATGTTTTGGTGGGCTTTTTGGTGCGGCCTGATTTGTCTGTCCCTGTTTGCTCGCGCAGCATCACGCTGGCCTGGCCTTTGAGAACCTGGCGTGCGTCGGGCAGCAATTGCAGCGTACTGAAAGCTTCAGCATCCACGTAGACCATGTTTTTGGCGATGAGTTGGCGCAGCACGGCGCGCCATTGCGCCTCGCCCAAATCGCTGCCGATGCCAAAGGTGGAGAGCTTGTCGTGGCTGTGCTGCAAGACTTTTTCAGTCGCCTTGCCACGCAAAATGTCCATCAAATGCCCCGCGCCGAAGCTGATGCCGCTGGCCTGCTGCACGCGGTAAATGCAGCTCAGCATTTTGCGGGCGGCGTCTGTGGCGTCCCATACCGCAGGCGGATGTAAACAGTTATCGCAATTACCGCAAGGCAGGCTCTCTTCATCAAAATAATGCAGCAAGCTGACCCGCCTGCAGGCTGTGCCTTCTGCCAAGTTCAGCAGCGCATCCAGC
Organism: Polaromonas sp.; assembly: GCA_049653085.1. Lineage (GTDB taxonomy): Bacteria > Pseudomonadota > Gammaproteobacteria > Burkholderiales > Burkholderiaceae_C > Polaromonas. The sequence goes on from JBASFP010000042.1 coordinate 26,895, forward strand.
TTGCCACGCATCACAACTTTGAACTCTTCACTCGCGGCCTCGCTGGTGTCAATCATGCGGCGCTGGTTCACCACATCGTTCAGGCCGTAGGTCATCCAGGCGTTGGCAGGCAAGCCATCGCGGCCTGCCCTGCCTGTTTCCTGGTAGTAGCCTTCAATGTTTTTGGGCATGTCCAGGTGCGCCACAAAGCGCACGTCGGGTTTGTCAATGCCCATGCCAAAGGCTATTGTTGCCACCATCACCTGCGCGTCGTCCCGCAAGAATTTGTCTTGTCGTTCTTGCCGCAAACTGGAGTCCAGCCCCGCGTGGTAAGCCATGGCGTTGATGCCTGCGCCTTGCAGCGTGTCGGCAATTTCTTCGACCCGCTTGCGCGACTGGCAGTACACGATGCCTGCTTCGCCTGCGTGCTCCGACTGGATAAAGCGCAACAGCTGCCTGGTTGCATCCAGCTTTTCAACAATGGTGTAGCGGATGTTAGGGCGGTCAAAGCTTGAGACAAACTGCGCTGCGTCTTCAAGCTGCAGCCGCTCTACCATGTCTTGCCGCGTCAGCGCATCGGCTGTCGCGGTGAGCGCCATGCGCGGCACGTTGGGGAACAGCTCGTGCAGCAGACTCAAACTGCGGTATTCGGGCCTGAAGTCATGGCCCCACTGGCTGACGCAATGCGCCTCGTCAATCGCAAACAGGCTGAGCTTGCCGCGTGCGTTCAGCCCGCGCAGCAAGTCCTTCATGCGCGGCGTGTTGATGCGCTCTGGCGCGGCATACAGCAGCGTCAGCTCGGCGCTTTGCAACTGCTTTTCAATCGCGCTGGCTTCGTCAAAACTCTGGGTTGAATTTAAAAAAGCTGCCGACACACCCGCCTCATGCAGCGCACCCACCTGGTCATGCATCAGCGCAATCAGCGGCGACACCACGATGGTCACGCCATGCCCTGCGTTTTGCCGTGCAATCGCCGGAATCTGGTAGCACAGCGACTTGCCGCCGCCGGTGGGCATCAGCACCAGCGCGTCGCCGCCATGGACCACATGGTCAACGATGGCGGCTTGCGGGCCGCGAAAGTCAGAATAGCCAAAGATCTCGCCCAAAATGCTGAGCGGGGACGGTTGTTGCATCAGTGGAGTCAATTTGAAGTTGTTTATTTGCTATGAATATAGGAGCTGCTTGCGCCCGTATTGATTGGGTCAAAGGCCAATTTGATAGATAAAAAAGGCTATTTTTAGCTGTTTTGACGCTAAAAACACCCTCAAACCTACATTTGCTCCCAAGGCAAACCATCAAAACGCCAGCCGGACTGGGTAGAGCGCTTGAAGTTGTCATCCAGCTCGCCCTCAAAGCCATGCACCACATGCTGCACATCGGTGAAGCCTGCGTCTTCAAGCGCCTTGCCCGCAGCAAGGGTGCGCTGACCCGAGCGGCAAATCAGCAGCAGCGGCTGGTCTTTGCCAGTCGCCTCCTGCGCCACAGTGGCCGCAAACTTTTCGGCATCAGGCTGCAAATCAGGGTAGTCATACCAAGGCACATTGACCACACCCGGCGGGCGGCCAACATAGAGCGACTCGATTTCCATCCGCACGTCAACAAACAGCGCGTCGGGGTGGGCTTGCAGCCAGGCAGCGGCTTCTTTGGGTTGTAGGTTTTTCATGGGCTTGGTGGCGTGATCCCATATTGTCATTGAAAGCAACGGGCAAAAAGACTGCCCCTTAAAATGCAACCATGAAACCGATTACCTACACCCGTGGCCAGCAGTTGCCCGCCATTCTTGAACAACGCATCGCCATTTTGGATGGCGCGATGGGGACGATGATTCAGCGCTTCAAGCTGAATGAAGCGCAATACCGTGGTGAGCGCTTCAAAGACTTTCACAAAGACGTCAAAGGCAACAACGAGTTGCTGAGCTTGAGCCGGCCTGATGTGATTGCTGACATTCATGAAAAGTACCTTGCCGCTGGTGCAGACATGATTGAGACCAACACCTTTGGCGCGACGACGGTGGCTCAAGCCGATTACGACATGGCTGAGCTGGCGGTTGAAATGAACTATGCGTCGGCCCGTATTGCCCGCGCGGCTTGCGACAAATATTCAACGCCTGACAAACCGCGCTTTGTGGTGGGCGCACTCGGCCCCACCCCCAAAACCGCCAGCATCAGCCCCGATGTGAACGACCCCGGCGCGCGCAACACCAGCTTTGAAGAGTTGCGCAAAGCCTATTACGAGCAGACTGAGGCGCTGGTCAAGGGCGGCAGCGATGTGCTGCTGGTTGAAACCATTTTTGACACACTCAATGCCAAGGCTGCGCTGTTTGCGATTGACGAGTATTTTGAAAACTCCGGCGAGCGTTTGCCGCTGATCATCAGCGGCACGGTAACAGACGCATCGGGTCGTATTTTGAGCGGCCAGACCGTGACCGCTTTTTGGCACAGCATTCGTCACGCTCAACCCTTGGCCGTCGGCCTGAACTGCGCCCTGGGTGCAACGCTGATGCGCCCGTACATCCAGGAGCTGGCGCGCGTGGCGGGCGATACCTTCATCAGCTGCTACCCCAATGCTGGTTTGCCCAACCCGATGAGCGACACCGGCTTTGACGAAACTCCCGATGTGACGTCACGCTTGTTGCATGAGTTTGCAGCGGAAGGCCTGGTCAATATTGTGGGTGGCTGCTGCGGCACCACGCCGGAGCATATTGCGGCGATTGCGCAGGCGGTTTCGCTAGTAGCCCGGCGTGGGTTGAACAGCGGATACTTTTACAAAGAGGCCGCGTAAACGGATTCTTTTCAAGCAGGGGCCGCAGAACCGGCTTTGCCGGGCTGCAGGCGCAGCGGCCCCCTCGGGGGGCAGCGGCCACACGCAGTGGGCAAGCGTGGGGGCTATGTAGGCATCAAATGGTCGATTTCCTGTTGCATGGCCTGCACCAGCTGCGTATACATCTTGAGCTTTTCTGACGTCTCACGCAGCCGTTCCGCGATTCGCAATGACACCGCAAACATCAGCTTGGTCGCGGTGTGCGGGTCTTCTTCACCCAGTTTTTCAAGCGCTGCACGGGTTAAAACGGCGCAGCGCGAATCGGTGGTGGCGGTGCAGGATGCCAGCCGCGCCTGACCGTCCACCAGACCCATTTCACCAATCAGGCTGCCGGGGCCCAGCACGGTGACGGTGACGGGCGTGCGGCGGCTGACGACGATGTTTTCAACCGTGACTTCGCCTTCCAGCAGCAACATCATGTAGCCGGTATCGGTTTCGTCGCCTTCCCGGATGAAGGTTGTGCCTTCGGCAATTTTTCGTGGGGTCATGTAACTGACCACCGTGAAAGCTTCTTCACGAGTTAGCTGCATCAGCGCAGTGGGGGCAATCAGCAGCTTGGCAGCCAGCTCAGCGGTGCTAGAACCTTCAATCGCGCGCATGCGGTCTTTCGGGTTCAGCTCTTCGGGAGATGCCGTCGAGATGCCTTTTTTGCCACGAAACAAATTTTCAAACATGAGGCTTCCGGATTTTGGTGGGGCGCAATGCCACGGCACTGCGATAAAATGATATTAACCCAAGGAGCGTTGCAGCGAAACCCTTGTTTCGTGAGGCTTGGGTTGTGAATGCTGGTCTCGGCATTTTGTTAACGACGCTCACCTAATCTGTTTGAGGTGAGTTAAATGTCAGCACTGAGCACCCCTGAAGTCCCCGCCATGAAATTGTCAGGCCTGGAGCCCGTCAACATTGGCACGGGTAATCTGTTTGTCAACATTGGCGAGCGCACCAACGTGACCGGCTCCAAAGCTTTTGCCCGCATGATTTTGAATGGCGACTTTGAAGCTGCGCTGGTCGTGGCTCGCCAGCAAGTTGAAAACGGCGCACAAATCATCGACATCAACATGGACGAGGCCATGCTGGACAGCGAGGCTGCGATGGTTCGCTTCCTCAACCTGATTGCCAGCGAGCCCGACATTGCGCGTGTGCCCATCATGATCGACAGCTCCAAATGGAGCGTGATTGAGGCCGGGCTGCGCTGCATTCAGGGCAAGGGCATTGTCAATTCAATCTCGATGAAAGAAGGGCTGGCGCCTTTCAAACACCAGGCCAAGCTGCTCAAGCGATATGGTGCAGCTGCGGTGGTGATGGCGTTTGACGAAAAAGGCCAGGCCGACACGTATGAGCGCAAAGTCGAAATTTGTGAGCGCGCCTACCGGGTGCTGGTTGATGACTTAAGCTTTCCGCCTGAAGACATTATTTTTGACCCGAACATTTTTGCCATTGCCACAGGCATTGAAGAGCACAACAACTACGCGGTTGACTTTATCAACGCGACGCGATGGATCAAAGAGAATTTGCCGGGCGCCAAGGTGTCGGGTGGCGTGAGCAATGTGAGCTTCAGCTTTCGCGGCAACGACCCGGTGCGCGAAGCGATTCACACGGTATTTTTGTACCACGCCATCAAGGCCGGCATGGACATGGGCATTGTGAATGCCGGCATGATGGGCGTGTACGACGACCTGGAGCCAACGCTGAAAGAGCGGGTCGAAGACGTGGTGCTGAACCGCCGCCCGGATGCGGGTGAGCGTCTGGTGGAAGTGGCTGAAACGGCCAAGAGCGGTGCCAAAGACGACAGCAAGCGCAACGAGTGGCGCAACCTTGAAGTGCGCGCCCGCCTGTCACACGCGCTGGTACACGGCATGAACGAGTTCATCACCGAAGACACTGAAGAGGTCTGGAAGCTGATTGAAGCAGATGGCGGCAGGCCACTGCACGTGATTGAAGGCCCGCTGATGGACGGCATGAACGTGGTCGGTGACTTGTTTGGCCAAGGCAAGATGTTTTTGCCGCAAGTGGTCAAAAGCGCCCGGGTGATGAAGCAGGCCGTGGCGCATTTGCTGCCTTACATTGAAGCCGAAAAGCTGCTGCTCGAAGCGGCGGGCGGCGACGTCAAAACAAAAGGCAAGATCATCATCGCAACGGTCAAGGGCGATGTGCATGACATTGGCAAAAACATCGTCACCGTGGTGCTGCAATGCAACAACTTTGAAGTGGTGAACATGGGCGTGATGGTGCCTTGCCATGAAATTTTGGCGCGCGCCAAGGTCGAGGGTGCTGACATTGTGGGTCTCTCGGGTTTGATCACACCCAGCCTGGAAGAAATGCAGTATGTGGCCGCTGAAATGCAGAAAGACGACCACTTTCGCATCAAGAAAATACCACTGCTGATTGGCGGCGCAACCTGCTCGCGGGTTCACACGGCCGTCAAGATTGCGCCGCACTACGAAGGCCCGGTGGTGTATGTGCCCGATGCGTCGCGCAGTGTGAGCGTGGCGCAGAGTTTGCTTTCTGACAACGCTACAAAATACATCGACGAGCTGAACAGCGACTATGACAAAGTCCGCCTGCAGCACGCCAACAAAAAGCAGACGCCGATGTGGACACTGGCCAGGGCGCGTGCCAACGCCACGGTGATGGATTGGGCCAACTACACGCCGCCCGTGCCCAAGTTCATTGGCCGCCGAATTTTCAAGAACTTTGACTTGAGCGAGCTGGCCAAATTCATTGACTGGGGGCCGTTCTTTCAGACCTGGGATTTGGCTGGGCCGTTCCCGGCGATTTTGAAAGATGAAGTGGTCGGCACCGAGGCCGTGCGCGTGTACGCCGATGCCAAGCGTATGTTGACGCGGCTGATCGAAGGCCGCTGGTTAACCGCCAGTGGTGTGATTGGCTTGTACCCCGCCAACAGTGTGGGCGACGACATCGAAATTTACACCGACGAATCGCGAACTGAAGTTGCCATGACCTGGCACGGCCTGCGCCAGCAGACCGAGAAAACGGCCGTGGATGGCGTGATGCGACCCAGCCGCTGCCTGGCGGACTTTGTGGCATCCAAAATAGTCACTCCTGAATTAGTAGCTGCTCGCGCCCGTATTCATTCGGCTACAGGCCAAAATGATACTCAAAAACAGGCTAAATCAGGTCGAATTGACGATTACATCGCTGTTTTTGCAGTAACAGCAGGCTTGGGCGCTGAAAAGAAAGAAAAGTATTTCCAGGACGACAACGACGATTATTCGTCCATCATGCTCAAGGCACTGGCTGACCGTCTGGCCGAGGCTTTTGCCGAATGCCTGCACCAGCGGGTGCGGCAAGACTTGTGGGGCTACGCAGCCAACGAGGCGCTGGAAGTCAATGAGCTGATTGGCGAAAAATACCAGGGCATTCGCCCCGCCCCGGGCTACCCGGCCTGCCCCGACCACAGCGTGAAAAAAGACATGTTTGAGCTGCTGGGCGCAGGCGATATTGGTATGGCACTGACGACTAGCCTGGCCATGACGCCAGCGGCCAGCGTCAGCGGCTTCATGCTCAGCCACCCGGATGCGACGTATTTCAACGTCGGCAAAATTGGCGATGACCAGCTGCACGACCTGGCCAAGCGGCGCGGCGAAAAGGCTGAAGATTTGGCGCGGCTTTTGGCACCCAATTTATAGCCAGTCTTCACCTGACGTTTACAAATAGACACGGAGCTTTACCTCGGTCTGTGTTCTTTGGAAGCGTTCAAGGCGTTAAATCTGCACACGCAGACAACGTGTGATTTTGAGTATTGAATCGTTTTATCAGGAGCGCATCAGCCATGAACACTGCCATCGACAACCTTCAATCGGGCCAGCAAGCTGCCAACAACGCCAAACCTCTATGGGCTGCCGTCGGCATACTGGGTGTTGCTGTGCTCGGCATGGGTGCCACCATGATTTACCAGGCTCGGCCAGCCGCACCCGTTGCTCAGGTCGTCGCTGCTGCGCCAGCCGCGCTGACAAAACCCATGGCGGCTGCATCCAATGCTGCGGATGACATGGTTGAAAAACCCACAGCGGCACCCGCCAAGCCAGCACCCGTGCCAGCTAAAAAAGTGGTCAAACCAACACCCCGGCCCACGCCGTCACCTGCGCCCAGCGTGGCAGGCAACGCACCGGCTGCATCCCCCTACCCGGCACCTGTTCCAGTCGTTGCCGCACCGATTTGCGGCAACTGCGGCGCGGTTGAATCGGTCACGCCAATTGAACGCACCACCAAGGCTGATGGCCCGGGCATTGGCGCGGTAGGTGGCGGTGTGCTGGGTGCTGTACTGGGTAACCAGGTCGGCAACGGCAATGGCAAAACCGTGGCCACCATCATCGGTGCGATTGGCGGCGGCTTTGCGGGCAACGAGGTGGAAAAGCGCATGAAAAGAGAAACGGTTTACCAGGTCGGTGTGCGCATGGACGACGGCTCACGTCGCACGGTTGAAGTGGCGCAGCCCCCAGCCGTTGGCAGCAAAGTCACGGTTGACGGCAGCAGCATTCGCAGCAACGGTGGCGCTGTTTACAACGCACCAGCGCCCGTGGTGCAGCGCACGACAAGCCAAAACCCGCAGTCGCCTGTTTACCAGCAGGCACCCTGACTTTTAATGGCCTTTTAAAGCACGCCGATATTGCACCGCCTCGGCCACATGCGTGACCTGCACCTTGGCTGCGCCCGCCAGATCAGCAATGGTGCGGGCCACCTTCAAAGCGCGGTGAATGCTGCGGCCTGACCAGCCCAGGCGTGCTGCGGCGGTATTCAAAAATTTGGCCGCCGCATCGTCCAGTTTGCATTGCTCGTCAATCGCCTTGCCGCTGAGTGCCTGGTTGGTGTTGCCTTGGCGGGTGATGGCGCGTTCACGCGCAGCGGCGACACGGACGCGAATGGCGGCGGTGCTTTCACCCGGCGGTGTGTTGATCAACTCCTCAGCCGCCAGCGCGCCCACCTCAACATGCAGGTCAATCCGGTCAAGCAAGGGACCACTTAATTTACCTTGATACCGCGCAACCTGATCAGGCGAGCAGCGGCAGGCGCGCAGGTTAGAGCCCAAATATCCGCACGGGCAGGGGTTCATGGCGGCGACCAACTGAAAGCACGCTGGAAACTCCGCCCGGTGCGCAGCACGTGAAATGGTGATGGTGCCGGACTCCAGCGGCTCACGCAAAGCCTCAAGCGCGGCTCTGGGGAACTCAGGCAATTCATCAAGGAACAAAACGCCCCGATGTGCGAGTGAAATTTCACCAGGACGTGGCGGTGAACCACCGCCCACCAGCGCCACCGCACTCGCGGTATGGTGCGGCGCACAGGTCGGCCTGACAGCCCATGAATCCATCGTGAAGCGCCCACCGAGCGACGCCACTGCCGCGCTTTCAAGGGCTTCGTCAGTTGTCATGTCAGGCAGTAAACCGGCAAAGCGCTGCGCCAGCATCGACTTACCCGAACCCGGCGCGCCCATCATCAAAATACTGTGGCCACCGGCAGCGGCAATCTCCAGCGCACGACGCGCGGCGGCCTGGCCTTTGACATCGGCCATGTCGGCATAGGTGGTTTGCGGCTTGCGCTCTGCGGGCTCTACACGGCTCCAGCCGTCAAGTACATCAACAGCCGCATCGCCTGGTAAAAACTGCCGCACCACGTCCAGCAAATGTTGCGCTGCAAAAATCTCGGCACCGGGCACCAGCCCGGCTTCTTGCGCGCTGGTTTCTGGCAAGACCAGTTTGGGGATCTGTGGCGTGCTTTGCGTGGCGATGCCCTGGCTGATGGCCAGGCTCATGGCCAGCGCGCCGCGCACCGGTCGCAAGTCACCGCCCAACGACAACTCGCCTGCAAACTCAAACCCCTGCATTTTTTTGGCGTCAATCTGGCCGCTGGCGGCCAGAATGCCGAGCGCTATCGGCAAGTCAAAGCGGCCTGAGTCTTTGGGCAAATCAGCCGGCGCCAGATTAACGGTGATGCGCTTGTTGCCAGGAAACTCCAGCCCGGTGTTTTGAATCGCTGAGCGAACCCGTTCGCGGGCTTCCTTGACTTCAGTTTCCGCCAAACCCACCAAGGTAAAACTTGGCAAACCATTGGCCAGATGCACCTCGACGCAAACCGGGTGAGCCTGCAGCCCCAGCAGGGCGCGGCTGTGTACGATTGAAAGGCTCATTGAAAGACTCCCGCTATAGATGCATCAATCTGGTGCGCTCAAATAACGCCAAATTGGTGCGTTTTGTTTTGTATCTTTGTGTTTAACGCGACAACGCTTCAAAAGGTGGACGAGTCGTGTCTTGCAACTGGCATCTTTTGGCACGCTAAATGCTAGACATTGTTCGGATCAAAGCATCGCATCGTTGCCAAACTTAACCAAAACGGAAAATACCATGAAATTCACACCTCTCAAAGTCGCCGCCAGCCTGGCAATTCTGGCTTCGTCAACCGCTTTTGCACAAACCAAAGCCCCAGAGCCAGACTACACACTGGCCTACAACGTGGGCGTGGTCACAGACTACCGTTTTCGTGGCCTGTCGCAGACCAGCTTGAAGCCGGCTCTGCAACTGGGTGTTGATTTTTCGCACAAAAGCGGCCTGTACCTGGGCGCTTTTGGCTCCAACGTCAATTGGGTGAAAGACTTCAATCTGGCAACCAAGGGCAGCTACGAAGTTGATTTGTATGGCGGCTACAAGGGCAGCATCACCAAAGACATCGGCTTTGATTTGGGTCTGATTGCTTATATTTATCCTGGCAACAATTCTGGCTCGGCAGGCACGCCGGGTGCAGGTGGCTATACCAACGCCAACACCAACGAAATTTATGGTGGTTTGTCGTACAGCATGTTCACCTTCAAGTACAGCCGCAGCCTTGGCGACTTTTTGGGCAACATCCGCAGCGGTGGCAGCCAGTATTTTGATTTGAGCGCCAACTTTGACCTGGGCAACGGCTTTACCCTGACACCACACATTGGCAGCCAGCGCGTGCCAAACCAGAATTTTGGTGGTTCGACCGACGGCAAGGCGGCCAACTACATGGACTACTCCCTGACACTGGGCAAGGACTTTGGCAGCGGTTTGTCAGGCACAGCAGCTCTGATTGGCACCGACACAAAACGGCCAGGTTTTTACCGCGACTCCAAAAACAAAGACCTCGGCAAAAGCACGCTGGTGGTTGGCCTGAAATACAGCTTCTAAATCTCGTCAAAATACACAGGAGAACACATGAAACTAGTCACGGCCATCATTAAACCGTTCAAGCTGGACGAAGTGCGTGAAGCACTCTCTGGCATTGGCGTACAAGGCATCACCGTCACTGAGGTCAAGGGCTTTGGCCGCCAAAAAGGCCACACCGAGCTGTACCGTGGTGCGGAGTACGTGGTCGACTTTTTGCCCAAAGTCAAAATTGAAGCGGCCGTCTCAGATGAGCTGGTTGACCGTGTCATTGAGGCGATTGAAGGCGCGGCACGCACCGGCAAAATTGGTGACGGCAAGGTGTTTGTCTACAACCTTGAGCAAGTCGTGCGCATCCGCACGGGTGAAACCGGCAAGGAGGCTCTGTAAGGCGCTAGCCTTGCAGATGCCCTGACGCCTTCCAATAAGAGAACACAAACATGAAAAAACTACTTGCCTCCCTGATACTGGGATTTAGCTTGCTGGCGGCCGTCTCAGCCGTTGTTGCACAAACACCGGCTTCGCCTGCTGTCGCTGCATCCGCAGCCGTGGCTGCACCCGCTGACGCTGCATCGGCGGCTGCGGGCACTGCTGCCCCTGCGGCTGCGGTTGCCGCCACACCAGCCCCTGCACCGGTGCCCAACAAAGGCGACACCGGCTGGATGATGATGTCCACGATCTTGGTCATCCTGATGGTTTTGCCCGGACTTGCCTTGTTCTACGGCGGCCTGGTGCGCAGCAAAAACATGTTGTCTGTGCTGATGCAGGTCATGGTCACGTTCTCAATGGTGACGGTGCTGTGGTTCATTTACGGCTACAGCCTGGCCTTTACCGAGGGCAATGCTTTCTTCGGCGGGTTTGACAGACTGTTCATGAAGGGTGTTTGGGACAATGCAGCCGGCACATTTGCCAATGCAGCTACGTTCAGCAAGGGCGTCTACATCCCTGAAATCGTGTTTGCTGCCTTCCAGGCCACGTTTGCGGGTATCACTTGCTGCCTGATTGTGGGCGCGTTTGCAGAGCGCATCAAGTTCTCGGCTGTGTTGCTGTTCATGGCGCTGTGGTTCACCTTCAGCTACGCGCCGATTGCACACATGGTCTGGTTCTGGATGGGTCCTGATGCTTACACCAACGCTGAAGTAGCGAAGGAAATGACGGCCAAGGCAGGTCTGATCTGGCAGCACGGCGCACTGGACTTTGCGGGCGGCACGGTGGTTCACATCAACGCTGCGGTGGCAGGTTTGGTGGGTGCTTACATGGTGGGCAAGCGTATTGGCTACGGCAAAGAAGCCATGGCCCCACACAGCCTGACCCTGACGATGGTTGGCGCGGCCTTGCTGTGGGTCGGCTGGTTTGGCTTTAATGCAGGCTCGGCACTGGAGGCCAATGGCTTTGCAGCGCTGGCTTTCATCAACACCCTGGGCGCCACCGCAGCAGCTGTGCTGGCCTGGTGTGCTGGTGAGGCGCTGATGCGCGGCAAAGCGTCCATGCTGGGTGCAGCTTCTGGTGCTGTGGCTGGTTTGGTAGCCATCACCCCAGCGGCTGGCAACGTCGGCATAGGCGGTGGCTTGGTGATTGGTTTTATCGCTGGTTTTGCCTGCCTGTGGGGCGTGAACGGCCTGAAGAAAATGCTGGGTGCTGACGATTCGCTGGACGTGTTCGGCATTCACGGCATTGGCGGCATCTTGGGTGCGCTGCTGACAGGTGTCTTTAACTCACCAGCGTTGGGCGGCCCAAGCCTGGTCGGTGACTGGGTGACGGTGACAATGGTGACCGCAGCGGACTACTCCATCGTGAGCCAAGTCTGGATACAGCTCAAAGGTGTGCTGATCACGATTGCCTGGTCAGGTGTGGTGGCTTTCATCGCCTTCAAGATTGTTGACCTGACCATTGGCCTGCGCGTGACGGAAGAAGACGAGCGCGAAGGCCTGGACATCACGTCACACGGCGAGACAGCGTACAACCGCTGATCTGGTTCAGTTAAATACAAAGCCCGCTGGTTGCAAAGCCAGCGGGCTTTTTTAATGGCTAAAGTCGTTGACACTGGCGCAACTGTTTTGAAAGACTTGATGACCCCCCTCACCCTACAAACTTACGAGCTTGGCGAGTCCCCGTTCTGGCATCCTGTTGAACAAATGCTGTATTGGGTGGACATACCGGGCAAGCAGATTCACCGCTGCAACATCTACATGGGCAGCATTGAAAACTGGGCCATGCCGTCTGAGCCGGGCAGCATCGCGCCAGCGCAGTCGGGTGGGCTGGTGATTGCGCTACGTGACGGCATTTACCGGGCGCGCAACTGGGGCGGCGCGCTTGAAAAACTGGTGGATGCAACCCATGACACCGCGACCACGCGCTTTAACGATGGCAAAGCTGACCCAAGAGGCCGCTTTTGGGCGGGCACGATGTTTGAGCCGCGCACATCGGCCAGTGCGCAACTCTTTAGCCTTAACAACGGAGCGCTTGAAGTCAAGGTCAGCCACGCCACCATTGCCAACGGCCTGGCCTGGTCACCCGACGCCAAAACCCTTTACTGGGCTGACACGCCCACCCACACAGTACGCGCCTGGGACTGGGATGCGCAGACCAACGCCATGAGCCGTGAGCGCGTCTTCAAGCAATGGCCAGGCAAGCCTGACGGTTGGCAGTTCGGCATGTCAGGCTACGGTGGACGACCAGACGGTGCGGCGGTGGATGTGGAGGGCAACTATTACGTCGCCATGTTTGAAGGTGCGCGCATTTGCAAACTGTCGCCCGCAGGGGTCGAGCTGGCCAGCATCCCCGTACCCGCGCAATGCCCGACCATGCCGTGCTTTGGCGGCGACGATCTGAAAACGCTGTACGTCACCACGGCACGCTACAACCGCAGCGCGGCGGAGTTGCAGGCTTACCCGCAATCAGGCTGCGTGTTCTCAATGCGGGTGGATGTGCCGGGGCTGCCGGTTAACTTTTATGTGGCCTAGTGCGTCAACATGCAAGTTTAGAAACATAATGGCGGCTCATTTTTCGGTCTGCATCTTGCCGCGTGAACTTCCACTCGATGGTTCTGTGGTCGGTGTTTCGTGCTTGCTGCCAAGCATCGA
>JBASFP010000043.1:0-10859 GCA_049653085.1 Polaromonas sp.
TGCGTATCGGTTTAACAGGCGATTTGACTTGGCAGCCATGGTGCCTCGACTGCTTCGCGCTGCTGTGACTACAAAACCTCTTCCTCTGAGCATCCTACGCCTGTCTGAGGCAGGTATCTAATCAGGCCAAATGACACTTAAAAACCATCAAAAACAAGCGTTTCAAACGGCTTTTTCAACCACCAAAGCCACTGTCCCCGTCAGCCGATGGTATTTCTCCCATAGCGTCGGTTTGCTTTCTACAAATTGCGGGTTAACCGGGATGCAGGCCACGGGGCAGACCTGTACGCATTGCGGCTCGTCAAAGTGGCCGACGCATTCTGTGCATTTGTTGGGGTCTATCTCGTAGATGTCTTTGCCCATGTAAATGGCCTGGTTAGGACATTCAGGCTCGCACACGTCGCAGTTGATGCATTCGTCGGTGATCAGCAGGGCCATATGTGCCTCAAGCGCCAGATGCGTGGGCGGTGCTCAGTGCCGCCATCACGGCGGGAGTGACCATCTGGCTGACGTCGCCTTTGAGCTTGCTGATCTCGCGCACGAGCGTGCTGCTGATGCAGGCCAGGTTGGCGTCGGGCAGTAAAAACATGGTTTCCACTTGCGGTGCGAGCTTGCGGTTCATGGCGGCCATTTGGGCTTCGTAGTCGAAGTCGGCGGTGTTGCGGATCCCACGCACCACGGCGTTGGCGTTGTGCGTTTTGCAAAAGTCCATGATCAAACCGCTGAACGGTTGAATTATCACATTCGCTATATTTTTGGTAGCTGATTGCGCCATTTTTACGCGATGTTCCAGGCTGAACAGTGTTTTTTTATGGTGTGCGGCGGCCACCGCAATGATGAGCTGGTCAAACAAGCCTGCAGCGCGCTGCACCACGTCGAGGTGGCCCAGGGTGATGGGGTCAAATGTGCCTGAATAAACGGCGATTCGCTTTGAGGATGTCATCACTAAATTATGCGCTTGCGGGCACTTTGTTCAATAAATGAAAATGCACCGCCCCGGCCTTGCCAAACTTGTGGACTTGCAAGCCGTAAGCTGCCAGTTCCACATCCGTCCACGGTTTGGGCGCTTCCAGGTACACAAAGCCCGGCGTGGCAACAGCTTGTGCAGCGGCTTTCAGGGCTGCTTCAAACGCCGTGGACTCATACGGTGGGTCTAAAAAAATCAGTTGCAAACTGGCCGGGCTGGCGCGGCGCAAAAGGCTCACGCCGTCACCCCGCTCGACCTTGACCATGTTGGCCTTGAGCTTGACTTGCAGCGCCTTGAGCTTGTCGACCAGCACTGGGTCTTGCTCGCACACAAACACATCAGCCGCACCGCGCGATGCGGCCTCAAAGCCCAGCACGCCTGTGCCCGCAAACACATCAGCACAGCGCCAGCCGCTCAAGTCTTGGCCGAGCCAGTTGAACAAGGTTTCGCGCACGCGGTCAGGCGTTGGGCGCAGGCCCGGCGTGCTGGCCACTGGTATTTTGCTGCGCTTGTAAAGCCCGCCAATGATGCGGACTTCACCCGGCGGGACGGATTTGCGACCAACGACTTTGCCTGATTTGGCAAGTTTTTTGGCGGAGTCTTTTTCTAGCTTTTCTGTGCTGACTTGTGGGGTGTATTTCATGCTTTTATGGCGTTGCGCCTAAAACGACAGTCACCATTTTGTCAGGTTGCAGCTTTGCCGCAAACGCGGTTTTGATGTCCTGTGTCGTGACCTTCTCGACCTGCTGCGTCCAGGTGTCCAGGTAGTTAAGCGGCAGATCATTCCACGCGATGTTGCTGACGTTGCCCAGGAGCTTGCGGTTGCTGTCGATCAGCAGAGCAAAGCCGCCGATCAGGTTGTCTTTGGCAGCTTTGAGTTCCACCTCGGTCGGGCCGTTGGCGACAAAATTTTTGACCACCGTGCGTGCCACGTCGAGCGCCTGGGCGGCTTGGTCTGGCCGGGTTTGCAGGCTGACAGTGAATGCACCCGCATGCAGGCCAGGCGAGAAATTGCTGTAGGCGCCGTAGGTCAGGCCGCGCTTTTCACGCACCTCGTTTTGCAGCCGCGACACAAAGCCGCCACCGCCCAAAATGTAGTTGCCTACCAGCAGCGGGAAGAACGCCGGGTCATTGCGCTTGTAGCCGGGCTGGCCCATCAGCACCTGTGCCTGGGCGGCATCGAACGGGATACTTTTTTGTACCGCTTGCGCGAGTGGCGCAACCTCAGCCACGGGCGGCAGGGCAGGCAAACTTGCACAAGCCGGTTGAGGCAAGCGCGCCAGCATGGCCGTGGCAATTTGCTCGGCCTGGGCGCGGCTGACTGCCCCCACCATGCTGATGCGGGCCCGGCAGGCCACCACACTGGCTGCGTAAAAAGCACGCATGTCAGCGATAGATATGTTGGCAACACCAGCCTCGGTGAATTGATGACCGTAGGGGTGGTTGCCGTACACCGCTTGCGCATAGGCACGCTGAGCCAGAGTGCCGGGTCGGGTGTCTGATTCCTTGATGCCCGCAATCGTTTTTTGCCTGTCGCGTTGCCAGACCGCTTCAGCAAATGCGGGTTCGCCCATTTGCCGGGCCGCCAGGTCAACAGCCTTGGCCAGCAAGTCACGCTCGGTCAATGTGCGCAGGGTAAAACTGAAGCGGTCCGAGCCCGCACTCGCACCAAACTGCGCCCCCAAGTCTGCCCAGGCTTCGCCAAGTGCGTTTTCATCTAACGCTGGCCGACCGTCTTTGGCAACCACGCCATTTTCAAGCTGTGCAGCCGTCATGTTGGCCAAGCCGACTTTGCTGGGTGGGTCACGCCTGCTGCCGCCGTCAAAATCAACTTGCACATCCAGCATGGCAATGGCCGGGCTTTCGACCAGAAACACGGTTGCACCGTTGGGCAGTGTCCACTTCTGAATGGGAATACCGGCCAAAGACAGGCCAGATACAGTGCATAAAATGGTTGTAGCCCAATAAATACGGGCGCAAGAAGCTATTGATTTAATAGTATTTTTCATAATCTCAATGCCTGGCTGGCGTGGTGGGTAGGACGCGCGGCTTGCGTACAGCATTGGGGTCTAGCGGCTGCGGCACCAGCGTGGCCACTGTCATCTGGTCGTCGCCAAAGTATTTGGCCGCCACGGCCTGGACTTCTGCACTGGTGATGCTGCGCAGCTTGGCAATCAGCCGTGCATCGGCATCCAGCGGCAGGCCGTTGACCCAGTTGGAGCCCAGCTCGCGCGCCTGGTTAAAAACACTGTCGAGCTTGTAGGTCTCGCTGGCCACCCACTGCACTTTGACACGGTTCAGTTCTGCATCGCTCACGCCCGATTGCGCAATCAGCGCGATCTGCTGACGCAAGGCTGCAGCCAATTGATCTGCCGTTTTGCCCGGCGCTGGCACACCCGCCAGCACAAACAATTGCGGCCCGCGACCCAGCAGGCCGTTGTAGGCATCTGAGCTGTCGGCAACGCGACCCGTCCCGTTGTCTTGCTCCAAGGCGCGGTTCAGCCGCGCGCCGCTGTAACCGTCAAGCACGGCGGCCAGGACGGTCAGCGCCAGCGCATCGCGCCCGGCTTTGTCGTCTGCAAAGTCGGCCGCTTGCAATTTGGGCACCTTGAACGACAGGCTGACGTAGGCCTGCGATGCCACGCCTTTGAAGTCCATGCGCTTTGCGCCAGTTTGCACGGGCTCGGCGCGTGGCTTGCGCGCAGGCACGGGGCGCGCGGCAATCGGGCCGTAGTATTTTTCAGCCAGGCGCTTGACCTCCTGCGCATCCACATCGCCCGTTACCACCACAGCCGCGTTGCCCGGCACATACCAGCGCTGGTAAAAGTCGCGCGCGTCTTGCGGGGTCATGGCATCTAAATCGCTCATCCAGCCAACGATAGGGCGGCGGTAGGGTGACGCGGTAAATGTCAGGGCAGTAGCAGCCTCAAACATCAGAGCGCGGGGTGACTCTTCCGTGCGGGAGCGGCGCTCTTCTTTGACTACCTCAATTTCGCGCTTGAACTCATCGTCAACCCACTGGTTGTTGGCAAAGCGGTCGGCCTCCAGGCGCATCACGTCTTCTAATTTGCTGCTGGGGATTTGCTGGTGGTAGCCGGTGGCGTCGCGGCTGGTAAAGGCGTTGTCGCGCCCACCCAGGGCGGCAACGCGGCGTGAAAACTCACCTGGCTTGGTGGTGGCCGTGCCCTTGAACAGCATGTGCTCCAGCACATGGGCCACACCCGATGTGCCGTCTACTTCGTCAATCGAGCCAACCCGCACCCACAGCATGTGCGCCGCCGTGGGGGCGCGGCGGTCGGGTTTGACGATCACCGTCATGCCATTGGCAAGGGTGAACTGCTCGACTTTGGGGGTGGTTTGTGCTGTGACCGGATTGAATGACAGGGTCAGCAATACGGCGAAAAAAATGGGATGTCTGTGTTTCATAGAATGGTGTGACTCAAAAAGCAGGCTCAATGTTCAGTTTCTTCAAGAAAAAATCTCCGCAACCCACTGCCGCAGTGACGGATGTCCCCAAGCCCAGCGCGAGCCTGATCGGCACAGCGCTGGTCACGCCACTGGACATTGCAGCCATTGTGGCAGCAGCCCCTGAGCGCCAGCGCTGGCTCGACAAGCTGTCATCCGGCTTGCGCAAAACCGGCTCCAGCATCTCAAGTGTTTTCACCGGCACGCAGATTGACGATGCGCTGTATGAGAACCTTGAATCCGCTTTGCTGATGGCCGACACGGGTGTGAAAGCCACCGAATATTTGCTGGCCGACGTCAAGCGCCGCGTAGCCGCCAGTGGCGTAACCAACCCGGTGGCGGTTAAAAATATTTTGACGGAGTCGTTGAGCCAGTTGTTAAAACCGCTGGAACAAGCCTTGGTGATTGGCCAGCACAGCCCCACCGTCATCATGGTGGCGGGTGTCAATGGTGCAGGCAAAACCACATCAATTGGCAAACTGACCAAACATCTGGCAACCGAGGGCGCATCCGTCTTGTTAGCCGCAGCCGACACCTTCAGAGCGGCTGCACGCGAGCAATTGGCGGTTTGGGCTGACCGGAACACGGTGGAGATCATCAGCAAGGAAGGCGGCGACCCGGCGGCTGTGGCTTTTGACGCCGTGACCGCAGGCAAGGCGCGCGCCAAAGATGTGGTGCTGGTGGACACGGCAGGCCGTTTGCCCACGCAACTGCATTTGATGGAAGAGCTGAAAAAAATCAAGCGTGTGGTGCAAAAGGCTGAAGCCACAGCCCCGCATGAAGTGTTATTGGTCATTGACGGCAACACCGGCCAAAACGCTTTGGCTCAAGTCAAGGCCTTTGATGAAGCATTGCAACTCACTGGCCTGGTCGTGACCAAACTCGACGGCACAGCCAAAGGCGGCGTGCTGGCCGCGATTGCGCTGTGGGCCAAAGAGCGCCAAGCCGTTGCGCCCGACCTGCGCCCGGTGCCGGTGTACTTTATTGGTGTGGGTGAGCATCTCAATGACCTGGAAACCTTCAACGCCAGGGAATTCGCGCAGGCGCTGCTGAATTAAACAACTGACTCTAATTCACGCAAGAGCATGATTTTCAGGCTCTACCGACAGCCGCATGCCGACTGTCTTCAATACGGCCAATAGTGTCTTCAAAGTTGGGTTGCCTTTGGGTGACAAAGAACGATACAAGGCCTCACGGCTGATGCCAGCTTGCGCTGCAACAGCGCCCAGGCCACCATAAGCCTCTGCCACATCACGCAAAGCCAACAAACCTGCCGCGCGGTTGTTCGGGTCATCCAGCTCTTCCAGCGCAGCCTTCAAATACTCAACCGCAAACTGCCTGTCAGCACGCAGTTCCTTGATCGTTTCGTCAGTGTGAGACACCGATGCAGTCATTGCTTTTTTCATGAATTTCTCCTTTTCCAGTCTGCCCAATAAACCTTGGCGCGGATGATGTCGTTTTGTTGAGATGCCTTGTCACCGCCACATAACAAAATGACCAGCGTTTGCCCGTGCTTTGCGTGGTACAAACGATAACCAGCCCCCAAATCGACCCGCAGCTCCAAGACGCCCTCACCCACCGACTTGCAATCACCAAAATTACCCGTCGATACCCGCCGCAAGCGGACTTCAATCTGAGCTCGTGCCCGCACATCGCGCAAAGCTTGCAACCACTCAGTCACTGGTGTGCTTTGATCTGCAAGCTGATAACGGCGTAGTTCAATCATTGTTAATTGTAGCTTTTAAACTACTTTTTTTGCCACTTCAATGAGCTAAATCGTAGATATTTGCGTCGTTTTGGGAGTTATCACAACAAACAATGAAAATTGTTCCACGCTGTACCAAAAAATAATTGACAAGTTCAAAGCACCTCATTAAAATCATGGAACAACGCGGAACAACGCGATTATCAAAGGAGTTACCCATGAAAAATCAATACTCAGCATCCAAATCACAAAGCCAAAATCGACCCGGTTGGGCAATTAGCTTTCGTCACCCTTTACTAAAGGACGGGAAAGGAAAGCCAGGCAAAAAGAGGCATCGCGGCCTAGGCACGGAGGACGCAGCACAAGCAGACAAACTAGTTGGGCAGATGAATGCGCTTCTAGGAAACGAATCTTGGTGGAACGCTGGGAAACGTGCGGAAGCCGAACGTAACTTTGACAAGATAGTAGTCAACGCCTTTTTCGACGATTTGCAAGCTGGGCGTTTTTCGCCAGAGGCGGTTCGCGAAAAAGTCATTCCGATGCCAGGCGCCGAAGAGGGCTATGCACGCATATTGTTCGTAGGAACTACGGGTGCCGGCAAGACATCACTAGTTCGGCAGCTAATTGGCTCTGATCCAGATATTGATCGCTTCCCGTCAACCGCACCTGCCAAAACCACAATTGCTGATTTGGAAGCAATACAGGCGACCGGCTCATTTTCTGCAGTGATCACTTTTTTCTCAGAATTTCAGATTCAAACTTATGTAGAAGAATGCCTAATGGCGGCGAGCTTGGCTGCGTTTGACGGCCTGGCTGACGCAAAAATTGCGGAACGACTACTTAGCCATAGCGATCAAAAATTCCGATTGAGCTATGTACTGGGCGCATGGCCAGAAAGCTCTGTAGACGAGGACGAATTCTCTTTTGATGAAGATCAAAATCAAACTGTATTAACAATCATAGATAACGAACAAGGTGCAGTGCGCCTCATGCAATTTGTTGAATGTATCAAAGTGATTGCAGCCAATGCAGAAAAACACCTTCGCAGCGAACTAGGCACTGATTTTGATAATTTTTTATTGACAGATAGGGACGCAATCGAGTCCTGGTTTGAGGAGGCTATCTTTGATCAATCAACTCACTGTGCTGAGCTTTTTTACGACACGACTATTGATCTGATGTCTGAAATCCAACTTCGATTTAATGCTATCGCCAAAGGCAATCTTCATCGAGCCAATTCGGGTTGGCCCGAAAACTGGCAATTCAGCTGTGACAACCGGGACGAATTCATCCGCGAGGTGCGTTGGTTCTCAAGCAACTACTGGCCAGAATTCGGTCGATTACTGACGCCTATTGTTCAAGGTATTCGAGTGAAAGGTCCATTGTTTCCGTCGTTTGCTGAATTGCAACCTAAACTTGTGCTTATTGACGGGCAGGGGTTAGGTCACACACCCGACTCTTCGACTAGCGTCCCTGCGGAAATTACCAGGAAATTCGGTTTAGCAGATGTGATTTTGTTGGTGGATAACGCACAGCAACCTATGCTTGCAGCTCCGCAATCAGTGTTACGCATAGTTGCTTCTAGTGGACATCATCACAAGCTGGCAATCGCCTTCACTCACTTCGATCAAATCAAAGCTGACAACCTGCGAAGCCTAGACGATAAACGCGCGCATGTTATGGGCTCTGTTGTTCAAGCAATCTCCAGTCTTCGCGACATCATTGGCGCGCCAGTTGCGAAAGCAGTCGAGCAAACGCTTTTGAACCGTTGCTTCATGTTGGGTGGAATTGAAAGACGAAATGACAAACTCCCTCCAAAATCGGCCGAATATGTCAGGTCACAACTGACGAGACTAATAAGCCTATTTGAAAAGTCTATCGAGCCAGTCATACCACCAGATGCAGCACCCATTTACGACCCAACAGGTATCGGTTTTGCAGTTCGCGACGCTGTTACTAAGTTCTTAGGGCCATGGATGGCCAAACTTGGCTTAGTAAGCTACAGCGGATCACATCGTGAGCACTTCAGCCGAATCAAGGCTCTGAATCGAAAGATCGCTGGCGAAATGGGCGAGGAGTACGACTCTTTGCGTCCAGTTTCTGACTTAGTCGCTAGGCTATCCGAATCGATCTCTTTGTTTCTCGATAAACCAACTGCATGGACAACGACTCCGATTGACGAGTCGCAGGCAGAAGCCGCAATATCTCGCGTGCGAAGAAATATCTCTAGTCAAATACACGAGATTGCGTTAGATCGTATGGTTCGCCTACAGCTCGGAGAATGGCGTAAAGCATTTGAATTCAAAGGCAGAGGGTCTGCCGTTAATAGATCAAACGCATTGCGGCATATTTACGAAGTCGCAGCACCTTTGCCAGATACGGTAATGACCCAATCTGCCTCGCAGTTTGTTTTGTCCATTAGAAAGTTGATGGTAGATTCAATCAAGGAGGCTGGCGGCGAGATTCGATTAGCAGAATCAATGACTTGAGCATTACTGGCGAGTAAAAGGCGGAAGTGGCTTCATCTTTCAAAGCTTGGAGCCACCTCAAAGTTCAGGGCGATTCAAACCTCCCTAATTCCCAAATTCGCTCTTGTGGCTTGCCATCAAGAGCCTTTGCATTAAAGTGCAAATACATCGCCAATCAGGATGCTTATGACTATTGCAGTTGATTCCGAGAATACCCAGCCCCGGCGCGTTGACCAGCTCATCGCCCACTACGGGCAAAGCCACCAAAACCTGAGCAATGAGCTGATTCATTTCATTGCCATTCCGCTCATCATGCTGAGCCTGATGGGCATGCTGTTTGCCGTGCATCCTTATGTTGCCTATGTTTTTGTTGCGGCCAGCATGGTGTACTACGCGCGGCTGTCTGTGGTGTTCTTTGCTGCGATGCTGACGTGGTCTGCATTGACGCTTGCGGTGGTGCTAGCGATGGGCATCAATGTGCTGCCCATCAGCGTGGCGATTTTTGTCGGTGCGTGGATTTTGCAGTTCATTGGTCACAAAATCGAAGGTAAAAAACCATCGTTTTTTGAAGACATTCAGTACCTGTGGGTCGGGCCTCTGTTTGTGCTGTCAAAACTGTTTGGCAAGCTGGGCATCAAGTGGTGAGTTGCTCACGGTTGAAAACGACACTTTAGGCGTCAAATAACTACCATGCAAAACTTCATCAGCGGCGTGATTCGTTTCATCATCAAGCTCATCCTGGCCGCTTTTGGGTTGCTGTTCGCTTTGAGTTTGCTGCTGGCGGCACTGGTCGCGGTGGTTTTCAGTTTGCTGAAGTCGCTCATCACCTGGCAAAAGCCAGCGCCCTTTGTGGTTTACAGCCAGTTGAGGCAATTCCGGCAAGGCGCGCGCGGCGGCTGGCCGTTTGCTGAAAAACCGGTGCCGCAGAGCGATGTGGTCGATGTTGAAGTGCGTGAAGTCAAAGACCCGCTGACTGACAAACGCCTGCCCTGATCTGGGTTTGGGGGCAACCCGACCCTTTTTTTGATGGGTTATGCTTAGTTACCATGCTAACAATCAAGGCATGGCAAAACATTAAGCCGGAGACAAACCCATGAAACGACGCACCCTGCTGCAAGCCGCGCCAGCCCTTGTCTGCGCGCCTGGCCTGATCAACACGCAAGCTCAAGCTCAAGCTCAAGCCACCTACCCCGCCAAACCAATTCGCTATATCGTGCCGGTATCTGCCGGGGGCGGCAGCGACATGGTGGGCCGCACCGTGACCGAGCGCTGGGGCAATCTGCTCAAGCAGAGTTTTGTTGTCGACAACCAGGGCGGTGGCGGCGGCGTGATTGCCAGCCAGGCCGTGGCTCGAGCCGCGCCCGACGGCTACACCCTGCTGCAAGGCTACGTGGCCACGCACGGCACCAGCCCGGCCACACGCAAGCTGCCGTATGACGCTGTCAAAGACTTTACCGCCATCGGCATGATTGGCGTCACGCCGAATGTGCTGGTGGTCAACAGTGCGCTGCCAGTGACCAATGTCAAAGAATTTATCGACTACCTGAAGAAGAACCCCGGCAAGCTGAGCTATGGCTCGGCGGGTCAGGGCTCACTCACGCATCTGACGATGGAGTTGTTCAAGCAGCAGGTCAACTCCTTCATGGTGCATATCCCGTACCGCGGTATTGCGCCGGCTTTTACAGATTTGATGGGTGGCCAAACGCAGGCCATGTTCCCTGGGCTGGCCGCTGCTGTGCCGCACATCCGCTCTGGCCGAGTCAGGCCGCTGGCAGTCACAGGTTTGAAGCGGCACCCGCAATTTAAAGACTTACCGACGCTGGATGAGTCCGGCTTTAAAGGCTTTGATGCGCAGCAGTGGTACGGCGTGGTCGGCCCGGCGGGCATGCCCGCGCCAATTGTCAGGCAGCTCAATGAGTCTCTGGCAACGGTTCTGCGCGCGCCAGACCTGCGTGAAAAGCTCTCTAGCGAAGCGATTGAACCGCTGGTGATGACGCCCGACGAGTTTGCGACTTTCATCAAGTCTGACATCGCGCGGTGGACCAAGCTGGCCAAAGACCGCAACATTGTGCTTGACAGTTAAATCCACTATAAATACCTGAAAACGACCTCAAATACCTATCAAATCGCCTGATTAGATACCTGCCTCAGACAAACTTGACATTGCTTGAGAGATGCTTAATACTGTATATATACACAGTTATTAACAGAGGTATCACCATGGCAATGAACCGAATCCAGTTCCAAGCAGGTC
>JBASFP010000044.1:0-50182 GCA_049653085.1 Polaromonas sp.
TACCTACAAAACAGCAAGCCGATTTATCCGGTCAACAGCAAGCGACTGGGTGAGCAGGGCAAGGTCATTGTGCGGGTCTTGATTGGGGTTGATGGCCTGGCACAAAAAGCTGAAATCCGCACTTCCAGCGGCTATGACCGGCTGGATCAGGCGGCACTTACCACTGTGCAAAGTTGGCGATACGTGCCCGGCAAGCGCGGCGGCATCGCCGAAGCCATGTGGTTCAACGTGCCCATTAGTTATGTTTTGGAGTAAATTTTTATGAATTCAGAATCTGGTTTGATTTCTCTTTGGACTCAAGGTGACATGGTCACCCGGTTTGTGGCGGTATTGCTGTTGATCATGTCATTGGCAAGCTGGATGGTGATCGTGATTAAGTTGCTGGGCTTGCGCCAGGCGGCCAAAGATGCGAAAACGACCGAAGTCTTTTGGTTGGCCCGTGACTTCGAGGACGGTCTGAACAAACTCGGCGGTGATGCCAACAACCCGTTCCGCAAACTTGCCGTGGCGGGCTTTGAGGCTGATGCGCACCTGCAACCGCAAGATCACAAGCCGCACCTGAAAGACTCGCTGGATTTGAACGACTGGGTCACACGTTGCCTGCGCAGTGCCATTGATGAATCCACCGCCCAATTGCAGTCCGGCCTGGCGATTCTGGCCTCGGTGGGCTCCACCGCGCCATTTGTTGGCTTGTTTGGCACGGTCTGGGGCATCTACCACGCGCTGCTGGCCATTGGCATGTCGGGCCAATCGACCATCGACAAAGTGGCCGGGCCCATTGGCGAGGCGCTGATCATGACCGCGCTGGGCCTGGCGGTGGCGATACCCGCTGTGCTGGGCTACAACGCTCTGGTGCGCGGCAACAAGGGCGTGATTGCCAAACTCAACCGCTTTGCCTATGACCTGCACGCGCTGTTTGTCACGGGTTCGCGCGTCGGCTCCAACGGTGCCTTCAACAGTAGCAAAGTGCTACCCATCAAAAAGGCATAACCATCATGTCTTTCGGAACACAAGACGACAACGACGATGTGATGAACGAGATCAACATGACCCCACTGGTGGATGTGATGCTGGTGTTACTCATCATCTTCATCATTACCGTGCCGGTGATGAAACACGCGGTCAAGATCGACCTACCGCGCACCACCAGCCAGCCGCAAGATGCCAAGCCAGAGACGATCCGGCTGAGCGTGGCCGCCAACGGGCAGTACTTCTGGAATGAGTCGCCCGTGGCTGAGGCTGACTTGGCGCCACTGCTAGGTGCAGAGTCCATCAAACAGCCGCAGCCCGAGTTGCATATTCGGGGTGATAAGGCGGTGCGCTATGAACATGTGGCTCTCCTGATGACGGCGGCACGGCAGGCGGGCTTGAAGAAGATTGGGTTTGTAACTGATCCAGCAAATTGAATATCCAAAAGGAATGACGGCTGAGCGGTCACTTTGGACAAGGTATGTCGCAAAGACGACTTTGGGGCGTAGACGCGTTGACCTTGAAGTCCACTGGCAACAGACGACTATTGATCAACCCAATTGCCCATCTCACAAACCCAAGCCAAACCATACAACTTTGGGCCGTTAAGCTAACTAGACAGGCATAAATCAGAAACTTTTAAAGCCAGCCGAGTTAATTGTGCTGTTTAACTAACCTGCCTCTGACGTGGACCCCAGAGTCCGCACTTGTCGTGGCCAACCGCTGAACGCCGCGTCGGGAAAAAGTTATGGGCACGAAGGATTCGAGGTCATAGTCAATAGTGTGGGTATGAAGTGGGCATGCTCTATCGCTGCCGATTGTCGCTGACCGCGTGTGGCACGGCTCAGCCTCATAGCGGTCTGGCTATTTGTTGTGAAGCTGAAATTGCGAGGTTCGCAATCGCCAATACGTATGGCCGCTACGGAGAAGTTCCGTTGCAATAGGGAATGACTGAAAAGGAGCGGCAACCATTGCGGTGTTGACTTTCCGAAGGACTCCTAACGCGGCACTGCTGCCATACAAAATTCAGGCAAGTACACCCAGTCCGTGTTTCTGAACTACCGCCAATAACTTGAGCGCCATGCCACTGGGTTGCTTGCTGCCGGACTCCCACTTTTGCACAGTGGATTCGCTGGTATTGAGGTAGCGTGCAAAAACGGGTTGGCTGACATGTGCCTGTTCACGAATATTTTTGATCTGGGTTGGGGCCAGAGTTGTAGGCACAGCCAGGCAGGTCTCATCAAACTGGCGCATCGTGGTTTGGTCAATGGCACCGACCTTTTGCAACGCAGCAGCAGAGGCATGGATTGCAGCAAAGGCATCACTTTTGAATTTCTGTTTTGTCGTCATGGCAAATCTCCACAAAGTCTCCGTTAACAAGTAACTGACTAACCTGCTGTTCTGTCAACCCCGCATAGCTGTTGGCCAGCAGGCGAAAGGCAAGTAATTCATCGTTCTCAATGTTTGCGCGGTCCTTCTTGGCGAACAGGTACTCGTAGACCCAATACTTGCCACCTTTAGCCAAAATGATTGACCGGTGCAGGTTGCTGTTGAGCCTCTTCTTGAAAACACCGCCACCCAAGTCATCTACCTGCCCCAACAGAACCTGCTGTATGGCCAAACAAAGCTCAACGTCTTTAATCTTGGCCTTTTTTGAATCCTTGGAGAATCTGGCGGTCTTGAAGGCGCGGTTTGACGCATTGGATGACATGGCATAGTGTAGCACCAGGTGATACCGAATGCAATATTCACACCCTGCAGGCACGCTAAATTATCGGAGTATGGCCACCATTTTGATGGTCGCAAAAAGGCTCAGTCGAAAAGGTCCCCCTGGCCGGGATGCGTGGCATTGCTCCAAAACACAGAGTCCGCATACTGGACTGCCAAAGCATCCATGTCAATGTCGGGATCTTCATCGCTGAATTCGAACGACCCAAACATGTTCACGTGCTGCCACGCCACCGGCGACATGCCCTGAATGAAAGCGATGGCGTCCAGGTCTCCCGCCGCCACCTTCTGTTCGTACACTTTGGACAGCAAGGCCGTGTTGTAGTAGATGACCGCATTGGCAATCAGCCTGGCGCAATCGTTCCAGACTTGCTGCTCGGTTTCCGTCTGAACCTTGAACTTGCCGCCATTAATGAAAGACACCGCCCGGCGGAACCGGTGATAGGCCTCGCCCCGGTTGAGCGCCTTTTGTACGCTCTGACGCAACTCAACATCGTCAATGAAATCCAGTATGTAGATGGTGCGAAGGATGTTGTCCAACTCCCACAAGGCCTTTTTGGTGTTGTTTTGCCTGGCGTAGCTGCTTAGTTTGCGTACGACGGTTGCCTGAGTTGTGTCCTTTTGCGCGAGCGACGCCAAGATGCGCTGGACATTGGGCCATTCGCTGATGATCAAATCTTCGTCGACCTTATTGCTTGGTCGAATCAGCATGTCTGGCGGATACTGACTTGGCAGGTTGAATCCGACGAGGGAGGCGGTTTTCTTCTGCACGGTCTTATAGCGCGGGGCAAAGCTGTACCCGCTGGCATATAAGCACAGAAAATTGACCTGGTTGGCCACATGCGTATCCGTCGAGTGGCGTGTGGGCTTGATGTCCGACGTGTTGTTGTAGAGCAGATCGAATACGAAATGGCTCTCATGTTCGTGGGTGCCGATGATCTTGGCGTTGATAGGCACGTGGTTGGCAACCAGGGTGCAGGCGCTCACCCCCTTGTCCAAGCCGAAGTACTTGGGCGAATAACGGGAATTGAAAGTGTTGATCTGGGTCTCGAAGCGCTGGCCGTCGCTGCTGGAATGCAGCTCATTGCGGATGTTGAAGAGCTTGAAGGCCGGCAGCTCGGCCGTGGCATTACTTATGGCGTCATTGGCATCGTGCACGGTGTGCGGGCTCAGATAACTGCGTGCGGTGGTGATCAGAGATGCGTGGCTCAAGCCCGAGACCTCGGCCATTTTGCCCAAGCCCATGTTGGTGCCGTAGGCCACCACGCAAGCCAAGATTTGGCGCAAATCCGGCGCATGCTTGACGGCGCGATTCACAACATGCTCTAAGGCATCCAAAAAATTTGACTCTTTGTTCACGAAGCGCAGCAGGTCAGCAACAGCGATTCCGGGCAACTGGCTGTAAAACGGGGCATTGCTGGTCTCTGGTGCAGTGGGGTAAATCAGGGACCAACGCTTCTTGTCGCCTTGGCCCATGACTTTGATGTTGGAGTTGAGGCAGGCGGCCACACGCTGATTGACGGTTTCCAATCGGTCTTCAAGTTTGGTGCGCAAAGTCGCCAGCGTCTCTTCGATGGGCGTGGTTAAAACTGGCTGCCCGATCTCAGCCAGCACAGCGTCTTTGTGCTCCCATCGGGCATTACTGATTAGGTCATCTTCAAACTGGCGGAACTCGTTGCTGTGATTGACATACAAGTCGCCGGATTCCAGCGCATTGCGCAGAAGCCTGTAGACCAGAAATTCGTACCGATCCATGTCGAGTGTCTTGCGCTTTTCTCCGTCCTCGATGGTCTCGATATACAGGTGTCTTTTTAGCGCCGACACAATGATGGCCTCAGGGAAATTTGAGACGTCTGCCTGGCGCAGTGACTTGTCCTGACGAAACATGTCCTGCATGACAGTGATGGCGCTAATCAATGGTGCCGCGTCCACGCGCCCTGAAAAATCGAGTTCCTTAAACAGATGACGCAAGTTGCGCTTGATGGCCCTGGAGAGCTTGGCAAAGTAAGACCACTCGAAGGCAACCCTGTCAAAGTTAACGTTTCGCAGGTAGTCGGCGACAAACGGGAAAGCCGTGGGGTCCAGCAATTCAAAAGCCCGCGCCTTGACGGTGGAAAACGGACAATCGCCGGCGATGGACTCATCCACAAAGAGGCCCAGCACTTCACCGGCTGCGAGTAAATTTGTTGTCGCCTCGGAGGTTGCAAGATGCATTGCGTCATTCGCAGCAATCTTGGCGTGCTTGTCGAATTGGCCAACCAGATAGATGAATGCCTCTAGCAAATTGTCATTGATCTGGCGGAACCGGTGGAAGCAAAAGCACAGCAAGAAAAGTCTTGCGCTGGCCGACGCCATACGCCTGAGTTTGTAGCGGGTATAGAACTGGACCAATGATGCGTAGTACTTGACGCTTTCATTCGACATGCCTGCGAGCGGCACAAAGGTGAGCGCAAATTGGTGAGTCGCAGAAAAGAATTGGCGTCGCTCCACCTCCTGCCGCAGCTCCTTGTTGCCAAAGCTCTTGGGTTCACGCTTGATGGCGCTCAGGGTGAGCAGGTTGTCATCATCCCCCTGAAGCAAATCGTCCAAAGTCTTTCTGACATCCGCCGGCATGTGCTCATCCATAATCTTCGTGACCCGCGCGTTCTCGCGCTCCAACACCGCACCAATAAGGTCTTGCAACGTGCTGTAGCTGGGAGCGACAATGCGCAGGGTTTCAAGATGGTGAAGTGCTTCTCGCAGAAGGTAGATGGGCTTGGTCGATATGGCTGCCGTACGCAGCAGTTTGCTGGTCAATTCTGTGGCGGCTGCACCGTCAAAGGCTTGATAGGCACACAGTGCAAGAATGTTTTGCTGAATTCTGGCGCGCGTTTTTGCGACGGGTAGCTGCAACTCTTTTGTGTCAATGCCCCAGAAGTGCCGATCAGCGATATGGCGCAAATCGGCCTGCACGTCCATGACTTGGAAGGTGAAGAATTGCCGCTTTGCTTTGAAGTACCCCAGCTCGAGGGTTTGGAACATTCCTAATGCATGTGTTCTGGCCTGAGCGGATGCCATTTCTACCGGGCTCATGTCAAAGTAGCGCCACCGGTCGGCCTCGTTGAATACCGGCATTCCATAAAGCTCTTGGATTTCGGATTTGGAGAGGATGCTCAGACGGTGCGAATCGGGTGCTGACATGCGTGGACGTTAGATAAGCGAGTGCGCAAGTGTGCGAGCGGCCCAGTGACCTTGCGCGTGGATCAGCAACACTCAAATTGATGAAAATTGCGCTTGCTTTGAGCGCCAATAAGTGGCAGATTCTAATAACTCACACGATAAGCCTTATTATCACAGTCGTACTCTCAATTCTCCTAACTGGCATTCATGAAAAATCTGCCAATGTCTCTCTCGCCAGAATTGGAAAACGATGAAAGCCCGGATTCCTTCCCCGGTGAATCCGAGTTGGCGGCCTTGCGTGGCTGGTACGCTGGCCTTTCATCGCACGAATCCGTAGCCCGTTACCTGGGAACACAGAAGACCTCGGGGCAGTCATCACGGGGAATGATCGGAAGCATCCGCCGTCAACTAATCAGCATTGCGCGGCGGCGCCACCGGGCTGATCTAGTGATACTGCTGGACCACACGGAGAGTGAGCGCGCTAAACATGCGAGGACCGTTGCCCATGCTATTGACGCATTGCGCCTTGCTCCAGAGCCGACTCCCAAGATCACCGACGACGTGAGTCTGTGGCTTTCTACGCGTGCGACCAATTCTCTATACGCCCAAGACATCAAGACACTTGCACAACTGACGGTGCGCGTACCTCGCCGGCGGCGATGGTGGACGGTGGTTCCTGGTCTGGGTGCCAAAGGGGCGCGCCAGATCGAAGCCTTCTTTGCTGCCCACCCGCAATTGACCGAACGCGCGCGGGAATTGATGGTCAGCGAAACGGTACAGACCGTTGTTCCCTGGGAGCGCTTGAAAGTGCCGGAAAAACTCAACGGCACGCAAGGCACATTCCGTGGGCCGCCATCAAGTTGCACGCTTAGCGCCGACAATGACTATGAGGCGATACAGGCCTGGTTGGCACTGCACGAGTCCAGCGCGACAAACCGGGCCTATCGCAAGGAAGCCGAACGCCTGATTCTGTGGGCCGTTGTGGAGCGTGGCCGTGCACTGTCGTCGCTAACCACTGAGGATGCAACGGCCTACAGGGGGTTCTTGCGCAACCCCACGCCACGCAGCCGATGGGTTGGGCCACCCCAGACGCGTTTTTCTGCACAGTGGCGACCATTCGCCGCGGGTTTGTCACCCCGTTCCATGGCATATGCCTTGACCGTCATTGGGGCCATGTTTCGTTGGCTGATTGAACAACGCTATGTAGTGGCCAACCCGTTTGCCGGAATCAAGGTGCGCGGGGGGGCCCGCAGTTCTCCAGTAGACGAAGGACGCGTGTTCTCCGAAGGAGAGTGGGCCATCATTCGAGCCGTTGCCAATGGGCTGGAGTGGTCATACGGATGGAAGCTACCTGCAGCCCAACGTCTGCGCTTTGTTTTGGACTTCGCATATGCCACTGGTCTACGCACAAGCGAGTTTGTGGGAGCGACCCTGGGACAGATCGAAATGGATGCCCATGGAGACCATTGGCTCAAGTTGGTTGGCAAGGGCAGCAAGGCGGGAAAAGTAGCATTACCCCCGCTGGCAAAGGTCGCTCTGGATCACTACTTGATGCAGCGAGGTGTACCAACCACGCCAGCCATGTGGAAGCCGTCCACTCCGCTCATTGCAGACTTGAAGAACGGTGGCGGGAACAACCGCATTACTTCCAGCCGGCTATGGGACGTCACCAACCGTTTCTTCACAACAACGGCCGATGCGATCGAGGCGGAGTCTCCGAAAACGGCTGAGAAGTTACGCCGGGCAAGCCCACACTGGATGAGGCACACCCACGCCACGCATGCTTTGGCAAGAGGGGCTGAACTGACCACCGTGAGAGACAACTTGCGGCATGCTTCGGTGTCCACCACCTCGGTGTACCTTCACACAGACCAGGTCAAGCGGGCACGGCAAATGAGAGATGCCTTTGGCACGCCAAACGGTTGATGGCTAGAGCGAATCCTGTCGTCCGCAGCACTTCCCATTGCGACGTCTTTACAAAGTGTCCGAATTTCGGGGGATGGACACATTTAGCCTCATTGCCACCGCCACTGGCCTGACGGCGAATTTATTGGGTTTTACCATGCCCGTATGGTTGGAGCCCACTGTCACCCGCATTGGCGCGGCCTCATTGGCATTGGGGTTGATGGCCGCTGGCGCTGGCATGCAGTTGGGGCACTTGTCGCAAGGCAAAACACTGGCGATTGCGGTGCTGTCGATACGGCATTTGATCTTGCCCATCGTTGCGCTGGGGCTGGCGCGGCTTTTTAATCTGTCAGTACCGCAGGCCACCATCTTGCTGGCTTTTTCAGCCCTGCCCACAGCATCGAGCGCCTACGTGCTGGCCGCACGTATGGGCTACAACGGCGGTTATGTGGCGGGGCTGGTAACGCTGTCAACGATGCTGGGGGTGCTGAGTTTGCCGTTTGCGCTGGGTATGCTGCGGTAGAAAGCCAGTCGCGATCAGGTCGGCTCTGGCGCAATCATTTCCGCGTAGTCGTACAGCGCACCCAAAATCGCTTCGCCGCGTTCGTCTGCGGTTTCAGCCAGCACATCAATCCGGGCAAACAATGCATCGAGATTGCGCGCACCGCTTTCGCCCTCCAGCAGCCTTGACGCGCGATGCGCTTCCCAGCGCTCCAGTTCATCGGGTTGGAGTGATTCGACAAAATTGCGCGCCCGGTAACGAAACACCAGCTCAGCCAAGCGGTCATCGTCAAAACCCACGCGGCTGACAGCCAGCTCGGCGGGTGACAGTTCTCGCAACTGGTTCAGGCGGCGGCGATCGGCATTGCCGACAAAGCCGCCGTACAGGTCTTCATCCACATCTTGCGCGGGCATTTTGGGGCGATTGAAGAGATCAGGCCAAATGGCGCTCATGTCGGGCAAGGCTCTGGCTTTTTCGGCATTGGCCAGCGCGGCAGGGATGTCGATGCCCCACTTGGCGGCCATGTCGTCGGTCAGGGTTTTGAGTTTTTTGACCACCATCGGCGATTTGTTCAAATGCACCGATTTGATCGGCAGGCGCTGCACGCCTTCAGGCAAATCAGACTGTTTGGTGAAAAGCCGTTCGCGCAAAGTAGCAACATCCAGCAGTGGCAGCTCGCTCGGGTCGTACGACAAGTCCCAAGCCAGCAACTCGTTTTTGTTGCTGGGGTGTGTGGCCAGCGGCCACATGACGGCCAGGCAGCCACGCTCAGGCGCAAACATGCCCGACACGTGCAAAAACGGCTGCGCCGACTGTGGACTGGTCGGGAAGCCCAGCTCAGCGGCCACCCGGTCTTTTTTGTGCAGGCTCAGGCAAAACTCAAACAGCTTGGGCTGTGCCGTGCGAATCAGCCGCGCCAGTGCAATCGTGGCCCGCACGTCAGACAGCGCGTCATGCGCGGCTTCGTGCAGCAGTCCATTGGCTTTGGCCAGGTCTTCCAGCTTGAAGCTGGGGCGAATGGCTGCTGGGTCGTTGGGTTTGCGGTCATCAGGCTTGGTCGGCCATTGAATGCCGTCTGGCCGAAGTGCATAGGCCATGCGCACCACGTCCTGAATGTCCCAGCGACCACAGTCGTTTTGCCACTCGCGTGCGTAGGGGTCGATGAGGTTGCGCCAAAACAAATGGCGGGTCACTTCGTCGTCAAAACGGATCGTGTTGTAACCCACGCCAATCGTGCCGGGTTCGGCCAGCAGCGCTTCAATGCGCTTTGCAAATTCATGCTCCGGCACGCCGTGCTCCAGGCAGACTTGCGGGGTGATACCCGTCAGCAGGCAAGACTCAGGGTCAGGCAGATAGTCGTTGGCTGGCTGGCAATACAGCATGACCGGATCACCGATTTCATTGAGCTCGGCATCGGTACGGATACCTGCAAACTGAGCAGGCCGCTCGCGCCTGGGGTTCAAGCCGAAAGTCTCGTAGTCGTGCCATAAAAAGGTGTGTGCAGCCATATTTTGGGTGTTTTTTAACTTGTTTTAGGCATCAAATAGGGCTCTAACCAATTAATACGGGCGCAAGCAGCTCCTAAAATTATAGCGTCATAAAAAAAGCCGCCAGCGCTATGCTAACGGCTTTTTGAGCAGAAATTCGGGTTCATGGATTGCGGATCAAGTCCGCAATGACACATTAACTTGCCTCAGCCGATTCCGCCTCAGGTTTGACTTTGCTTTCTTTCTTCGGCAATGGCTGAATGTCGAGCAACACTTCGCCGTCTTCCACACCCTTGTCGTTGGTGGTGACCTTCATGTCAACTGTCAGGCGGCCACCATCCATCAAACGGCCAAACAGCAGTTCATCGGCCAGGGCGCGACGAATCGTGTCCTGAATCAAACGCTGCATTGGCCGTGCGCCCATCAGCGGGTCAAAGCCTTTTTTACCCAGGTATTTGCGCAGCGTGTCGGTGAAGGTGACTTCGACTTTTTTCTCAGCCAGCTGCGTTTCAAGCTGCAGCAAGAACTTGTCCACCACCCGCAAGATCACTGTTTCGTCCAATGCTTTGAAGCTGACGGTTGCGTCCAAACGGTTGCGGAACTCTGGTGTGAACAGGCGCTTGATGTCGGCCATCTCGTCACCTGCTTCGCGTGGGTTGGTAAAGCCAATGGTGGCCTTGTTCATCGTCTCGGCACCGGCATTGGTCGTCATGACGATGATGACGTTTCTAAAGTCGGCCTTGCGCCCGTTGTTGTCCGTCAGCGTGCCGTGATCCATCACCTGCAACAGCACATTGAAGATATCCGGGTGGGCTTTTTCAATCTCGTCGAGCAGCAATACACAATGCGGTTTTTTGGTCACGGCTTCGGTCAGCAAACCGCCCTGGTCAAAACCCACATAGCCCGGCGGCGCACCAATCAGGCGACTGACGGCGTGGCGCTCCATGTACTCGCTCATGTCAAAGCGGATCAGCTCAATGCCCATGATGTAAGCCAGCTGTTTCGCAGCTTCGGTCTTGCCCACGCCGGTAGGGCCACTGAACAGGAAAGAGCCAATAGGCTTGTCGTCTTTGCCCAAACCAGAACGCGCCATTTTCACGGCGCTGGCCAGCACGTCGAGCGCCTTGTCCTGGCCGAACACGACGCTCTTCAAATCACGTTCCAGTGTCTTGAGCTTGCCGCGATCGTCGTTGGACACGTTAGCGGGAGGAATGCGCGCGATTTTGGCGACGATCTCCTCAACCTCGGTTTTGGTGATGATTTTCTTGCGCTTGGACGCTGGCAAGATGCGCTGGGCAGCGCCCGCCTCGTCAATCACGTCAATCGCCTTGTCAGGCAAGTGGCGATCGTTGATGTACTTGGCGCTCAATTCGGCGGCGGCCTGCAATGCAGCTACGGCATATTTAACGCTGTGGTGCTCTTCAAAGCGGGACTTCAGGCCCTTGAGAATGTCCACCGTCTCCTGCACAGTCGGCTCGACCACATCGACTTTTTGAAAGCGGCGTGACAGCGCGGCATCTTTTTCAAAGATGCCGCGGTATTCAGTAAACGTGGTGGCACCAATGCATTTGAGCTGACCCGAGCTGAGCGCAGGCTTGAGCAAGTTAGACGCGTCCAGCGTGCCGCCAGAAGCAGCACCGGCGCCAATCAGCGTGTGGATTTCGTCGATGAACAGGATGCCGTTTGGTTTGTCTTTGAGCGACTTGAGCACACCCTTCAAACGTTGCTCAAAATCACCCCGGTATTTGGTACCTGCCAGCAAAGCGCCCATGTCGAGCGAGTACACCTGCGCTTCGGCCAGAATTTCAGGCACATCTTTTTGCGTGATTCGCCAAGCCAAACCCTCGGCAATCGCGGTTTTGCCGACGCCTGCCTCGCCCACCAGCAGCGGGTTATTTTTGCGGCGGCGGCACAGGATTTGAATCACCCGCTCAACTTCAAAATGCCGGCCAATCAGCGGGTCAATCTTGCCATCTTTGGCCAGCTGGTTCAGGTTTTGTGTGTATTGCTCCAGTGGTGACTGCTTTTCGTTCTTTTCAGCGCCCGCCTCTTCGTTTTCAGCGGCACTTTCGCCGGCCTTGGCGGGCTCGGGCGGGTCACTCTTTTTGATGCCGTGGGCAATGAAGTTGACCACGTCAAGGCGCGTCACACCTTGCTGGTGGAGATAGTACACCGCGTGAGAATCTTTTTCACCAAAAATAGCGACCAGCACATTGGCGCCGGTGACTTCTTTTTTGCCATTGCCGGTGGACTGCACATGCATGATGGCACGCTGAATCACACGCTGAAAACCCAGCGTCGGCTGCGTGTCAACATCGTCCGTGCCCGCCACTTGCGGCGTGTTGTCTTTGATGAAGTTGCTCAGCGCCTTGCGCAAATCATCGACGTTGGCAGAGCAGGCGCGCAGCACCTCGGCGGCGCTGGGGTTGTCAAGCAGTGCCAGCAACAGGTGCTCGACGGTGATGAATTCGTGGCGCTGTTGACGGGCTTCGACAAAGGCCATGTGCAAGCTGACTTCTAGTTCCTGGGCAATCATTTCGGTATCCTTTTAGCTTGCTTCAAATTTAACTGACAACTCTCTGCTTTGAATATTGGCGGCTTTTCTCAACAATTCAATAGCCTGATTCAACAGGCTCACTCAAATGGCTCACTGAGACACTGCAACGGATGGCCGTGCTTGCGTGCCGCCTCTGTCACCTGGTCAACCTTGGTGGCTGCAACGTCTTTTGAAAACACGCCGCAAACGCCTTTGCCATCGAGATGGATTTTCAGCATGATCTGCGTGGCGGTTTCGCGGTCTTTGTTGAAAAACTCCTGAATCACCATCACCACAAACTCCATGGGCGTGTAGTCATCATTGAGCACCACCACCTGGTACATCTGCGGGGGCTTGGTTTTTTGCGGCCTGCGCTCCAGCACAACAGTGCCGCCATCGTCGTTTTCTGGCTTGTAGGCCGGAACGCCTGGGTTGGGAGTTTTGCTGGGGGATTTTGTCGCCATGAAATTCATTCTAGCCATTGGGATTGGTTTTTGCGCAAGACGTTTGAATAAGCCAACAAAAAACCGCCTCGGAACAAGTCCCGGGCGGCTTCTTCATGATTTGCAGATAAGGACGATTTACATATTCTCAATCATGACCTGGCCAAAACCAGAGCAGCTGACCTGCGTTGCGCCTTCCATCAGGCGGGCAAAGTCATACGTCACTTTCTTGGACGCGATTGATTTTTCCATCGAGCTGATGATCAGGTCAGCCGCTTCAAACCAGCCCATGTGGCGCAGCATCATTTCGGCTGACAAAATCTCTGAACCCGGGTTCACGTAATCCTTGCCCGCATATTTGGGCGCTGTGCCGTGCGTCGCTTCAAAACAGGCCACGGTGTCAGACAAATTGGCGCCTGGTGCAATGCCAATGCCGCCGACCTGCGCTGCAAGCGCGTCAGAAATATAGTCGCCATTCAAATTGAGCGTGGCCACCACTGAATATTCAGCTGGGCGCAACAAAATCTGCTGCAAAAACGCATCGGCAATCACGTCTTTGACAATGATTTCTTTGCCAGTTTTCGGGTTTTTGAACTTGCACCATGGGCCGCCGTCGATCAGCTCAGCACCGAATTCCTTTTGTGCCAGCGCGTAAGCCCAATCACGGAAGCCACCTTCGGTGTACTTCATGATGTTGCCCTTGTGAACAATCGTCACGTTCGGCTTGTCATTGTCAATCGTGTACTGAATGGCTTTGCGCATCAGGCGCTCGGTGCCTTCACTGGACACCGGCTTGATGCCGATGCCTGAGGTGTTGGGGAAACGGATCTTTTTGACGCCCATCTCGTCCTGCAGGAACTTGATGATTTTCTTGGCCTTGTCGCTGCCAGACTCAAACTCGATACCGGCGTAAATGTCTTCCGAGTTTTCACGGAAGATCACCATGTTGGTTTTCTCTGGCTCTTTCACGGGTGATGGCACACCCTTGAAATACTGGATGGGCCGCAAGCAAACATACAAGTCGAGCTCCTGGCGCATCGCCACGTTCAGGCTGCGAATACCGCCGCCGACAGGGGTGGTCAGTGGGCCTTTGATAGACACCACATAGTCGCGCACCGCGTGCAGGGTTTCTTCAGGCAGCCAGACATCAGGGCCATACACCTTGGTAGATTTTTCACCCGCATAAACTTCCATCCAGTGGATTTTTTTCTTGCCGCCATAGGCTTTGGCAACGGCTGCGTCCACCACTTTCAACATCACCGGTGTGATGTCCTGGCCGGTGCCATCGCCTTCAATGAACGGAATGACGGGCTCGTCTGGCACATTCAAAGAATTGTCGGCATTGACCGTGATTTTTTGACCCTGTGCGGGTACCTGGATGTGTTTGTACATGTTCTGAAAGTCTCCGATATCGGGATAAATGTGAATGAAAACGCCTGAATAAACGTTTTAGGTAAAAACCCCTAAATTCTAGCCGAAATGCAGATTGGCAAGAAAAGTTGAACGGCGTGTCAACCGATTGCAAAGTGGCCTCGTTACGGGTAGGCCTCCGAAAATATCGGGGTAATTTCTCCAATAACGTTATTTAGGAAAATCCAAATGAACAAAATCCTCGCTGCTTTGATCTCTAGCCTGTTTGCTGTTGGCGCATTCGCCGCTTCCCACGCTGGCGCTCCTGCTGCCGCTGCTTCTGGCGCCAAGCCAGCCATGGCTGCTGCTGCTCCAGCTGCAAAAGCTGAAGAAAAGAAAGCTGATGCCAAGCCAGCCAAAATGACCAAAGAAGAAAAAGCTGCTGCTGCCGCTGCCAAGAAAGAAAAAATGGCTGCTGAAAAGAAAGCCAAAGCAGAAGCCAAAGCCGCCAAGAAAGCTGAAGCCAAGCCAGCCGCTAAAGCTGCTGCTGCCAAGTAATTAGCACTTGCTCACAAAAAATGCCCGCCCAGTGCGGGCATTTTTTATGGCTTGCCAAAATGCGTGGTTTATGCTTTGCAACATTGACTCAACAGACCCCGGTCATTGCCATGAAACACAAATTAACTCGCACCATTCGATTTTTTCTAACCAGCGCATTGCTGGCGGCTTCGTTCGGCCTTCTGGCACAGGATGCGCCACAAATGAACCTGGAACGCATCAAGCTGTTATCAGGCATGCACCGCATCGACGCGCAGGTGGCGGCCACGCCAGACCAGCGCCAGACTGGCTTGATGTTTCGCAAAGACATGCCGCAGCATGAGGGCATGATTTTTGTTTTTGACCAGCCAAGCAAGCAATGCTTCTGGATGAAAAATACGCTGATTCCACTGAGTGCAGCGTTCATTGCGGACGACGGCACCATTGTCAACATTGAAGACATGAAACCACTGGTGCTGGATGGTCATTGCTCCACGCAGCCCGTGCGCTACGTGCTGGAAATGAACAAGGGCTGGTTTGCCAAAAAAGGCATCAAGGCTGGCGCCAAGCTACAGGGGTCGCTGTTTCAGACCCAGAAGTAAAAAAGCCGACTCGAAAGTCGGCTTTTTCAGATTCTCAAAAAGCTGATCAGGCGAAGTTGGCCTCCGCAAATTGCCAATTGACCAAGCTCGCCAAAAAGGTTTCCACAAATTTGGGGCGTGCATTGCGGTAATCAATATAGTAAGCGTGCTCCCACACGTCCACCGTCATCAGCGCCTTGTCGGCAGTGGTCAGCGGTGTGCCCGCCGGGCCGGTGTTGACGATGTCAACCGAGCCATCAGCTTTTTTGACCAGCCAGGTCCAGCCTGAGCCAAAGTTGCCCACAGCTGACTTGACAAAAGCTTCTTTGAACGCCGCGTAAGAGCCAAACTTGGCATTGATGGCCGCAGCCAGTGCGCCCGATGGCTCACCGCCGCCAGCAGGCTTCATGCAGTTCCAGAAGAAGGTGTGGTTCCAGATTTGCGCTGCGTTGTTGTACACGCCGCCGCTTGATTTCTTGACGATTTCTTCCAGCGTCATGGCTTCAAACTCAGTGCCTTTTTGCAGGTTGTTCAGGTTGACGACGTAGGCGTTGTGGTGCTTGCCGTGGTGGTATTCAAACGCTTCCTGGCTGTAGTTGGGTGCCAGCGCGTCGATGGCGTAAGGCAGTGGGGGCAGTTGGTGTTCCATGGG
This sequence comes from Polaromonas sp., assembly GCA_049653085.1. Taxonomy (GTDB): domain Bacteria; phylum Pseudomonadota; class Gammaproteobacteria; order Burkholderiales; family Burkholderiaceae_C; genus Polaromonas. The sequence continues at coordinate 15,850 of JBASFP010000044.1, forward strand.
GTTTCCTTGTGATGAGACGAGCAGGTTAAATAAAAAGCGTAACAGACAAATTGTAAAAACTAAATCAGACGCGGGCTTGAAACGGTCAAATCGACCTCTCCGTCCATAAGGGTTGCGCGCAATGCCTGACCCGCTTGGGTTTGCCGGGTGCTGACAACCGTCTGGCCTTCAAGGGTGGCCAACCAGGCATAGCCACGCTTGAGCACCAAAGCCGGGTTCAGCAGTTCAAGGCGCAACCGGGCATGGTTCAAACGGTCACTGGGCTGCTTTGTGCTGCTGTGAACAGACTGCTTGAAACGGGCTTTAAGCGAGTCCAGACGACCGCGTGCAAGCGAAAGCCCGGTGCGCTGAGCATGCAACAGGTTTTGCCGGTGCATCGCCAGGCGGGCCTGCTGGCGCGTGACGAAATGCGATGGGCGACCAAAGCGTGAGGCCGCAATGTCCAGTCTTTGGCTGCTGGTTTGCACTTGCCTGTCGACCGCGTTTTGAAGGCGTGTGTAAATGGTGTCCAGCAGGTTTTGCCAAGCCGCTAACGGTTGGGCGCATAACTCTGCGGCGGCTGTTGGTGTTGGCGCGCGCAGGTCGGCACAAAAGTCCGCAATGGTGAAATCTGTTTCGTGCCCGACACCGCTGATCACAGGTATCGGTGACGCGACCAGCGTGTGCGCCAGACTTTCATCGTTAAAGGCCCACAAATCCTCCATCGCGCCGCCGCCACGCACCAGCAGCAACACGTCAACCTCCTGGCGCTGATAGGCTTTGAGCAAGGCATCACGCAACTCACCAGCGGCCTGCGCGCCTTGAACACTGGCCGGGTAAATGATGACGGGGATGTGCGGTACGCGGCGTTGCAAGGCCGTCACCACATCATGCAGCGCAGCCGCACCGAGCGACGTGACAATACCAATCGCTTTGGGCGTGAGGGGTATCGCCCGCTTGCGGCTGCTGTCAAACAGGCCTTGGGTTTCGAGCCGGGCCTTGAGTTTTAAAAATTCTTCAAATAGCGTGCCCTGCCCGGCCTGGCGCATGGATTCCACGACCAGTTGCAGCTCGCCGCGCGCCTCGTACACGCCCAGCCTGCCGCGCAGCTCAACCCGCTGCCCGTCACGCGGGGTGAAATCAAGCAGGCTTGAAGCGCGGCGGAACATGGCGCAGCGGATTTGCCCAGCGTCGTCTTTGAGCGAAAAATAACAGTGGCCGCTGGCAGCGCGCGAAAAGCCTGAAATCTCGCCGCCCACCGCCACCGGGTTAAAGCGCGCCTCCAGGCTGTCAGCGATGGCTTTGAGTAACGAGCCGACGGGCCAGATGCGGATGCTGGATTCACGCCCGTCCAGTCCTGCAACATCAAGCACGGCAAAACACCTCTGATTTTGAAGGGCAATCTTCCACAGTCGTCGCAAGCTCAGCAACATGGTCGCAGCAAACGGCTGGAGACGATGAAAAATCGTTGTAACTCATTGATTTTAAATAATTTATTCTTGCTGAAAATTTCATCGTTTTGTCACATTGCAGGTTTGGCGCGGTTTTGCGGCTTGTCAAAGCAGACTTGCCCACAAAGTTATCCACAACTTCTGTGCGCTAACGATCAACTTTAAAAGCGATCAATCGTCAGAAGCTTCAGCCATAATTCAGGCAATTTATTTGCCAGAGGACGTCCATTGTTTTCCATCATACAAGCCGCAGGCTGGCCCATCTGGCCACTGATTGCCTGCTCAATTCTGGCTCTGGGGCTCGTACTTGAGCGCTTTATAAGCTTGAAAACTCGAAAAGTCGCGCCCCCAAAGCTGATTGATGAAGCCATTACCGTGTCAAAAACGGCTGTCCCCGCGCCTGATGTAGTGACGCAGCTCGAACAAAACTCCCTGCTGGGTGAGGTTCTGGCCAGCGGCTTCAGAGCGCTGAATGCCCAGCCCAAAATCAGTGAAGACGATTTGCGAGCCACGATTGAAGGCGCTGGCCGACAGGCGGCGCACAAGCTGGAGCGCTATCTGGCTGCGCTGGCCACCATCGCCTCGGCTGCACCGCTGCTGGGCTTGCTGGGCACGGTCATCGGCATGATCGAGATTTTTGGCTCGCAGTCCGGTGGCGGTGCTGTCAGCGGTGCCGGTGTGGGCAACCCGGCGCAATTGGCGCAGGGCATCTCGATTGCGCTGTACAACACGGCTTTTGGATTGATTGTGGCGATTCCGGCGCTGATTTTCTGGCGCTATTTCAGGGCACGGGTAGACGGGTATTTGCTGACGATGGAGTTGGCATCCGAGCGGTTTTTGCGCCATCTTAATCATCTGAGAAAATGACCCCCACGTTCGTCACTCCGTGTACTTCTCTGCCCCCCGAGGGGGCTGGCCTTGCTAGGGGCTGCCCGTCGCTGCGGCCGTATTGCTGCTTTCAGCAGGGTCTGGGGCAGCCATGAACTTTCGCAAAAGCTCAAGGGATGAGCCTGAAATCAACCTCATCCCCTTCATTGACGTGCTGCTGGTGGTGCTGATTTTCTTGATGCTGTCCACCACTTACAGCAAGTTCACCGAGCTGCAAATCAAGCTGCCCCTGGCGGATGCCGAGCAGCAGCGTGACTACCCCAAAGAAGTGATCGTGGCGGTCAGCAGCGATGGCCGCTACATGATCAACAAAACCCTGGTTGAAGGCCGCAGCATCGAGAGTTTGGGCGCGGCACTGGTGCTGGCCGCCAAGGCTGGCAAAGACAGCGTGATCATCATCAGCGCCGACGCCAGCAGCAGCCACCAGTCGGTCATCACGGTGATGGAGGCGGCGCGGCGAAACGGCTTTATACAAATTACTTTTGCCACCCAAAGCGCTGCGCAAGCCGGGGCGCGTTAAGCAATGACCGCCTGGCTTGCCAGAGCCTGGCGCAAGCGCGGTTTGGCAGCCTGCCTGCTTTGGCCTTTGTCTCTGGTGTATTGGGGTCTGTCAGGTCTTCATCGGAGCCTGTACCGTGCCGGGGTTTTAAAACTTGAGCGTTGCCGTGTACCCATCATCGTGGTGGGCAATGTGGTGGCAGGCGGCGCTGGCAAGACGCCGCTGGTGATTGCACTTGCCAGGCATTTGCAGCAGCAAGGCATCAAGGTGGGTATCGTTTCGCGCGGTTATGGAAGAAAGGGCAAGCAGGGTAAAAATTGCCTTGAAGTGCTTGAAAACACCCCTATTTCAGAGTCTGGTGATGAGCCAGCCCTTATATTACGGGCGCAAGCAGCTCCTGTTTTTATAGCAAATAGACGTATTAAGGCAGTCAACGGCTTGCTTGAAAAATACCCCTCAACGCAAGTCATCATCAGCGACGACGGTTTGCAGCATCACAGCATGGCGCGGGACATCGACATCACCGTGTTTGATGACCGGGGCATTGGCAATGGCTGGCTGCTGCCTGCCGGGCCGCTGCGTCAGCCTTACACCGTCAGTCAGCCAAATCAGGGACTTGTGCTGCACACAGGCCAGTCGCCTGCTTTCAAGGGCTATGTGTCCACGCGGCAATTGGCAGACCATGCACTTAACGCGAGTGGCCATCAAATCGCGCTTGCCAGCCTCAAAGGACAAGCCCTGACAGCACTGGCTGGCATTGCCAACCCGCCGGCTTTTTTTGACATGCTCCGGGCGCGCGGCCTGCAGTTGCAGCAAACCATCAGCCTGCCCGACCATTATGATTTTTCAGGGTACGCATGGCCTGTGTCAGACGATGCAGTGGTTTTATGCACTGAAAAAGATGCTGTGAAACTGTTTGAATTGCCACGATTCAAGGGGCGCAAGCTGCTGGCTGTTCCGCTTGAATTTTCGCCAGAACCGGCTTTTTATGAAGCAGTGGATGCTCTTCTAAAACCACTTCTGACCCAACCGTCTGACTTACCATCACCACATGGACATCAAAATGGACACCAAACTGCTTGAACTGCTGGTCTGCCCTGTCACCAAAGGCCCACTTGAATTTGACCGCGCCAGACAAGAGCTGGTCTCGCACAGCGCCCGGCTGGCTTACCCAATCAAGGACGGCATGCCGGTGATGCTGGAAAGCGAAGCGCGCGTGCTGACCGACGAAGAGCTGGGGTTGTAACTTCTCGCCATGCGTTTTACTGTTCTTATTCCAGCCCGTCTGGCTTCTACCCGCCTGCCCAACAAGCCCTTGGCGGATCTTGGCGGCGTGCCCATGGTGGTGCGGGTAGCCCAGCGTGCCCAACTCAGCCAGGCGGATCAGTTGGTGGTGGCCACTGACAGTCAGGAAGTCATCGACGAGTGCGCGCGTTTTGGTGTTCAAGCCGTCATGACCGCTGCCACCCATGCCAGCGGTAGTGATCGCCTGGCTGAGGCATGCAGTCTGCTGGGTTTGGCTGACGATGAGGTGGTGGTCAATGTGCAGGGCGATGAGCCACTGATTGACGTGGCGTTGATGGATGCAGTCGCCCAATTACTGCAAAGCAGGCCTGATTGCGTCATGAGTACGGCGGCGCATGCTATTGAAAGCGTCGCTGACTACCTGAACCCGAACATTGTCAAAGTGGTGCTGGATGCGCGGCAAACAGCGCTGTATTTCAGCCGCGCGCCGATTCCCGCTGCAAGGGACACGCCTGCAGAACTCCCGCATTTGCCAAAGCCGCTGCGTCATGTGGGCATCTACGGCTACCGGGCTGGGTTTTTAAAGACCTTTCCCAGTTTGCCGCCAGCCCCCGTGGAACAGCTTGAGTGTCTGGAGCAACTCAGGGTTTTGTGGCACGGTCACAAGATTGCGGTGTACATCACGCAGCAGTCACCCGGCATGGGGGTGGACACGCCAGACGACCTGAAGGCCGTACAAAAAATTTTCAACCCTTCGTAGTGAATTCCAGTAAGGGCGCGTCAAGACCTGCGTGCTATCCTTTGATCAAGACAATTCAAGGTTCAAATGCGCATGCCGTATGGATTGAACTGAAAAAACGACGAGAAAACAACGAGGATAACCATGAGACTGATTTTGTTGGGCGCGCCTGGTGCAGGCAAAGGAACCCAGGCCACATTTCTCTGCCAAAAATACAGCATCCCGCAAATTTCAACCGGCGATATGCTGCGCGCTGCCGTCAAAGCAGGCACACCGCTGGGTATTGAAGCCAAAAAAGTCATGGATTCGGGTGGCCTGGTCAGCGACGATCTGATCATCAACCTGGTCAAGGAGCGGATTGCCCAGCCCGATTGTGCGCAAGGCTTTTTGTTCGACGGATTTCCGCGCACGATTCCACAAGCCGACGCCATGAAGGCCGCAGGCGTGAAGATCGACTACGTGCTTGAAATGGACGTGCCGTTTGACGCCATCATCGAGCGCATGAGTGGCCGCCGCTCACACACCGCATCGGGTCGCACCTACCACGTCAAATACAACCCACCCAAGGTGGATGGCCAGGACGACGTGACCGGTGAAGCGCTGATCCAGCGTGACGACGACAAGGAAGAAACCGTGCGCAAGCGGTTGGAGGTGTACAGCGCCCAAACCCGCCCGCTGGTGGCCTACTACTCTGACTGGGCTAAAACCGAGCCAGCAGCAGCGCCCGCCTACCGCGCCATCAGCGGTATGGGCAGTGTTGAGGACATCACCCAGCGCGCGCTGAAGGCGCTGGCTGGATAGTTTTAAACCGGGCTGGAGCGCAGCCCGTAAATTTTGCCTGCTACAAACAGGTATTCAGTGCGCAGTATTGCAGCGCCTTTTTCCCCGCTAAAGGTAAATCCAAGCACCCCAATGTTGTCGCCGGTTTTGATCTCGGCCACATTCCAGGCCTGCACGCGGCTCAGCGGGGCGAGTTCAATCTCCCAGCGCTTGTCCTGCCGAGTAGGCAGCACCGCTTTTGCCAGCAAGGCCTTGCCATCGACCGGGGCAGATTGGGCAGGCACGGTGCGCTGCGCCAGATCGGCAGGCAATTTCAATGCTGCGGGCAAGTCGATCAGCAGCTCGACATGCGGGTTTTGCCAGACTGACTTGGCCACCTTGCCCTCCAGGTAAATCGGCCTGTCCTGGTCAAAACTGCTCCAGCCATGGTGCGCCAGTGCTGGTGCGCTAATGCCAAAAGCAGACAACGCTGCGGAGGTTTTCAGTACATCACGTCGGTTCATTTTCAACTCCTTAGTTACGGGAAAAATCAAACATACGCAATCCAGCGGCCGCAAGTGACGACTGCCAGCCAAATCAAAGTAGATGCCACCATCTGCCAGCGCGCCACACCATCCAGCTTGTCCAGCGATGCCCGTCCGTGAAACCAGGCGGCGTTGCAGCCCGCCAGCAGTAACAAAACCATCTTCAGGGTAAAGTCCGGTTGGTTAAAAGCTCAGCCGCTTGAGAGGCAAACATCAGCAAACCAGACAATGCGGCAAGAGAAAGCCCAACCCCGGCAATGCCTAAACTCAAACTCGCCAATGCTTTCACGTCCAGCACAGCGCCCCGTCCAAACACCCGCATCTCCAGCAATACCAGATTACCCAGCAGCAAAGCAATGCCGAAGATATGCACCACCTCCAGCGCCGGATAAGCCCATACGCTGGACTTGAGGGCAGCAAAAAAGTTCATGACGCGATTTTCATCAGCTTGAGCATCATGTCGATGCGTGCCTTGACCGGACTCAGTCCATTCGATGACGCAAAGAGGTCATCCGCGCGCGGCAAGACCCGGCCCTGTGTACAGCGTGTCGCGCGCACCACCTGAATGCCGTGCGACTGCGCATTGAGCAAAGCCGCCTGAAGCGATTGGTGCAGCGTGCCATTTCCCGTACCCGCCACCACCAGGCCCTGCACGCCACCCGACGCCAGCGCGTCCACCACCGCGCCGCTTGCACCCGCGTAGTTCATGACGATTTCAACCTTTGGCCAAGTGAGGGTTTGATTTAAAATTGCTATGTTTTCAGTAGCTGCTTGCGCCCGTATTTGTTGGTTGAAAGGCCAATTTCGTATCTGATTCAGGCTATTTTCCTCAATAAAACCGATCAAACCGGCATCCCCCGAGCCAAAGGCGTTGAGCTGGTAGGTGTGAACCTTTTGCACATCCAGTGCGCTGTGTATGTCCCCTGCACACACCACAACCACGCCGCGTACACCGTCATGTCTGGCCACCGTCACCGCATCCAGAATGTTCTGGGGCCCATCTGGCGCCAGGGCGCTGGCAGGCCGCATGGCACAGGTCAGCACCACCGGTTTGCTGGGGTTTAAAACGGCCTGCAAAAAGTAGGCAGTTTCTTCCAGCGTGTCGGTGCCGTGGGTGATCACCACACCCTGTACATCGCTTTGCGACAAATGGTGATGCACCCGATTGGCCAGCGCCGTCCACACCTCAAAAGACATGTTCTTGCTGTCGATTTGGGCGACCTGCTCAGTTGCGACTTGACCGAGCCCAGCCACAGCGCCTACCAGCGCCGAAACGCCCACCTGAGCGGCGGTGTAGTCGATGTTGCTGGAGGTGTTGCCTGTTGCTTTGTTGGCCAGGCCGGCAATCGTGCCGCCCGTACCCAAAATAACGATTTTTTTGTTTTGCATAAAAATTTTTTCAGAAAACACTTGCATTTCGTCAAAAGCTGGCTAAAAATACAGTCACTGGTTATTAAAACAGCTTCTCAACAGTTCAAGTCAAGGATGGCAACCATGAGCACCCTAAATCACTTTTCCAACATGTCGTCCAGCAGATCATCCACTGTATCGCCAGACGGCCCGAAACTGACGGCACGCCAGCAACAGATTTTCGAGCTGATCCAGCGCGCCATTGCCAGCACCGGTTCGCCCCCCACCCGCGCTGAAATCGCCAACGAACTGGGCTTTAAATCGGCCAACGCGGCTGAAGAGCATTTGCAAGCCCTGGCTCGCAAAGGCGTGATCGAACTCGTCAGCGGTACATCGCGCGGCATCCGCTTGCGTGCGGGTGACATGCGCAGCGTGAATGAATCGCGCCTTAACCAATTTACCCTGCCGTTGCAAAGCCTGGTCCAACTCGTCCTGCCTCTGGTGGGACGGGTTGCTGCTGGCAGCCCGATTCTGGCGCAAGAGCATATTGAGCAGACTTATTCCTTTGGTGCAGGCATGTTTGAAAAGCAGCCCGACTACCTGCTCAAAGTGCGCGGCATGAGCATGCGTGACGTCGGCATCATGGACGGTGATTTGCTGGCCGTCAAACAGGCCAGAGAAGCCAAAAATGGGCAAATCGTGGTGGCACGTCTGGGTGACGAGGTCACAGTCAAACGCTACAGGCGTACCAAAGACCTGATTGAACTGCTGCCCGAAAACCCGGACTTCAAAACCATTGTGGTTGAGCCCGGCGAGCCATTTGAGCTCGAAGGCTTGGCGGTGGGGCTGATCCGCAACACGGTGCTGATGTAAAAACCTGGCCACGCAACAGGTGGCGGGCGTTTGGTCTGGCGTTATGTCAGACCAACACCCTGTTGCAACGGCTTTTGCGGTTTGACCCTTTTACAGGGTTTGGCCGTATCGCAATCCTGCCTGTACTTATTGAGGCGTAAGCCTCTATTAACTCAGGAGTTCATGATGGGAATCGCAAGTTTTTCACCACAGTTTGGTCGTGCTACCGGGCTGTCAATGCTGCTGGCACCAATTCACGCGCTTGCCGCGCTTTTTGTACCCGCACAACCAGCGCCAGTGCATACCCGCACCGCCTTTAGCCCGACCACGGCTTACCGTGCATCAGCCCAACCGCACAACAGGCTCAAACTTGGCCCCGCAAGGCCAGTCCAAAATAGCAACCGCATCGCATCCGTGCAACGCCTGAAAATTGTGCGCCAGTTCGAGCCAGGTGCCAACCGATCCTGTGTCGGGCGACTGGTCATTTCAGGCCGCATGGCGGACGTATGCGCAGAGCTTGACCGCATGGCTGGATAACGCCAGGTTCACATCGTGTCCAGCTAAAGCTTCCGCCTGCAATTCAATCAGTGGGCTAGCATTTGTAAAAGCCAAAAACTTGCAGGCACAATATTGTCATGAATATTGTGATCCTCGACGACTACCAAGACGCAGTGCGAAAGCTTGCATGCGCAGCCAAACTCGACGCCTACCCTGCCAAGGTTTACACCAACACGGTCAAGGGTATTGGCCAGTTGTCGGTCAGGCTCAAAGATGCGGATGTGATTGTGCTGATCCGTGAACGCACTCACATGAATCGGCAGCTGATTGAAAAACTGCCAAAACTCAAAATGATTGCCCAAACAGGTCGCGTTGGGGCGCATATAGATGTCGGAGCTTGTACCGAACGCGGTGTAGTGGTAGCCGAGGGTGTGGGCTCACCAGTTGCGCCCGCTGAATTGGCTTGGGCGCTGATCATGGCCGCCACAAAGCGCATTCCGCATTACGTTGCTCACCTCAAGCACGGTGCCTGGCAACAGGCCGGCCTGAAATCAGCCTCCATGCCAGCCAATTTTGGACTGGGAACGGTGCTCAATGGCAAAACACTGGGCATCTGGAGTTACGGCAAAATCGGCAAAATTCTGGCAGGTTACGGCAGGGCTTTTGGCATGCGGGTGGTGGTCTGGGGGCGGGAAGAAACCAGACAAAAAGCAGCGCTAGACGGCTTTGAAGTGGCCAGCAGCAAGGCAGAAATTTTTGAGCAGAGCGATGTGCTGAGCCTGCATTTGCGCCTTGCTGATGAAACACGCGGTATTGTGACGCTGGATGATCTGTCTAGCATGAAGCCCACCGCCCTGCTGGTCAACACCTCACGCGCTGAACTGATTGAGCCAGAGGCTTTGCTGTCGGCTCTCAATCGTGGCCGACCTGGCCTGGCCGCCGTCGATGTTTTTGAGTCAGAACCCATCTTGCAAGGCCACGCTCTGCTCCGTCTTGAGAACTGTATTTGCACACCGCACATTGGTTATGTTGAGCAGGACAGCTATGAAATGTATTTCAACGCGGCTTTTGACAATGTGATCAATTTCATCAAGGGCACACCCACTAATATTGTCAATCCTGGCGCGCTACAGGTGCGCCGTTGACCTTTGCGCATAGTTAAATCACCGTTAGCTCAGGTTTCTTAATGCACCCAAAAGCATATTGATGATTCATTCCATTTTCAGTCTGCACAAAATTCCTTTAGCCATGAAACCTATTTATCAAACCGTTGGTATTGTTGGCACGGGCGCCATGGGGCGCGGCATCGCGCAAATCGCGGCGCAGGCGGGCAGTACCGTCAAGTTATTCGATCTGCAGTCAGATGCCGCCCAAAAGGCCAAGGCGGAGCTGGCCAGTCAGTGGGACAAGCTGGTCGCAAAAAACAGGCTGGACACAGCCACTGCCGATGCCCAGAAAAACCGCGTACTGACAGCGGGTACGCTGGCTGAACTGGCCGACTGCGATCTGGTGGTTGAAGCGGTTGTTGAGCGACTTGATGTCAAGCAAGCCCTGTTTGCGGAGCTAGAAGGTGTGGTGGCACCCACAGCGGTGCTGGTCACCAACACCTCATCCCTGTCTGTCACGGCGATTGCTGCCAAACTTAAGAACCCGCAGCGCTTTGCTGGCTACCACTTCTTTAACCCCGTGCCGCTGATGAAAGTCGTTGAGGTGATTGCCGGGCTAAAGACCGACAGCGCCGTTTGCGCACAGCTCTCAAGCTACGCCAAACAAATGGGTCACACCCCCGTGCTGGCCCAAGACACACCTGGCTTTATCGTCAACCATGCAGGTCGTGGCTACGGCACCGAGGCACTGCGTATCGTCAGCGAAGGCATTGCCGACTTTGCCACCATTGACCGCATCTTGCGTGACCAGGTCGGCTTCAAACTTGGCCCTTTTGAGCTGATGGATTTGACGGCTCTTGACGTGTCGCACCCGGTGATGGAATCGGTTTACCGCCAGTATTACGAGGAAGCCCGCTACCGCCCCAGCGTCATCACCGCGCAGCGCCTTGCTGGCGGCATGCTGGGCCGCAAAACGGGCGAAGGCTTTTACAAATACGACTCAGGTGTGATGCAGGTCGCGCCTGAGCCACCGACGCCTGACGTGCAGGAGATGCCACCGATTTGGGTGTCACCACGCGCCTCACGCCGATCAGAGCTTTTGCAACTGCTTAAAACGCTTGGGGCAAAAATTGAAACAGGCGCATCCGCGTCGCCGCAAGCCTTAATGCTGGTTGCGCCGCTGGGGTTTGACATCACCACCGTCGCGGTGGTCGAGCGGCTGGACCCGGCACGCACCATCGGCATTGACATGCTGATAGACGACGCGGCCACCCGCCGCCGCGTGCTTGCTACCAACCCCGCCACCCGCACCGACATGCGCGATGCCGCCCATGCCCTGTTTGCACGCGATGGCAAGGCGGTCAGTGTGATACGCGACAGCGGCGGCTTTGTCACCCAGCGTGTCGTGGCTACCATCGTCAACATTGCCAGTGACATTTGCCAGCAAGGCATCTGCAGCCCGAAAGATCTGGAGACCGCCGTCACCCTGGGCTTGGGCTACCCGCTCGGGCCTTTGGCCATGGGCGACCGATACGGCCCCACCAATATCTTGGAAGTGCTGTTCAACATGCAAACCGTCTACGGCGACCAGCGCTATCGCCCCTCGCCGTGGCTGCGCAGGCGCGGCGCGATTGGCCTGAGCCTGATGCATGAGGAAAGCTAGCATGCCAAGTTCATTAAAAAGCACCAGCGAAGGCCAGACGCTGATCCTCACCATCAGCAACCCCGAGTTTAAAAACGCCCTCAGCCCAGAGATATACGCCGCAGGCATTGAGGCATTGAACGCCGCAGAAACCAACCCTGAAATACGCAGCGTCATCATCACGGGTGAAGGTGCGGCGTTTTGCGCAGGCGGCAATTTGCAGCGCTTGTTGGCCAACCGCAAACAGCCCAAAGAGGTCCAAGCCCAAAGCATTGACGGCCTGCACAACTGGATTGACTCGATTCACACTTACCCCAAACCCATCATTGCGGCGGTTGAGGGCGCTGCCGCTGGCGCTGGCTTTTCACTGGTGCTGGCCTGTGACTTTTGCGTCGCGGCTGATAACGCCGTGTTCGTGATGTCATACAGCACGGTCGGTTTGTCGCCTGATGGTGGCGGCAGTTGGGCGCTGGCCAAAGCCCTGCCCCGCCATTTAGCCAGTGAGCTGCTGATGTGCGGCGAGCGCATCCCTGCGCAGCGCCTGCGTGATCTTGGCCTGGTCAACCGGGTGTGCAGCAGCGGCAGCGCCCTGCGCGAGGCACTGGCCCTGGCCGAGCGACTCAATGCCCGTGCCCCCAACGTCATGGCCAGTATCAAAGAGCTGCTCAATGACGCGGCCACCAATTCCTTAAGCCAGCAACTGCAAGCAGAGCGCGACCACTTTGTGTACAACCTGCACCATGCCAATGGTGGCGAAGGCATAGATGCCTTTTTGAGCAAACGCACACCGCAATACCGATAGCGTTTGCAGCCAAGTTTGCGGCGGACACGCTGGCGACACGGCGCGCCTTGCATCCTCGTCCCTCAAGCGACAATGATCGTTCTTGAAGTCACTCAAAAGACAAGCCATGGACGACCCTATCCTTACCATTGAAGAACGCGAAGCCATCAACAGTGGCCGCTGGTTTTCAAGCCTGTCCCCGTCGCTTAGGCACGACATACTGCGATGCGCTTACGTCAAACGATTCCGAGACAACGAACTGATCGCTGCGCGCGGCGACCCACCCGAAGAATGGATCGCCTGCGCCAAAGGTGCGGTGCGGGTCAGCTCAACCTCCATCTCAGGCAAGCAGATCACGCTGACCTATGTGGAGCCCGGCATCTGGTTTGGCGATGTCGCGATCTTCGACGGCGACCGGCGCACACACGACGCTTATGCGCATGGCGAGTCCACCATTTTGTGTGTAGCCAAAGCCGATTTCAAAAAGATTTTGTCCGACCATGTCGAGCTGTACGAGGCCATGCTGCGGCTGCACGCACGCCGAATTCGCCAGTTGTTTGGCCTGGTCGAAGACCTCAACACCCTGCCCCTTCGCGCACGCCTGGCCAAGCAGCTGCTGCACCTGGCACGCAGCTACGGCGTGCCCAGTTTGTCAAACAACACCGAGGTGCGCATTGGCCTGCAACTGGCGCAAGAAGAGCTGGCACAGCTGCTGGGCGCATCACGCCAGCGCGTGAACCAGGAGCTCAAAGCGATGGAGCGTGAAGACGCCATCCGCATTGAAACGGCGGGCCTTGTGATCCGCAACCGGGCCATCTTGCTGCGCATTTCAGACACCGATCTTGAGAAGCCCTGAAAAACCTCCATGAGCAACTTTGACCATTTTGTTGGCACACGTGAAGTCACTGCGCAGCACGCTTTTGATGTGGGCGCATTAGCGGCTTATTTGGACCAACACCTGCCCGGCTTTGCAGGCCCGTTGCAGGTTGAAATTTTCAAAGGTGGCCAGTCCAACCCAACCTACAAGCTCATCACGCCAGCCAAGTCGTACGTGATGCGTGCCAAGCCCGGCCCGGTGGCCAAGCTGCTGCCGTCAGCGCATGCAGTCGAGCGTGAATTTAAAGTCATGAGTGGCTTGCAGGATACCGATGTACCGGTTGCCAAAATGCACTGCCTGTGCGAAGACGAATCGGTGATCGGCCGCATGTTTTACGTGATGGAGTTTGTTGAAGGGCGCGTGCTGTGGGACCAAGCCCTGCCGGGCATGACCAATACCCAACGCGGCGAAATTTACGACGAAATGAACCGCGTCATCAGCGCCCTGCATCAAGTCAAGTTTGCCGAGCACGGCCTGGCGGATTACGGCAAACCAGGCAACTACTTTGAGCGGCAAATTGGCCGTTGGAGCAAGCAGTACTCGGCCTCCATCACCACACCGATTCCCGAGATGGACAGCCTGATGACCTGGTTGCCCGCCAACATTCCTTTATCAGCTCGCGATGAGTCGATGACGTCCATCGTGCATGGTGACTTCAGGCTAGACAACCTGATGTTTCACCCCACCGAGCCGCGTGTGCTGGCCGTGCTTGACTGGGAACTGTCAACGCTTGGCCACCCGCTGGCCGACTTCAGCTACCACTGCATGGCCTGGCATATTCCGCCCGGGGCGTTTCGCGGCATTGGTGGGCTGGACATTGCTGCGCTGGGCATTCCCAGTGAAGCAGATTACATCGCCAAATACTGCGAACGCACGGGTATCACCACCCCAGAACAGCTCAAGGCTGACTGGAACTTTTACCTCGCCTACAACCTGTTCCGGCTGGCGGCCATTTTGCAGGGCATTGCCAAGCGGGTTGAAGCAGGTACAGCATCCAGTGCGCAAGCGGTCAGTTCAGCAGCCGGCGCGCCTGTATTGGCCAAGATGGCGTGGAGCTTTGCCGTCAAGAGTGGTGCTTAAATTTTAGATTTTTTTGGAACAACAGGAGATACGCATGGACTTCAATTTCACCCCTAAGGTGCAGCAAATGCAGGCCCGCTTGCTGGCCTTCATGGACGAGCACATTTACCCGAACGAGGCGCGCTTTTTCAAAGAAATTGCCGACAACCGCGCCAAAGGCAACGCCTGGATTCCGACTGCCATCATTGAAGAACTCAAACCAAAGGCCAAAGCCGCTGGCCTGTGGAACTTGTTTTTGCCGCACTCCCCACGCGCACCTGAAGGCCTGAGCAACCTTGAATACGCACCGCTGTGCGAAATCATGGGGCGCGTGCCTTTTGCGGCTGAAGTCTTCAATTGCGCTGCCCCCGACACCGGCAACATGGAAACCATCGCCCGCTACGGTTCAGAAGCCAACAAAGACCAGTGGCTGGACCCGCTGCTGCGCGGTGAGATTCGCTCAGCATTTTTGATGACCGAACCCGAAGTCGCCTCATCTGACGCGACCAACATCGCCTGCCGCATCGAGCGTGACGGCGACGAGTACGTGCTCAATGGCCTGAAATGGTGGTCGTCCGGCGCGGGCGACCCGCGCTGCGCCGTTTACATCGTCATGGGCAAGACCAACCCTGACGCAGGCCGCCACGAGCAGCAGTCGATGATTCTGGTGCCCGCCAACACCCCCGGCATCAGCGTGATTCGCCCGCTGACTGTGTTCGGCTACGACGATGCGCCGCACGGCCACATGGAAGTGCGCCTGAAAAACGTGCGCGTGCCGGCTGACAACATGCTGCTCGGCGAAGGCCGCGGTTTTGAAATTGCCCAAGGACGCCTTGGCCCCGGACGCATTCACCACTGCATGCGCACCATCGGTTGCGCCGAGCGCGCGCTGGAATTGATGTGCAAGCGCCTGACCAGCCGCGTTGCGTTTGGCAAGCCGATTTCCAGCCACTCCGTCTGGCATGAGCGCATTGCCGAGTCACGCTGCATGATCGAGCAAGCCCGCCTGTTGACCCTCAAAGCCGCCTACATGATGGACACGGTAGGCAACAAAGTTGCCAAGGCCGAAATTGCCATGATCAAGGTCGTCGCCCCCAATATGGCCTGCCAGATCATCGACTGGGCCATTCAGGCTCACGGCGGTGGGGGCGTGTCTGACGACTTTCCGCTGGCCTACGCCTACGCCCACCAGCGCACCCTGCGCCTGGCCGACGGCCCGGATGAGGTGCATCGTGCATCGATTGCCAAACTGGAATTGGCGCGGCACCTGCTGCTGCCAGGTGAGGTGGAGATGCCTGTGACGCGGGGGAGTTGAACGGTTTATTTTGCTATAAATACGGGAGCTGCTTGCGCCCGTATTTATTGGATTACAGCCACTTTTCATATCGAAACCGTAGGTCGGGTTAGCCGCAAGGCGTAACCCGACAGATCGCGATGATGTTGGGCCGATGTCGGGTTACGCTTCGCTAACCCGACCTACAAAACCAAAATTTCGGCCTTCAGACCAATAAATACGGGCGCAAACAGCTATCTAAATAATAGTATTCGTATTGAACGTACGATCATCGCCGCCTCAGCTCAGCAGGTCTAGCCCGCATTACCCACCAGCTCAAGCGCCATAAACACACTGTGCGGATTGGCGTCATAGCTACCGAACGGGTCTGACGGCAAAAAGCCTTTGCTGCGGTACAAATTGTGTGCAGGCTCAAACGCCGGGTGCGTGCCCGTCTCCAAACTCAACCGCGTGTACCCACGCTGCCGGGCAACCGAAATGATGTGTTCCAAAACCGCGCGTCCAGCGCCTCTGCCGCGAGCCAATGCGGGTGTACGCATGGACTTGATTTCCCCATGCGTCGGCGACAGCTCTTTCAACGCACCGCAGCCCAGCAAGGTGTCTGCTTCCCATACCGTCCAAAACGTGATGTCAGGCGCTCTCAGCTTCGTAAGGTCAAGCGCAAACACCTGCTCGGGTGGCGACAGCTCATACATATTTGCAAGGTGCTCCTCAAGCAGCCGGTGTACTTGTGGGCGGGACAAATCGTCAATTTCTAGGCGCATATTGGATCATTCGGTCAAGCGCTGAGCAATCACATGGCTTGACAGGCTTCAAACCCGCGCAGCACATTGGCAGCATTCACGCCCAGCGCTTTGGCTGCGTATCCGCCTTCAAGTATCAACACAGATGGCAACCCCAAATTACCCAGCGCGCTGCCCAGCCTGTCAAAGTCAGGCGACTGCAGTGTGAAGCTTGAAATCGGGTCGCCTGCAAACGTGTCAAGCCCGAGTGAGACAACCAGCGCATCAGCCTTGTATGACCTGACGCGCTCGCAGGCCGTGTCAAACGCCGAGAACCAGCTCTCGGCTGTCGCGCCTGCGGGCAAGGCCAAATTCAGGTTAAACCCCAAACCGTCACCTGCCCCCAGCTCATCTGCATGGCCCAGATAAAACGGGTATTCGGTTTTAGGGTCGCCATGCAGGCTGACAAACAGCACATCAGAGCGGTCGTAAAAAATGCTTTGCGTGCCGTTGCCGTGGTGGTAGTCCACGTCCAGAATGGCGACGCGCTTGCAACCGCTGGCCAGCAGCGCCTCAGCCGCCACAGCAGCGTTGTTTAAAAAGCAATACCCGCCCATAAAGTCAGCCCCTGCATGGTGGCCAGGTGGGCGGGTCGCGCAAAACACGCTTCGCTCACCACGTGATACCAGCGCCGCCGCGCTGGCCGCCGCATCCGCCCCGGATTTGGCCGCAGCCCAGGTGCCCGCCACCAACGGTGTGCCGTTGTCCATCGAATAAAGCCCCAGTTTGGCGATGAAGTTATCAGGCTCAACGTCATGGCGAAGTGAACGGACTGGCCAGACGGATGGAAAAGGTTGCACGTCGGCATTGCCTGGGCCAAGTGCCAGCCATTGCTGCCATGCGGTTTGCAAGAAAGTCAGATAGGCGGGAGAGTGAACTTTTTGCAGCACGGCCAAGCTGTCAGTGTCAGGCGTGCGCATCTCATGGCCACGCGCGGCAAGCTCAGTAAGAACGAAATCGAGTCGTGAGGGCGATTCAAAGCACGGCACGCGCTCGCCCCGAAAGAACTCGGTTTGTGGGGCGTGAAGCGCGTGGTGGGGGGAGGAGATGGTGATCATGAAGGGGCGACGATCTACCCTACCCAACGCCGCGCGTTATGCCACAACTGCATCCACGGGCTGCGGGCTGCGGCGTCTAGCGGTGTCCAGCTCATCTGGATGTTGCGAAACACGCGTTCGGGGTGCGGCATCATGGCTGTGAAGCGGCCGTCTGCTGTGGTGACGGCTGTCAGGCCACCCGGGCTGCCGTTGGGGTTTGCTGGGTAAGCCTCAGTAGCCGTGCCGTTGCTGTCGGTAAAGCGCATGGCGGCGATGGCGTTGGCTGCGTTGCCGCGCCCGCCCAGTGCGGGGTCGAAGTTGGCGAAGCCTTCGCCGTGGGCTACGGCTATCGGCAGGCGGCTGCCTGCCATGCCAGCAAAGAACAGGCTGGGCGAATCCAGGACTTCAACCTGGCTCAAGCGGGCTTCAAAGCGCTCGCTGCGGTTGGTGGTAAAGCGTGGCCAGGCCTGGGCGCCGGGGATGATGTTGGCCAGCTCGGCAAACATCTGGCAGCCGTTGCAAACGCCTAAACCGAAGGTGTCATTTTCAGCAAAAAACTTTGAGAATTGGTCAGCCAGCACCGGGTTGAAGGTAATTGACCTCGCCCAGCCGATGCCAGCGCCCAGAGTGTCGCCGTAGCTGAAGCCGCCGCAGGCGACCACGCCTTTGAAGTCGGCCAGTTTGGCCCGGCCGGTTTGCAGGTCTGTCATGTGAACGTCGTAGGCTTCAAAACCTGCCTGAGTAAAGGCGTAGGCCATCTCGATGTGGGAGTTGACGCCCTGCTCGCGCAGGATGGCTACTTTGGGTTTGGTGAGGTTTAGGTACGGGGAGCCCTCACCCCTGCCCTCTACCAGAGGGAGAGGGAGGAATACATGCAGGCCAGGGTTGGCCAAGTCGCCTACCGCCGCATGTTCGGCATCTGCACCCGCCGGGTTGTCGCGCTGCTGGCAAATGCGCCAGCTGACCGAGTCCCACACCTGATGCAAATCTTGCAGTTTGGCTTTGAACACGGCTTTGGTGTCGCGCCAGACCTGTACTTCGCCCTTGCCTACCTCAAGCGCAGCATGTTCAGGTCGCGTTTTGCCGATGAAGTGGCTGAATTTGCTCAAACCGTGCTCGCGCAGGGTTTGCATGACCTCGTTGCGGATGGCCGTGTTGACCTGAATCACTGCGCCCAGCTCTTCGTTGAACAGTGCCTTGAGCGTCAGCTCGTCGCGCCGCGCGCCGATCTGGCCTGCCCAGTTTTTGCTGTCGCCCACTTCCATGCGGCTGTCGGTGATGCCGTCGCCCTCGACCAGCAGCATGTCGATGTTCAGCGCCACGCCCACGTTGCCAGCAAACGCCATCTCGCAGACGCACGCAAACAGGCCGCCGTCGCTGCGGTCGTGGTAGGCCAGCAACTGACTTTTGGCGCGCAGCGCGTTGATGGCGTTGACCAGATTGACGAGGTCTTTCGCGTCGTCCAGGTCGGGCACGTCGCCGTCTTCCAGTTCAAGCTTTTGCGCCAGAATGCTGCCGCCCATGCGCATTTGCCCTTTGCCCAGGTCAATCAGAATCAGTGTGGTGTCGGCCTCGTCGCGGTTGAGCTGGGGCGTGAGCGTGCCGCGCACGTCAGCCAGTGACGCAAATGCAGTGACGATGAGCGATACCGGTGAGGTAATTTTTTTGCTTTCGTCGCCAGCCTTCCACGTCGTGCGCATTGACAACGAATCTTTACCGACCGGAATCGACACGCCCAGCGCGGGGCACAGTTCCATGCCCACGGCTTTCACAGTCTCAAACAGCGCCGCGTCCTGCCCCGGTTCACCGCAAGCGGCCATCCAGTTGGCCGACAGCTTGACGCGCGGCAACTCAATGGGTGCGGCCAGCAGGTTGGTGATGGCTTCAGCCACGGCCATGCGGCCTGATGCGGCAGCGTTGACAACGGCCAGTGGCGTGCGCTCGCCCATGGCCATCGCCTCGCCCGCAAAGCCCTGGTAGTCAGCCAGCGTCACGGCGCAGTCAGCCACCGGCACTTGCCAAGGGCCCACCATCTGGTCGCGGTGCGTGAGGCCGCCGACGGTGCGGTCGCCAATGGTGATTAAAAAGCGTTTGGAGGCGACTGTCGGGTGGCTTAAAACGGCTATCGCGCTTTTTTGCAGGTCAATGCCTGTCAGGTCGATGGGTTTGATGCTGTGTTGGACGGTTTTAACGTCGCGGTGCATTTTGGGCGGCTTGCCAAGCAACACGTTCATGGGCATGTCCACTGGACTTGCTGCATCAGCATCGGTCAACACCAGTTGGCGTTCTTCAGTCGCCACACCAATTACGGCAAACGGGCAGCGCTCACGCTCACAAAACGCTTTGAACAGTGGCAATGATTCCGGTGCAATCGCCATCGCGTAGCGCTCCTGGCTTTCATTGCTCCAGATTTCTTTGGGTGACAAACCGCTTTCTTCCAGCGGTACAGCACGCAGGTCAAAGCGTGCGCCCCGCCCCGCGTCGTTCGTCAGCTCAGGGAAGGCGTTCGACAAGCCGCCAGCGCCCACGTCGTGAATCGCCAGAATCGGGTTGTTGCTACCCAACTGCGCACACTGGTTTATCACTTCTTGCGCGCGCCGTTCAATCTCGGGGTTGCCGCGCTGCACTGAGTCAAAATCCAGTTGCGCCGCGTTGGTACCGGTGGCCATCGAGCTGGCCGCGCTGCCGCCCATGCCAATGCGCATGCCGGGGCCGCCGAGTTGAATCAACAGCGTGCCCGCAGGAAAGAGGATTTTCTTCGTCAGTTCGGCATCAATCGTGCCCAGGCCGCCTGCAATCATGATGGGCTTGTGGTAACCCCAGCGCTGGCCTTGGACGGTTTGCTCGTATTCACGAAAGTAGCCGTTCAGGTTGGGGCGGCCAAATTCGTTGTTAAAAGCCGCGCCGCCCAGTGGGCCTTCCGTCATGATTTGCAACGGGCTGGCGATGTGGTCTGGCTTGCCATAGTCGCCATCGAACAATTTGGAAACAGTAAACCCGGTCAAACCCGCCTTGGGTTTGGAGCCTCGCCCGGTCGCGCCTTCGTCACGTATCTCACCGCCCGCGCCGGTGGATGCGCCGGGGAAAGGCGAAATCGCTGTGGGGTGGTTGTGGGTTTCGACCTTCATCAAAACGTGGGTCAGCAAGTCATCTGCAGCGCTATACATTTGGGAGCTGCTTGCGCCCGGATTCATTGGGCTAGAGGCCGATTCTGCACCTGAAAAAGCGCTTTTTGCGGTAAAAATCTGCCTTTTTGAGCCTTCCATGACCGATGCGTTGTCTGAATAGGCCACCACTGTGTGCTGGGGGCTGACCTTCTCCGTGTTGCGGATCATGCCGAACAGGCTGATGCCCTGTGCTACGCCATCAATCGTGAAGTCGGCGTTGAAAATCTTGTGGCGGCAGTGTTCGCTGTTGGCCTGGGCAAACATCATCAGCTCAACGTCGGTCGGGTTGCGTTTGAGCTGTGTGAAGGCGTTGACGAGGTAGTCGATTTCATCAACAGCCAGAGCCAGGCCGAACTCGGCATTGGCTTTGTCGAGTGCTGCTTTGCCCCCCGTCAGCACGTCGATGGTGGCTAGTGGCGCAGCCTGCAGTTCAGTAAACAATGCCGCAGCCTGGGTGCGGTCGGCCATCACGCTCTCCGTCATGCGGTCATGCAGCAGCGCGGCGACCTGTTCGCGTTGTTCATCCGACAACACGGCTTTGCCAAACAGGCCAGATTTCAGCGTCACGCGGTATTCAGTGATGCGTTCAATGCGCTTGACGGCCAGGCCGCAGTTGCGCGCGATGTCGGTGGCCTTGGATGCCCAGGGCGACACCGTGCCCAGGCGGGGGGAGACGATAAAAACCGCTTCTTCGAGCTTTTTACTGTCTTGAGGTTTGCAAGGCTCGCCATAACTCAAAAGCGCGGCAAGTTGCGCTTTCTCGCTGCCTGTAGGCGCAGATTCAGTGGCCACAAGATGCACAAACCTGGCGCTGACACCAGAAATTTTGCTGTCAATGACTTGCAGCCTGGGCAAAAGCTGCTGGGCTCTAAAGTCGCTAAGGGCTGAAATGTGCGGAGTGGTAGAGCTGTCGCCCTCAAAAATGGTCAGATGCAATGTCACTGTGGATGGCCTGTGAAGGATTGGAAGGCAAGTCAAATTTTAGCTTGCTGCCCCGCCCAGCAAGGCCACTTCGCGAGTGGGATAATCCACGCATGACGATTACCTACAAAGACGCAGCCGGCATTGAAGGCATGCGGGTGGCAGGCAAACTGGCCTCTGAAGTGCTTGACTTCCTGACACCGCACATCTTGCCCGGCCTGACCACCAATGAAATTGACCGCTTGGCGCATGATTACATGACGCGCGTCCAGCACACCATACCCGCCACGCTGGGCTACCAGCCGCAGGGTTATGCGGCCTACCCCAAGTCACTTTGCACGTCGGTCAACCATCAAGTGTGCCACGGCATTCCGAACGACAAGCCCCTTAAAAAAGGCGACATTGTGAATGTGGATGTGACGGTGATCAAAGATGGCTGGCATGGCGACACCAGCCGCATGTACCTGGTGGGTGACTGCTCAATTGCCGCCAAGCGCCTGTGCAGCATCACCTTTGAGGCCATGTGGCAAGGCATCATGCGCGTCAAGCCTGGCGTGCGGCTGGGCGATATTGGTTTTGCGATCCAGCAGTTTGCCGAGCGGCAGGGCTTTTCGATCGTGCGCGAGTTTTGCGGCCACGGCATTGGACAAAAGTTTCATGAAGACCCGCAGGTGCTGCATTACGGCAAACCGGGCACGCTGGAAGAACTCAAACCCGGCATGATTTTCACCATTGAACCGATGATCAACGCTGGCAAGCGTGACATCAAAGACGGGCCAGAAAAAGACGGCTGGTCCATCGTCACGCGCGACCATTCGTTGTCTGCCCAGTGGGAGCACACGGTGCTGGTGACTGATACAGGTTATGAGGTGCTTACCCTGTCTGCGGGCAGCCCGCCCACACCCGCCTTTGTGCCCGCCACAGCCCGCGAACCCGCCTTGGCTTAGACCAACATGCCGCAACTGGCCGAGGCACGCGCGCAATACCGTAGCGGCAAAAGCGCCCTGTTTGAATCGCTGGCAACCAGCGGCGCAGCAACACGCGGCATACGCGGCATGCTGCAAAAGCTTAGCCATCACACCGATGGCACGCTGCAAAAGCTTTGGGCGCTGGCCGATTTCCCACCTGCTGCGTGTCTGGTGGCTGCAGGTGGTTATGGCCGGGGCGAGCTGTTCCCGCACTCCGACGTGGATGTGCTGCTACTGCTGCCAGACAACAACGCCGCAGATATCAACCCACAGCTCAAGGCAAAAATAGAAACCTTCATCAGCAACTGCTGGGACAGCGGACTGGAGATTGGCTCGAGCGTGCGCACGGTGGCTGAATGCGCGAGTGAAGCCGCCAAAGATGTGACGGTGCAAACATCGCTGCTTGAAGCACGTCTGGTGGTTGGCTCGAAAAAGAACTTTGCACACCTTCAAAAGCAACTGGCTGATGTGCTCGATGCCAAAGCTTTTTTTGTCGCCAAAACGCTGGAGCTGCGCCAGCGCCACAACAAGTTTGAGAACACGCCTTATTCGCTGGAGCCCAACTGCAAGGAGTCCCCCGGCGGTTTGCGCGATTTGCAGCTGATTTTGTGGGTGGCACGCGCTGCGGGTTTGGGCAAAACCTGGGACGAGCTGGCCAAAAACGGCTTGGCCACACCGTTTGAAGTCAAGCAGATCAAGGCCAACGAGGCGCTGCTGAGTTTGATCCGGGCACGCTTGCATGTGCTGGCCGCCCGGCGTGAAGACCGCCTGGTGTTTGACCTGCAAACCG
Organism: Polaromonas sp.; assembly: GCA_049653085.1. Taxonomy (GTDB): domain Bacteria; phylum Pseudomonadota; class Gammaproteobacteria; order Burkholderiales; family Burkholderiaceae_C; genus Polaromonas. The sequence continues at coordinate 39,079 of JBASFP010000044.1, forward strand.
CCGTGGCAACCAGCTTTGGCTATGCCAGCCAGATTGACGCCAATGGCCGCCTGGTGCGCAGGTCAAGCGAGTCGCTGATGAAGCGCTATTACTGGGCAGCCAAGGCGGTGGCGCAGCTCAACCAGATTTTGCTGCTGAACATTGAAGAGCGGCTGAACCCAAACACCTACCCGCTGCGCCCCATCAACGAACGCTTCTCTGACAAAGCCGGCATGCTGGAAGTGGCCAGTGACGATTTGTACGTGCGCAACCCGCATGCGATTCTTGAGACTTTTTTGCTGTACGAGTCCACCGTGGGCATCAAAGGCCTGTCAGCCCGCACCCTGCGTGCCCTGTACAACGCTCGCGGCGTGATGACGGCCAAGTTTCGCAATGACCCAGTTAACCGCAACACCTTCCGGCAAATCTTGCAGCAGCCTGAAGGCATCACCCACGCCATGCGGCTGATGAACCAGACATCGGTGCTGGGTCGCTATTTGTGGGTGTTCCGCAAAATCGTCGGCCAAATGCAGCACGACCTGTTTCATGTCTACACGGTGGACCAACACATATTGATGGTGCTGCGCAATGTGCGGCGGTTTTTCATGGCCGAGCATTCGCATGAATACCCGATGTGCTCGCAGCTGGCCGCAGGCTGGGACAAGCCGTGGATTTTGTACATCGCAGCCCTGTTTCATGACATTGCCAAAGGCCGTGGAGGCGACCATTCGGTGCTGGGCTGTAGCGATGTACGCGCATTTTGCCGCCAGCACGGCATAGCGATTGAAGACGCCAAGCTGGCCGAATTTTTGGTACATGAACATTTAACGATGAGCCGCATTGCGCAAAAAGAAGATTTGAGCGACCCCGAGGTCATCACTGCCTTTGCCAAACGTGTCGGCAACGAGCGCTACCTGACGGCGCTGTATTTACTGACGGTGGCCGACATACGCGGCACCAGCCCCAAGGTGTGGAACGCCTGGAAGGGCAAGTTGCTGGAAGACCTGTACCGCTACACCCTGCGCGTACTCGGTGGCCGCGCACCTGATGCGGATGCTGAAGTTGAAGCCCGCAAGCGTGAAGCACTGACCACACTGGCCTTGCATGCCGAGCCGTTTGAAGGCCACAAAGCGCTGTGGGCCACATTGGACGTGAGCTACTTCATGCGGCATGACGCCAGTGACATTGCCTGGCATGCACGCCAGTTGTCGCGCCATGTGGATAAATCACCCAAGGCAAAAGCCATCGTGCGGGCGCGCCGCTCATCTGCTGGCGAGGGCATGCAGGTGCTGGTTTACACGCCCGATGCGCCGGACCTGTTTGCACGCATTTGCGGCTACTTTGACCAGGCTGGTTTCAGCATTCTGGATGCGAAGATTCACACTGCTAAAAACGGCTATGCACTGGATACTTTTCAGGTCATCAGCCCAGATTTGAACAATGAAAACGACCACTTTCGCGAGCTGGCGGCAATGGTCGAATCAGAGTTGGACCGCACCATTGAAACCCCAGGCGAGTTGCCCACACCCAGCATGGGCCGCATTTCGCGCCGGGTCAAGAGCTTCCCCGTTGCACCGCGCGTAGACCTGCGGCCCGATGAAAAAGCCCAACGCTGGCTGCTCAGCGTATCGGCCAGCGACCGCGCAGGTTTGTTGTATTTGATTGCCCGCATCTTGGCCAAGCACGGCATCAATTTGCAACTGGCCAAAGTCACGACGCTGGGCGAACAGGTAGAAGACACGTTTTTGATCAGCGGACCAGAGCTGCAGCACAACCGGGCACAGATTGCGATTGAGACCGAGTTGCTTCAGGCTTTGAACGCCTGACGTTCAATCGTCTTCGGATGCATCCAGCCCTGGGAACAACACCTCGGTGAACCCAAACTGCGTGAAGTCTTTGATGCGCATGGGGTACAGCTTGCCAATCAAATGGTCGCATTCGTGCTGTACCACCCGCGCATGAAAGCCCTCCACCGTGCGGTCAATCGCGTCCCCATATTGGTCAAACCCGGTGTACCTGATGGCAGACCAACGCGGCACAACGCCCCGCAAGCCGGGTACTGACAAGCACCCTTCCCAGCCGTCTTCTTCAATTGACAAAAGCGGCGTGATAATGGGGTTGAGCAATACAGTGCGGGGAATCAAAGGCGCATCCGGGTAACGCGGGTTCGGCGCATCGGTACCAAAAATCACCAACTGCAAATCAACACCAATCTGCGGCGCAGCCAGGCCAGCGCCATTGACAGAACGCATGGTGTCAAACATGTCGCTGATCAGCAGGTGCAGCTCGTCGGTGTCGAACGCCATGACAGGTTGGGCGATGCTCAAAAGGCGCGGGTCGCCCATTTTCAGGATGGTGTGGATGGTCATGGTTTTAGCATCGTAAATAAAGTCTCTTCATCAATCACCTCCACGCCCAACTCGCGCGCCTTGTCCAACTTGCTACCCGCATCGCTTCCCGCCAGCAAATAACCAGTTTTCTTGCTCACACTACCAGCCACTTTTGCACCTGCTGCTTCCAGCATGTCTTTGGCTTCATCGCGGCTCAGAGTGGGTAGCGTGCCTGTAATGACGAAGGTTTTACCTGACAGCGGCTTGGGCACCACCGCTGCGGGCTCGCCCTCTTCCCACGTCACGCCGCAAGCGCGCAGTTGCTCGACGACCTCGCGGTTGTGCGGCTGGTCAAAAAAGGTTCGCAGGCTTTTGGCGACGATGGGGCCGACGTCGCTGACCGTCAGCAGTTGCTCCTCGGTCGCATCCATGATGGCGTCCAGCTTGCCGAAGTGCCTGGCCAGCTCTTTGGCGGTGGCCTCACCCACATGGCGAATGCCCAAGCCAAAGACGAAGCGCGGCAGTGTGGTTTGCTTTGATTTTTCTAGCGCATCAAGCAGGTTCAACGCTGATTTTTCGGCCATGCGATCCAGATTGGCCAAGGCTGTCAAACCGAGTCTGTACAAGTCAGGTAGCGTGCGGATGATGTTGGCGTCAACCAGTTGCTCCACCAGCTTGTCACCGAGGCCATCAACCTCGACCGCGCGCCGGTGGGCGAAATGCAATATCGCTTCTTTGCGCTGCGCCCCGCAAAACAGGCCACCCGTGCAGCGGTAGTCAGCCTCGCCCTCTTCACGCACAGCGCTTGAGCCGCACACCGGGCAACTGCGCGGCATGGTGAAGATCGAACCCCGTGCAGTTTGCGCAACATCAGCAGACCCTTCGACAGGCTCAGGGCGAACGGGAGGGAGAACAACGCTGACAACTTCAGGAATCACGTCACCTGCCCTGCGCACCACCACCGTGTCACCCACCCGCACGTCTTTGCGGCGGGCTTCGTCTTCGTTGTGCAGGGTGGCGTTGGTCACTGTGACCCCGCCGACGAAGACGGGTGCGAGTTTGGCCACAGGGGTTAGTTTGCCGGTGCGACCCACCTGTACATCAATGGCGAGGACGGTGGTGAGTTGCTCCTGCGCCGGGTATTTGTGCGCGACCGCCCAGCGCGGCTCACGGGTCACAAAACCCAACTGCCTTTGCAGCGCCAGGCTGTTGACTTTGTAAACCACACCGTCAATGTCAAACGGCAGGCTGTCGCGCGCTTTGCCAATACGCTTGTGATACGCTATTAATTCAGGAGCTGCTTGCGCCCGTATTGTTTGGTCTGCAACCGGAAAACCCCACTTTTTTAAAGCCTGCAGCAGTTCAAAATGGGTTTCAAAGGCCGGGCCGCCTGCATCAGGCGCTGTGATGTCGCCCAGGCCATAGGCAAAAAAGCTCAAAGGCCGCTGCGCTGCAATATTAGGGTCTAGCTGGCGGACGGCACCCGCTGCGGCGTTGCGCGGATTGACAAAGGTTTTTTCACCCTTGATACCCTGGGCAATTTTGGCGCGCTGGCGTTCATTGAGGGCTTCAAAGTCATCACGGCGCATGTAGACCTCGCCGCGTACTTCCAGCACGGCTGGCGCATCCTTGGGCAGCTTGAGTGGAATTTGATGGATCGTGCGGATGTTCTGCGTAACGTCTTCGCCGGTTTCACCGTCACCGCGCGTCGCGGCTTGAACCAATGCGCCGTTTTCATAACGCAGGCTCATGGCCAGGCCGTCAAATTTCAGCTCGGCCACATACTCGACAGGCGGGTCGCTGTCTGCCAACTCCAGTTCTTTGCGCACACGGGCATCAAAGTTTTGTGCGCCTGTGGCCTCGGTATCCGTCTCAGTGCGAATGCTGAGCATGTGGACTTTGTGGCGCACGCTGGCAAATGAATCAAGCGCTTTGCCACCTACACGCTGGGTGGGTGAATCAGGTGTGATGAATTCAGGGTGCTGCGCTTCCAGCGCTTGCAGTTCTTTGAACAGCTTGTCGTACTCCGCATCTGGAATTGACGGCTCGTCAAGCACGTGATAGCTGTGGGCATGCGCGTGCAGTTGCGCATGGAGTTCCTGGATGCGATTCATTTTTTAACTGAACAGCCGCCGCGCCAGCACCGAGCCTGCTGACAAATCGCGTTCATCCAGCGTGTCGTACAGCTGTTCCAGCTCATTGCCAATCACGTCCATCGCCTCTGGTGCGATCAGGTTGCCGTTGTCATCCATCACCACGCCGCCCATGCTGCTGGCAAGTAGCAAGGCAGATTCGCGCATGCGCACAAAGGGTTGCTCGCCTCGTTGCACTTGCGGCACGTCGAGTGACAGCGTGATTTCACGCAGCGCGGTTTGCTCGGGGTCTTCGGCCATGGCGGCCTGCGTGTCAAACGCCAAACCCAACAACGGTGCGCCGCCACGTTCAATCGCAGGCAGCACCATACGGCCTGGAATAGACCCCGCTACAAAACCCAGCCGGGCGGCGTTTTGCGCCACATAACCGGGGCTCCACGCTGTGCTGAGGGCACGCAGCGTAAAACTGAGTTGCGCGTCATGGGCACTGGCGAACTGGTCCAGTTCTCTTGCTCGCGCGACCTCATCGCCCATTTCAGGAAACTCCGGCTCACCGCCAATAGCGTCGGCAAATCCCTGCGTTTTCATGACAAATTCTGAGTATTCAATCTGGTTCAGCGCACCTAACCGATTGGCCAGTTGCACGCCGCACTGAAAGGCGCTGTAACGCTGGCCTGGGCTGGGCAGTTCCCACACGGTGGTGGCGATGTTCAGGCCTTCCACGCCAAACGGCTTGCTGCCTGCACGGCGGGTGGCGGGCATGGCAGCCAGTGCAGCTTCGCCAGACACGACATCGTCAACAGCAACAGGCGCCATGACGTCAATCAGTGCATCAAGTCCGGGCTTCTTTTCTAGCGTTGGTAGCAACGCAAAGTTACTCAGCGAGCCCAAGCCTGAATCGCCCTCAAAACTGGGCTCTTGTCGCTCGGCTGTAGCGTTGTTCGGGGTTTTGGCTGGCGCTTCATCGACTGGCGTTTCAGGCGTGGCCAGCTTGGGCTGGTTTTTACGGGCGGACCAGGCGCTGTGCGCCACCACGCCTGCCAACACCAAGCCACCTGCTATTGCCAGACCGATTTGTAGATTGCTCATGGTTTGCTCACTTCAAACAGCCTCTGCAAAGCCAAGTGCGGCTTCCATGTCAACCGCCACAATGCGCGACACGCCCTGCTCTTGCATGGTCACGCCAATCAGTTGCTCGGCCATTTCCATCGCGATCTTGTTGTGGCTGATGAACAAAAATTGGGTTTCCTTGCTCATGGATTTGACCAATTTTGCGTAGCGCTCGGTATTGGCGTCGTCCAGCGGTGCGTCGACCTCGTCCAGCAGGCAAAACGGTGCTGGGTTGAGCTGGAAAATCGCGAACACCAGCGCAATCGCCGTCAGTGCTTTTTCGCCACCCGACAGCAGCGCAATGCTCTGATTCTTCTTGCCGGGCGGCTGGGCAATCACCTGCACGCCAGAGTCCAGGATTTCTTCACCCGTCATTTTGAGCTGCGCATTGCCGCCGCCAAACAGTTCAGGGAACATGCGGCCAAATTGTTCGTTGACCTTGTCAAAAGTGCTGGAGAGTAAATCGCGCGTTTCGGCGTCGATTTTCTTGATCGCGTCTTCGAGTGTCGTCATGGCTTCGTTCAAGTCGGCCGACTGCGCGTCTAAAAACTGCTTGCGTTCGCGCGCCGTGGCCAGCTCGTCAAGCGCCGCCAAATTGACGGCACCTAGCGACGCAATTTCGCGGTTAATGCGATCAATATCGCCCTGCATGCCAGCGATGCGGACATTGCCTAGTTCAATCGACAGTGCCAACGCGGCCATGTCGGCTTGCGCATCCACCAGCAACTGCTCGTACTGCTCAAAGCCCAAGCGCGCGGCTTGCTCTTTTAATTGAAATTCTGTGATGCGCTGGCGCAGGGGATCCAGCTCGCGCTCCAGGCTCAAACGTCGTTCATCACTGGCACGCAGCTTGGTCGTCAGGTCGTCGTACTGGCTGCGCTTGGCGCCCAGGTCGGCTTCACGCTCCAGTTTCACGCTCAGCGCGGCTTGCAGGCCGGCTTGCGCAGCGGCGTCTGTCAGGCGTGAAAGTTCTTCTTTGGCACGCGCTTCTTCTTGCGCAATCGTGTCTGCCTGCTGCGCAGCGATATGGATAGCCCGTGCCAACTCTTCACGCCGTGCCGTCAATGCGCGCAGTGCAAATTGCGCCTCTTGGCTTTGCCGCTCCAGCGCACGTTGCTGCTCACGCGACTCGTTCAGTTTGCGTTCAACTTCAATCACTCGGTCGTCAAACTGGGCGTGGCGCTCCTGACTGTCGGCTAACTGCATGTCGAGTTCTTCAAAGCGGCCTTCGGCGGTGACTTTGCGTTCTTCCAGGTCGCCCAATTGCGCTTCAATTTCGCCCATGTCGAGCTGAATTTGCTCGCTGCGCGCACGGGCTTGCTCGGCCAACTGCGTCAAGCGCAATACCTCAACCTGCAACTCATGCGTGCGGCTTTGGCCTTCGGCCGTTTCACGTCGGGCTGTGGCCAGGCGCTGTGCCGCATCAGCGTACATGGACTCAGCCCGCATTGACGCGCCGCGTGCCTCGTCGCTGATCAGCGCTTGCGCTCTGAGTTCTTTGTCAAGATTTTCAATTTCTTGCGCACGACCCAGCAAACCCGCTTGCTCAGAGTCTTGTGCGTAAAAACTCACGCTGTGCAGCGTGACCGTGTGGCCCGTTTTGACAACAATCGCTTCGCCTGCTTGCAGCTTGTCGCGCGCTGCCAAAGCCTCATCAAGGCTGCCCGCCGTATAAAAGCCGTGCAGCCAGTCGCCGAGCAGTGCAGATTGACCCGCATCGTTCAAACGCAGCAAGTCTGCCAGCGGCTTTAAAGCAATGGCGTTGTTGGATTTGGCAGGCGCACCACCTGCAGGCGGTGAGTAAAACGACAGCTTGGCAGGCGGTGTATCGCGTCCATCTGTGCCCGCAAAGCCTCGCACCATGTCAAGCCGGGAGACTTCAAGCGCGCCCAAGCGCTCACGCAAAGCGGCTTCCAGCGCATTCTCCCAGCCCTGCTCAATGTGGATACGGCTCCACAGGCCTTGCAAACTGTCCAGGCCATGCTTGGCCAACCAGGGCTTGAGCTTGCCGTCGGTTTTGACTTTTTCTTGCAGTGCCTTGAGCGCGTCCAGCCTGGCTGACAGGTCAGCGCGTTTGGCTGACTCCGCATTCACTGCAAGTTGCTTGGCGCGGCGGTCTTCGTCCAGCTGCGGCACGCTCATCGTCAGCTCATGCAATCTGGCCTCGGCTTCAAGTTGCGACTCTTGCGCAGCTTCAAACTGACTGGTTAAATTGGCCAGGCGCGCCTCATCAGGCGCGTTCAATGCATTGCGGTCAGTGGTGAGCTTTTCCAGCCGAAGGCTCAACGCACGCGACTGCTCGCTGATGTTGCGCTGATCTGCTGCCAGCACCTGGATTTGCTGCTGCACCTGCGCCACGCCTGTGCGCTGCTCGTTGGCTTTGGCCTGGGCGTTGCGCAGGGCTTCTTCTAGCGCAGGCAACTGAGCCTGTTGCTCGTCACTTTGAGCGGCCAGCAGCTCGGCTTTTTCTTCACCTTCTAAGGCCAACGCAGCCAGGTTTTCAGTCTCCACTGCCGCATCGTCTTTGCGCGTCGCCCATTGGGCAGTTTGCTCTTTGAGTTGCACCAGGCGTTGCTCCACCCGCACACGGCCGTCCACCACAAAGCGGATTTCAGCCTCCAGCCGCCCTACTTCGCTGCTGGCTTCATAAAGCTTGCCTTGCGCCTGGTTGACGTGGTCGCCCGCCGCGTAGTGCGCCTGGCGAATGGTTTCCAGGTCAGCCTCAATGTGGCGCACATCGGCCACGCGGGCCTCTAAGTCGTTCACTGCTTTTTCAGCATCGGCTTTGACCTTGGCCTGGTCGCCCTGTGCGTCAAGCCGCTTTAAAAACCACAGTTGCTGCTGTTTTAACGTGCCGTCAGCCTGCAAAGCGTTGTAACGCAGCGCCACTTCGGCCTGCTTCTCAAGTCTGTCAAGGTTGGCGTTCAGCTCGCGCAAAATATCTTCTACCCGCGTCAAATTTTCACGGGTGTCTGACAGTCGATTGGCGGTCTCGCGGCGGCGTTCCTTGTATTTGGAAACGCCTGCGGCTTCTTCTAAAAACAGGCGCAGCTCTTCAGGCTTGGACTCAATGATGCGGCTGATGGTGCCCTGGCCAATGATGGCGTAGGCGCGTGGCCCCAGGCCTGTACCCAAAAACACGTCCTGCACGTCGCGGCGGCGCACCGGCTGGTTGTTGATGTAGTAGCTCGATGTGCCGTCGCGCGTCAGCACCCGCTTGACGGCAATTTCGACAAACTGGCCCCACTGGCCGCCAGCACGGTGGTCGGCGTTGTCAAACACCAGTTCCACGCTGGAGCGGCTGGCGGGCTTGCGGGTGGTGGTGCCGTTAAAGATCACGTCCTGCATCGACTCGCCGCGCAGCTCAGACGCTTTGCTTTCGCCCAGCACCCAGCGCACCGCGTCCATGATGTTGGACTTGCCGCAACCGTTGGGCCCGACCACGCCCACCAGTTGGCCAGGCAGCACAAAATTGGTCGGCTCGGCGAATGACTTGAAGCCCGACAGCTTGATGGAATTAAGACGCAAAAGGCAACCCGGTGAAATGACGTATTGGTTATGTAAGGCGTTGATTTAAAACGCTTTTATGGCTTGCAGGGCAAGCAGCGCTGAAAATCACAAACGTCAATGTTACCCGAGGCGTGCATGGGTAAATTAGAGGGGCAAACTGGGTAAAAATTTACTTTTTCAATTGACGAAAAACCATCACCAAACCCAGCACCGCAATCGCCACAAAACACACAAACGACCAGTTGGCAATCGACAGACCCAAAAACGTCCAGTCAATCTTGGTGCAGTCGCCACTGCCTTTGAAAATCATGGGTATTGCGCGTTTGAGCGGAAATGTTTCAATCATGCCGTACAGGTCACGCCCGCATGACGCTTCTTGCGGCGGATACCACTGCAAAAAGCTCTGGCGGGCGGCCACAAAAGCACCAAGGCTGCTGACCACCGCCATCAAGCCAGCGCCCGCCACCAGCAAACCTTTGCGATGCGCAAATGTTGTGATGCCAGCTACCAACGCCACCAGTACCAACGCATAACGCTGCACGATGCACATGGGGCAAGGCTCCAGCCCCACGCCATGCTGCAAATACAAACCAAAAGCCAGCATGGCAACACAGGCAGCGCAAATCAAAGCCAGCATGCGGCGCGGCTGGTCTAAAAACGTCATGAGCATCGAAAACCCTTTTAAGCGAATCAGTCAATTGTCCGCTGGTTCGGGCGAGTTGGCGGAGATAAGTTCCACCGTCAACGCCAGGTTGGCTGCTTACTGTTCTGGTGGCAGCATCATGGCCAGCCGTTCGCTCAGCCCGTCGGCCCGATCAGGCCCGGCGATTTCTTCGACGTTGATGATGATGTCGCTGGCAATCGCCAGCATGGAGGTGCGGTCTTTGGCGCCACGCAACTGGTCACGGTAATGGTTGGCCAGCTCTGGCATCTTGCGCACAAACATGCGTTCGACAATGTCAAACAAAAACATGCGGGTGGTGGCCAGGGAGCGCTTGCCATCAAAGTTGTCTGATGATGATTTGATCTCGGCGATGTTGCGGGATACGGTGTCCAAGCCTGTGAAACCCGACAACGGCGCAGGTGCGGTCGTCAACGGCGAAGGTTGAGACAGTTGTGCAAAACTGGGCGGCGGTGCAGTTTGAGACACCGCAAAGTCTGTCATGCGAGCGGCCTTGACACCCAGACTTTCAGCCGGTATCAAATAGCCATCCGCCATCAGCTTTTGCACCAGGCCAATGTCGCCCTGCACCAGCCACACCAGCTCGTCACGGGTTCTGATGCCGTCTGCCAAAAACAGCGCCGAGCGCTCGCGAACGCTTAGCACCCGCTGCTTGGATGCCAGCTCTTGTTTGGCTTTTTCTGACTTCAGCAACGGCATAAGGCGCAGGTGTATGGATTTGTAATCACTCATGGAGGTTAAAGGCTGCGTGTGACCAGCCCATGACACCTGAAAAACCCTGTGAAAGCTACGGGATATTTGTGTCTGAAACCACAACATTCATGCAAAAAAACAGGTTTTTTTAAGCAACACTTGTTGCGCACGATAGACAAAGTTGACATCGCAACGACATAATTTTGATTGCTGCGCCAATACACCAACACAGCGTTGCGACGAACTTCACGTTTAACCCAGTTTTTTTGGAACCCCCTGATGAACGAAATTAAAAAAGCTCGCCGACTGATCGAAGCAGACCCCCACACAGATGCCGCCAAAACACTTGCAGCACTGGTTCGCGCACTGGAGTCGGAAGAGACCTTTAACCTGGCCGATTTGTACAAGTTGAACTATGACAACTTCAATCTCGCCATCGACGTGATGAAAGAGTGGCGACTTGATCGTTATTACTCTGGCAAAGCCAAATTGCATGATCTGTCAGTGCAGGTGGCAAGCCTGAGCACCTAGAGTTGTTTTTAAGCCTGTTTTGAGCCAATTTCACGTTTTTTTAAGCATCAAAACACCTGATTAGATACCTGCCTCAGACAGGCGTAGGATGCTCAGAGGAAGAGGTTTTGTAGTCACAGCAGCGCGAAGCAGTCGAGGCACCATGGCTGCCAAGTCAAATCGCCTGTTAAACCGAT
>JBASFP010000045.1:0-28825 GCA_049653085.1 Polaromonas sp.
TGCTTGGAACTGGATTCGGTTCATTGCCATGGTGATACCTCTGTTAATAACTGTGTATATATACAGTATTAAACATCTCTCAAGCAATGTCAAGTTTGTCTGAGGCAGGTATCTAATCAGGCAAAAAAGACCTTCAGCCCAATAAATACGGGCGCAAGCAGCTATAAAATAAATAGCGGTCGCGGGTCGTGCCAAAATGCTTCATGAAGTTTTGGACTATCCCTACCATCATGACCTGGACGCGCATCATTGCGATTCCTCTTATCGTTGGTGTTTTTTACCTTGATATCCCTGAAGAAAAACGCAACCTGATCGCTGCCGTGATGTTTGTGGTGTTTGCCGCCACTGACTGGCTGGACGGCTATCTGGCTCGCAAGCTGAATCAAACATCATCATTTGGTGCATTTTTAGACCCGGTAGCCGACAAGTTTCTTGTGTGTGCCGCGCTGCTGGTGCTGGTGCATTTGCAGCGGGCAGACGTTTTTGTGGCGCTCATCATCATTGGCCGCGAGATCGCCATTTCTGCCCTGCGCGAATGGATGGCGATGATTGGCGCGACCAAAAGTGTGGCGGTTCACATGATTGGCAAAGTCAAAACGGCTGTGCAAATGACAGCGATTCCCTTCCTGCTGTATGACGGCGTCTTGTTTGGCAGCATTGACACGCATGTCTGGGGCACCTGGCTGATTTGGGCGTCGGCGATTTTGACGGTCTGGTCTATGGTCTATTACCTGCAAAAAGCGATTCCCGAAATCCGCAAACAGGCGAAGTAAGGCCAAACATTAAGGCGCCTGTTTTGAAATCTTCTGATGATGGTGTGTGGCTGCGCGCCATGCCTGCGGTGTTTGTGCTCATCTGGAGCACGGGTTTTGTAGTTGCCAAGTACGGTTTGCCCTACGCCCCGCCGCTTACTTTTCTTTCAATTCGCTACGCGCTGTCGCTGCTTTGCTTTCTGGTCTGGATTTCGCTGGCGCGCGTCACTTGGCCGCGCGGCAGGCAACAGTGGCTGCATCTGGCGGTCAGCGGCACGCTGATTCATGCGGGCTACCTGGGTGGGGTGTGGGTGGCCATCAAAGCGGGTATGGGCTCGGGCCTGGCGTCGCTGATGGTGGGCTTGCAGCCCGTGTTGACGGCGCTTTGGGTGTCCAGCATGGCGTCAAACGATGGCGGAGAAAAAGTTAGCAAGCGCCAGTGGCTGGGGCTGGCGCTGGGCTTGGGCGGTCTGGTGCTGGTGGTGTTGCGCAAATTTGGCGACACGCAAGAAGTCACGGCGTTCACACTGCTGGCTATCACCATTGCACTGCTCAGCATCACCGCCGGCACGCTGTACCAAAAACGCTTTGTTCAACCTGCTGACGTGCGCGGCGCAAATGCGGTGCAAATTGCGGCGGCGTTTGTGGTCACACTTCCACTGGCGCTGTTTGAAACCGAAGCGGTTAGCTGGACGCCTCAGTTTATGGGCGCTTTGGCTTGGTCGGTGCTGGTGCTGACATTGGGCGGTTCATCGCTTTTGTACATGTTGATTCAACGTGGCGCTGCAACAGCCGTGACCAGTTTGCTGTACCTCGTGCCGCCCTCTACGGCGCTGATGGCCTGGCTGCTGTTTGCCGAACCGATCACGGTGGTGACGGTTATCGGTACGGCAATTACCGCTTTGGGCGTGAGTTTGGTCGTGCGGCCAGCGAAACATTAGCTTTCCACGGCTCGCCGGCAAATTCAGTGACTAAAAAATCAATCAGCAAACGGATGCGGCGCGGCGCATCAGGCCGATAGGGCGCCAGCCAGTGAATGTCAGCATCGGGCATGCACCAGTCGGGCAGCACGCGCACCAGCTGGCCGCTTGCAAGCTGCGGTGCAATGTCCCACAAGCTGCGCAACATGATGCCGCGCCCGTCCAGGCACCAGTCGCGTACCAGTTCTCCCGAATTGCTGGTCAGTGGATCCTGGATGCGAACGCGAGTACTTTCGGCGGGCACTGCTTTGCTTTTTTGGGCGGTTGTTTGATGCACCAGTTGCCACTCATCAAACGCCGTGCTGGCTGAATGGCTGTTTTCCCGGGCAATCAGGCAAGCGTGTTGTTGCAAATCATTGACATCGCGGGGCACGCCGTTTTGTTCAAGGTAAGCAGGCGCAACCACCAGCACCCGCTGATTGCGCGCAAGCCGCCGCGACACCCACTGCGCGGCCTGCGCACCCTGCACAGACCACAGCCATACTGCACCGTCATAACCATCAGCAGCCAGGTCAGGCAGTTGCTCTGTCAGTTGCAACTGCACTTGAACCTTCGGGTAGCTTGCCTGAAAACGTGCCAGCGCAGGCCCGAGCCACAACCGCCCAAAGCCAAAGGTGGCCGCCAGCCGAATGCGCCCCGTCGGTTCTTTGTGCCGCTCTTGCAGTTGCACCTCAAGTGCCTTGAATCCTGCCAGCAGGGGCCCTGCACTGGCGCAAACGGCTTCGCCTTCAGCCGTGGGGCTCACGCGGCGCGTGGTGCGCTGAAACAGGCGCTGCCCCAGCTTGGCTTCTAGCGCCGCCAGCCGTTTGGTGACGGCGGGCGCAGCCAGGTTCAGGCTGATGGCGGCTGCGGCCAGGCTGCCCTGGTCGCGCACGGCAAGCACCAGTTCAAGGTCACTGCGTTCCATGGGTGTTGTTTCTATTAGTTCATTAAAAGAAATAATCAATAGCTTTATTGTTGCTTGAAATTTGCGGTTTGAAGCGCGATGATGCGTCAATGAAGAATTTAAGCCGTTTCTCAACTGCAACTGTTCAAGGCTCAGCCGGGCCGTTGAACACGCGCATGTGCGGCAGTGGCTCACCTTTGCTGTTGCTGCACGGCCACCCGCAAACCCACGCCATGTGGCATTTGGTAGCACCAGCGCTGGCCAAACACTTCAGCGTGGTGATGATGGACTTGCGGGGCTATGGCGATTCAGCCCGGCCACCGAGTGATGCCGAGCATGGTGCGTATTCAAAACGCGCCATGGCGCTCGACGCTCTGGCCGTCATGCGGCATTACGGGTTTGAGCGTTTTGGCGTGTTGGCGCATGACCGGGGGGCACGGGTCGCACACCGGCTGGCGCTTGACCACCCTGGTGCAGTAGACCGCCTGCTGCTACTAGACATTGCCCCCACGCTGGCGATGTACGAGAACACGACACAAGCCTTTGCTACCGCCTACTGGCACTGGTTTTTTCTGATTCAGCCGCCGCCACTGCCTGAAGCCTTGATTGAGTCTGACCCGGTACGCTACATCCGCAGCGTGATGGGTAAGCGGCACGCAGGTCTGTCGGCGTTTGCGCCTGAGGCGCTGGCTGAATACGAGCGTTGTGTGCAAATCGCAGGCACAGCACAAGCGATATGTGAGGATTACCGCGCCTCAGCAACGATTGACCTGACGCATGACCGGGCTGATATTGCAGCAGGAAGCAAACTCACCCAGCCTCTCAAAGTATTGTGGGGCGAGCATGGTGCAGTCGGGCAATGCTTTGATGTGCTGGCACTGTGGCGCGACCGGGCAACCCAAGTGTCGGGCAACAGCTTGCCCTGCGGCCACTACATTGCAGAAGAAGCACCAGAACTTTTAATTCCTCATGTCTTGAATTTTTTTATCAACCCAATTAACCACGAAGGAAACAACCATGAGTAAAAAACGCATCGCCGTTATCGCAGGCGACGGCATCGGCAAAGAAGTCATGCCCGAAGGCATTCGCGTGATGGAAGCTGCCGCCAGCAAATTTGGCATTGACCTTCAGTTTGACCATTTTGATTTTTCAAGCTGGGACTACTATGAAAAACACGGCCAGATGCTGCCCGACAACTGGAAAGACCAGATTGGTGGGCACGACGCGATTTACTTTGGCGCAGTGGGCTGGCCCGACAAGATTGCAGACCATGTGTCGCTGTGGGGCTCGCTGTTGTTGTTCCGCCGAGAGTTTGACCAGTACATCAACCTGCGCCCTGCACGCTTGATGCCTGGCATCATTGCGCCAGTGGTGCGGCGCGACGGTTCAGCACGCGCACCGGGCGAGATTGATTTTTACATCGTGCGTGAAAACACCGAAGGCGAATACTCCAGCATTGGCGGCCGCGCCTTCCCCGGCACGGAGCGTGAGTTTGTGTTGCAGGAGTCGGTCTTCACGCGCATTGGCGTAGACCGCGTGCTCAAGTTCGCGTTTGAGCTGGCTCAGACGCGGCCTAAAAAGCATTTGACCAGCGCGACGAAGTCCAACGGTATTTCCATTTCCATGCCTTACTGGGACGAGCGCGTGGCCGAGATGGCCAAAAACTATGCTGACATACGGCTCGACAAATTTCACATCGACATCCTGACCGCACACTTCGTTCAGCGACCAGATTTTTTTGACGTGGTGGTGGCCAGCAATCTGTTTGGCGATATTTTGAGCGACTTGGGCCCGGCATGCACCGGCACGATTGGCATTGCACCCAGCGCCAACCTGAACCCGGAGCGCAAGTTTCCGTCACTGTTTGAGCCAGTGCATGGCTCTGCGCCAGACATCGCAGGCCAACAGATTGCCAACCCGATTGGTCAAATCTGGTGCGGCGCCATGATGCTGGAATTTTTGGGCCACAAGCAAGCACACGACGCTGTGCTGGCAGCAATTGAAAAAGTTCTGGCACCCGGCAGCGGCGCGCCGCGCACGCCTGATTTGGGCGGTAACGCAACAACGGCTGATGTGGGCAAGGCGATTGCTGCAGCTTTGGGGTAGCCAGTCGGTTTTGTGGTTTTGTCAAGCATAAAAATTACAAAACCAGCCCATGTCTGGTCTGGAGCACTAGGAAAAAGGGACTAGAATCCGCCTCCGCATGGTTACAAATTAAACGTCGTATTGACAGGTTTGATCTCCATGGCTTTAATGATGATCAGCAGCTAAACTGCACAGGCCGCTTCTCGTTGATATCAGCAGTCGATGTCCGGGAAGCAGTTTTTTTTGAGACAACCAAATTAACTTTCTTAACGAGGGACCCCTTGTGAACAAGACCGAACTGATCGAACACATCGCCAAGCACGCCGATATTTCCAAGGCTGCGGCCACCCGCGCACTGGAGTCCACCATCGGTGCCGTCAAGACCACCCTGAAAAAAGGAGGCTCTGTGTCTCTGGTGGGTTTTGGTACCTTCGCCGTGACGCGCCGCGCTGCCCGCGTTGGCCGCAACCCGCGCACCGGCGATGCGATTAAAATCAAGGCCGCCAAAGTTCCAAAGTTCCGTCCCGGCAAAGCGCTCAAAGACGCTTTGAACTGATTCGGGGTTGATTTCAAGAATTTCAAACATGTAAGGCGGGGTGCTTAGCTCAGTTGGTAGAGCAGCGCCCTTACACGGCGTAGGTCGGCGGTTCGAGCCCGTCAGCACCCACCAACCGCCTGAAATGTTTGACAATTCTTAGCCAAGGCGAACAAGCAGTTCGCCTTTTTTGTTTTTGACGCAAGTATTTTTTTGACAGCCGCACAGGACTTTTCTGATGTTTGATTTCATTCGCAAGCACACCAAGATCACCATGGGTCTGCTATTTTTGCTGATCGTGCCGTCGTTTGTTTTGTTTGGCCTCGATGGCTACAGCCAGAACCAGGACAAAAGCCCGGTCGTTGCCAAAGTTGATGGCCAGGAGATTTTGCAGTCTGAATGGGATCGGGCGCACCTGCGTGAAGTTGAAAAACTCAAGACCTCCATGCCGTCGCTGGATGCCAAGCTGCTGGATTCACCCGAGGCAAAATACGCCACGCTGGAGCGCCTGGTGCGTGACCGTGTCCTGATCGCCGCCGCCGCCAAAGCCAAGCTTGGCACCAGCGATCAGCGGCTGGCGCGTGAACTGCAAAGCAACCCCGACATTGCCGCGCTGCGCCGACCTGATGGCTCACTTGATATGGAAAGATACCGACAACTGTTGGGCGCCCAGGGCATGAGCCCCGAAATGTTTGAAGCCAGTGTGCGCACCGACCTGTCAACACGGCAGGTGCTGATGGGCGTGATGGGCAGTGGATTTTCTTCAAACGTCGTCGCCGACACCGCATTGAATGCTTATTTTGAAAAACGCGACATTCAGGTTGCCCGTTTTGCCACCGCCGATTACGCGGCCAAACTGAACCCGACAGACGCTGACCTGGAGCAGTTTTACAAAGCCAACACCAACCTGTTCCAGGCGCCTGAGCAAGCCAATATTGAATACGTGCTGTTTGATGTCGAGACGATTAAAAAAGGCATTGTGGTTGCTGAGGCAGATCTTAAAACCTACTACGAGCAAAACGCCCAGCGCCTGGGCGGCAAGGAAGAACGCCGCGCCAGCCACATTCTGATTGCATCAGCCAAAAGCGCGCCCGAGGCGGATCGCCAAAAAGCCAAAGCCAAAGCCATCGAACTGGCTGCGCTGGTTAAAAAATCTCCCGACAGCTTTGCCGATGTGGCGCGCAAAAATTCTCAAGATCCTGGCTCAGCTTCAGCGGGCGGGGACCTGGATTTTTTTGCCCGTGACGCGATGGTCAAACCCTTTTCAGACGCCGCATTTGCCTTGAACAAAGGTGATGTCAGCGATGTCGTGGAGTCCGAGTTTGGCTACCACATCATCAAGCTCACAGACATCAAGGCGCCCAAGCAGCGCACTTTTGAAGAGATGAAACCCGAGCTGGAAGCGGATATCAAAAAACAGCAAGCGCAAAAGAAATTCAGTGAAACCGCTGAAGGCTTTACCAATTCTGTGTATGAGCAGGCAGACAGCCTGAAACCTACCGCTGATCGTTTAAAGCTTGAGATCAAAACGGCAACAGGCCTGACACGTCAGGCCACACCAGGCGCATCTGGCGCGCTGGCCAATGCCAAATTTTTGAACGCCATTTTTAATGTTGACACGATTGAGAAAAAGCGCAACACCGAGGCTGTCGAGGTCGCCTCCAATCAGCTTATTTCTGGCCGTGTCACGCAGTACACGCCCGCCCGTACCCGCCCTCTGGCAGAAGTCAAAGACATCGTGCGCCAGCGCTGGCTGGCTCAACGCGGCGCTGAAGAGGCTCGCAAAGACGGCATGGCCAAACTGGCTGCGTGGAAAGCCGCGCCCGCCACCGCCGTGCTGCCAGAAGCATTTGCCGTGTCACGTGACCAACCGCAAAAGCAGCCCATCCAGGTGGTGGACGCGGCTCTGCGCGCCGATGCCGCCGCATTGCCTGCACTGGCAGGCATTGACCTGGGCACACAAGGCTACGCGATTGTCAAAGTCCTGAAGGTTTTGCCACGAGATGCATCGCTGGAAGCAGCCGTCAAGCAAGAACGCACCCAGTACACGCAGTGGTGGTCGGCAGCTGAAAGCCTGGCGTATTACAACGCACTCAAAGACCGTTTCAAAACCGATATCAAAGTAGCCAAGCCAGTACGCGCAAAAGCAGATCAATTGCCAGGCAACGAGGCGACGACCACGCAGTAGGGCGCTATAATCCGGTTCTTGCGGTGGCTGTAGCTCAGTTGGTAGAGTCCAGGATTGTGATTCCTGTTGTCGTGGGTTCGAGCCCCATCAGCCACCCCAAACATCTTTATGATGGCCTTAAGTCCTTGACATTCAAGGTTATCTCCAAAATCAACCGTCTAGCGCCTACAGCCCGGACACAAAACTGAATAGCTTGCACGTTTGATATGCACAAGTCCTCTTGTATTTTGTGATGCTGAGGCAGCATGCCTGTAGTTCAACGCCTGCATACCGATAAGTCAGTTAATTGGGTTGTAGCCTTAACCCTGCTGGTACTCATTGCGCCGCATTGGCTTTTTACCCGAGACTTTGCCGACGGGGCTGTTGTCAGTTTTGCACGACAGTTAGACAACGCCAATGGATTATTTGCCTGGCTTCGGGACAGCAACTGGTTTGTAGCGGTTGCTTTTTACAAAGTCGTTTTCGCTTTTTCCGACCTGAGTGGTTTGGGATATTTGGTTTTGACAAAGTTTGCCTTGTCATGCCTCCTCATTGTGCTTTATCTGGAATGCGCCCTTTGGGCAAGAGACGTCTTCAAGCTGCCCTCAAATCAAGCTTCTCTGGCGGCTTTATTGTGCGTAGCGTCCCCATGCCTTTACACATTGGTCAACTCCACAGCGGCGGTGAATTTACTGTGTATATGTTTGGTTTTTATAGGTCATCGTTTGTATTGGAGCGGCAAGTTATCGGTTCGTTTGGTTGGGTTGGTTGTGCTGGTGATGTCGTTCCAGGTCAACTCAAATATGGTGTTTGCATTGGCGCTGGAAATAACTCGCTTGTGGCTATTTAAACCGCAAAGAAAACAGCGGTCGGTATGGTTTTTGATATTGCTTGTAGCTGCGGTATTCGCTTACTTTTCAATTCGAGTGCTTTCCCCTCCGCAGCAATTTTTTGTGCAATACAACCAGTTGCTCAACCCTTTCAATACACTGGATTTTCGGCGCATGATCAAGGTCATCATAATGTTTCTGACCTGGGGGATTATTCCTCTGGCAGCTTTATGTGCCGTAGCGATTACCAGTTTTTTTTTAAAAAATCGTTTGCTGGACTCATCACCCGGAAAGATGCAATTTCAAACCTGGCTTGAGCCTTTGCTTGCTCTTGTGTTTCTGGCCGGAGCTGCAGCGTTTCCGTACGTCATGGTCGGCAAAGGGCCACCGCTGTTCACGCTTACAGCCTATGGAAGCGGACTGACCGAGCAAGTGTTCAGGGCTGCTTATGCAGGGCCGTTTGCGCCTACCTGGGCAAACACATCTACTCGTCACGGTTTTTTATTTTCCATTCCCATCGGACTGATGACATGGATAGCAGCAGCAGCAGTGATGCAGAAATTAAAAATGCGCTGGAGTTCCTTGGGTTTGTATGCACTGCTGCTACCTTTGGCTCTGGTTTGGGTTTTGCCGGCCTACGTCAACAAAATGCAGAATCAGTGGGCAGAAATAAGTCTGGTAAAGGGCTTTCAAGCCCTGCCACCGGCCCAACCCGGAATCGTAGAATTGCGATATCAACCCGTCTCTAGCTGGTTGATTTGGACCAGCAGTGCGAACGTGATTTTGCGCGAAGCGTGGGGGACATCCGTTTATCTGGGGTTTTTTCATTCACTGGATGTCTATCGTGATGACTTGTATTGGCAATATCACACCTACTTTCTCAACAAAGGTGTGTTGCAGACTCGCCAACTGCAAAACTCAGCTGCCATGGACGGATTTCCTGGTGCAGACTGCCTTACTAAATACCAGGGGCAATGGTCTTTCCCAACCCTGCCGCAAATGATTATGGCAGGCTGGTTTCCTGAAACGGTGCCCGCCGCCAACATTCAACAAATAGACTCAAACTGCGAATTGGGCCGCGTATTACCTAATCCGACACCAGGTAAAAAAGTTATTTATTGAACTCTGCGGGCAATAGGTATTACCGTCAAATAGTTGATAAAGACATCGCTCTAAGACGGATGAAATACAAAAGCTCAATGGCATAATACAACTTGTTTTTATGCTAAAAATTGATGTGCTCAACCAAACGCGCAGTCGTCTCTTGACGATGCATCACGACAGTGGTGTCGGTCATATTGGTGGAAATTTATCAGTTCTGGATTCAATGATGCTGGTTTTCCATGAGTATTTGAAAGCCAATGACCGATTTATCTTGTCCAAGGGGCATTCTGCTGGTGCTCTTTACGCCACGCTATGGAGTCTGGGTCGTCTGACTGACGAAGACTTAAAAACTTTTCATAAAGATGACGCCTTGCTTGCAGGCCATCCTCCCGCACAGGGGATTAAAGACATCGCATTTGCGACTGGCAGCTTGGGGCATGGGCTGTCATTGGCTGCTGGTACCGCATTGGCATGGCGCCTACAAAACCGTTCAGACCATGTTTTTTGCATCACTTCAGATGGTGAATGGCAAGAAGGATCGACCTGGGAGGCATTGATATTTGCGCAGCACCATCGCCTAGATAATCTGACCGTACTGGTTGACCATAACGGTCTGCAAGGTTTCGGATCCACGCATGATGTAGCCTCCATGTCACCTTTATGGGAAAAGTTATCCGGATTTGATGTCGCCATAGATGTCGTCGACGGACATGATTTGCCAGCATTAAGGGCAGTCTTAAACAGGCCGTCTCTCAAAGCGCGCGTCGTGGTAATGAAGACAGTTAAAGGCCATGGTGTCGAATTCATGGAAAACAAAATGCAATGGCATTATTTGCCGATGAGCAGCAAAGAACACGACACGGCTTTGGCGTGCATGGGTGTTGCAAGCAAAGTTCTTTCCCCATGAGAAAACAGCTTTGCGATGCGCTTGTTGCGCGTTCTTCCAATTCGTCGATGGTTTTCCTGACTGGGGACTTGGGCTTTATGGCTTTGGAGCCCCTGCAGCAGGTCATGGGTTCTCGATTCGTCAATGCGGGTGTCTCTGAACAAAACATGATCAGTGTTGCTGCAGCTATGGCTCACGAAGGCCTGGAGCCGTGGGTTTACAGCATTGCGCCGTTTTGCTACGCACGACCCTTTGAACAAATCAGAAATGATGTCACTTTCCATGCGCTACCTGTGCGTTTGATCGGCAATGGGGGTGGTTATGGATACGGCGTGATGGGGCCTACGCATCATGCGATTGAAGACTACGGAGTCCTGCTTACTTTGCCAAACATGCAGGTGTTCACACCTGTATTTGATGAAGACGTGCCAGAGGCAGTTGTCAATGCAGGTGCAACTCAGGCGGCCAGCTATTTGCGCTTGGGTAGAGGCGAACCCCCAAAAGGATATTTGGTGCCAGCTTATGCGCCTTGGCGGCAACTGGTTCAGGGTGCTGGGCCAGTCGTTATTGCTGTAGGCCCTTTGGCAGGAACGTACATTGAAGCGTTGCAGTTAATGCCAGAACAGTTGCGCCCCTGCCTGTGGGCGGTTGCCGAGCTGCCCCTTTCAATGCACCCTTTGCCAGATGAGCTGTTGCGACAAATTGCCCTGGTTCAGACCGTCTGCATTGCAGAAGAACATGTTGCCCGAGGCGGATTGGGCAGCGAAATCGCATTGTATTTTGCACTGGCCGGCATCATGCCAAAGCGAATGGCTCATCTGCATGCACTGGCGCATCATTACCCGCGTTACGGCTCACAATCTTATTTGCGTGTGCAATCCAGACTCGACCCGCGAAGTCTGCTTTCAGCATTGCAAACTCTGGATTCCAGATGATGACTTTGCCTGCAAATGCCACAGACGATTTAAAGCCGTACATTAAATCGCTGCGTGGCCCTATTCTGGTGACTGGTGCATCCGGCTTTATCGGTGCAAATTTGTTTCAACGCTTACTTGCGGTCAGATCCGATGTATTTGCCTGCACCCGACGCGAAAAAGGCTACCGCCTTGCGCAAATTCCAGACAGCCAGGTCGTGGCGGCCGACCTTAACGACACCGCAGCCGTTCGAAACATGGTGGCCTCGCTCAAACCGCAGACTGTGTTTCATTGCGCAGCCTACGGCGCCTATTCATTTGAGCAAGAGCCTGGGCTCATTTATCAAACCAATTTCCAGTCAGTCGTCAATTTGGTGGGAGAGCTTTCAAAAGCAGGCATCAGCGCTTTTGTTCATGCCGGCAGCTCATCGGAATATGGAACGCATTGCGCCGGACCGCTGGAGACCGATGCGTGTTTGCCCAACAGCGATTACGCGGTATCCAAAGTCGCGGTCGCGGACTACCTTTACTTTATGGGAACGCAACGCGCCTTTCCCTCAATCAACCTTCGCCTGTATTCTGCCTATGGCCCATTGGAAGACACTTCGCGCCTGATACCCAACCTGTTGCGACACGCAATTATTGGGGATTTTCCGCCTTTTGTGAATCCAGAAACATCTCGGGATTTTGTGCATGTGACAGACGTATGCGCAGCATTTATTTTGGCTGCCAGCAAGATGCATCCCGGTTTGTATGGGGAAAGCTTCAACATTGGAACCGGGGAATGCACGACGATACGAACGCTCGCTTTGACAGCCAAATCGGTATTTTCTATTGACCTGAATCCACAATTTGGCAACATGCTTGCACGCAAGTGGGATTTGCCGGAGTGGTACGCCAATCCTGAAAAATCCGCCCGTATGCTTGGCTGGAAGGCGCAAATTCCGCTTTCCGAAGGGTTGTTGCAAACAGCAGCTTGGGTACGTTCGCTTAGCCAGGAGCAGATGGCAACAGCGACCAAACAGCATCCGGCGACACGCAGGCGCAGTATTTCGGCAATCATTGCCTGCTACAAAGACTCGCCTGCCGTTCCCATCATGCATGAGCGCTTGAGCACTGTGTTCAAAAAAATTGATGTTGACTATGAAATCATCTTTGTCAACGATGCGAGCCCGGATGACTGTGCAGAAGTTATTTGTCAGATCAGTGCGACCGACCACCGCGTTGTTGGCATCACGCATTCGCGTAACTTCGGATCACAAATGGCTTTTCGCAGCGGTATGGAGGTTTCTACCAAAGACAGTGTTGTGTTGCTCGATGGTGATCTTCAGGATCCACCAGAGTTGATTGAAGCATTTTTTCAAAAATGGCAAGAAGGCTATGACGTCGTTTATGGCCGCAGAATAAAACGCGACATGCGCTGGTACTGGGCGCTGCAGTACAAGCTTTTTTATCGGATTTTCGCTGCTTTTAGTTATATCAAGATACCCCGTGATGCAGGGGATTTCTCTCTCATGGATCGCCGGGTTGTTGGGTGGTTGCTCAAATGTCCTGAAGGTGACGTTTTCATGCGAGGCCTCAGGGCATATGTGGGCTTTAAACAAACAGGCATTAACTATGTCCGACCTGAACGCATGTTTGGCCGCTCAACCAATAGTTTTTTCAAGAACATTGACTGGGCTAAAAAAGGGATTTTTTCTTTCAGCAATACACCGTTAAGCATGTTGACTGCAGGTGGCGTTGCCGCTTTAGGGCTGTCGATTTTGGTGGCACTGGTGGTTGCCATATTGCGCCTTTTGATGCCCGACATCGCGCCGCGCGGCATTACCACCTTGCTAATCACCATCCTGATGTTTGGCTCTATCAACTTGTTTGCGATTGGTGTGGTGGGTGAGTACGTGGCCAAGATCATGACCGAGGTCAAAGGCCGTCCGCGCCTGATTCGCTCTGCCATGATTCGGGGTGGCGTATCAACAGATTTGCTGCCCGATGGCAAGGCGCTTTGATGGTGCGCGAGGGTTTTAAACCGATTCCGGTCACGTCGCCAGCCAATGCCCCTCTGGTTTTTTTTCTTCGATGTGTTGTTGACCTGCAGCTGGCAACAATTGCACGCTGTTTACGCCCGGCCTTAAAAAATATAACCGGCGCTGTACTGGACGTAGGGGCAGGGCAGTCACCCTGGCGCGGCTGGTTACCAGACACCGCAACCTACCAGGGCATTGACATTGCTTACGCCGCAGATTTCGGGATGCAGCCCAAGGCTAAGGATGTGATTTATTACGCTGGCGCAACGATGCCTATAGCAGACAACTCTTACGATGCAGTGTTGTGTATTGAAGTGCTGGAGCACACGCAAGACCCCCGACTGCTGTTGTCAGAAGTCATTCGAGTGATGAAGGGCGATGCCATCCTGCTCATGACAGTACCATGGTCTGCACGACGCCACCACATCCCTCATGACTTCCGGCGTTACACGCGCGAAGGCTTGGCTCTCGTGCTGGGTCAAGCGGGTTTTACTTCCATCAAAATTTCTGAACGCGGTAACGATGTTGCCGTCATCGCCAACAAACTCACTGTGTTGGCTTTGCGTTTGGGCGTTCCTGAAAAATGGTGGCACTGTCTGGCAACCTGGCCGTTGGCTTTGCTTTGCGGCGCACTGGCATGCACATTTATTGCTTCTGCACATGTTTGCATCGCACTGGGCTGGGGCTCAAAAGAAGATCCCCTAGGTTATTTTATAAGCGCCATAAAAGCAGCCAAGCCTGCGTAACCCTTGCATGAATATATTTTAAAAACGCTTATGCAAATTGACCGACCATGCCCTGTATGCGGCACGCCCAGCAACGAAGCAGCCTTGTTTTTAGCGGAAAACATCAACCATGCAAAACTTTCCGCTTTCAGTTTTGCATCCCGAAAGACGCCGGAATTCATGTCGCATAGACTGGTTAGCTGCCCTGTATGCGATCTGGTGTATGTGCCACAACCACCCACTGGCAATGAGCTTGCCCAAGCCTATCACCAGGCTGAATACGACAGTAACGAGGAGGCTGAAGACGCGGCTGACGCTTATGCGAGAGCCATCCAACCAATTCTGGATTTATTACAACGCTGCGAATCCGCGCTGGAAATAGGCACCGGCACAGGGGTGTTTTTAAAACGCCTGAACCAGGCAGGTTTTAGCGAACTGGTAGGTGTTGAGCCGTCAACGGCAGCCATTGCATCGGCCAGCCCTGAGCAGCGTGCCTGGATTCGCCAGGGCGTATTTGAAGAGAGTGCTTTCACGCCGTGCAGTTTTGATTTGATCTGCTGTTTTATGACCATGGAGCATGTGCCAGACCCTGCCACAGTGGCACGGTCTGCCTACCAGCTATTGCGCCCGGGTGGCGCGTTTGTGACTGTGACGCATGATCGCCGCAGCCTTGTGAATCGCTTGCTGGGCAAGCGTTCACCCATCATTGATGTCGAGCACATGCAGTTGTTTTCTGATGCCAGCCTGGTGGCACTGTTTGAGCGGACTGGCTACGAGCACATCGAAGCCAAGGCATTTTCAAACCGATACGCCTTGAGCTACTGGTTGCGCTTGACACCTTTGCCCGCATCCATGAAAAGCCTGTTTGCATGGGCACTAGCCCGAATGGGGTGTGATCGCATCAAGTTCAGCATGAATGTCGGTAACACCATGGGCGTCGGATTCAAACCGCGCTGAAACAGTAAATCTAATGATCCGGGCACTGCTTGACAAACGGGTCGTTCGATTTTTAGGGGTCGGTGTACTCAATTCAGCCTTTGGATTTCTTGTATTCAGCGCAGTGGTATGGGTGGGGCACGGAACAGTGATGGCACTGCTCGCAGGCAATGCGGCGGGTCTGGTGTTCAATTTTTTCAGCACAGGTGGACTGGTTTTTCGCACATTGGCACTACACCGGCTGCCTAAGTTCATAACTTGCTATGTGTCTATGCTGCTTGTCAATTACGCATTGCTCAAGGGATTGACGCCTTTTGTTGACAGCCAAATTGTGGCTCAGGCTGTCTTGACGCTACCAATGGCTGGACTGTCTTACGCCATCATGACTTTTTGGGTTTACAAGACCTCGACTGACAAAGATTCACCCGCAGGTGATTAAAGTGATGAAGCGAGCAAGTCGCGATATTCTTCACTGCTGGCTATCCTGGGATTTGTCTTGTGGCAATGGTCTGCTAAAGCGCCTTCAATAATTTTTTCAAACATTTCACTGGTCACACCCAACGCGGCGAGCCCCGTCGGCAAATGCAATCTTGCATTCATGTCCCGCAGTGCATCAGCAATGTCACTACCGGACGCCAAACCCATGGCTCTGGCCATTCGCTCAAGGCGCTTTTCTTTCTGTATCGATTCAGCGCTGGCATTGAACTGCACCACGGCAGGCAAAAACATGGCATTCAGTGTGCCGTGGTGCAGCCGTGGGTCAACACCGCCCAGGCTGTGGCTGAGCGAATGCACGCAGCCCAAGCCTTTTTGAAACGCCATCGCGCCTTGCATGGACGCACTCATCAGGTTAAACCTGGCCTCACGATCATTGCCGTCGCGGGTGGCACGCTCAATGTGTGCCCAGCCGCGCTCCAGGCCATCAAGCGCAATGCCATCAGCCGGTGGGTTAAAGGCAGCTGACATGAAGGTTTCCATGCAATGCGCAATCGCGTCCATGCCCGTGGCGGCGGTCAGTTTGGCGGGCAGCCCCAGCGTCAGTTCAGGGTCGCAAATGGCCGCTTTGGGCACGATGTGCCATGAGTGAAAACCCAGCTTGCGGTGGTCGTCCACGATGATGATCGCGCCGCGTGCCACTTCGCTGCCCGTGCCGCTGGTGGTGGGTACGGCAATCAGCGGGGCTGCGCGGTCGGTGATCTTTAACGAGCCGCCTTCAATGGTGGCGTAGCTTGTGAGCGGCCCTTCGTGTGTCGCCGCAATCGCCACACCTTTGGCGCAATCAATGGCTGAGCCGCCGCCCACCGCAATCAGGCCGTCGCAGTTGCTGGACTTGTACATTGCGGTGGCAGCTTTCACAGCCGCTTCGGTAGGATTGGAAGGCGTTTGGTCAAACACTGTGACGGGCATGCCGGGCAGCTGATCCAGCGCCTTTTGCAAAATGCCTGCAGCTTTAACACCCGCGTCCGTGACGATCAGTGGCCGGGTGATGCCGACACGATCACACTCCTGTTTTAAGAGCTTGATGGCACCAAAGTCAAATTGAATTTGCGTGACGTAGTAAATAAAGGCCATATAGGGAGTCCTGTTGGAAATTTTCGCGCTGTACCATCTTGCCACGGCAAATCATCAAATTTTAAAACTTCAAACCATGAAACGACAAGACTTCAGATTTTTTCACCCCCTGCGGGTGCGCTGGGCAGAAGTTGACATGCAAAAAATAGTCTTCAATGCCCACTATTTAATGTACTTTGACACAGCCATTGCTGAATACTGGCGGGCTCTGGCGCTGCCTTATGAAGAAGCCATGCACATGCTGGGCGGTGATTTGTACGTTAAAAAAGCCAGCATTGAGTTTCATGCTTCGGCGGTTTTTGATGATCGGCTGGATGTTGCCCTTCGGTTGAACCGCATTGGCAATTCGTCGATGGTGTTTACGGGCGCTATTTATCGGGGTGATGAACTGCTGATCACCAGCGAGCTGATTTACGTCTTTGCTGACCCCAGCACGCAGACTGCCAAGCCCGTGCCTGAAACGCTGCGCCAGGTTTTACTGGGTTTTGAATCAGGGCAACCGTGCTATCAGATCAAGACGGGAACCTGGGCTGAACTGGGCGCAGACGCGGCTCAGGTGCGTACCGAGGTATTTGTGCATGAGCAAAAGATCCCGCTGGAGATGGAGTGGGATGAGGCCGACCAAACCGCGTTGCATGCCGTGGCTTACAACGGCTTGGGGCAAGCGATTGGCACGGCCCGGCTGCTGCAAGCCACGCCCGACACAGCCAAAGTTGGCCGGATGGCTGTCAAGCGGGTTTTGCGTGGCGCCAGCATAGGCCGTGATTTATTGGGTGTGTTGACAAACGCTGCAAAGCAGCAGGGCTATCAGGAAGTGCTGCTGCATGCACAGCGCAGCGCCGAAGGCTTTTATGCGCGGACCGGGTTTGTGGTGCGTGGCGAACCTTTTGACGAAGTCAGCATCCCACACATCGAAATGTTCAAGCCTTTGTAGTTGTCACTGCTTAGCAGCGACAATCTATGGTTTTAAGCAGTTACCCCACCCCTTTTCATGGCCAAAAAAAAACGCATTCCCAACAGCAAACCCAATGCGTCCAGCGCTATCTCCGGCGGCATGCTCCCTGCCGGGAGCACTACCCCCCAAGTGGCAGACTCTTTTGCAACGGCCAAGGCAGCAACCCCCAGCTTTAACGCACGTGGCCGTAGCAGCACTGAGGCCGTCCTTCCACTGCCGCAAGAGGTGGTTCGGGGCGACTGGACGGTTGTCATACTGGCTTTGATGATGTTTGTGGCACCCGCCATTGGCGTGCCCAACGAGCTGATGTTGCAAGACACGCTGAAGTCGATCGTGGTGTCGTTTGCTGCTGTCGGTGCAGGGCTGATTTTTTTCTGGCAGCAACGCAACCGCCGTGACGGCCTGCGCTGGCATGCCTTGATGTGGCTGCCGTTGGCACTCATGTTTTATGCCTTGGGCAGCATGGTCTGGTCACATACCTACCTGGGTGGTGTCGAGGCGATTCGCTGGTTTGTTTTCAGCCTGATTTTGTGGCTCGGTATTAACACCTTGTCGCGTGACCGGGTGGACTACCTGATTGAGGGCATTCACTGGGGCGCCGTTCTTGCATCGCTATGGGCCGCTTTGCAATTCTGGGTTGATTTTGCGTACTTCCCACAAGGCCCTAATCCAGCATCCACTTT
Organism: Polaromonas sp.; assembly: GCA_049653085.1. Lineage (GTDB taxonomy): Bacteria > Pseudomonadota > Gammaproteobacteria > Burkholderiales > Burkholderiaceae_C > Polaromonas. Next base: position 18,035 of record JBASFP010000045.1, read on the forward strand.
TGTAAATCGCAATTTTTTTGCCGAATATGTGGTCGGCACTATTCCGTTTACCGTTTATTTGTTGGTACAGGCCAAAGGCTCTGCCCGCATCACACTGCTGGCATTCACGCTGGGGTTCAACATCGTTGCCCTGATGATGACCGGCACTCGCGGTGCCTTGACGGCGTTATGGACTTTTTTAGCGCTCGTTTTGCCTGTGATATTGATTTTGTACCGCAAGCAGTTCAATTTTTACCGTTGGGACTCCGGCAAGCGGATTCTGGCCATAGGCGTGTTGTTGACCTCGGTGATAGGTTTGGGAATCATCAATTCTGGAAACCCGAAGTTGCTGGCTGACTCCCAGGCTCTTGGATCTACTGCTTTTGACCGAGCTTTTAAACGCACAGCGTCGATAGGTACGGGTGACTATTCACTCAGTGTCCGCCTCATCATGTGGAAGGTGACAGGCGAAATGATCAAAGCCAACCCTGTGACAGGTGTAGGCGCAGGTGCCTGGGAGGCCGAGCAGCCCTTGTACCAGGTCGAGGGTTCACAACTTGAAACCGACTATTACGTTCACAATGAAATTTTGCAGTTGCTGGCTGAATACGGTTTGACCGGGCTGTTCTTTTTGATTTTTTTGCTCGGTTATTTGCTGGTGGCGGCGTGGAAAACATTCAGAAACCGAACGCCCGAGGGGCTTGCCGAGGCACCCTTGCGGGCGATGGTGCTGGCGAGCATGCTGGCATTTCTAACGGTCAGCAATATTGGTTTTCCGTGGCGACTGGCCGCCACCGGAAGCCTGTTTGCAGTGTGTCTGGCCTTGCTGGCGGCATCAGATGCCCGTCTGTCAATTCGCGGCGCGGCGGCGGCAACACGCTTGTCCTGGAAGCCCGCTTATTCGCAAATTCTGGCAGTCGCCATGATGGTGTGCCTGGCGCTGACGGCCTACATCAGCCAGCAGGCTGCCGCGACGGAACACAAAATTGTTTCAGCTGTAAAAATCGCGCTCTCCATCTCAAATTCAGGTGATGTCAACAACCCGAAATGGGACAAATCCAAGCGTGAAATGCTGGTACTGGCCAAAGACGGTATCGCCATTAACACCCACTACCGAAAAATCACCCCCATGATTGCCGATGAGCTGGCCAAATGGGGTGACTGGAAAAACGCCGTGTGGGTGTGGGAATCTGTGATTTTGTCGCGGCCTTATGTCGTGGCCATGATGAGCAATGTAGCCCGCGGCTATTCTCAGTTGGGCAACAATGAAAAAGCGCTTCAATACCTGGAGCGCTGCGAAAAAATTCAGCCCAAAGCGGTGTCTGTGCGTTCGTTAAAAGTAATTTTGATGAGCCGAAGTGGCAAAGAAAAAGAAGCCGCCATCTTGGCTCAGCAATACATGAATGAAGGCACGGTCGACTTCGACCTGCTGTCTGCCGCTTATGTGCTGGGCATGCGCAAGAGCGACTTTGACATGGCCATTCAGGGCTTGACGCTGCGCAACAGGGACTGGCCCGCCAGTCGGCAAGACGGGTATTTAAAGATGGCTGCCATTTACGTTAACAACGCCAGAGACGATACCAAAGCGGTTGCAGCCTTCAAAGGCGCGCTGGAAGCGACTCCTGAAAAAGACCGCGACGCTTTACGCAAGCAGATACCGCCGCATTTGCTGGCAAAACTGTAAATTCAATCTTTAAATGTCATCCAGCAAAGGGTAGGGCAGGGGCTGCAGATTCAATCTTGCACCGCTTGAGCTGCCCAGTGTCAACACACCCGACGATGCCGCCGAGGTTTGCATCGACAAAATCGCATCAAACCCGCCTGACGGGTTGGCCGCACAGGCGGCTACCAGGCCACAAGGTTGTTCGGCATCGCTTGAGTGAAATACGTCTTGTCCAATCGCCATTTCTCCTGCGGCATGTGCGATGTATGCCCGGCGCTTGAGCGTGCCCCTGAACTGGCTGCGCGCCACCACCTCCTGGCCGGGGTAGCAGCCTTTTTTGAAGTTCACCCCGCCTACCGACTCGTAATTGAGCATTTGCGGCACAAAAGCCTCAAAAATCGGCTGACTGATCATGGCGATGCCGGATTGCACCTCCAGCCAGTTCCAGGTTTCAAGTGGCAGCTTAACGCCCGTGGGCGGTGGCACACCAGCCGGGACGCAGCATAAAACCCGCTCAAAACCCGCTCCGGGGTATAAAAACACCTTGTTTTGACCCTCAAAATCGTGTTTTGACCAATGAATACGGGCGCAAGCAGCTCCTGTATGTATAGCATCTCCAGCCACACCAAAAAGCCTGAAATCAGCACTGGCGTCGCTCAGCTTCACCTTGGCGCGCATCACAAACATGCTCAGGCGCTTTAAGGTTTGCGCCAGAATGTCGGCGCTGCACACCATTAAAAACTCATGACCCGCGTCATCGTTTTGGCGTTTGAACACCACAAAGCTGGCCTGCATGCGCCCTTTGGCGTTACAAAACGCGGCCAACCGGGCGTTGTCAAAGCCCATGCTGACGACGTCCTGTGTCAGTTGGCCTTGCAAAAATGTGGCGGCGTCAGCGCCCACAGCGCGAATCACGCCCAGGTGGCTGAGTTCAGCCACGCCGGAAACAGAAAGTGCAGCAGGGTATGTGGGTGGTGTTGTCATGGGCTGAATTATCATGGTTGGTGACTTTGAATGTTTTATGAATGGATTGATAAGCGTGGTGCGTTTTTTTACAAGATTGCTGATGTTTTCATTGTTGCTGGCAACCCTGGCCGCAGGCGCTGCCGCCTGGTGGCTGCATAACCCGATGCACCTGAATTTACCTCCAGGCAGCAAGGTACTGGATCTGGAAATTGAGCCCGGCACGCGCGCCGCGCAAGTCGCCGAAAGTGTTGTGGCCAGTGGCGCGGATGTCAATGTCGAACTGCTGCAACTGTGGTTTCGCCTGTCTGGCCAGGCACGGCAAATCAAGGCCGGTAGTTATGAAATCACGCCAGGCACAACACCACGCAGCCTGCTCAGCATGGTGGTGCGTGGCGACCAATCACTCAAAAGCATCACGCTGGTCGAAGGCTGGACGTTTAAACAAGTGCGTACAGCGCTACAAAAAGCAGAGCTGCTTGCGCCCGATTCTTCTGGTCTGGAGCCTGAAATGATCATGGAAAAGCTGGGCAAACCAGGTATTCACCCGGAAGGCCGGTTTTTTCCCGACACCTACAGCTACGCCAAGGGCTCCAGTGATTTGGCGGTGCTCAAACGCGCGGCCAAAGCGATGGACAAACGGCTGGACGCGGCCTGGGCCTTGCGCCACCCGGACACGCCTTTGAAATCGCCGCAAGAGGCCTTGACATTGGCCAGCATCGTTGAAAAGGAAACTGGCAAGCCCACTGACAGGGCGCAAATTGCGGGTGTATTTACCAACCGCTTGCGCATCAACATGCGGCTGCAAACCGACCCAACCGTCATTTATGGCCTGGGAGATGCGTTTGACGGCAACCTGCGCAAGCGCGATTTATTGGCCGATACGCCCTACAACACCTACACCCGGGGCGGCCTGCCGCCCACGCCAATTGCCATGCCCGGCAAAGCGGCGCTGCTGGCAGCTGTGCAGCCCATGCCGACCCAAGCGCTTTATTTTGTAGCGCGGGGTGATGGCACCAGCCAGTTCAGCGCTAACCTTGACGATCACAATCGGGCTGTCAACAAGTACATACGCAACCAATGAATTCAGGCCTTTTCATCAGCTTCGAAGGTATAGACGGCGCTGGCAAGTCCACCCACATCAGTGGCCTGGCCGATGCCTTCAAGGCCGCTGGCCGCAACGTCACACTGACCCGCGAGCCCGGCGGCACGCCACTGGCTGAAAAACTGCGCGCCCTGGTGCTGAACGACGCAATGGATTCATTGACCGAATCGCTGCTGATATTTGCCGCCCGGCGCGACCACCTGGCCAGCGTCATCCTGCCCGCCCTGGCACGCGGCGATGTGGTGCTGTGTGACCGTTTTACCGACGCCACCTTTGCCTACCAGGGGGGAGGGCGGGGCTTTGACTTGGCCACCTTGCGCACGCTGGAGCAATGGGTTCAAGCCAGTGAAACACACAAATTGGTGCAACCCGACCTGACCGTCTGGTTTGATTTAAACCCGCTTGAGGCCGCCAAACGCCTCGCGGGCGCACGTTTGCCGGACAAGTTTGAAGCCCAACCCGTTGAGTTCTTCAGCCGCGTCGCGCAAGGCTATGCCGACAGGCTGTTGGCCGAGCCCAGCCGCTTCGCGCGTATCAATGCTGCGCAAAGCCGCGACGCCGTTTGGCAAGACGTGTTGAGCGTTTTTACCAGCAAGGGCTGGCTATGACAACCCCTTTGGCGCCCTGGCTGCAAACCCAACTGACCAGCCTGCTGACCCAACGCGGCCATGCCTGGTTGCTGGCCGGCCCGTCGGGGCTGGGGCAGTTTGAATTGGCACTGGCCTTGGCGCGCGCCTGGCTGTGTGAAACCCCCACGCCCCACGGCGCTTGCGGAGTTTGCGGCAGTTGTCACGCGGTTGATGTGCATACCCATGCCGACCTGGCTGTGCTGATGCCCGAGTTGCTGTCGCTCGAATTGGGCTGGCCACTTGATGAGAAAACGCAGGACGAGCTGGACAGTAAAAAACGCAAGCCCAGCAAAGAAATCAAGGTGGATGCCGCGCGTGAAGTGGTGTCCTTCACCCAGTTCACCCGCTCGCGTGGCACAACCAAGGTGGTGCTGGTCTTCCCGGCAGAGCGCATGAACGGCATCACCGCCAACACGCTGCTTAAAACGCTGGAAGAGCCGCCCGGTGCTGTCAAGTTCATATTGGCAACCGAAGCCGCGCACCAGTTGCTGCCCACCATTCGCAGTCGCTGCCTGAGCCACACCATGGTTTGGCCGGGTTTTGACGAATCGCTGGGCTGGCTGCAAACAGCCAGCCATGAGCGCCTAGGGCAGGGCGATGACAAAAAAACTGCCAAACCCGCTACACCCACCGATTTAAAAACCCTTTTGACCGCAGCAGGTGGCCGCCCCGCCGACGCTCTGGCCTGGGCACAAAGCGGGCAAGCCGCCGCCATTGCCCAAAGCTGGCAGGCGCTGCCTAAGGCGATGGCCAAAGGCGATGTAGCCGCTTTGAGCGACTGGTTGCCCTCACAAGCTGTTGATGCCCTGCAAAAGCTTTGCCACGACGTCTGGGCCGTTCGGGCAGGCGCCCAGCCCCGGTTTTTCAGTCTGGCAGATTTACCCGCTGCGCCCGTCAAGTCAGGCACGTTCGGCTTGGCAGCCTGGGCCAAAGAGCTGGCAACCACCGCCCGCACGGTGGAGCACCCGTACAACCCGGGTTTGATGCTTGAATCCCTGGCCAGCCGCGCCAAAATCGCCCTGAATTCAAAATAAGCGATTGCACTACAAAACCTGCCCGGCCAAACCGATAAACTACGCCCATGAGCGCCAACCCACCCGCATCACCCGCCGCCCCCGCAGCCGCCAGGCCCAGCGTTGTTCAGTTGGCCATCAAGGAAAAAGGTGCGCTGTACGCCGCCTACATACCGTTGTTCAAAGAAGGCGGCGTGTTTATTCCCACCGCGCGTGAATACCAGCTGGGCGCCGACGTGTATGTGCTGATGACCCTGCCAGACGACACCCAGCGCTACCCGATCGCCGGCAAAGTGGCTTGGGTTACGCCACCCAAAGCCGCAGGCAACCGCACCCAGGGCGTGGGTGTGCGCTTCCCGAACGACGAAAAATCTCGCCTGCTGAAATTGAAAATCGAAGAGATTTTGGGCGCGCATCTGGCATCTGACAAGCCAACGCAGACGTTCTGATCTGCTATTTATTTAGTAGCTTTTCGCGCCCGTATTTATTGGGTTAAAGCTCTATTCAATGCTTAAATACACCTTTTTTTAACGCTTTTTAGCATGTTTACAGACTCCCACTGCCATTTAAGCTTTCCCCAGCTAAAAGCCGAGCTCCCGCAAATCCGCCAGGCCATGGCCGACGCACAAGTTGATCGGGCGCTGTGCATTTGCACAACGCTCGAAGAGTTTGATGAAGTCCATGAACTGGCCACGACTTACGACAATTTTTGGTCCAGCGTCGGCGTGCATCCGGACAACGAAGACGTGCTGGAGCCCACCGTCAATGACTTGGTGCAGCGCTCAGCATTGCCTAAAGTCGTGGGCATTGGTGAGACGGGCCTGGATTATTTTCGGCTTGGCAACCGCACCGTCGCCGACATGGAATGGCAGCGCGAGCGTTTTCGAGTCCACATTCGAGCTGCGCGCCAAACTGGCAAACCACTCATCATTCACACCCGTAGCGCCTCTAGCGACACGCTGGCAATTTTGAAGGAAGAGGGTGAGGGTAGTGAGTCAAACCCGCGAGCAACTGGCGTTTTTCACTGCTTTACTGAAACCCAGGCGGTTGCCAAAGCGGCGCTGGACATGGGTTTTTACATCTCTTTTTCAGGGATTTTGACCTTTAAAACAGCCGCAGACCTGCGCGAAGTGGCGCAGTTTGTGCCGCTTGACAGGATCCTGATCGAGACCGACAGCCCCTACCTGGCACCCGTCCCCTACCGGGGTAAAACCAACAACCCGTCTTATGTGCCGTATGTGGCCAAGCTGCTTGCAGAGCTCAAAGGCCAGCCGCTTGAAACCATTGCCCAGGCCACGAGTCATAACTTTGAAACGCTGTTTTCTGGCGTTAAATCAGATTGATCCTGCATGAAATACTTAAAGCATTACTTTAAAAAAGCAATATACCTTGTTGTTTTAATTGGATTTAATATTTCTCATGCCGGCTCGTATGAAGATTTCTTCACGGCCATCAAAAACGACGACCCAGCCACCATCCAGCAACTGCTGGCGCGTGGTTTCGACGCCAACACGCCAGACCCGCAAGGCCAGCACGGCTTGATTTTGGCCATTCGCGAACCATCACTCAAAGCCGCCAGCGCGCTGGTTGATGCACCCAAAGTGAATTTAAACGCCTTTAACGCTCTGGGCGAAAGCCCGTTGATGCTTGCAGCACTCAAAGGCCATCTGGCGCTGTCTGACAAGCTGGTTAAAAAAGGCGCGGACGTCAACAAAACCGGCTGGACGCCGCTGCATTACGCTGCCAGCAACGGTCATGTCGAGGTCATCAAACTGCTGCTTGAAAACCACGCTTACATTGATGCCGAATCACCCAACGGCTCCACGCCACTGATGATGGCCAGCATGTACGGCAACCCGCAGTCCGTCAAGCTGCTGCTCGATGAAGGCGCAGACCCGTTGCTGAAGAACCAGGTCGGACTGAATGCCTTGCAGTTCGCTGAACGCGGCAACCGGCCAGATTCAGCTCAATTGCTCACAACGGCCATGCGGGCTAAACAGCTAACGGGCAAGTGGTAATCGTCTGTTTCTCTGCAATTTGCAGATTCGTTTCGAATTCTACGATGTATATTATGTTAAGTAATATTTTGACTTTCAGAAATCCAGGTAAATGGGCATCCATCGTCCTGCTCGCTGGTGGTCTAGGCATGAACGCCTGGGCGCAAAGTCCAGCGTCAGACAGCAGCTCCGGCGCACTGCTCGCAAAACACACCAGCCTGGCCAGCGCTTTGGCCAGCAACGCTTATGGTCGGCCATTGTTGCTTGAATCCGCTGAAGCTGGCGACCTGGTCAGTGGCAACGCCTATGCGGTTCTTGACGCACCGTTTGCAGCCGTCAGCACAACGTTTCGCAGTGCCAACACCTGGTGCGACGTGATGATCTTGCACATCAACACCAAGTATTGCCGCGTGATAAGTGGCAGCAACCCGGCGATGCTGAAAGTCCACATAGGCAAAAAAACGCCCCAAACTTTGCAGGACTCGTTTCCACTTGAATTTGTCATGCGCCAGGTCAGCACATCAGCCAGCATGCTGGTGGTGCAGCTCAATGCAGAAAAAGGGCCGCTGGGCACCAGCAACTACCGCATTGAGCTACAGGCCACACCGATTGAAGGCAACAAAACCTTCATGCACCTGCGCTACGCCTATGAATACGGCATGGCAGGCAAGCTGGCCATGCAGGGCTACCTGGCCACAGGCGGGCGCGGCAAGGTTGGTTTCAGCATCAAAACACCCGCCACAGCCAGTGCCAAGGCCACTTACGTAGGCGGTGCGCGCGGCGCGGTTGAGCGCAACACCATGCGCTACTACCTGGCCATTGATGCTTACTTGCAAGCCCTGCCCTTGCCGCCAGCGCAGCAAGTCAATGCCCGGCTGGAAAAGTGGTTTGATGCCACTGAGCAGTTTTCGCAGCAACTCAGAGAAGCCGACAAACCCAGCTATTTGGCGATGAAAAAAATCGAAATCCAGCGCCAGCAGGCCGGCACGCCAGTACCCTGAAAGCTCGACGGTAGCCCGCGTCTGACATGGCGCGTGGTCATGCGGCTACCCTAGATTCGTAGTCCATCCATTACCGTGTGCGGGTGGCATTTGCCACAGCCACACTGGTAACACCCATGACCCTGCATAAACGAAAAGTCGCTGCCAATGGTGCAGCGAAAAGCCCCGATAACGCCAAAGCCAAACAGCAACAGCTAGACGCTTTTACAGACGCAAGCGCCCCGCTGCTCACCACCAATCAGGGTCTGCAAATCCCCGACAACCACAACTCCCTCAAAGCAGGGTCACGCGGCCCTACCCTGCTTGAAGACTTCATCCTGCGTGAAAAAATCACCCACTTTGACCACGAACGCATCCCCGAGCGGGTGGTGCATGCCCGTGGTTCTGCCGCGCATGGTGTGTTCAAGCCCTACAAGTCGATGGTGCAGTACACCAGCGCCGGTTTCTTGCAAGATCCGGACATTGAAACGCCAGTGTTCGTGCGCTTTTCAACCGTGGCGGGCGGTGCAGGGTCTGCCGACACGGTGCGTGACGTGCGCGGTTTTTCCGTCAAGTTTTACACGCAAGAAGGCAATTACGACCTGGTGGGCAACAACATTCCGGTGTTTTTTATCCAGGACGCGATCAAGTTCCCTGACCTGATTCATGCCGTCAAGCCCGAGCCGCACAACGGCATGCCGCAAGCAGCCAGCACGCACGACACCTTTTGGGACTTTGCCACGCTGATGCCTGAGTCCACTCACATGCTGATGTGGGCCATGTCCGACCGCGCCATTCCGCGCAGCCTGCGCATGATGGAAGGGTTTGGCATTCACGCCTTTCGCTTTGTCAATGCGCAGGGCGTGTCGCACTTCGTCAAATTCCACTGGAAGCCCAAGCTGGGCGTGCATAGCCTGGCCTGGGACGAGGCGCAAAAGCTGGCCGGCAAAGACGCCGACTTTCACCGCCGCGACCTGTGGGAAGCGATTGACAGCGGCAACTTTCCTGAATGGGAATTGGGTGTGCAAATTGTTGACGAAGGCAAAGAAGCCGAGCTGGGCTTTGACATTCTGGACTCGACCAAGCTGATCCCTGAATCACAAGTACCGGTGCAACTGATTGGCAAAATGACGCTGAACCGCAACCCGGACAACTTTTTTGCAGAGACCGAGCAGGTCGCTTTTCACCCCGGCCACCTGGTGCCCGGCATCGACTTTTCAAACGACCCGCTGCTGCAAGGGCGCTTGTTTTCATACACCGACACCCAACTGTCGCGCTTGGGCGGGGCCAATTTTCATGAAATCCCGATCAACCGAGCCGTGTGCCCGATGCATAACTTTCAACGCGACGGCATTCACCGCATGACGATCCCCAAGGGTCGCGTGGCCTATGAGCCGAACACGCTGGCCAATGGCACCGAGTTCCGCATCGACGGCGCAGCCCAAGGCTTTCAGTCTTACCCTGAGCAAATCGAGCCGCCCAAAATCCGCGCCCGCAGCCCCTCGTTTGACGACCACTTTTCACAAGCCACCCTGTTTTGGAACAGCCAGACCGCGCCTGAAAAAGATCACATCGTGGCGGCGTTCAGGTTTGAACTCTCCAAGGTCGAAGTGCCCGAGATCCGCCAACGTATGGTGGACAACCTGGCCCATGTGGACATCAAACTCGCCACCCGCGTGTCCACCAACCTGGGCATCAGCCCACCCGATGCCAAAGCCGCTGCGGGCCGCTTGGGCTTCAGGGACTACCGCATCACCAACAAGGTAGACAGCGACGACGCATTGAACATGCAAGGCAAGCCCGCAAACGGCATCAAGACCCGAAAAGTCGCCGTGTTGGTAGCTGACGGCGTGGAGCCCGCCACCTTCAAGCAAATCGTTCAAGACCTCACCAGCGCAGGCGCAGTTTGCAAAGTGGTAGGCCCGCATCTGGGCACCGTCAGCACAGCCAGCGGCAAACAGCTGCCGGTCGACCACACCTTCGGCAACATGCCATCCATCATGTTTGACGCAGTGCTGATACCCGGCGGCGCACAAAGCGCAACGGCAATGTGCGCCATGGGCGATGCGGTGCATTTTGTGCTCGAAGCCTACAAGCACTGCAAAACCATTTGCGCGCTGAACGAAGGCGTGCAGTTGTTGGCCACCTTGGGTTTGAAAGCCGGCAAAAACCCAGACCAGGTCGCCCTGCCCGCTGCAGGCGTGCTGGTGGCGGATGCGCGCAAGGTGCTGGATGGGCAGATTTCGGTCGAGCTGATCTCAGCCATTGCCCAGCACCGCCATTGGGACCGGGCTGGTGTGGATGCTGTGCCTGCTTGATGGTTAGATACTGAATGCAAGTATGCTATTTATTTAGTAGCTGCTTGCGCCCGTATTGATTGGGCTGGAGGCCGATTCAACCCCTTAAAACGGTTCGTTTTAAGGCTATTAGCCGTTTTTGACGCGAGTTTTCTGTGAGTTTCG
>JBASFP010000046.1:0-5093 GCA_049653085.1 Polaromonas sp.
GCGTATCGGTTTAACAGGCGATTTGACTTGGCAGCCATGGTGCCTCGACTGCTTCGCGCTGCTGTGACTACAAAACCTCTTCCTCTGAGCATCCTACGCCTGTCTGAGGCAGGTATCTAATCAGGCATTTTTATAGGTAAAAAACGATGATTTCTGTCTCAAAAGCCTTCTCCAGCAGTTACGCACAAGCCAGAGTCAAGTTTTTAGAAGCCGCCGCCACGGCTGGCTTGCCAACTCAGTCACATGCCCATCCCCTCAAAGGCCGTGACGGTGAAGATCTGGCGATGGACGTGGCCCGTGATGGCGCGATGGATGCGCCAAACCTGCTCATCATCAGCAGCGCCTGCCACGGGGTGGAGGGCTACTGCGGCAGTGGCGTGCAGGTGCATGCGCTGCACGATGCGGACTGGCTTGAAAAAGCCAGAGCATCAGGTACTGCGGTGTTGTACATCCATGCCCTCAACCCGTATGGTTTTTCTCACATCCGCCGCACCACGCATGAAAACGTCGACCTGAACCGCAATTTTCAGGACTTCGGCCAACCATTGCCTGACAACGCCGCCTACCGCGCATTGCATGGCTTGATCTTGCCAGAGCAATGGCCGCCCGATGCCGCCAACCAGACCGCGATTGCCGACTTCATCGCCACTCACGGCCAGTTGGCCTATCAGTCCGCCATCACCCAAGGCCAGCACGAATTTGCCGACGGCCTGTTCTACGGTGGCATCGCCCCAACCTGGAGCAATCAGACCCTGCGCAGCGTGTTGCGCCAACACGCCGGGCAAGCGAAACAAGTCGCATGGATAGACCTGCACACAGGCCTGGGCGCCAGCGGCCACGGCGAACGCATTTGGGCTGGCAAAGACGACGCGGTAGCGATTGCGCGCGCCAGAGCCTGGTGGGGTGGCGGCCAAGATGGCCATGCTGCGACACCCATCACCTCGATCTACGACGGCTCGTCCACCTCTGCGTTTTTAACTGGCCTGATGTGGCATGCCATTCACCAGGAAGCGCCGCAGGCCGACTACACCGGCATCGCCATGGAATACGGCACCGTGCCTGTGCTAGACGTGATCACCGCCTTGCGAGCCGAGCATTGGCTGAACAACCACCCTGAAGCACCTCCAGAGCTGGCGCAGCAGATCAAAGCGCAAATGATGACAGCGTTTTACACAGACACAGACCTGTGGCGCGGCCAGATCATCAGCCAGGCCCGGCAGGCGATGTTTCAGGCGGTCGATGGGTTGCACGCCAACAAATGAAATAAACCGAAACATTTCGCCACCGACCAGACAAGATTTCTATGCGCCCGCCGGGCACCATTGAGGCTTCTTAACAACGCCTTCAAAGGACGCATCATGAAACTCTGGATTAAACGCACATTGGCCACCGCACTCGGTGCCACGCTGGTCATCGGCTCTCTGTCTGCCTGCTCGGGCCACCGCCACGGCGGCAAGATGTCAGAGGCCGACATGTCTGAAAAGCAAACCAAAATGGTTGAATTCGCTGGCAAAAAGCTGGACTTGAACGACGCTCAAAAGCAGCGTTTGAGCGTGCTGGGCGACAAGCTGCGTGAGCAGCGCACCGCCCTGATCGGCAAAACCACTGACCCACGCGCCGAGCTGCAAAGCCTGGTGGCGGGCACCACGCTCGACAAGGCCAAGGCCCAAGCCATGGTTGAAGAAAAAACCGGCGCCCTGCGCAGCAAAAGCCCTGAAGTGATTGCCGCCGCCGCCGACTTTTACGACAGCCTGAACCCCGCGCAGCAACAGCAAGTACGCGACTTGATGCAGCGCCGCCGGGGCTGGGGTGGTTGATCTAATTGGTGTTGGTATAGGCGCAGTAGCAGCCGTGGTTGTGATGGCGGTTGGGATTTATTTCACCCGCAATCGCGACCCATGGTGAAACGCCAAACTAGAAACGGCAGAATCGGGCATGAGCAAAATTCTGCTAATTGACGACGACGAACAGCTGTCAGCGCCTATGGCTGCGTACTTCAAGCGTTTCGATTTGCAACTCGAAAGCGCCACTCGCCCCAGCCTGGGTCTTGCCAGGCTGAGTGGTGGGGGCTTTGACGCTGCGATTCTGGACGTGATGCTGCCCGAGATGGACGGCTTTGAGCTGTGCCGCACCATCCGCAAAACCAGTGACATCCCCATCATCATGCTGACCGCGCGCGGGGAGGTGATGGACCGGGTGGTGGGGCTGGAGCTGGGCGCTGACGACTACCTGCCCAAACCGTTTGAGCCGCGCGAGCTGGTGGCACGGCTGCAAACCGTGCTGCGCCGCCGCAGACTGCCTGCCGACAAACAGCGCCTGGTTTTTGACGGGTTGGAGATTGACCAGGACACCCACACGGTGCTGCGACACGGCGAGGTGTTGACGCTAACAGGCACTGAATACGCCCTGCTCACGCTGCTGGCAGGCACGCCCGGCAAGGTCTTTTCTAGAGACGACATCTTGAACCAGCTGCGCGGCCACGAGGCCGATTTGTTCAGCCGCTCGGTCGATATTGTGGTCAGCCGCCTGCGCAAAAAGCTCGAACCGCTGGACTGCATCAAAACGCTGCGCAACGCGGGCTATTCACTGGCTGTGGGCAGGGCTGCACCGTGAAGCCCCACCAACCCAAAAGCTGGCTGCACCGCCTAAGCCATTCATTGCGTTTGCGGCTGTTGCTGCTCTTTTTACTGCTGGCTTTGGCCATGAGTGCGGCTTTCATTGGCGGTACGAGAAAAGCGTTTTCAACCGGCTGGCGAGAGGCCGTCAAGCCCTTGTTGACTGATTATGTGGACAGGCTGGCGGCAGATATGGGGTCGCCACCTGATGCGCAGAAAGCCAGAGCACTGGTTGAGCGCCTGCCCATCTCAGTTCGGATTGAAGGGCCGGCAACCCAATTTGACTCGCACCCGAATCGCCCGTCAGACAAATGGCAGCAAGACAACCGTGACTATGGCTCGGGTGAGTCAAACCAAAGCTTTCTAAAACGCAAAACTCTAGATGGCCACACCATCACCTTCGGGCTGGGCAACATGGAATGGCGGCGCGGCCCCGGTATGGCCGGCTGGCTCACGCTGGCCATGCTGCTGGGGCTGACGGCGCTGGCCTTTGCCTACGTGCGCCGCCTGTTCAAGCCGCTGGACGACATTGGCGCGGGCGTGCAGCGCTTTGGCGCAGGCAACTTCAGCCAGCCGATTGCTGTGCTTCGAAGCGACGAGCTGGGTGACCTGGCCGGGCAAATCAACACCATGGGCCAGGAAATTGCGCAAATGCTGGACGCCAAACGCGCCCTGCTGCTGGCCATCAGCCACGAACTGCGCTCCCCCCTGACCCGTGCCCGCCTGAACACCGAGCTGCTGCCCGAATCTGCCGACACCCAAGACCAACGAAGCGCCCTGCTCCGCGACCTGGCTGAAATGGCGCAACTCATCACCGACCTGCTCGAAAGCGAACGCCTGAGCGGCAGCCATGCGGCACTTAATCTGGAGCGCACAGATTTGGCTGAGTTAGTGCAGGAAGTAGCCGCAGGCATGAACAGCACCCCGCCGCTGAGCATCAAGATTGAAGCTGACTTACCACTGCTACAACTAGACCGAACCCGCATCAAGCTGCTGCTGCGCAACCTGCTAGACAACGCCCAGCGCCACGGCCAGGGGCCCATCGAGTTAAGTCTGAGTCGCGCTGGCAACGACCTGCTGCTAACAGTACGCGACCACGGCCCAGGCATCCCGGCAGAGCAACTGCCCCAACTCGGCCAAGCCTTCTTCAGGCTAGACGCAGCCCGCCAGCGCAGCACAGGCGGCGTAGGCCTGGGCCTGTACCTGTGCCGCCTGGTGGCGCAGGCGCATGGTGGGGAACTGGTTTTGGAAAATGCTGAGCCGGGGCTGCGGGCTTGTGTGCGGTTGCCAGTTGCTATGTAGAACATTACTGCCAAGCGTTTTAGGTCTGTCATCCCGGGCTCGACCCGGGATCCATGACTTCTGCGGTCTGCGCAGAGATTCTGGAGCCTGGATCCCGGCTCAAGGCCGGGATGACGGTCAAAAGCACAAAAAACACCTAGAAATGCTCCTTTTTACCCATCAAATCAGCCTCCAGGCCAATAAATGCGGGCGCGAGCAGCACCTAAAATAGTAGCAGCGGTCACCATCAGAAAGTTCAGCAGGAGTATTTAAATTGAGCCAGAACCTCGACAGCAACAAACGCAACGCAATGGCGTTCTATGAGCTCATGTTCAACGACTGCAAACCTGCCGAAGCGGTTGAACGTTACGTGGGTAATACGTACACCCAGCACAACCCTCACGTTGCCGACGGAAAGCAGGCTTTCATTCAATACTTCGAACGCATGGCACTGGCGTACCCAGGAAAGCACGTGAACGTCAAGCGAGCGATTGCCGAAGGCAACTTTGTTGTTTTGCATTGCCACCAAGAGTGGCCCACAGACACCAACAAAAACTGGGCGGGCATTGACATCTTCCGCTTCGATGAAAGTGGCAAGATCGTCGAGCACTGGGATGTCTTGCAGGTTGTCCCGGCTGAAGCCGCCCATGCAAACACAATGTTCTAGCGGCCAGCAAGTCTGACAGCCACAGCAGCCGCACAGACTGCGTAGGCCTGAGCCTGTGCCGCCTGGTGGGACGGGAGCATGGTGGGGAACTGGTGCTGGAAAACGCCGAGCCGGGGTTGCGCGCTTGTGTGAGGCTGCCAATTTGATTGATTGCTATATAAAACGTAGCTGCCAAGCGCTTGAGGTCTGTCATCCCGGGCTTGACCCGGGATCCATGACTTCTGCGGTCTGTGCAGAGATTCGGGAGCCTGGATCCCGGCTCAAGGCCGGGATGACTGTCAAAAGCACCAAAAACAGCTAGAAATGCTCGGCGCTCTCAAATCTCAAGTGCAACAGTATCCTAAACCCATAAAAGGAGTGTTGTATGCCAAAGAGTTACTGTCATTTAAGCGATCTTGAACGCGCCCAAATCCAGGCTCATCTTGAGTTGGGCAGCAAAGTTCGGGCAATTGCCCGAACTTTGCTGCGCTCACCATCGACCATCAGCCGCGAGCTCAAGCGCTGCGGCTGGCTTGGGGCCACAGCGCTCA
>JBASFP010000047.1:0-18281 GCA_049653085.1 Polaromonas sp.
GTGCTTCAGCACGGCAAGATGGGGCAACAACGTATCGAATCGAATTGGAAACGAAACCATGACACTCAAAGACCAGATCACCGACGACATGAAGACCGCCATGCGCGCCAAAGACAGCGAGCGCCTGGGCACCATCCGCCTGCTGCTGGCGGCCTGCAAACAAAAAGAAGTGGATGAGCGCGTGGTGCTTGACGACGTGGCCGTCATTGCCATCATCGACAAAATGATCAAGCAGCGCAAAGACTCGATTGATGCCTTCACCAAAGCTGACCGCAAAGACATGGCCGACAAGGAAGCGCAAGAAATCACCGTGCTGACGGCCTACCTGCCCGCACGCATGAGCGCCGATGAGGTGCTGGCGGCCGTCAAGGCCATCGTGACTGAGCTCAATGCCAGCGGCCCAGGCGACATGGGCAAGGTGATGGGCGCGGCCAAAGCCAAGCTGGCGGGCAAGGCTGACATGGGGCAAGTGTCTGGCGCTGTCAAAGCGGCATTGGCCAGTTAAAAGCGATTAACAGGAGATTTTCATGCAAAATATTCATAAAAAAAGTGCTTTAGCCCAATCAATACGGGCGCAAGCAGCTACTTTTTTGATAGCGACATCATTGTCACTTTGCATGTTTCCCGTAACACATGCGCAAACGCCTTTGCCTGCCACTGAGCCCAGCCTGCCCTACACCGTCAAAGCCAAAGACAAATTGATCGTACTGAGCCAACAGGTATTGAACAATCCTCTGGACTGGCCTGAAGTTGCCCGTTTCAACAGCTTGAAAAACCCCAACGCGATTGCGCCTGGGCAAGTCATCAACATCCCGACGCGGCTGATGAAGTCGCAACCGGTTGAAGGCAAGGTCATCAGCACCTATGGCGATGTCAAACTGGCTGGCAATGCGGCGGCTGTTGGCAATGCGATAGGCGAAGGCAGCAAACTGCAAACCGGTGCCAACAGCTCCGCTGTGGTTGAGCTGGCCGACGGCAGCCGCATCACGCTGCTGCCCAACACGCTGGCAGAACTCGTCACCAGCCGCAACTACGCCGGGCGCGATGCGGCCAGCAGCGGCAGCACCAACCTGTTTTCAGGTTTGATCCGGCTGGCGCAGGGCGCGCTTGACACGCTGGCGTCCAAAACCGCCCGCCGCGCCACGCCGCTGCAGGTAGAAACGCCGACCTCGCTGATTGGCGTGCGTGGCACGCAGTTCCGCGTGGCCTATGACGACCCGGTCAGCAAAAACGCCCGCACCGAGGTAATTGAAGGCCTGGTGCGCGCAGACAACCCGGCGCAAAACGTGGGCGCAGACCTGCCGCAAGGCAAAGGCGCGGTGATCAACGCGGCCAGCAAAGACATCAAAGTGGCGGATTTGCTCAAAGCGCCTGACTTGTCGGCCATTTCCGCAGATATTTTGAAGCCACTGGCGCTGTGGCCCATGCCCACGCTTGAAGGCGCAAAAAGCTACCGCGTACAAATTGCCATTGACGACACGTTCAGCAAAATCGTACGCGACCTGGTGGTCACCAATGGCCGTGCTGACCTGGCCAATTTGCCCAACGGCGGCTGGTTTGCCCGGGTGCGCGGCATTGATGCCAACGGCCTGGAAGGCTATGACAGTGCCAAGGCGGTGCAAGTGGTGCTGCCGCCACCGCCGTTTGTGCCGCCCACGCAGTGGCGCATCAACGCCGACCGGCTGGATGTGGTCAACGGGCGGCATATTTTGCAGTTCAGTCAAGATGGGCTGGACGGCAGCCACACCATCAACGCCAAAGTGAGCCTGAACCAGCCACCCGCCACCCCGCTGGCTGAGGCCAAGGCTAAAGGCGACACGGCGCGCATCACGCTGGACTTGGGCTACCTGGCGCCTGGCGAGCAGCTGCGTTTGAGCCTGACCGTGACGCAAGCCGATGGGGCAAAAGTTATCCCATTAACGTACATTTTTACCAGTTTGAGCGGCTGGAGCTGGTCTGACGGCCCACTGGTAGAGCAAAAATGAGACGCAAGTGTGCTGTAGTTGCTAAAAATCCAAGCCACCACTGACAGCGTCAGCAGCTTGTGATGCTTAAGGATTAAGCTGTAGCGCATGGCATGATTCGATGCCAGCAGGAAGTATTGGCTGACTAAAAGACCCACCATGCATAGCAATCATTCATCCAAATTCAAACAAAAAACCTGCTCAAATAGTGGTTTTACCCAATCATTTCGTGCGCAAGCAGCTATATTTTTAATAGCAACTTCCGCCAGCCTGTCAGCCCTTGCGCAAACGCCAGACAAAGAACCCAGCCTGGTCTACACCGTCAGGCCGACGGACAACCTGATCAAGTTCACCCGCGACATGCTGGTCAACCCGAAAGCCTGGCCTGAGGTGGCCAGGTTCAACCAGCTCAAAGACCCGGACGTGTTGTCGATCGGTCAAAAGCTCAATATTCCGCTGCGGTTTCTCAAGTCCAAGCCCGCCAGCGGCAAGGTCATCAGCGCTGAAGGTGACGTGACTCTGGGCAGCAGCGCGATGCAGCCGGGCACTACGCTGGCAGACGGCGCAAAAATCAAGACCGGACCCAACAGCTCGGCCGTCATTGAATTGGGCGATGGCAGCCGCGTCAAAATTTTGCCCAACAGCCTGGCCGAGGTGGTCAGCAACCGCGACTACGCCATGCGCGATGCGTCCAAAAGCGGTTCAACCAACTGGTTTTCCGGCCTGATGCGTTTGACGGAAGGCGCGCTGGAAGCATTGGCTAGCAAAACCGCCAACCGTGCCACACCGCTCAAAATTGAAACCCCCACATCGGTGGTGGGCGTGCGCGGCACCGAGTTTCGCGTCGCGTTTGACGACCCGCTGGGCAAAGCCGCCCGTACCGAGGTGATTGAAGGCCTGGTGCGCGCCGACAACCCGGCACAAGCCAGCGGCGCTGACTTGCCCAGGGGCACGGGCGCAGTCGTCAAACCGACTGAAAAAGAAGTCAAGGTAGTGGTACTGTTGCCTGCACCTGATTTGTCGGCCATCCCGTCCGAAGTCCTCAAGCCGCAAGGCAGCTGGCCCATGCCCACACTGGCTGGTGCCACTGCTTACACCGTGCAAATTGCCAGCGACGAACAGTTCGACAAAATCGTGCGCGACCTGAAAGTCAGCAGCGGCAGCGCCGACCTGGGCAGCCTGCCCAACGGCAACTGGTTTGCCCGCGTGCGCGGCATTGACGGGGTCGGGCTGGAAGGCTTTAACACCGTCAAACTGATCGCCGTGAAAGACGGTGAATGGCGCGTTGTTTACTCCAGCATGAGTGTGGTTGACGGCAAAACCGTGCTCACCTGGGACGGCCAGCAAACTGGCGGCCAGCCGATGGAGGGCAGCAATTACACCGCCACCCTGGCCAGCGACGCGGCGCTTACCCAGTCCGTGGTGACGGTGCGCGGCACCGACGGTAAAGCCAGCCTGGTGCTGGGTGATTTAAAGCCGGGCGTGTACTTTATTCGCCTGCAAAACGCAACCGGTTTGCGTAGCCAGACCTACCGTTTTGAGCTGTCTGGCAACTGGGCACAAACCGAGTTTGACAAGACTTCTGCACTCCAAACTATCAAATGATGTCGGCCATCAACACGGCTGCCCGACTGGCAGATGGCTCGCTAAGCGCCGCTGAACTTCTGACCAAAACACTGGCTCGCATTGACGCGGAAGACGCTGCGTTGGGCGCTTTTACCGCCGTGCTGGACTTGCCCACGGCACTGGCTGAGCTGCAACAAATGCAGCGCAGTGGTTTGTGCCCGCTGCAAGGGCTGGCGGTCGGCGTCAAAGACATTGTGAACACGGCCAATCTGCCCACCCGCCACGGCTCGGCGCTGTATTCAATGGGCTCAACAGCAGAGCAAACACCCCGACTGGACGCCCCCATCATTGGCGCGATTCGCCGGGCGGGCGGGCTGGTGATTGGCAAAACCAGCACCACCGAATTTGCTTTTTTAAACCCCACCAAAACACTGAACCCCAACGCACCAGGCCGCACGCCGGGCGGCTCGTCGGCAGGCTCTGCGGCGGCTGTAGCAGCGGCCCTGGTGCCGTTTGCAGTCGGCACGCAAACCGGTGGCTCGGTCATTCGGCCTGCATCGTACTGCGGCGTGACGGGTTTTAAACCCAGTTTTGGCCTGCTGCCCACCGCAGGCATCAAATGCTTTTCATGGTCGCTCGACACAGTGGGGCTGTTTGCCAAAAGCGTGCGTGATGTGGCCTGGTTTGCTGGCGCGGTCAGCGGTTTTGATTTGGCCTTAAGTGACGCGGCTAAAAAGCCTTGGCGAATCGGCGTCCCCGCAGCCTACCCCTGGGGGCCAGTGTCGCCAAGCGGGCAACTTGCAATGGACACTGGCGTTGCCGCCATGCGCGCCCAGGGCGCAGACGTCAAAACCATCACCCTGCCCGCCTGGATGAAAGACGTGTTTGATGCGCAGGACGTGATTCAGGGCTTTGAAGCCTGGCGTGCCGTGGCGCATGACATCGACACGCACCCGCAAGGCCTTTCAGAAGTGCTGCGCGACTACCTGATGGCCGCCCGCAGCATCAGCGCGCCAGCTTATGAGGCCGCACAACTGACTGCCCACACAGCCAGAGCCGCCTGCGCGGACTGGTTTGCCCAGTTCGACGTGCTGATGACGCCCAGCGCCCCTGACGAAGCACCGCTGGGCTACGCCAGCACAGGCACATCCACCTATAACCGTGCCTGGACGCTGCTGGGCTTGCCGTGTGTGAATGTGGTGGGCTGCGTTGGTGTCACGGGCAACCCGATGGGTCTGCAAATCATTGGTGCGCCGCGTGCTGACAGGTCATGCCTGGCGGCGGCGGATTTTGTTGAGCGTGCGCTACAAGCTGACTTACTTGCCCATTAGCTGCGTCAGCTTGTCAGCTTCAAACGTGCATTCAAGTGAAGCATCGCTGGGCACACAGTTTTTATCGTTACCATTTTTAGACAGCTTTTCAATCGCCTGCCAAAGCAGCGCAATTTGCTGGTCTTGGGTTGAGGCGCTGTCGATCAAACCCTTCATGGCCATTGACACCGGGTCGTCATCGAGTGTGATGCCGTAAGCACTGAAAGTGGTTGGCGTCACGTCAGCAGATGCATCACTCTTGGATGGGATGATACGTGCCGGAATGCCCACCGCCGTTGCACCTGCAGGCACCGGCTTGATGACCACCGCATTGCTGCCGATTTTGGCGCCGTCACCCACCAAAAAGCCGCCCAACACTTTGGCACCCGCACTGACGACCACGTTTTTACCCAGTGTGGGGTGGCGTTTGGCGCCTTTGTAGAGCGACGTGCCGCCCAGCGTCACACCCTGGTAAATCGTGCAGCCGTCGCCAATTTCAGCGGTCTCGCCCACCACCACGCCCATCGCGTGGTCGAAAAACACGCAGGTGCCAATTTTTGCGCCGGGGTGAATCTCGATGCCCGTCAGAGTGCGCGCGATGTGCGAAATAAAGCGCCCCAACCATTTGAAGCCGTTGTGCCAGCACCAGTGGGCGCGGCGGTGCAGCACCAGCGCATGCAGGCCGGGGTAGCAGGTCAGCACCTCCCAGGTGGTGCGGGCGGCGGGGTCGCGGTCAAGGATGCAGGCGATGTCGGATCTAAGGCGTGAAAACATGGCGCTAGTCTAATGTCAAGACGATGGGCTTGCCGGAGCAGACTTTTTCATCATCATTTTGGCAATACCGCGCAGGATGTGGATTTCCTCCGGGCTCAGTTGTGCGCGGTTCACCAGCTGGTTCAGGCGCGGCATGAGCTTTTTCGGCGCAGCGGGGTCTAAAAAGTCAATCGCCACCAAGGCCTCTTCCAAATGTTTCAGCATGCCTGCGACTTCTTTGGCATCGGCCAGCCTGAAATCTGCCGTGGCCTGCTGAACGCTGAACCCACCCAGCGCTTCACGCCAGTCATAAGCAATCAACTGCACCGCCGCGCCCAGGTTGAGCGATCCAAAATTCGGATCCGTCGGGATGCTCAAGGCCACGTTGCAACGGTACACATCCTCGTTTTGCATGCCAAAACGCTCAGAGCCGAATAAAAAGGCCACACCTTCAGGTTTTTCGGGTTTTTCAGCGTTTTGGGTCGTTTTTAGGCCGTTTTTACCCATCAAATCAGCCTCCATTCCAATAAATTCGGGCGCAATCAGCTCCTGATTTAATAGCATTCTGAAATGCTCGCGCGGAGCGCGGGTCGGCGGGCCAAAGTCGCGCGGCGTCATGGCGGTGGCGCACAGGTGGGTCATGCCGCCAAGTGCTTCATCGAGCGTTTCAACGATACGTGCGTTCTTCAAAACATCAAGCGCCCCACTGGCCCGCTGAATGGTTTCTTCACGCCGCAGCACGTTGGCCCAGCGCGGCGCGACCAGCACAAGATCGTCAAAACCCATGACTTTCATGGCGCGCGCCGCAGCGCCCACGTTACCGGCGTGACTGGTGTTGATCAGGATAAAACGGGTTTTCAAGGCTATCGGCTCAAAGTGGCAAGGTAAAATCGTTATTGTCGCTGCCTCCGATTGTCGGATTACAGCCTGTCCCGTTCTTTCCCACCTCTATGTCAGCAAATCTGCACCCCATGCTCAATGTGGCCATCAAGGCTGCACGCGCCGCCGGCGCCATCATCAACCGCGCCGCGCTGGACGTTGAATCGGTTCGTGTCTCGACCAAGCAAATCAATGACTTTGTCACCGACATCGACCAAAGAGCCGAAGCCGCGATCATTGAAACCTTGCTGACCGCCTACCCCACGCACGGCATTCTGGCCGAAGAATCAGGCAGCGAGCACGGCGCAGCAGGCTCTGACTTTGTCTGGATCATTGACCCGCTGGACGGCACCACCAATTTCATTCACGGCTTCCCCGTTTATTGCGTCAGCATTGCGTTGGCCGTCAAAGGCAAGGTTGAACAAGCCGTGGTGTACGACCCCACCCGCAACGACATTTTTTGCGCCACCAAAGGCCGTGGCGCGTACATGAACGACCGCCGCATCCGCGTTTCAAAGCGCACCCGCCTGCAAGAGTGCCTGATTTCCACCGGCTTCCCCTACCGCCCCGGCGACAAGCTCAAACAGCACCTGAGCATGCTGGGCGAGATCATCAGCCAGACCGCAGGCGTGCGCCGCCCCGGCGCTGCTGCGCTAGATTTGGCCTATGTGGCTGCTGGCTTTAGCGACGGCTTTTTTGAAAGCGGCCTCCAGCCCTGGGACGTGGCAGCAGGCTCGCTGCTGGTGACTGAGGCAGGCGGCCTGGTCGGCAACTACACCGGCGAGTCAGAGTTTTTGTATGAAAACGAATGTGTCGCCGCCAACCCACGCATCTACGGGCATATGGTGACAACGCTGGCCAAGTACAGCAAGTTTGAAGCCGCGCCCAAGCCGAAGAAAACATCGGTGGGCAGGGCTGTGGTGGACGCAGATGCGGATACAACAGTGGAAGCAGCCTTCGCTGAATCGGTCGTGGCCAAGCCCACCCTGACCGCCAAGCCACGCCGCATCAAGCCTGTGCAGGTTGCTGCGCCCGACGCGCCGTTTTAAGCTGCCCAGCAAGTAGCACTATGTACGGATATTGGCCGTATGATAAGATTTCTACTTTTGGAGCAGCCATGAACACAGCCACACTCAAGCAAGCCCGTATGGAGCTGAAAACCACTGAAGAGATCAAAGACATGATTTCTCAGGCGGCTACCCTGCTCGGCTTGGATTCCACCTCATTTGTATTGGGTCTGGCCGCTGAAAAGGCGCGCGAAGTGTTGTCCAAGCACTCAGTCATCAAGCTCAGTGTTGAAGGACAAAAACGCTTTGCCGAGTTGTCTAAAAACCCGCCTCCACCTACAGCAGCCATGAAAAAGCTGAAAAACTTGCCTGACTTCGCACAGCGCGCGTCATGAGTTTTGAGCTGGGCGTTTATGACCCAGATAAGACGTACTTTGAGCAAAAGAAATTTGACTGTGAACACGCAGTTATCAGCAAGTTCGTCAGTGGCAGCCTGAAGCAGCAGGTCAAAAAGAACACCAGCGTTGCGTATGTTCTGACAGACCCTGCTGCCAACGACCGTTTCATCGGCTTTTTTACGCTAGTCATGTCTTGTATTGACAACGCCGCACTCGCTCCTTTCGCATCATCCTTACCCAGGCAGGTGCCCTGCGTCCGGCTGGTGATGCTGGGCGTTGACAAGGCGTACAAAGGTAAAAACTTGGGGCTAAGACTTCTCAAGCATGCACTAACGAAAACAAAAGAATCAGCACGCACCTTGGGTTGCAGAGGTTTGTATCTGGATGCTGATCCAGGCGCCGTCGCTTTTTATACAAAATACGGCTTTATCGCGCTCGAAAAACCTGTCAGAGATGGTGACTCAACCCCCATGTTTCTTTTTCTGGAATCGTTCTTTTGACCTCGTCCGACGCAACGCTTGCTGCCCACACGCCCATGATGCGGCAGTACCTCGCCATCAAGGCCGAGTACCCCGACACGCTGGTGCTGTACCGGATGGGCGACTTTTACGAGGTTTTTTTTGATGATGCGCTGAAAGCATCGCGGTTGCTGGGCATCACGCTGACCAAGCGCGGCGCAACCAATGGTGAGCCGATACAAATGGCTGGCGTGCCGTTTCATTCGCTTGAAGGCTATTTGGCCAAGCTGATCAAGCTGGGCGAATCGGTCGCCATTTGTGAGCAGGTGGGGGACGTTGCTACGAGTAAAGGCCCGGTGGAACGCAAGGTGGTGCGTGTGGTGACACCCGGCACGTTGACAGACACCGAACTGCTGGGTGACAAAACGGAATCCGTGTTGCTGGCCGTGCACCAGGGCGCGCGTAACACCTGCGGCCTGGCCTGGTTGAGCGTGACGCAGGGGCAGATCAGCCTGGCTGAATGCGCCAATGACGACCTGGAAGCCTGGTTGGCACGGATTGCCCCCAGCGAGCTGATTTACAACGTTGATGTGACGCCTGCGTTTGAAACACGCTTGAAAACCACGCGCTGTGCTGTAGCCGCCCGAGCCGCCTGGCAGTTTGATTCGGCACTGGGCGCGCGGCGGCTGCTGGAGCAGCTCAAGGTCGCGTCACTCGCCTCTTGGCACGCTGAAGAACTGCACCAGGCCCACGCCGCTGGCGCCGCCCTGCTGGGCTATGCCGAGCACACCCAGGGCCGTACGCTGCCGCATGTGCAGGCTTTGCAAGTCGTGCGTTCGGGTGAACTGATTGAGCTACCACTGACCACGCGGCGCAACCTGGAGCTGACGCAAACGCTGCGTGGTGAAGATTCGCCCACGCTGTTCTCATTGCTGGACACCTGCGTGACCGGCATGGGCAGCCGTGCTTTGAAAAGCTGGCTACTCAGCCCGCGCCGAGACCGCACAGAGGCAACTGAACGCCTAGAAGCCATTACCCATTTACGTGGCGGCCTGCAGCAGACGCTGCGCGCCCAGCTCAAAGGCAGCAGCGACGTGGAACGCATCACTGCCCGCATCGCGCTGCGCCAGGTGCGCCCGCGCGAGCTGGTGGCGTTGCAACAGACGCTATCAAAAACAGAGCTGCTCGCGCACGTATCCATTGGTCTACCGGCACTTTTGGCGGGTATTTTTAGCGATTTACAGCCGCCGGAAGGCTGTGCGGAGCTGCTCAAGCGCTTTTTGCTCGAAGAACCGGCTGCATTGGTGCGCGATGGCGGCGTCATCAACCACGGCTGCGACGCTGACCTGGACGAACTTCGCGCCATTCAGACCAACTGCGATGCGTTCTTGCTCGATCTGGAAGGCCGCGAAAAGGCGCGCACTGGCATCAGCAACCTGCGCGTGCAGTTCAACAAAGTGCATGGCTTTTACATCGAGGTCACACAAGGCCAGGCCAGCAAAGTACCTGACGACTACCGCCGCCGCCAGACATTGAAAAACGCCGAGCGCTTCATCACGCCCGAGCTCAAAGCCTTTGAAGACAAGGCCCTGTCGGCGCAAGAACGGGCACTGGCACGTGAGAAGTTTTTGTACGAGCAATTGCTTGATGAATTGCAAACCTTCATCCCCGCATTGAGCAAACTGGCACGCGCACTGGCCTGCCTGGATGCGCTGTGCGCGCTGGCTGAACGATCACTCACCCTGAACTGGGCCGCGCCCGTGTTCGTCAACCAGCCTTGCATAGACATCACCCAGGGCCGCCACCCGGTGGTGGAAGCGCGGCTGGCTGAAACAACAGGCGGCTCCTTCATCGCCAACGACTGCAGCCTGCACACCAAGCAGCGCATGCAGGTCATCACCGGCCCCAACATGGGCGGCAAATCCACCTACATGCGGCAAGTCGCGCTGATTGTGCTGCTGGCCAGCGTCGGCAGCTATGTGCCCGCTACTGCCTGCCGCCTGGGGCCGATTGATGCCATCCACACCCGCATTGGTGCGGCTGACGACGTGGCCAACGCGCAGTCAACCTTCATGCTGGAGATGACCGAGGCCGCGCAGATTTTGCACACCGCAACGCCCCACAGTTTGGTGTTGATGGACGAAATTGGTCGCGGCACATCAACCTTTGACGGGCTGGCGCTGGCGGGCGGCATTGCGGCCTACCTGCACAACAAAACGCAGGCCTTCACCCTGTTTGCCACGCATTATTTTGAATTGACCGAGTTCCCGGCGCAGCACCACGGGGCCATCAATGTGCATGTGAGCGCGGTTGAATCTGGCAGCAACATCGTGTTTTTGCACCACATTGAGCCTGGCCCAGCCAGCAAGAGCTACGGCATTGCAGTGGCCAAGCTGGCTGGCGTGCCCGGTGCTGTTGTGACCCACGCGCGTCATGCCCTGAATGCGCTTGAAGCACAACAAAGCGATGCGCGTGCGCAGGTTGACTTGTTTGCCGCGCCACCAGAAGTCATCATTGAACAAAGCTCCGTGGACAAAGCATTGGGTACGATAGACCCTGATGCACTCAGCCCGCGTGAAGCGCTCGATGCTTTGTACAAATTAAAAAAACTCTTGAATCAAAAGTAAAGCCAACATTTTTATGACTTATTGCGTCGCCATCAAACTCAATGCCGGGCTGGTTTTTTTGTCCGACTCGCGTACCAACGCGGGCCTGGACCAGATCAGCACCTTCCGCAAAATGATCATTTATGAAAAAACGGGCGACCGCTTCATGGTGCTGCTGTCGGCGGGCAATTTGTCCATCTCGCAGTCGGTGCGGGAGATCTTGCAGGTCGAGCAACTGAAAGACCACGAAGGCGGCCCACCCATCACGATCTGGAACGCCAAAAGCATGTTTGATGCAGCCCGCGTGCTTGGCGCGGCCATTCGCCGCGTGCATGAGCGTGATGCCGATGACCTGAAAAACTCTGGCGTTGACTTCAATGTGGCGATGATTTTTGGTGGCCAGATCAACGGTGAGGCGATGCGCCTGTTTCAGGTTTATTCGGCGGGTAATTTTATTGAAGCTACCCCAGAGACACCGTACTTTCAGATTGGCGAATCCAAATACGGCAAGCCGGTGCTGGACCGCGTCATCACGCCCGAAACACCGTTGGAAGAAGCCGCCAAATGCGCGCTGGTGTCGATGGACTCCACCCTCAAATCGAACCTGTCCGTCGGCCTGCCGCTGGACATGGTGGTGTATGAGGTAGACAGTTTTGAAACCAACAAGGTGGTGTGCATTGACAACGACAATCCGTACTTTCAGATGCTGCATAACAACTGGGGCAAAAAATTGCGCGAGGTGTTTGACAGCATTGAAGACCCGATGTGGAACGGCGGCGCAACCCAGGTGCCGCTGCTGACACCGCTGACGCGGAATCAGCCTTTGCGAAAGATTACCTCGCCTGAAGAAAAGCTGATCTAACTTTTGATTGGCGGCGCGTCCGGTATCAAACACGCCTCGGCGATCTGCAAATTGTTGTCTTTGGCAAAGTTGATGGCAAAGTCCCAGGCCATGGGTTCGGCGTCCCGCAGTTCTGCATTCACCACCACACAGCGCACGCCGTTGATCAGGGTCGGGATGCACCAGGGCGAATAGGTCAGGTGGCTGCCAGGTTGTGGCCCACCGGGGCGAAATGGGCTCATCACGCCGCACAGTCTGTCAGCCCAATCGCTGGGACGAAAGACTTTTCCATCCAGCGTCACGCCCTGAATAAAGACTTCTTTGGCGGCTGTTAGGGGTGTGTTGTGTTGCACCGCACCATTATCACATCTTATATAAGACTTGCTGGCTGACGGGCTGCAACACAGTGATGCCAAATCGTCATCTAACCGACAAAGGTCTACCCCTAAAATCAGGGCTTGTTTTTGTACAGCCACCCCGGAGTCACCATGACCGCTGCCCTGCCCCCCCACATTGAAGCCGCTTCACCCCACGTGATGAACACCTATGGCCGTTTGCCGATTGCGCTGTCGCACGGCCAGGGCTGCCGGGTGTGGGACGTTAACGGCAAGTGCTACCTTGATGCGCTGGGCGGCATTGCCGTCAACACGCTGGGCCACAACCACCCAAAACTGGTACCGGCGCTGCAAGACCAGATCAGCAAAATCATCCACAGCTCCAACTACTACCATGTGCCTCTGCAAGAAACACTGGCGGCCAAGCTGGTGGCGTTGTCGGGACTTGAGAACGTGTTTTTCTGCTCCACAGGTCTTGAAGCGAATGAAGCCGCGCTAAAGCTGGCGCGCAAATTTGGCCATGACAAAGGCATCGACCGCCCCGAAGTCGTGGTGTATGAAAAAGCCTTTCATGGCCGCAGCATTGCCACCCTGAGCGCCACAGGCAACCCCAAGGTGCAGGCTGGTTTTGGCCCGCTGGTTGAGGGTTTTATCCGCGTACCACTCAACGACATTGAAGCCATCAAACAAGCCACTGCCAACAACCCGAATGTGGTCGCCGTGTTTTTTGAAGCGATTCAAGGCGAAGGCGGCGTCAACCCGATGAGCGATCAGTACATGCGGGAGATTCGCGCGCTGTGCGATGAGCGCGACTGGCTGCTGATGATTGACGAAGTGCAATGCGGCATGGGCCGCACAGGCAAGTGGTTTGCGCACCAGTGGTCAGGCATCAAGCCCGACGTGATGCCGCTGGCCAAGGGCTTGGGCTCTGGCGTGCCGGTAGGCGCGGTGGTGTGTGGGCCCAAAGCGGCGCATATATTTCAGCCGGGCAACCACGGCACGACGTTTGGCGGCAACCCGCTGGCCATGCGGGCGGGTGTGGAAACGATTCGCATCATGGAAGAAGACGGCCTGCTGGCCAATGCCCACACGGTCGGCGAGCACTTGGTGGCGGCACTCAAACGCGAGTTGACGGGTGAAAAAGGCGTGAAAGAAATTCGCGGCCGTGGCTTGATGCTCGGAATCGATTTGACTGTCCCGTGTGGCGAGATTTTGAAACGCGCCGCCGACAACGGTCTGCTGCTGAGCGTGACGGCTGACACAGTGATCCGCATGGTGCCCTCGCTCATCATGACCACGGCTGAGGCTGATGAAGTAGTGGCTATTTTGGTGCCGATCATCAAGCAGTTTCTCAAAGAAAAAAATGCCTAATCCAGTTAAACATTATTTGCAATTCAGTGACCTGAACTTTGAGGAATACACCTACCTGTTCGAGCGCACAGCCCTGATCAAAAAGAAATTCAAGGCCTATGAAAAGCACCAGCCGCTGGTTGACCGCACGCTGGTGATGATTTTTGAAAAAGCCTCCACCCGAACCCGCGTGAGCTTTGAAGCCGGCATGTACCAGCTGGGCGGCACTGTCGTTAATTTGACGACAGAAGGCAGCCAGCTGGGCCGCGCCGAGCCGATTGAAGACAGCGCCAAAGTCATCAGCCGCATGGTGGACCTGGTGATGATTCGCACCTACGAGCAAAGCAAGATTGACCGCTTTGCCGAGCATTCACGTGTGCCTGTCATCAATGGGCTGACAAATGAATTTCACCCCTGCCAAATCCTGGCCGACATCTTTACCTACATTGAGCATCGCGGCTCCATCAAAGGCAAAACGGTCGCCTGGATTGGTGACGGCAACAACATGGCCAACACCTGGCTGCAGGCCAGCGAAATTTTGGGTTTTAAAGTCCACTTAAGCACCCCCGGCGGTTACGAGGTTGACCAGTCGCTGGCTGGCATCCGTTCAGCTGAAAGCTACCAGGTCTTCAAAGACCCGCATGAAGCTTGTGCAGGTGCAGATTTGGTCACCACAGACGTGTGGACATCCATGGGCTACGAGGCTGAAAACGAAGCCCGTAAAAAAGCCTTTGCCTTGTGGTGCGTCGATGCGGACATGATGAGCGCCGCCAAACCCGACGCCCTCTTCATGCACTGCCTGCCCGCACACCGGGGTGAAGAAGTCTCAGCCGACGTGATTGACGGTGCGCAGTCTGTGGTGTGGGACGAGGCTGAAAACCGGATGCATGTGCAAAAGGCGCTGATGGAGTACCTTTTGCTTGGGCGCCTTGGCTGAAGTCTGAGTTAGCCCCGCCCGACAAACGGCATCTTCGTCGCCATGATGGTCATGAACTGCACGTTGGTAGACAGAGGCAACGCTGCCATGTGGACGACTGCATCGGCCACTTCCTTGGCGTCCATCATCGGCTCAATCGCTATCTCGCCATTGGCTTGTGGCACGCCTTTGGCCATCTTGGCTGCCATGTCTGTCATGGCGTTGCCAATATCGATTTGACCGCAGGCAATGTTGTACTTGCGCCCGTCCAGCGAGATGGATTTGGTCAGGCCGGTGATGGCGTGTTTGGTTGACGTGTACGGCGCTGAATTGGGCCGGGGCGCATGAGCCGAGATAGAACCATTGTTGATGATGCGGCCGCCTTGCGGGCTTTGGTCTTTCATCATTTTGAAAGCGCCTTGCGCGCATAAAAACGAGCCCGTCAAATTGGTGTTGACCACGTTTTGCCAAGTGTCAAACGCAATGTCTTCAAAGCCAGTGCCAATGCCGCTGATGCCCGCGTTGTTGAAGATGACGTCGATGCGGCCGAAGTTATCTTTTATTTTGACGAACAACGCAGCCACTGATTCTGGATTACCAACGTCGGTGGCTACTGCCAATGCGCGGTTTGTGCCAGCTTCTTTGGCCACAACATCCAGCGGGTCTTGGCGCCGCCCGGCCAGTACCACGCTGTAGCCTTCACGCAAAAAAGCCAGCGCCACCGCTTTGCCAATGCCTGAACCAGCGCCTGTGACGAGAGCGACTTTAAGCGGTGTTGTCATAGAAAAACCTTTTCATTGGGTATCAGGAAATTGTGCCCCATGGCAGCTTTCAAGTATTTTTACACCCTGTTGGAAATAACCGACACCACAGCTTTTTTAGCGGTGATACCTTCACGGCTATGACCAACTTAGCACGCAAGATATGGGATATTTCACCGCCAGTTGATGAGCAAGCAGACGTGTTCCCGGGCGACACAGCCTATTCGCAACGCCTGCATTTTGCGTTGTCGCCCGACTGCCCGGTCAACGTCAACAGCATCACGCTGTCGCCGCACACAGGCGCACATGCCGACGCGCCTATGCACTATGCCAATGGCGGTCAGGCATCGGGCGAGCTTGATCTGGCGTCCTACCTGGGCCCATGCCGCGTGATTGATTGCGTCGATTGCGGGCCCCTGGTGTTACCTGAACACATTGCCCATGCGCTTGCTGACCTGCCGCCGCGCGTGCTGCTGCGCACAGCGTACACAGCAAGCCAGTCTTGGGCATCATTTACGGCTATAGCGCCCGAAACACTGGCGCAACTAGCTACTAAAAACGTAGCGCTTGTGGGTATTGACACACCCAGTGTTGACCCGGCTGACAGCCAAACCCTGCCCAGCCACCATCAACTGTTGATGCACGATATGCGGGTGCTGGAATGCCTGGTGCTGGACGACGTACCTGAGGGCGACTATGAGCTGATCGCCCTGCCCTTGAAGCTGATGCGCGCGGATGCATCGCCCGTGCGCGCCATTCTTAGAGAACTTTAAACAATGACCATGACCACGCTACAAGACTGCATCGCCCTTGATGCACAAGACCAGTTGCGCAAGCTTCGCCAGCAATTCACCCTACCTGAAGGTGTGATTTACCTCGACGGCAATTCGCTTGGCGTATTGCCCAATACCGCCGCAGCGCGTGTTGCCAAAGCCATGACTGAGGAATGGGGCCAGGGTCTGATCCGTTCATGGAACAGCGCTGGCTGGTTTGACATGCCGCAGCGGCTGGGCAACAAAATTGCTCGACTGATTGGTGCAGCACCCGGCGAAGTGGTGGCAACAGACACCACGTCCATCAATTTGTTCAAGGTGCTTTCAACAGCGCTGAGCATCGCCGCCATTGACACGCCTGAACGCAAGGTGCTGGTCAGCGAGCGCAGCAACTTCCCGACGGATTTGTACATTGCCGAAGCGCTGAGTAAAGAGCGTGGCCTGCAGCTCAAGCTGGTTGAAGCTGACGACATTCAAGCGGCCTTGACGCCAGAGGTGGCCGTGCTGATGCTGACGCACGTCAACTACCGAACGGGTGCCATGCATGACATGCACGCCGTGACAAAAGCAGCCCACGCCAAAGGCATCTTGTGCGTGTGGGACCTGGCGCACAGTGCCGGTGCTGTGCCGGTTGACTTGACCACCGCGCAAGCTGACTTTGCAGTGGGCTGCGGCTACAAATACCTGAACGGCGGGCCGGGCGCACCCGCTTTTGTGTGGGTCAACCCAAAGCACGCCGCGCGCGATGTGTGGCAGCCGCTGGCAGGCTGGTGGGGGCACAGCGCACCGTTTGCCTTTACACCTGACTACCAACCAGCGCCGGGCATCAACCGCTATTTGTGCGGCACGCAACCGATTTTGAACATGACGGCACTCGATTGTGGGCTGGACACTGTGCTGGCTGCCGAGCCTTTGGGCGGCATGGCGGCACTGCGCAAAAAATCTTTGGCATTGACTGACCTGTTCATCAACCTGACTGAAGCGCGCTGCGCCGGTCATGGCCTGGGTTTGGCCACGCCACGCGGCCACGCCCAGCGCGGCTCTCAAGTCTGTTTGACTAAAAGCGAAGGCGCGTACGCCATCGTTCAGGCACTGATCGCACGCGGTGTGATTGGCGACTTCAGGGCTGGAGATCCTTCGACAGGCTCAGGACGAACGGGGACTTTGGACATCTTGCGCTTCGGCTTCACACCGCTGTACACCAGCTTTGAAGACGTTTGGAATGCGGTCGAGCATCTGCGCCAGGTGCTCGAATCAGGCGAATGGCAAAACGCCGAGTTCAATCAGAAAAGTGCCGTGACATGAAACCCGCAGACATCGTGCGCGATGAAAAAGCACAGCTGGACTTCAGTAAGTCCATGACCTATGGCGACTACTTACACCTGGACGAGTTGCTGGGCGCACAGCAGCCACTCTCACCCGACCACAACGAGATGCTGTTCATCATCCAGCACCAGACGAGTGAGCTGTGGATGAAGCTGATGCTGCACGAGCTGCGCGCCGCCATTGCCGACATCGCCAAAGACGAGCTGAGCGACGCATTTAAAAAGCTCGCCCGCGTCAGCAAGATCATGGAGCAACTCGTTCACGCATGGGACGTGCTGGCCACCATGACCCCCCCCGAGTACAGCGCCATCCGGCCCTACCTCGCCAATTCCAGCGGCTTTCAAAGCGCGCAGTACCGCTGCATTGAATTTGCACTCGGCAACAAAAACGCCGCCATGCTCAAGCCCCACGCACACCGGCCCGACTTGCTGGCGCAGGTGCAAGCCGCGTTTGAAGCACCGTCGCTGTACGACGAAGCGCTGCGGCTACTGGCCAGGCGTGGTTTGCCGATTCCCGCCAGCCACACGCAACGCGACTGGACGCAAGGCTATGTTGAAAGTGATGAGGTAGAACAAGCCTGGCTGGTCGCCTACCGCAACCCAAAACAGCACTTTGACCTGTACCAACTGGGCGAAGAACTGACCGATCTGGAAGACGCCTTCAGACTCTGGCGCTTTCGCCACGTCACCACGGTCGAACGCGTGATTGGCTTCAAACGCGGCACTGGCGGTACTGGCGGCGTGAGTTACCTGCGCAAAATGCTGGATGTGGTGCTGTTCCCTGAAATCTGGAAGCTGCGGACAGCTTTGTAGGTAGTTTGAGGTCGTTTAGGGTCATTTCTGGCCTTTTTTAGGTATCAAATCGACCTCTAGACCAAGGCGGGTTCAAACCTGAAGTGCAACACCTTAAATCAATTAATTCTATTTCTACTTCATAAATGAAGTAATCAGAGAATTCATAATCCAATCCCAAGCGACAATAGTGCGCACAGTTTCAGGACTTTGCTCCAAGGTCTTGAGCCCCAGCGCCAGTTGATCC
>JBASFP010000048.1:0-30295 GCA_049653085.1 Polaromonas sp.
CGTATCGGTTTAACAGGCGATTTGACTTGGCAGCCATGGTGCCTCGACTGCTTCGCGCTGCTGTGACTACAAAACCTCTTCCTCTGAGCATCCTACGCCTGTCTGAGGCAGGTATCTAATCAGGCTAATACGTGCTTGAAAATTGCCTGAAAAGGTCAATTCTGGTCTGCCCGGAGGGGATCGAACCCCCGACCCTCAGCTTAGAAGGCTGATGCTCTATCCGACTGAGCTACGGGCAGATATTTAGCGCTGGATGTGTTGGCAACACCCGAAAAAAAAGCCCATCCAAAGATGAGCTTTTTTAGTTGTTTTTGGTCGGAGTACAAGGATTCGAACCTTGGACCCCCTGGTCCCAAACCAGGTGCGCTACCAGACTGCGCCACACTCCGACAAGTCTCAGATTATAGCGCGAAATTTTCGCGCTACCCTCTTACATCACAAGCTTACAACTTCACATACTGATACTCCAGCGGATTCGCGTTGATACCGCGGTCTGGTGGGGCTATCCAGCCGGCCATCTTGCCAGGCTCCGTCACGCGCTGCATCAGGGTGTGAACGAAGGCCTTGTCGGCGTCGTTTGGCAGCCACTGGTCTTTTTTCGCTTCAAATTCAGCGGCAGTAATCGGTGTGCCTTTCGGGTCGGTGTGCATGCCAGCCCAGCTACCAACATTGCGGCGAAAGCGGGTGGATGGCAGTTCAAACACAAAATCTACCCCAGCGCGCTTGATGCCCATGTTCCAGCGGGTCAGGCCGACGTTGCAGTCCTTGACGTATTCAAGGCGGGTGGTTTCGTTCATGCCCACGCGGGTGGAGATGGACTCGTTTTTCATGCCACCCTTGCCGTCAGGCACGCAAATGGTCATTTCGGTGTCGCGCTCCAAATGGTCCGCAAACTTGGCTTCGTCTGGCCGGCCTTTGATGCCGTTGGCAAAGGCATTGGCGGCGTTACTCGATGACTCAGAACCGAACAAGTCCAGTGATGAGGTGAACCAGAAGTTCATGAATTTCTGAATCGTCGGCAGATCAATCACGCCCGCTTTGCGCAGCATGGCGGTGTCTGATGTGTCGAGCTCTTTCATGACTTCGAGCGTGCGGCGAATCACACGGCCAATGCCTGTCTCACCGACAAACATGTGGTGCGCTTCTTCGGTCAGCATGAAGCGGGTGGTACGAGCCAGTGGGTCAAACGCGCTTTCTGCAAAGCTCTTCAATTGGAACTTGCCGTCACGGTCGGTGAAGTACGTGAACATGAAAAAGCTCAGCCAGTTGTCCATTGGCTCGTTAAACGTGCCCAAAATACGCGGCTTGTCGGCGTCACCGCTGTGGCGCATCAGGAGCTCTTCGGCTTCTTCACGGCCATCACGGCCAAAGTGCGCGTGCAACAGGTAAACCATGGCCCACAGGTGGCGGCCTTCTTCAACATTGACCTGGAACAGGTTGCGCAGGTCATACAAACTTGGCGCGGTGTGGCCCAACAAGCGCTGCTGCTCGACCGATGCCGGCTCGGTGTCGCCTTGCGTGACGATCATGCGGCGGAAAGTTGAGCGGTATTCGCCCGGCACTTCTTGCCACACGTCCTCGCCCATGTGGTCGCCAAAACCAATCTTGCGGCCTTCTTCTTTGTCGGCCAAAAAGATGCCCCAGCGGTAGTCAGGCATGGGCGTGTAGCCGTAGCTGGCCCAGCCCGATGCGTCCACGCCCACAGCGGTGCGCAAATAGACTTCTTTGGCCTTGAAGTCGGACGGGCCCATTTCTTCCCACCAGTTTAGAAAGGCGGGTTGCCAATGCTCAAGCGCGCGCTGGAGCTGGCGGTTTTCACCGAGGTGGACGTTGTTGGGGATCAATGCTTGCAGGTCGATGTTGCTCATTTCTGTTCCTTTAAAAAATTTACGATTTTTAGTTTCCATCGCAAAGGCGCAAAGATGCAAAGAACGCGAAGTAAATCAATTCACTTTTACTTTAGGGGTTCTTCTTTGCGAACTTTGCATCTTTGCGGCTTAGCGTTGGAAACTTTCTTCAAACTCTCTTCCAGTCGAATTTGGCCTTCTTCCCTGTTCCAAACAGTTTCAAAGCGCCCTCTTCGCCCACCGCATTGGGGCGAATAAAAATCCAGTTCTGCCAGGCAGACAAGCGGCCAAAAATTCGGGTTTCCATCGTTTCTTTACCGGGGAAACGCAGCGATGCTTCCAGGCCCGTCATAGCGTCGGGCGAGAGGCTGGCGCGCTCTTCCAGCATGATGCGGATTTCGTCTTCCCAGTCGATGTCGTCTGGCGTTAACGTGACCAAACCCAGAGCCAGTGCCTGGTCGGCGCGCAAAGGGCTGTCATTCAAATTCTGCAATTGTTCAATCGTGGCGTCGTCTTCACAAAAGCGGGTTTGCAAGCGGGTCAGGTTGTTGACGGCCGGAAACCAGCCAAAATTAGCCGGGCTCAGCTGCAGCGCTGGCGCAGCGTCGGGTGAGTCGGGCAAGTCCAGCATGTAAATGCGGTCGCAGGCCAAGGCCAACTCATAAAACGTACCCGCAAAGCACGAGCCTGAATCAACCAATGCAATCAGCGACCGGCTGGTCACATCGAGCCGAGCCAGCGTGCGACGCAACGCGCCTGTTGTTTCTTTGACCAGCCAATGGTCTTTCAGGCTGGCCAGTATTTGATCCATCTTCATGACCTGCGCTGCGTCGCCGCTGGTTTTGATCACCCAGGTGCCGACTTCCAGCTCGTTGGTGCGCAGGTTCAAAATCGCATCGTCGAGTTCACGCTGCAGCTTGAGCGGATACCAGTTGGCGCCTGCTGCCTGGATGGTTTCAGGCGTTGACTCAATCGCGCTAGCTGGTGCTTTCACAGTAATCGTCGCGATACGGCTGGTACGGTCAACCTGCGCATTGACCGTGCTGTAGTGGTAGCCTGCGTCGTCAATCAGCGGCTTCAGAGCTGTCAATTCAATGCCTTTTAGGCCTGTAGCCCTTTGGCTACGAGCGCAAGCAGCTCCTATTTCAGCAGCAAGAAGTTCACCAAACGCTTGCGGCTTGGCATGCGCGTCAATCAGCTTCCAGTCTTTGGCGCGGTCAGCGCGCACACCTTCAGAGGTGGTGCAAAAAATGTCAGCCAGGTCGCGGCGCACTTTGCGTTTGTCGGTCACGCGGGTCAGGCCGCCTGTGCCGGGCAGCACGCCCAGCAGCGGCACTTCAGGCAGGCTGACGGTCGATGAGCGGTCATCGACCATGATGATGCGGTCACACGCCAGCGCCAGCTCGTAACCGCCGCCTGCGCAAGCGCCCGTGACGGAGGCTATCGATTGCAAGCCGTCGTGCTTTGATGAGTCTTCCAAGCCGTTGCGGGTCTCGTTGGTGAACTTGCAAAAATTCACCTTCCAGCCATGAGTCGATACGCCCAGCATGTAAATGTTGGCACCCGAGCACCAGATTTTTTCTTTGCCTGACTCAAACACGATGACCTTGACGCTCGGGTGTTCAAACCGCACACGGTTAATCGCGTCATGCAGTTCAATGTCAACGCCCAGGTCGTAGCTGTTCAGTTTCAGCTTGTAGCCGGACTTGATGCCGCCGTCCTCGTTGATGTCGAGCTTGAGTCTGGCCACATCGCCATTCACTGACAAAGTCCAGTGCTGGTACTTGGCCGGGTGGGTGGCAAAACTGACCATGTCGCGCTCTTGGCCTGCGATGGTTTGTTTGAATAAAAGTGGCTCTGTCATTGCGTTCATGCTGTCTCCTTTTGGTTGTTTGTGGGAACTGCTCGTTTCAAATCCGTCATGCTTTGTTTTTGGGTGCGGGCTGCCGTGTCAACCACGGCATCAGCCCGCGCATACAGCGCCTCGCGGCTGGCCAGAATGCGGCGAATGTCGTCCAGCGCTTCGTGGCTTGCGCCGGTCGCGTCAAACGGGCGCATGTCGCCTTGCGCAACCACCCGGGCCATGTGTTCTTCCGGGCTGGCTTTGAGCCACACGCAGTAAAAACGGCTTTGCAGCAGGTCGAAGGTCTCGCGTTCACTGACAATGCTGCCGCCCGTGGTCATCACCACACCGTCCGGGTGATCTTCTGCGATTCGCATCAGGGCACGCCGCTCGTAACGGCGGTAACCGGCCTGCCCGTGGAGCAGCAAAATCTCGTTCATGCTGGTACCGGCTTCGCGTTCAATTTCGCGGTCCAGCTCAATGAAAGGCACGCCCCGCTCTGTGGCTAGTTGCGCACCCAAGGTTGACTTGCCCGCGCCGCGCAAGCCAATCAGTGCAACGCGCTGCTCACGGCCTTGTGCATCGCCCAAATCAAAGGTGCTGCCCAGCAAAGCGTAGGCCTGGTCAAGCTGCGAATCGTCCAGCCGCGACAGCAAGCCGTGTGCTCTGGTCAAAGCCGGGCGCGGTGCATCTTGCAGCAGGTCAATCACGGTGATGTTCAAAGCTCTGGCTGCCGCTTCAAGTGAGTTGATCGACACGTTGCCTTTACCGCCCTCAACATCGGCCAAAAAGCGCTCGCTCAAGCCGGAATCAGATGCCAAAGCCTTGCGCGTCATGCCGCGCCGGGCACGCCAGGCACGCACACGATTGCCCAGCTCGGCCAGAGTGGCTTTGTTGTCTTGCTCGGTATCAGTTGCGACATTCATAAATTGCAGTATACTTCACTTAATAAAATCGTCAAGCAGTTTATTGCATCTTTTTTTCGAGGCACAAAAATGAAACTCAAAATACTCGTCGGCACCATGACCAGCACCGCAGACTATGTGGCGCAAGCCATTCAGATGGACTGCGCCGATCTGGTCAGTGACATTGAAATTGAGATGATGGACGCGCTGGACATCAGCGCCTTTGGTGAAGACAAAGCCAAAGATGCGATATATCTCATCTGCACGTCCACGTACGGCCAGGGCGATGTGCCTGACAACGCCCGCGCTTTGTATGAATCTATGGGTGCAGCCCCCCAGTTTTTAGGTCACGTCAAATACGGTGTGATTGCCCTGGGCGACCGCACTTACCTGCAAACCTTTTGCTTTGGTGGCAAAAAGTTTGACGAACGCCTGACCGACCTGGGCGCACAGCGCATTGGCGAGGTCTACTGCCACGACGCCAGCAGCGGCACCATGCCTGAAGAAGAAGGCACGGCCTGGTGCAGGCAGTGGCTGGCTGAGGCGCTGCAAAGTACCGCAACCGCTTAAAAACGCCCTTTTTAGGCATTAAATAAGGCTGCAGTCCAATAAATACGGGCGCAAGCAGCTATAAAAATAATAGTGACCAAAATCACTGCCGGAGACACAACCATGAACCTGAGCACCGCCGACCACAGCACCCAAGCACCCCAAGTCACTGTCCCGCGCCGCTACAACGCGGCGCACGATCTGCTGGCGCGCAACGCGGCCTGGCCAGACAAAACCGCCTTCATCAACGCCATCAGTGGCGAAAACTTAAGCTACGGCGAGCTGACGCGCCAGTCGCACCAGTTTGCCAACGCCCTGCGCGCACAAGGTTTTGCGCCTGAAAGCCGTCTGCTGATTGCCATGCTGGACACGCCAGACTGGCCGGTCGTCTTTCTTGGCTGCATTTTGGCGGGCGTGGTGCCGGTTGCCGCCAACACACTTTTGACCACGGCTGACTTTGAATTCATGCTGCGGGACTCGCGGGCGCAGGGTCTGGTGGTGTCAGGTGTGCTGTTACCGGCTTTCGAGCCACTGATAGGCAGCATTGACACGTTGAAGACTGTTTTTGTGGCTGGCGAGGCAAAAAACACTGATTTGGCTTCAAAAAACACATCAATTCAGCCTCTAGCTCAATCAATACGTGAGCAAGCAGCTACTGAAAATATAGCGGATACATGTGCTGATGATGCCTGCTTCTGGCTCTATTCCAGCGGTTCGACCGGTACGCCCAAGGGCACAGTACACCTGCACAGCCATTTGATTCAAACCGCCGAGTTGTACGGGCGCGGTGTGCTGGGTATCCAGCATTCAGACGTGGTGTATTCAGCCGCCAAGCTGTTTTTTGCTTATGGCCTGGGCAATGCGCTGACCTTTCCGATGGCAGTCGGCGCTACCACCGTGCTGTTACCCGCCCGGCCTACACCGATGGATGTTTTCATCATCCTCAAAGACTTCAAGCCAACCATTTTTTACGGTGTGCCCACCCTGTATGCCGCCCTGCTGGCTGACCCTGCTCGCCCAGCCAAGGCGGACGTAGCGCTGCGCTTGTGTACCAGCGCAGGCGAGGCGCTGCCGGCAGAGATTGGCAAAAAATTCACCGCTGCCTACGGCGTGGAGATTCTGGACGGCATTGGCTCGACCGAAATGCTGCACATCTTTTTAAGCAACCGCCCCGGCGCGGTGCGCTACGGCACCACGGGGCAAGCCGTGCCAGGCTACCAGTTGCGGATCGTCGGCGACGACGGCAAAGACTGCGCTGTGGGCGAGATTGGCGAGCTGCACATCAACGGGCCCACATCGGCCATCATGTACTGGAACAACCGCGCCAAAACCAAAGCCACTTTTGCAGGCGACTGGACCAAAAGCGGCGACAAATACACGCTGGATGCGGACGGCTATTACACCTACGGCGGGCGCAGTGACGACATGCTGAAAGTTGGCGGCATTTACGTGTCACCATTTGAAGTCGAAGCATGTTTGATGACGCACCCGGCCGTGCTTGAAGTGGCCGTGATTGGCGTGAAAGACGCCGACGATCTGGTCAAGCCCAAGGCGTTTGTGGTCTTCAAGTCAGGCCAAGACGCGACGACTGACGAGCTGAAAACTCATGTCAAGCAGCACCTGGCCCCCTACAAATACCCGCGCTGGTTTGAGTTTGTCAGCGAGCTGCCCAAGACAGCCACAGGCAAGATTCAGCGGTTTAAATTGCGCCAAATCTGATTTCGGCTTAAACTTGCTTTAGACCTAAACTATTCGCCTCTAAAGCTCGGGTTTGACACTATATCTGTCGCCATGCCACCCGATTAATATGCACACAGTCTGTTTTTTGTCCTTTTCCTCTTACTCCAGGAGTTAACCATGACCTCACGCCGCCTAGTTTTGACCCGCAGCGCAGCCCTTGTTGGCGCAGCATCCACAGGCTTGCTGTTGCCTGAAATCGTGCGTGCGCAAGGCGCAAAGGTTCGCGTCGGCTTCATGCTGCCGTACACCGGCACATTTGCCCAGTTGGGCGTAGCGATTGAAAACGGCTTTCGCATGGCCATTAACGAGCAAGGCGGCAAGCTCGGCGGGCGCGAGATTGAATACTTCAAGGTCGATGACGAATCAGACCCGTCCAAAGGCATTGAAAACGCCAACAAGCTGGTGCAGCGCGACAAGGTTGATGTGATTGTCGGCACGGTGCATTCAGGTGTGCAAATGGGCATTCAAAAAGTAGCGCGCGACACGGGCGTTTTGAGTTTGATCCCCAATGCAGGCGTACACGCTGCCACCCGTGGGCTCTGTGCGCCAAATGTTTTTCGCACCAGCTTTAGCAACTCGCAACCCACCCGCGCGCTGGGCAAAGTCATGGTCGACAAAGGCCACAAAAAGACCGTCTGGATCACATGGAAATACGCGGCTGGCGACGAGGCATTTGAGGGCTTCAAAGAAGGCTATACCGCTGCGGGCGGCACGATCATCAAAGAGCTGGGTCTGCCATTTCCGCAGGTGGAGTTTCAGGCGCTGCTGACTGAAATCGCAGCGCTCAAGCCAGATGCAGTGGCCTGCTTTTTTGCCGGTGGCGGCGCGGCCAAGTTCATTCGTGACTACGCTGCGGCGGGTCTGAAAGGCAAAATTCCTTTGTACGGCTCAGGCTTTTTGACCGAAGGTGTTTTAGACGCTGCAGGCCCTGCGGCTGACGGCATCATCACCACCATGCATTACAGCGATTCGCTGGACACGCCGCGCAACAAAAAATTCCGCCTCGAATACGCCAAGGCATTTCGCAGCCAGCCCGACGTTTACGCAGTGCAGGGCTACGACACAGGCCTGCTGCTGGTGCAAGGCGCCAACGCTGTCAAGGGTGATTTGTCGAACAAGGCGGCGTTGTACAAGTCGATGGAGGGTGCCGTGATTGACAGCCCGCGCGGCAAGTGGAAGATGAGCCCATCGCACAACCCGATTCAGGACATTTATGTGCGTCAGGTGGAGAACAAGGAAAACAAGGTGATTGGTGTCGCGGCGAAAGCTTTGGCCGATTCTGGTGCTGGCTGCAAGATGGCATGACCCCCACGGTTGCTCACTGCGTGTAGCGCCCTGCCCCCGAGGGGGCCGCTGCGCCTGCGGACTGGCGAAGCCAGATCCGCGGCCCCTGCTTGACTTAATACCGAATTCATTTCGCATGGACTTCCCCCAATTCCTGATTCAACTGCTCAACAGCGTGCAATACGGCCTTCTGCTGTTCATGCTGGCTGCGGGGTTGACGCTGATCTTTGGCATCATGGGTGTGGTCAATCTGGCACATGGCAGCTTTTACATGCTGGGCGCTTATCTGGCGTGGTCGCTCAGCTCTGCTTTTGGTAGCTTGACGCTGGCTATTTTGGTGGGTGCTGTGCTGGCTGTGGCGTTTGGTTTGGCGCTGGAATGGCTGCTGTTCAGGCACTTTTACAAACGCCCTCACCTGGATCAGGTGCTTTTGACGTTTGGCCTGATTTATATTTTTGAAGAGCTTCGCTCCATCATTTGGGGCGACGACGTGCATGGCGTGACCATCCCCACGTTGCTCAGCGCGTCAATCCCCTTGACTGACAATTTGTCTTACCCGGTGTACCGCCTGTTCATGTCAGGCGTTTGTATTGCGCTGGCTTTGGGCTTGTATTTGCTGATTTCAAAAACTCGACTGGGCATGAAAATCCGCGCTGGAGCTTTCAACCGCGACATGGCCAAATCTCTCGGCATCAATATCAAGCTGATTCACGCGACGGTGTTTGCTTTAGGCGTGGGGCTGGCGGCAGTAGCGGGCATGATTGCCGCACCGAT
Source organism: Polaromonas sp. (assembly GCA_049653085.1). Lineage (GTDB taxonomy): Bacteria > Pseudomonadota > Gammaproteobacteria > Burkholderiales > Burkholderiaceae_C > Polaromonas. Next base: position 8,943 of record JBASFP010000048.1, read on the forward strand.
TGCCAGCGTCTACCCCAACATGGGCTCGCAGGTGCTCATCATGTGCTTTGTGGTGGTGGTGATTGGCGGCATTGGCTCGGTGCGTGGCGCACTGATTGCGGCGCTGCTGGTGGGCTTGGTCGATACCTTTGGCAAGGTGCTGCTGCCGTCGGTGGCGGGCATGCTGGTTTACATGCTGATGGCGGCTGTTTTGTTGTGGAAGCCTGAAGGTTTGTTCAAGCAATGAGCGCACAACAGGCCAACCTCGAGGTGCTCCCGGTCAGCATCAAGCTTGTACTGGGCATGGGCATGGTCGCCCTGCTCGCCTTTCCGTTTGTGGGCACACCGTTCTACACCGAGATGGTGACGCGCATGATGATCATGGCGATATTTGCGATGAGCCTGGACTTGCTGCAAGGCGTAACCGGGCTGGTGTCACTCGGCCATGCGGCCTACTTTGGCTTGGCGGGTTATGCGCTGGCTTTTTTAACCCCGCAAGGTGAGGCGGTGAGCTTGTGGTGGACATTGCCCGTGGCCGTGTTGGCATCCGGCCTGGCTGCGCTCATCATTGGTTTTTTTGTGGTTCGCACGCACGGTATTTACTTCATCATGGTCACCATGGCCTTTGCGCAGATGGTGTACTACGTGTTTTTTGACAACAAGGCGCTGGGCGGCTCAGACGGGCTGTACATCAACTTCAAACCCAGCGCTGCCATTCTTGGCTGGGTCCCTTTTGACCTGGACAACAAGCGGGTGCTGTACTACTTCACGCTGGCTGCGCTATTGGTCACGTACGTCTTTTTACGCCGCCTGCTGTTCAGCCCGTTTGGCCGAACTTTAAGCGGCATCCGCGTCAACGAGCACCGCATGCGCGCCATGGGTTACGGCGTGTTTGGCTACAAGCTGGCTGCTTTTACCGTAGCAGGCGCTCTGGCGGGACTGGCGGGTTATTTGTGGGGTACACAAACCGGTTACATCAACCCGGAGTTGATGGGGTTTCACATGAGCGCACATGCCATCATGATGGTGATTTTGGGCGGCATGGGCAACTTTGCAGGTGCGATTGTGGGCGCGTTTGCGTTTGAATACTTGCTGCACGTGTTTAAAGATTTACCGCATGTCGGTAGCGTGAATTTGGGCAAACACTGGCAGTTGTGGATGGGTCTTTTCATCGTGCTGCTGGTGATGTTTGCACCGCGCGGTATTTTGGGTTTGGTTGAGAAGTTCTTGAAGCGCAAGGGGACTTCAAATGAGTGAAGTTTTGCTCAGTGCCAAGAACCTCACCAAACGCTTCGGTGGATTAGCAGCAGTCGATAACGTGTCTGTTGATCTTTACCGCAATCACATTCATGCCGTGATTGGCCCCAACGGAGCGGGCAAATCAACGCTGACCAATTTGCTGTCAGGCGACTTGCCGCCTACTTCGGGCACTGTCGCGATAGGCAATACAGACATCACCGGCTGGGTGCCCGAGAAAATCTCGCGCCAAGGCTTGGGCCGCAGCTACCAAAAGACGAATATTTTCTTGCCCTTCACGGTATGGGACAACGTGCATTTGGCCGCCCAGTCACGCGCACCACAGGCTCACAAGTGGTTGACCAACGCTTCAAATTTCATAGCTACTCGCGCCCGTATTGAAAGGGCTATCGAGCTTTTTGGCCTTAAAAATAGGGTAAAAAGCATCGCCGGGACTATCAGCCACGGCGAGCAACGCCAGCTAGAAATCGCCATGACGCTGGCCACTGAACCGCAGGTCATTTTGCTGGACGAGCCGCTGGCAGGCATGGGCGCGGTGGAAGCTGAACGCATGGTGGCGTTGTTGTTGGCCATCAAGAAAGACCACGGCATTTTGCTGGTGGAGCATGACATGGACGCCGTCTTTCAGCTCGCAGACAAACTGACCGTGATGGTCAACGGCCAAGTGATTGCCAGTGGCACGCCTCTAGAGATTCGCTCTGATGCTGGCGTGCAAGCGGCTTATCTCGGTGAGGAGCATTGATGACCCAAGACCTCCTCATCAACGCCCAAGGCCTGGAGACCTACTACGGTGCCAGCCACATCCTGCGCGGCGTTAACTTCTGCGTTGCGCGCGGGCAAACCATTGGCCTGATGGGCCGCAACGGCATGGGCAAAAGCACGCTGCTCAAAAGCATCATGGGTTTGGTCAAACCGCGCGGCGGCTCGATTGAGATTGCAGGCAAAACCATGACAGGCCGCGCACCGTATGAGATTGCACAAATGGGCATTGCCTACGTGCCAGAAGGCCGAGGGATATTCGGCAACCTCAGCGTCGTTGAAAATCTGAAAATGGCTGCCAGAGCAGGAACACGCGGCCAGCGCGACTGGACCTACAACCGCGTGCTCGACACGTTTCCACGGTTAAAAGAGCGACTCAACCACGGTGGCCAGCAGCTTAGCGGAGGTGAACAGCAAATGCTGACCATCGGCCGCGCGCTGATGACCAACCCCGATGTGCTGATACTGGACGAAGCCACCGAAGGCCTGGCGCCGCTCATTGCCAAAGACATCTGGCGCATTTGCCAGTTGATCAAGACCACCGGCATCAGCACCGTCATCGTCGATAAAAACCACAAACACGTCACTCAAATCACCGACCGCAACGTGATTCTGGTCAAGGGTGAGGTGGTGTTTGAAGGCACGTCACCAGAGCTGAATGCCCAACCCGAGCTGTTGCAGCAGTACCTCGGCGTTTAAAGCAAAACCCATGCGTACCCAAGTCGCCATCATCGGCGCCGGCCCTGCCGGACTTTTACTCGGCGCACTTTTGCACAAGGCAGGCATAGACAACATCATCATTGAGCGCCAGAGCGGTGACTATGTTTTAGGCCGCATCCGTGCGGGCATTCTGGAGCAAGGCACCGTCGATATGCTGCACAGCGTGGGCGCTGGCCAACGTCTGGCGGCACAGGGCACAGTCCACCACGCGATTGAGCTGGTCTTTAAAAACCAGCGCCACAGCGTTGACGTGACAGGCCTCACGGGCGGCAAAGTTGTGACCGCGTATGGCCAGACCGAAGTCACGCATGACCTGATGGATGCGCGGCAAACTGCCGGACTGACCACGGTGTATGAGGCCGGTGACGTCAGCCTTCATGATTTCGATTCTGCACAGCCTAAAGTACGCTACTTTAAAGACGGCCAGCAACATGAGCTGACGTGCGATTTCATTGCCGGGTGCGATGGGTTTCACGGTGTGAGCCGGGCCAGCGTGCCGAAAACATCGATTCAGGAGTTTGAACGCATTTACCCATTCGGCTGGCTGGGTGTGCTGGCTGATGTGCCGCCGGTGTCACCGCACGCGATTGTTTATGGCAACCATGCGCGCGGGTTTTCGCTCTGTTCGATGCGCAGCTTAAGCCGCAGCCGCTACTACATTCAATGCCCCATGACGGACAAGGTTGAGCAATGGAGCGACGCCGCCTTTTGGGACGAGCTGCGCCTGCGGCTGGACCCGGAGCTGGCCGAGCGCATCACCATCGGCCCATCGATTGAAAAAAGCATTGCGCCGCTGCGCAGCTTTGTGGCCGAGCCGATGCGTTTTGGCCGTTTGTTTTTGGCAGGGGACGCTGCCCACATCGTGCCGCCCACGGGCGCCAAGGGTTTGAACCTGGCAGCGTCTGACGTGAAGTATTTGTCTGACGCTTTCATTGACTTTTATCTTGAAAAGTCCAGTGCTGGCATTGACGGTTATTCGCAGCGTGCGCTGGCACGCATCTGGAAGGCCGAGCGCTTTTCATGGTCGCTGACCACATTGATGCACCGATTTCCTGACACCGATGTCTTCGGGCAGAAAATGCAGGAGGCCGAGCTGGACTACCTGGTGCATTCCAAAGCCGCATCGACTGCGCTGGCAGAAAATTATGTCGGTTTGCCGCTTTAAGCACTGAAAAGTGCCAAAATAAGGCATCATTTATGCCTCCAGCCCAATAAATACGGGCGTAAGCAGCTCCTAAAAACATAGCATATGACGAACCCTGCCAGCCCCCATATACGCCCACTGAAAGGCATTCGCATCCTCAGCTTGGCGCTCAACCTGCCCGGCCCGGCGGCGCTGATGCGTTGCAAGCAAATGGGTGCGCGCTGCGTGAAGCTCGAATCTCCCAGCGGCGACCCGATGCAAAGTTACAGCCCTGCGGCCTACAACGCGCTGCACCCAGGCATTCGCATCACCACCGCCGACCTGAAGACCGAAGCCGGGCAAAAAAAGCTGCACAGCGAGCTAGCCAAAGCCAATGTGCTGCTCACTTCCTTTCGCCCTTCAGCTCTTGTCAAACTGGGTTTGACGTGGCGGGCGCTGCACAAACAGTACCCGCAGCTTAGCCAGGTGGCCATCGTCGGCAGCCCAGGCGCAGGGGCTGAAGCACCTGGCCATGACCTGACGTATCTGGCTGAAAACGGCTTGATCACAGGTCTGGACTTGCCCGCCACGCTGTATGCGGACATGGGTGGCTCGTTGATGACCAGCGAGGCTGTGTTGCAAACCGTGCTGAACCGCCATGCTACTGGCAAAGGCATTTACCTGGAGGTGGCCTTGTCAAGCGCAGCCAACTACCTGGCGCTGCCCCGGGCTTGGGGTTTGACCACACCCGGCGCAGACATTGGCGGCGGTCATGCGGGCTACCAAATTTACCCGTGCAAAAACGGCCGGGTGGCTGTTGCGGCGCTTGAGCCGCACTTTGCTGCGAGGCTTTGCAACGCTGCCGGGATGGATGCAACCAACATGCACTTGCCATCCACCCGCCAGGCCATCGCCACCTGGCTGCTGGGCAAAACACGCGCCCAGCTCGACAAACTGGCCGCCAGCAAAGACATTCCGCTGCACACGCTCAAGTCGGCTGGAGCGCAAACCCTAGCCCGTTAGGTCGCGCTCACTAGGGTAATTACGTATTCTTGCGTCATCTCTTTCAACTCACCCAAGGAAACACCATGACCGCCAAGAACCTCTCCACCGTTGCCACCGACCTGATCGAGTGCTACGGCAACACCGCCAAAAACGTGATTGACGCCTACCGCGCAGGCGGCGAGCATGTGGTGACCGTGCTGGAAAAGCGCTGGAACGCCGCGTTCAAAGAGTCCCGCTCACAACTGACCAAAGACGTGGCGCAAAACGCATCGGCTGCCCAGTTGGCCTTCAGCGTGTACTACACCAAGGGTTTGACACAAACCACCAAAGGCGCTGAGATGGTTGTGAGCCAGTTGGTGAAATTGGCTGAAGCCGGCGTCGAGCGAGTCGCCGCCAACGCCAGCCTGTTTGAAGAGAAAACCGGCCTGAACACCCTGAACACCATCGCCGAAGTGACCAAGCCAGGCGCTGTGGTACTCAGCCAGTTCGCTGCCAAGCTTGAAGAAAAGTCAGCCCAACTTGCCGGCAAAATCGCAGGCAACAATGTCGCTACCGCCACGGTCAAGCGCGCATCGGCTTTCGGTCAGCGCCGCACCGCCAAGGCCGCGTAACTCTATAAAGCAACTGATCGGGCTTTTTCAAGCCCGGTCTTTTCGCGAGGACGGTAGTCCAGTCTGCCCACTCCACAGCGCTGTCCGACACGCTGAACCAATAGCTAATTGGGGAGCGCGACTTGGTCATCAGCGCTTGGTGATGCTCAAATAAAAGAGCATCTTTAGCGGTTACGCACCCTTCATGATCACATGAATCACTTGCCGCCCATTTTTCCGGTAAATGTTGAAATCCCTATCCAGCGTGAACACCGGGCTTTGTGGATATATCTCAGCGAGGCGAACCAGGCAGCCATCGGCCAGCGACATGGGTACATCGGCATAGCGCTTGATCATGCCGAGCAGCGCACTGTGGTGGTCAGCCACTGCCATGCCGATGGATAAAAACCCTTCGCCAATCATTTCAATGAGCGCAGCACGGGCTCCGGGCATATCGCGAGTCAAATAAGTTGCCTCCGCCAGCACAGCCTCACAGGTCAGCAGGGGCGGCGCGATGTTTTTGAGCTGCTCTAGCACCCAGCCATGCGCGGCGTCTGTGCGGTTGAGAAGTGCGACCAAAGGCCCCGTGTCAACAATGACTTTGGCCTTCACTCACCAAAGCCTTTCATGTGATCGGGGTTGGTTGACAAGTCGACAGGCCCCGTCGCCATGCCCGCCCAGCGGCTGGCACGATCTGCGCATGATGCGGTGCTGACCCGGTTGTCTTTGCTCAAATACGCAGCAAGCGCGTTGCGTATCACTTCGCTCTGGCTGGAGGCGGTGGTTTTGGCGCGCTGAGACAAATCATGAAACATAGGCTCCGGCAGTTTGATGGAAATGGCGATCATGGCGTGATTCCCTTTGTATCAACAGAATAATGGATTGTAATACGACTGTGGCGCAAAGGAAATACCCACTACAAATCCGCCAACACCCGAATATGAGCCTCAACACTGCGCGCCAGCGCATTCAGGTTGTAGCCGCCTTCAAGCGCCGAGACAATACGGCCTTTGGCGTGCCGCTTGGCCACGTCTTTGATGCGGCTGGTGATCCAGGCGTAGTCTTGCTCGACCAGGCCCATTTGCCCCAGGTCATCATCCCGATGCGCGTCAAACCCGGCGCTGATAAAAATCATTTCGGGTTTGAAGGCCTCCAGCCTTGGAATCCAGTGGGTCTCAATGAGGTCGCGCACATCCATGCCCTTGGTGTACGCTGGCACGGGCAGGTTGAGCATGTTGCTGGCCGGGTGGTCTGTGCCGCTGTGGGGGTAAAACGGGTGCTGAAAAAACCCGACCATCAGCACGCGGTTGTCACCCTGCAAAATGTCTTCGGTGCCGTTGCCGTGGTGGACGTCAAAGTCAACCACCGCCACACGTTTTAAGCCGTGGCGCTCCAGCGCGTAGCGCGCGGCAATCGCCATGTTGTTGAAAAAGCAAAAGCCCATGGCTTTGTCATGACAGGCATGGTGGCCGGGCGGGCGCACAGCACAAAAGGCGTTTTCCATCTCGCCAGCGATTACCGCATCGGTGGCGGCCAGCGCCGCCCCGGCTGCGCGCATGGCGGCGTCCCAGGTATGCACATTCATCGTGGTGTCAGGGTCGATCTGCGCATGGCTGGGGCCACCTGCTTTCACGTCATCTACCAACTGCGCACTCAAACCCCGAATGCCTGCAATCATCATGCGGTCATGCGCCAGCTCAATGTCGCCGATGGGTGCGACCGGTGCCTCACGGCAGTCGAGTGCGTCTTTTACACCTGTGGCCAGCAACCAGTCTTCAATCGCATCCAGGCGCTCAGGGCATTCTGGGTGACCAGCGCCCATCTCGTGTTTCCAGCAATCTTTGTGGGTGAAATAACCAGTGGCGTTCATATCGTAAAAAAATTCGGGTAACGTATCGAAATGCAAGTCAAAGAAAAACTTAAAACTCTTATAAATCAGCTTAACACGGTCATCGTAGGCAAGCCTGCGCAAGTGCAAGACTGCGTAGCTTGCCTGCTGGCTGGCGGCCATTTGTTGATCGAAGACGTCCCCGGCGTAGGCAAAACCACGCTGGCGCATGCACTGTCGCGCTCTTTCGGCCTGCAATTTTCGCGGGTGCAGTTCACGGCAGATTTGATGCCCAGTGATTTGTCAGGCGTGTCAATTTACGAGCGGCAAAAAGAAAGCTTTGTCTTTCACCCCGGGCCGCTGTTTGCCCAGGTGCTGTTGGCGGATGAAATCAACCGCGCCAGCCCCAAAACCCAAAGCGCCCTGCTGGAAGCGATGGAAGAAAAACAAGTCACGATTGAAGGCGCCACCCGCCCGCTGCCGGTGCCGTTTTTTGTGATTGCCACTCAAAACCCACACGACCAGTTGGGCACGTATGCCCTGCCTGAATCTCAATTAGACCGCTTTCACATGCGCATCTCGCTGGGCTACCCGGACAGGGCTGCCGAGCGTGAACTGCTACGCGGTGCGGATCGCCGTGACATGGTGGACAACCTGCAAGCGGTACTGACCCCACACGAGCTGCTGGAACTGCAGCAACAAGTCATGAAAGTACATGCTGCCGAGCCGCTGTTGAACTACCTGCAAGACCTGATGGCCGCGACCCGCTCAGGCCGCTGGTTTTTACAGGGCTTGAGCCCACGCGCAGGCATCGCCGTGATGCGCGCCGCCAAGGCGCAGGCTTTTTTAAACCATCGCGACTACGTGGCGCCTGACGACATTGCTGCCGTGTTGCCGCAAACCGCCGCACACCGGCTGATACCCGTCAGCGACGCAGGCCGGGGGGCACTGGAGCAGGTGCGGGCGATGCTGGCGGCTGTGCCGCTGCCTTGATGAGACGCAAGCTTCCCCGCTTTGCGCCTTCCCCCGCTGGGGGAAGGTTGGGATGGGGGCACGCTCGGCGCTGGAAGTGTCTCTGCACTCGCCCCCACCCTTACCCTCCCCCAGCGGGGGAGGGAATTGCGAGCTTGCCTGCCCCGCAAGGGAAGGAAGCAGTATGAAACAAAGATCTTTCGCATACATTCAAACCCGCTTTCGCCAGTGGTTTGAAAACCGTCTGCCCCTCACGGATCACGTCACGCTGACCCAGCGCACCGTGTATATCCTGCCCACCCGCCCCGGCCTGATGCTGGGCGTGACGTTGCTGACGCTGCTGGTGGCATCGATCAATTTCCAGCTGAATCTGGGCTACTTGCTGACCTTCTTGCTGGCCGGTAGCGCCTTGATTGGTATGCATGTGTGCCACGGCACGCTGCGTGGGCTTGCAATGCATTTGATAGCACCTCACGCCCATTATGCGGGCGCGATGGCTTCATTCGACATAAAACTGTCAAATGAAAAACGCACCATCAGGCATGGCATTGGGCTGAGCGTGTTGAGTCCCACCCATAAAGCCAAACAAGACCATTGGTCATGGGCAGATGTACCCGCCCAAGGCAGCAGCACCGTGCAGGTGGCCTTCAAACCTGAGCAGCGCGGCCTGCACCGCCTGCCCACGCTGACGGCTGAAACGCGCTTTCCGTTGGGCACATTCCGCGTCTGGACGGTGTGGCGACCCGCCGCGCAGGTGCTGGTCTACCCCGCGCCTGAAGCCAACGCGCCGCCGCTGCCGCCAGGCGAGCCGCGTTCTGGCGGCGCAGCCCATGCTGCACGCGCACAAAACACGGGCGAGTTTGATGGCGTGCGCGGCTACAGGCGCGGCGACCCGCTCAAACTCATCGTGTGGAAGAAAGCTGCCAAGGCTGATGAGACGGGCAATGGTCTGGTCGTGCGTGACACCCAGCAAGCGCAGCGGCATGAGCTGTGGCTGGACTTTGCGCAGGCTGGCGCGGGAGGCAAAGAGCAAAAACTCTCACGCCTGTGCGCCTGGGTGTTGGCGGCTGACAAACTGGCGCTCGACTACGGCCTGCGATTGTCTGCGCTTGAGATCAAACCCGCCAGCGGTGAAGCGCATAAACGGCAATGCCTGGAGGCACTGGCGCTGTGCTGAACACCCTCATCACAAGGCTCAATAACCTGCCCAGAGACAGCCGCGACACGCTGTTCTTGCTGACAGTCATTGCCTGGGTGCTGCTGCCGCAAACCCAGCACCTGCCGTGGTGGTGCAGCACATTGGCTGCTGGCGTGCTGGTGTGGCGTGGTTACCTGGCACTGACCATGCGCCCTTTGCCCAGTGCCTGGTGGCGCTTGGGCTTGCTGGCATTGGCCATCGCCGCCACATTGCTGACCCACAAGACACTGCTGGGTCGTGATGCAGGCGTGACCATGCTGGCGGTACTGCTGACCCTGAAAACATTGGAGCTTAGAGCCCGGCGCGATGCGTTTGTGGTGTTTTTTCTGGGCTTTTTCTGCATGCTGGCGAACTTTTTTTACTCGCAGTCACTTTTGACGGCAGCCAGCATGTTGCTGGGGCTGCTGGGCTTGCTGACGGTGCTGGTCAATGCCCACATGCCGGTTGGCAAGCCGCCCTTGATGCAAGCGGCCAAAACGGCAGGCTGGATGGCGCTGCTGGGCGCGCCCATCATGATCGTGCTGTTTTTGCTCTTCCCGCGGCTGGCACCGCTGTGGGGTGTGCCCAGTGATGCCGTGGTGGGTCGCAGCGGCCTCAGCGCAAAAATGCAGGTTGGCACCATTGCCAGTCTGGCTCTGGACGACAGTGTGGCCATGCGCATCAAATTTGATGGCCCACCGCCACCGCAGCGTGATTTGTATTTTCGCGGGCCGGTGTTGTCTGGCTTTGATGGCCGCGAGTGGCTGCCCGCCAATGTGGATGTGTTTTCACGCTTCAAGGTAACAGCAAGCCTGGTTGTGACAGGCAACCCCATCAGTTACGAAGTAACGATGGAGCCCAGCAGCAAGCCTTGGCTGATGGTGATGGATGCCGCTGTCAACGGCCCTGCTCTGGCGGGCTACCAGAGCCTGATGCAAGCTGATTTGCAGTGGCTGCTGAATCGCCCGCTGAACGACCTGCTGCGCTACAAAGTGCAAAGCTACCCCAGCTTTTCACATGGCCCCAAAACGCCCGTCATTGGCCTGCGTGAGTTTGTGGAGTTACCGCCCGGCTTTAACCCCCGCACGCTGGCGCTGGCCAATGAGATTCGGCGTGATGCGCGCTACGCCCAGGCGGGCAGCGCAGCACTGGTCGATGTGGCCATGGCCAAGCTGCGCACTGGCGGCTATACCTACACCCTGGAGCCCGGTGTGTACGGGCAAAACACGGCTGACGAATTCTGGTTTGACAAAAAAGAGGGTTTTTGCGAACACATCGCATCGAGCTTTGTGATTTTGATGCGCGCCCTGGATGTACCGGCCCGCATCGTGACGGGCTACCAGGGCGGTGAGCAAAACGCCGTTGATGGCTTTTGGACCATCCGTCAAAGCGATGCCCACGCCTGGGCCGAGGTTTGGCATGAAGGCCGTGGCTGGGTGCGGGTGGACCCGACATCTGCCGTGTCCCCCGGTCGTACTGGTGCTTTCCAGCGCCTGAGCCCGCCGCAAAACGTCGTCGGCCAGGCACTGACCAACCTCAATCCGCGCTTTTCATTGCAACTGCGCGCCACCTGGGAGGCGATTAACAACGCCTGGAACCAGCGGGTGCTCAACTACACGCAAGGCAGGCAGCTTGATTTGCTCAAAAACATTGGCTTTCAGTCACCCAGTTGGCAAGACCTGAGCACCGTGCTGATCGGCATCATCGTCGTGATCAGCCTGCTAGGCGCGCTTTGGGGCTTGTGGGAGCGCACCCAGCACGACCCCTGGCTGCGCCTGCTGGGCAAGGCCCGCAGACGGCTGGCCAAAGCTGGCATTGAAAGCTCAGCTGCCACATCGCCGCGCCAGTTGGCAGCACTTTTAAAAGCGCAGCACGGCAGTCAGCATGACTCACTGCAGCGCTGGCTGATGCAGCTCGAAGAGCAGCGCTACGCCAAACCCTCGGCGACTGACCAAGCCTTCAAGCAGCTCAGGCAGCAGTTCAACGGACTGGTGTGGCCTGCGTAAACGGTTCTGTCATTGCGGCCTGGGAGCAGCAATCCAGGACCCCGCTCCCTACAAGCACCGCAGAAGTCATGGATCACGGGTCTTGCCCGGGATGACAAGATATAGGTTCGGCTTAACTACGTAAAATCACTGAATGCCCTTTCAAAACCCAGTTATCCGTCTACTATTAGCTATTATTTTAATAGCTGCTTGCGCCCGTATTACTTGGGCAAAAGAGCTAAAACACCCTCAAAAACGGCCTGTTTCAGCATCTACAGCCGCCGCAGGGCCACTTTATGCCACCCGGCCTGACGTGATGGCGTTCGCCGACGATCTGGCTGCCCGCCGCGACCTGGACCCGGCCTGGGTGCGCAACGCCATCGGCAATGCGCGTTACAGCGCCACCGTATCGCGCTTGATGCAACCCGCTGCCAAACCCTTCGTGAAAAACTGGCGCGTTTATCGCAGCCGCTTCATTGACCCGATTCGCATCGCCGCTGGCGTGAAGTTTTGGCAAGCCAACCAGGCGACGCTGGAGCGGGCTGAAAAAGAATACGGCGTACCGATTGACATCATCGTCGGCATCATTGGCGTGGAGACGATTTACGGCCGCGACACCGGCAGCTTTCGCGTCATGGACGCCATCACCACGCTGGCGTTTGACTTCCCCGCAAGCCACCCAAGGGCCAAAGAGCGCAGCGAGTTTTTCAAAGGTGAGGTAGAGCAGTTTTTAACCCTGCAAAACCGCCGGGGAGCCAACCCGTTTGAGCCGCGCGGCAGCTTTGCCGGGGCGATGGGCATGCCGCAATTCATGCCATCGAGCTGGGTGAAATATGCGGTTGATTTTGACGGTGACGGAACGATTGATTTGTGGAGCAGCACCGCCGACGTGATCGGCTCGGTGGCCAATTACTTTAAAGCCTTCAACTGGCAGCCCGGCATGCCCACCCACTACCCGGTGACGTTTGACAAAAGCAAATTGGACATGGACGCGCTGATGGCGCCCGACATTCTGCCCACCTTCAGCACCACAACCTTCACAGCAAAGGGCGCAGTACTTGACACGTCCGGCGCAGCACACACCGGCCCACTGGCTTTGATAGAACTGCTCAACGACTCCGATGCACCCCAGTACGTGGCAGGAACAGAAAACTTTTACGCCATCACCCGCTACAACTGGAGCAGTTACTACGCCATGTCGGTGATTGAACTGGGACGGGAAGTTGCCTCGCAAATCAACGGGCGGTTAAAACCTTAACACCGACTACTTCAATTAGCCCCATCCACAAACCCAGCCACCAGCGCCAGCTGTTCAGGCACATTCAAAGCCGGTGCATGACCGCAACCTTCAACCTCTACCACTTGCGTCAACCCCAGCGCACCCGGCCCGCGCTGCATCATTTCATGCGTTGTTTTGCGCAGCACCAAATCAGACTCTGCCCCGCGCAGGCATAGCACCGGGATGTTGATCGCGTCGTAATGCTCCCAAATCAGGTAGTCGTTGGGGTGGCAGATGAACTGCTGCACCATGGCTGGGTCGTAATGTGGCGTGACTCTGCCGTCTGGCAGGCGACGGGTCGATGTTTCTGTCAAACGCCGCCACTGCGCGTCGCTTAAAAAACCATAGGGCTTATAAACCGTGCGGAAAAACGCCTCCAGCTCGCACACGGTATCAAAAGCCGGTGGGTTGCCCGCGTAGGAGCGAATGCGGCTGATGGCCGCATCGGCCAGTTGAGGTGCGTTATCGTTCAGTGTCAAACTTTGAATGCGGTTTCTCATACCGGGCTCCAACAAGCCAGATGCGCACACCATGCCAATCGCGCCCCCCATTGACGTACCCACCCAATGCGCTTGCTCAATATCCAGTTGGTCAAACAGTTCTGACGCAATTCGCGCGTAAAACTTCAGGCAGTATTCAGCCTGCGGCAACGGGCTCCACTGGCTCAAGCCTCTGCCAATCACGTCGGGGCAAATCACGCGGTAGCGTGTTGACAGGTGGGTGGCCAGCTCGTCCATGTCGCGCCCGGTGCGGGCCAGACCGTGCCAAGCCACCACAACGCTTTTGTGCTGCGCACCCCATTCGGTGTAATGAATTTCGCGACCAGCGCAGTTCAGGTAATGTGACGTGAAAGACATAGGCTGGCGCTTTGGTGATCTGCTCTGGGTGGATGCCTGGGTCTCTTATTTCAGCAATTTGCCAGTGCTGCCGATCACGGTCACTTCAACATAACGCGAGCCGATGCGGTTGACCGGTGAGTAGCTGACAGTAATGCCGCCAGTGTCGTAGTTGCCCATGGACTCCAGCGCCTTGACGACCTTGGCCCGTGTCGGGTTGGGCCCGGCGCGGCGCAAGGCCTCGACCAGCACCTTGGCACCGACAAACTCTTCAAAGCTGGTGTAGTTGACGAGCTCTTTAGGCGCGTATTTTTTGAGCAAAGTCTGGTACTCACGTACAACCGGCATATTCGGCATGTAAGGGTAAGGAACCACCTGGCTGATGCCCAGACCGTGAGCGTTCTTCAGCCCGGCAAGTTTGACCAGCTCGGCCGGGTCTACCACCGAAATGTTGTACATCTGAGCGCCTCCACCGCTCTCGCGGTAGAGCTTCATGAAGGCCGCAGTGGATTTGTTGACCGACACCATGATGATGGCCTGCGCATCAGACGCCTTGATTTTTTTGACCGCATCTTCAACTTTGTCTGTGTTGCGCTCGTAACCCGCAGCAACCGCCAGCGTCAGATTGCGTTTGGCCAGCGCATTGGTCACACCGAGCAAACCGGCTTTGCCAAAACCATCGTCCTGGTACATCACGGCAATACGGTTCATGCCCAGCGTCGTCAACTGCTGCACCATATGCTCAGCCTCGTCGGCATAGCCTGCGCGCACATGAAAAATCCACGGGTTGAACGGGTTGCGAAGCGACTCGCCACCCGTGTACGGTGCCACCAGCGCAGCGCCACCTGCATCCAGCACACCATCGGTCAGCAATTGGGTCACGTTGGCCGTGCCGGCAAAGCCAAACAGGGCGACCACCTCGGGCCGGGCCAGCATCTCGCGCGTCAGGCGCACTGTGTCGGCAACCTTGTAGCCGTCGTCAACCACCTCGTGCCGGATTTTTGCGCCATGGATGCCGCCTTGCGCATTGATGGCATCGAAATAAATTTGCCCACCCACCACCATCTGGCGCCCGGTGCTGGCCAGCACGCCCGACAGCGGTGCCACCTGGCCAATCACCAGCTCTTGCGCATTGGCCGCAGGTGCTGCCCATGCCAGTGCCATCAGCGCGCAGGTTCCCAAAGTTTTCAAAAATGTCATGCTTGTCTCCAGTTATTTCTTCAAGGAATCCCTGGCAGTCGCGGCACGAAGCCGCCCCACAACGCCGGTGGGGAAGTAATACACCGAAAGCACAAACAGCACGCCCAGCCACAGCAGCCAGCGGTCAGGTGACAGCAGCGCCGCCAGCCACGGCAAGGGCGCAGCGGCTTCGCTGACCAGGCGCAGCAGGTCTTGCAGGTAGCTTTGCGCGACTAAAAACAGTGCAGCGCCAATGGCCGAGCCGTACATCGTGCCCATGCCGCCAATCACCACAATCAGCAGCACGTCCATCATGATTTCAAACGACAGCGACGTGTCGGGTCCGTTGTAGCGCAGCCAAAGCGCCAGCATGGCCCCGGCCAGGCAGGCAAACAGCGCCGACAAGATACTCGACAGCGTGCGGTACACCACCACCCGGTAGCCGATGGCTTCGGCCCGGAACTCGTTTTCACGAATCGCTTGCAGCACACGGCCAAAAGGCGAGTTGACGATGCGCAGCATGGCCAGCAGCAGGCCCAGTGCTGCAAAAAACAGCAGGTAGTAGCACAGCAGGCGTCCATCGAGTGACACACCTAAAAACGGCATGCTTGAGAACTCAAAACTTGGCGACAACACCTCAGGCACCTTAAAGCTCAAGCCGTCTTCACCGCCGGTGATGTCTGACAGCTGCGAGGCCAGCGTTAAAAAGGCAGACGCCACAGCCAGTGTGATCATGGCAAAGAAAATCGCCCGCACCCGCAATGAAAACAACCCCACCAGCAGCGCCAGCACAAACGATATGGCCAGCGACGACACCAGCCCCACACCCAGCGCCGCCCAGGTTGGCCCCATGCGCGTGGTGGCAATGGCGATGCCGTAAGCGCCAATGCCAAAAAACATGGTGTGGGCAAAACTCACAATGCCGGTGTAACCCAGCAGCAGGTCAAAACTGGCCACCAGCACAATAAATATCAGCACCTTGGCCGCCACGTTCAGTGCCTTGACACCGGGGAATATAAACGGCGCAAAAGCCAATGCAATGAGCAGCAACACCAGCAGCACGGCCAGCACGCGGCTGCGCGGGAAGTCGTCAGAAAGAATTCTTTTGATCATGGCCATCACCTGTTTGCGACTGGGTAAACGCCTTGCGGCCGCCACAGCAAAATCAGCACCATCAGCGCAATGTTTGAAAACAACGCTACTTTGGGCAGCAAAAACCCTGTGTAGTTCGCCATCAGCCCCACCAGCAGCGCGCCTATCAGCGCCCCGCCGGTTGACCCCAAACCACCAATGATGATGACGATGAAAATCAGAACATTGACTTGTGCGCCCATTTGCGGTGTGACGTTTTGCTGGTACAGCCCCCACATCACGCCGCCCAGCCCAGCCAGTGCGCTGCCCACCACAAACACGCCCACAAACAAACGCTTGATGCGGTAACCAAGGGACTCGACCATCTCGCGGTCTTGCACGCCAGCGCGTATCAACAGGCCAATCTTGGTGCGGCTCAGTACCCAGGCCAGCACGGCAAAAACAACTAAACCGACCACCACTGCCAGCAAGCGGTATTTTTCAATCGCCGCATCGCCCAGCAGCACCGCGCCGCGCAGAGCTTCAGGCAACGGCAGCGCGATTTGCGCCGGACCCCA
This sequence comes from Polaromonas sp., assembly GCA_049653085.1. Lineage (GTDB taxonomy): Bacteria > Pseudomonadota > Gammaproteobacteria > Burkholderiales > Burkholderiaceae_C > Polaromonas. The sequence continues at coordinate 25,281 of JBASFP010000048.1, forward strand.
GATCACTTTGATCAGCTCTTCACCAATGATCATGCCGCCCATGGTGATCAAAATTTGCTTCAGGTGCTGGCCATACACGGGCCGCACAATAAAACGCTCAAACGCCAGCCCCAGCGCGCCCGACACCGCCATCGCCACCAGCATCGCCGGGAAGATCGCCACCAAATTGCGCCACAGGTCTGGCGAGCCGGTCCAGTCGCCCATCAAACCCAGCACCGTGGTGGCCACAAACGCACCGAGCGCAATGAACACGCCGTGGCCAAAATTCAGCACGTCCATCAGGCCAAACACCAGCGTCAAGCCGGAGGCAATGATGAAAATAATCATGCCCATCGCCAGCCCCGCCACCGTCAATGTGAGCCAGGTCGAAGGTGAGCCGATAAAAGGCAACACGGCGAGTGCCAGCACGGGCACCAGCAGCAAGGGCTTCCAGTCAAAGTCTAAATTTTTCATATCGCCAACCCCAGCAATGACTTTTGCAGTTCTTCGTCTTCCGCCAGCGCCTTCATGCTGCCTGCGTGCACCACGCGGCCGTTGTCCATCACGGCAACCTTGTCGCCCAGGCGTTTGGCAAAGTTGATGTTTTGCTCCACCAGCAAAATCGTGGTGCCGGTGGCTTTGAGCTGGGCAAACGCATCAATCATGTTGTTGATAATTGCTGGCGCCAGGCCTTTGCTGGGCTCGTCAACGATGAGTAATTCACGTGGTTCCACAATCGCTCGCGCCACGGCCAGCATCTGCTTTTGCCCACCTGACAATTTGCCTGCCGGGTGATTCCAGAACTTTTCAACCGCCGGGAACAGGGTAAAAATCCACTTCAAACGTGCATCGTCCATCTGGCTGGCACGCTTGGCGCTGCGCGCTGCGAGCAACATGTTTTCTTTGACTGTCAGGTCAGCGAATATGCCCATGTTTTCTGGCACGTAGGCAATGTTCAAACCGGCGATCTGCGGTGTGTCTAGCGCCGTGATGTCTTTGCCGTCAAAAGAAATCCGGCCTTTGGACGCACGCCACAAACCCATGATGGTTCGCAGCGTCGTGGTTTTGCCTGCACCGTTGCGGCCCAGCAGCATGGTGAGCTGGCCACGCGCCACTTGGAGGTCAACACCATGCAGAATGTGATACGCGCCGATGTGGGTGTGAACGCCTTCAAGGCTCAACAGGTTTCGAGTCATGCGCCCTGCCCCTCTACCTCTGTTTTTGTCACTGGCGCCACACCCAAATACGCTTCTTGAACAACAGGTGATGCAATCACTTCAGCCGGTTCGCCATCTGCCACCAGCGCGCCGTTGTGCAGCACGATGATGCGGTCCGCCAGCTCGCGCACCACGTCCATCTTGTGCTCTACCAGCAAAATGGTTTTACGCTTGTCGGCTTTGAGTTGGCGTATCAAATTCAAAATCACAGGCGCTTCGTCAGCGCTCATACCGGCTGTCGGCTCGTCAAACATGAACACATCGGCATCGAGCGCCATCAGCAACGCCACCTCCAGTTTGCGCTGGTCACCATGCGGCAAACTGGCGACGGTGGTGTGGCGTTTGCCTTCCATGCTCACAGCGACCAGCACTTCTTCGGCCAGTTGCGTCAAGTCTTTGTGGTCACTCCAGATGCTCCACAAATTCAACCCACGCAAATGCTTGCCGGGCCGCGCCGCCTGCACCGCCAGGCGCACGTTCTCCAGCACCGACAGGTTGGGGAATAAATTCGTCAATTGAAACGCCCGGCCCAGCCCGGCGCGGGTGCGGGCCGATGGGCTCATGCCCGCCAGGTTGTTACCGTTCAGCATCACAGCGCCGCTTGTGGCCTTGATCTGACCCGAAATCAAATTGAAATAGGTCGTTTTACCCGCGCCGTTGGGGCCAACAATGGCAGTCAACGTGCCAGGCGGGAATGAGCAACTGACAGCATTGACCGCCACGTGCCCGCCAAAGCGGACCGTGAGATCCTTCGTTTCAAGCATGACGCTTTATTCAGCGTTTATTTCTGATGGGAACATTCATCTCGGAAGCCGGTATCTCGCGCACCAGCTCAGGCACACCCCAGGCAAAAGCTGGGTCTACCTTGATCTTGAAGTGGTACATGCTTTGCATGGCTTGGTGGTCTTCTTTGCGGAAGGTCATCTTGCCTTTGGGCGTGTCAAAGCTCATGCCTTCAATCGCCTCAATCAGCTTGTTGGTGTTGGTGTCGCCATTGGTCTTTTTCAGTGCTGCAACCGTTGCCATGGCAGCTGAAAAGCCACCCGCCGTGAAAAAGTCTGGCGGTGCCTTGAACTGGCTGTAGTGGCGTGACACCATCGCTTCATTCACCGGATTTTTCGGCATGCCAAAGTAATAGTAGGCCGCGCCTTCCATGCCCGGGAACTGCTTATACGCTGCCATGGCCGGCAAAATATTGCCGCCTGTGGCGATCTCAATGCCGTGACGCTTCAAGTCCAGGTCAGCCACCTTGAAGGGGCTGCCGCCCGCCCAGATGATGAAAATCACTTTGCGGCCTGGCTGGTCTTTCAGTTTGTCAATCAGCCGCTGGCCACCCGCCGTGAAGTCAGACGTGGCTGGCGGCAAATACTCTTCATGCACCAGCTTGGCTTTTTTAATCGCTTCTTTAAATGCCTTCACGCCGTCGCGACCAAAGGCGGAGTCTTGCGCCATGGTGGCAATCGTCACACCGGCTTTGTCCAACGCGACGGCGTTGGCAATCGCGTCTTGTGAGCTGTTGCGTCCGGTACGAAAAATGTATTTATTCCATTTGTCGCCGGTAATCGAATCAGCCACCGCAGGCTCGACCAGCAAGATTTTTTTGTACTCTTCAGCCACAGGCAACATGGCCAGCGCAACGGGTGAAGCGGTGGGGCCAACGGCCAGGTCAACCTTGTCGTCGCCATAAGCTGCGGCCAGCAGGCTTTTGCCCAAGTCGGGCTTGCCCTGGTCGTCTTTTTCAATCACCACCAGTTTTTTGCCAGCCACCATCATGGTGCCGCCGGTCGCGTAGTCCAGGCCCATCATGTAGCCGGTGGCTGTTTGTTTGCCATAGGCTTCCAGCGGGCCAGTTTTGCTGTAGATGTGGGCGATTTTGATTTGCTTGTCCTGGGCAAAAGCCAGGGGGGCTGCCAATGCGCAGGCGAGGCCTGAGAAAAGAGCAGCGCGCGCGATGAAATGCACAGCGAAAGTACGACGAATCATGTTTGTCTCCTGTTGGAATAAAAAACTCGGATCAATAACGCACCAAACGTGCCACATCAAAAACCGTTGATTTCATTACGATTTAATTAAAATCAAAAGAAATCGTCTAATTTTCATACATTGATGAATGTCTGAATTAAATGCATTATGTATACTTTTCAGACACTTTTATCAAGCCGCTCATAAAGTGTTGCACGCGAAATACCCAGCGTTTTAGCGGCCAGCACCTTGTTGCCGCCACTGCTGGCCATGGCCGCAGCGATTGCCTGCTGCTCCAGCTCTGCGACTTGTTCGGCCATCGGTCTTAGCAGCTTTTCAGCGTCAGGCAACGACGCTACAGACTCAACATCGCGAGCCACTGGCACCGCCTCAACCTGCGTAATGCCTGATTCACGCAGCACTGCTTGCAGCTGCGGCGCGGTGATGTGGTGCGAGTCACTGCGCATCATGGCTTGCTCCAGCACATTGCGTAGCTCGCGTATGTTGCCGCGCCACACTTGGGCCGACAAAATCGCCAGCGCCCCTGCGTCCAGCTCGGGCGGCTGCGCGCCGCTGCGCAGGGCCATGTCTTCGCCCAGCACCTCGACCAGCGCGGCAATGTCAGTGTGCCGTTCACGCAGTGGCGGCACCCGAATTGGCAGCACATTCAGGCGGTAAAACAAATCCTCCCTGAAGGTACCGGCCTGCATCAGCCTGGCCAAATCGCGCGAGGTAGCGGCAATCACCCGCGCATCAAATGGCACCAGTTTGTTGGACCCCAGCGGCTCAATTTCACCTTCTTGCAGCGCCCGCAGCAGTTTGGCTTGCAGCGCCAACGGCATATCACCAATCTCGTCCAAAAACAGCGTACCGCCGTCCGCCAGCTTGAACTTGCCGTCCCTGCCCTTGCGGTCTGCCCCGGTATATGCGCCTGGTGCGACGCCAAAAAACTCAGCTTCCAGCAGCGTGTCTGGCACGGCTGCAATGTTCAGGCTGATGAAAGGCCCGCGCCTGCGGCTTGAAGCGGCATGAATCGCATGGGCCAACAGTTCTTTGCCGGTACCGGTTTCGCCCAGCAGCAGCACCGGGCTGGTAGTAAGTGCCGCGCGCCGCGCCTGCCGTTTGACTTCAACCGCAGTCGCGCTGGTGCCCACAAAGCTGGCAAACGTGTACTTGGACTGGCGCTGCCCGGAAGGCTGTAGCCGCTGGCTGGCCAGTTCGCGCCGTGCGTCATCCAGGTCACGCTGGAGCAAAGCAAACTTGCCCACCAGCGGCTGCAAGCTGGTCTCCGCGTGGTCAAACAGCACAATGCCCAGCGCACCTATCACTTCGCCAGCAGCGTCGCGCAAGGGAATGCGGCTCACCACAAACGTACCCGCCCTATTTGTCAATAAATCAATGAGGATGGGTTTGCCGGTTTCAAGCACCTGGTGCATTTGCGTGTTTTGCACCACGCTGGCCACCGGGTGGCCGACAAAGTCTTCGACCCGGTCAAAGCCCAGCGCTGGTAAAAACCGTTTGTACTGGTCATTGACCCAGACCACCCGCGCCTGCCTGTCGACCAGCATCATGCCCTCGCTGGCGTTGGCAAACAGGTCAAACATCGACCGCGCCGCCAGCTCCAAAATGCTCTGCGCGTCACGCGGAAGGGTGTCAGTTTTGTCCATGAGCGGATGTTACCGCGTAGGGTTGGGCCTCTAGGGGCGTTTATCAATCGCTATTAAATAAGGAGCTGCTTGCGCCCGTATTCGAATACGAAGGGACTTCCCACTTTTTGGTAACGGCATCAAAGTGCCAAGATCGGGTTGTTAAATTCAATCTGAAACCTTTAAAAGGAGAAGTCCCATGAGCAAGATT
>JBASFP010000049.1:0-40487 GCA_049653085.1 Polaromonas sp.
TATCGGTTTAACAGGCGATTTGACTTGGCAGCCATGGTGCCTCGACTGCTTCGCGCTGCTGTGACTACAAAACCTCTTCCTCTGAGCATCCTACGCCTGTCTGAGGCAGGTATCTAATCAGGCTAAAACATGCCTAAAATGAGTCAGAAAATAGTCAAAAATCAGCCTGAAACTGGTTCTGACCAGCGCTAGGGCCTGACACCAGGCGTTTCAATTGGCATACCTCTGGCGCGCACGGCAAGGTGAAGTTCCAGTTCCACCAGCTCAGGCGCACCATAAGCAAACGGCTCGGCGCGCACGCCGCTCATGCAGTTGCGCAGGCGGCGTTGCAAGGAGCCCAGGGTTTGCCATTCCAGCCTGTACAGCGGGTAGCCTGTAGGGTGCGCTTCGGGGATTTGGCTGCTGCCCAGCTTGCCGCCTGCATTGTTGTCATGGCATTGGGCGCATGACAGGTTGAGCTGGCCGATGCGCTGGTTGTAGCGCTGTTGACCTTGCTGACGAAAGGGATCAAGCCGGGTGTCAACTGGCGGCGCAACGGGCATGCCGCGTGACTGATTGGCGACATAGCTTTCAAGGCTCAGCAACTCCTGGCTCTCAAACCTCAAGGGTTCTGCCTGCTGGTGTTTTTGTTTGCACTGGTTGATGCGCTGGCTCAGATTGATGGGGCGCTTGAGCACATCGTCAAAAGCCGGGTAACTGGCGGCAACGCCTTTCATACTGCTTTGGCTATGGCAACCAGCGCAGCTTTTGGAGTTGCCGCTGGTAATGCTTTGCCAGAGCAGTTCACCGTCTTTGACCCAAAGCATACCGGGGTTCAGGGTGTCGTCTTTTTGCATGGCTTGGGTCGATGCGACCATGAATTCAGTGCCGGATTTGCGTTGATTTTCGTCTTTAGAGCTCTGGGAATGGGCGCAAGCAGCTATGAAAAAAAGAGCAAATACAGCCAGACGCATCACGTCACCGTCAGCGTCAGGGTTTCCGTTTGACTAAACCCGCTATCGCCTTCCCAGGTCAGCGCCAGGGTGCCGCTCTCAAGCGCAATGGTGTGGAACGCCAGATACGGGTTGGCTGCTATGGCTGAAAACAGTTCAGCACTGAAGACCAGCTCACCGTTGTAGCGGCAGCTGAATTTTTTGATGATGTCACGCGGCAAAATCTTGCCGCTGTCGTCAGGCCGGTAGCCGGTTTCCATCGGGTGGCCAATCGTCGCGCGAATCTCTATAACCTCGCCACGTTTGGCGGTTTTCGGGGCGCTGATGAGTGTGCGGGCCATCGTGGTCAGGTCTCAATACACGCTGCAAGCGTGACGATGACATCCACTGTGTGTGACCAATAGGTGCCGTCGCTCATCTGCGCCACTGCCACCAGTTTTTGCGTGGTGGCCAGCCGGATGCGGGTGCTGACACTGGCTTTGCCGTAACGTGGGCCGAGGGTAAAGGTTGCCACCTCGCGCTGCGGGTTTTTTTCATTGAAGATGGCAATGGCTTTGACGTGATTTGCCGCCGTCATCGGGCTGTCAACCACCACGGTAATCGGCACCACATTGCCGTTTTCAACCAGTTCGGCAACTTCCAGCTTGACCTTGCCTGGCGTGACTTTCTGGCCCGCTGCGTAGTTTGATACCGCTGCCGTCAGCTCGTCACTTTGAGCCAGGGCAGGGCGCAGCAACAGGCTGACGGCCAGTCCGGTGCTGGCTGCCATGACTTGTCTGCGGGTGGGGTGCTGCTCAAGGGTCATTGTTTAAGCGTCATCAAATAGGCCAGCACGTCTTCAATCTGCTGCGCTGCCAGCAGCGGTCGGCCTTGCAGATTTTTGGTAACCTGGCTCAATCCTTCGGTCGCATGGTAGGCGGGCATGAGGGTGTCCGGGTTCAGGCGTCTGCTGTCGGCCAGTCGCAAGCGCAACTGACCCTCCGACCAGCGGCTGCCCGCGCCGGCCAAGCTGGGCGCCAGGTTGCCCTGAAACCGCTCCTCTGGCACAGGGCCGGTGTGGCACAACAGGCACAAGCCGACCTGGCGGTTGGCGACTATGCTGCGGCCTTTGGCGGCGTCGCCTCTCATGCCAGTCAATGAAGCGGGTATCGCGTCACCCACAACCTCGTATCGGCTGATTTCTGCAGAGACAACTACAGGCACGCAGAGCAACAACATTGCAATGCCTGCATTCATCATCAAGCCCTTTTCAGATTCTGGTTCTTCAGTGGCAAGTCCCGAATGCGCTTGCCTGTTGCCGCAAAAATCGCATTCAGCACCGCAGGCGCGGCCACCGCAATGGTGGGCTCGCCAACACCGCCCCAAAAGCCGCCCGACGCCACAATCACGGTTTCTACCTTGGGCATGTCAGCGAGTTTCATGACCGGGTAGGTGTTGAAGTTCTCCTGCTCGATACGCTCGCCCTTGACCGTGCATTCGCCGTACAGCGCGGCGCTCAGGCCATAGGCAAAAGAGCCTTCAACCTGAGCTTCAATTTGCTGCGGGTTCACCGCGTGACCGCAATCTGTCGCCGCCACAATGCGGTGGACTTTGACCTCGCCCGCATCGCTGACCGACACCTCGGCACAAGCGGCCACATAGCTGCCAAAACCCATGGTTTGTGCCAAGCCTTTAAACACCTTTTGGCCATTGACATCCGGCGCTGGCTTGCCCCAGCCGCCACGTTCGGCAGCGGCATTGAGCACCGCCAGATGCTTGGGGTGGTTGGCCATCAGTTTGCGGCGCAGTGCCAGTGGGTCTTGGTTGGTAGCCACTGCTATTTCGTCAATGAACGATTCAAGGTAAATCGCGTTCTGGTTCAAATTCACACCGCGCCAAAAGCCCGGCGGCACATGCGGGTTGCGCATCGCGTGGTCAATCAGCAGGTTGGGAAAGGTGTAGCCAATCGATGCCTCGGGACCCGACGCATTCAAACCCTGAAACACCACCGGGTCTCGGCCGTTGGCGACGTTTTGCGGTGCTACAGCGGCCAAAATAGATTGGCCTGAAATGCGCATGTGCAGGCCAGTGATATTGCCTTGTGTGTCCAGTCCAGCTGTCATTTTGCATTGGGTAATCGGGTGGTATCTGCCGTGCAGCATGTCTTCTTCACGCGACCAAATGAGCTTGACGGGGATGCCGGGCATTTCTTTGGCAATCGCCACAGCTTGCCGCACATAGTCTGTCATACCGCGCCTGCCAAAGCCGCCGCCCAAATGCAGTTTGTACACATCGCACTGGGCAGGGGTCAAGCCTGCGGCTTCAGCGCAACCTGCCAGCGCTGCTTCACCGTTTTGCGTCGGGCACCACACCTCGCATCGGGTGGGCGTCCATTTCGCCGTGGCGTTCATGGTCTCCATCGTGGCGTGGTTTTGGTAGGGGTACGAATACACCGCTTCAATTTTGCGAGCACTCGCAGCAATAGCCGCTTTGGCGTCGCCGTTTTCATTGCCCACTGCTGCTTGCGGTGCATCCAGCCCGGTCTTCAAAATCGCGGCAATGCTGGCGCTGTTGACCTTTTCATTTGGGCCGTTGTCCCAAACAATCGGCAAGGCATCCAATGCGGTTTTGGCGCGCCACCAGGTGTCGGCCACCACCGCCACGGCGCTGTCGCCCACGCGCACGACTTTCTTCACGCCGGGGCGTTTTTCTATCGCTGCTGCGTCAAAGCTTTTCAGCTTGCCGCCAAACACCGGGCAGTCTTTGATGGCGGCATTGAGCATGCCCGGCAGCACCAAATCGCTGGCGTAAATTTGTTTGCCTGTTGTTTTATCAATCGTGTCCAGCCGCGCCAAGCGCTTGCCTGTCAGCTTCCAGTCTTTTGGGTCTTTCAGGGTTACTGCGGTGGGCGGCGTGACTTTGGCCGCTGCCAGCGCGACCTTGCCGTAGGTCGTTTTGCGGCCTGTTGGCATGTGCGTGATCACGCTGCTGGCGGCGCTGCATTCACTGGCCGCTACTTTCCATTCATCAGCCGCCGCTTGTAGCAGCATCACTTTTGCAGTCGCGCCGCCTTTGCGCACGTAATCTTGTGACTCGCGTATGCCTCGGCTGCCGCCGGTACTGAAGTTGCCCCACACGCGTGCGCGTGCCAGGTTTTGGCCCGGGGTAGGGTACTCGGTGGTGACTTTGGCCCAGTTGCCGTCCAGCTCTTCAACCACCAGCTGCGCCAGGCCCGTTAATGTGCCCTGACCCATTTCAGAGCGGGCAATGCGCACAATGATGCTGTCGTCAGGCTTGACGACAACCCAGGCATTGACTTCGGCAGGGCGGGCATCTTGCGCGATGGCACTGCTAGCGAGCGGGATGTGAAACGCAACGACCAGACCAGTCGATGCAGTAGCGCCTAAAAAGCCGCGGCGCGATAGCTTGCCGGATGGGGTGAGGGCGATGATGTTTGCAATCGTGTTCATGTCGTGCTCCCATCTGTGTGAACAATCGCCAGCGCGGCGCTTTTGGTACTGCCCTGAGCCACGGCCTTGATGCCCGCACGCACCCGGTTGTAAGTGCCGCAGCGGCAGATGTTGGTCATGGCCTCGTCGATGTCCTTGTCAGTCGGATTCGGCTTGGCTTTGAGCAGTGCCGCTGCCGCCATCAGCATGCCGCTTTGGCAAAAGCCGCATTGCGGCACGTCCAGTGCGGCCCAGGCTTTTTGCAGCGGGTGGGATCCATTGGGCGACAGGCCTTCAATGGTGATGATTTTTTCTTGTGCCTGAACGGTGGACGCGGGCCGCACACAGCTGCGGGTTGGCACGCCATCAATGTGGACGGTACACGCGCCGCACTGCGCCACACCGCAGCCATATTTGGTACCGGTCAGCCCAAGCTGCTCACGTATCACCCACAGCAGTGGCGTGTCGGCCTCCGCCTCAAAGTCTCTGACTTTGCCGTTGACATTCAGCTTCGCCATGGTTGTCTCCAGGTTGTTTTGAAAAGGTACGTATGAATATTATTCGAAAAATTGTTTTCAGGTGCAAACCCGGTGGCGCGCTGTACTAGCTTGCCTCAGAATCAACCATAACCACCGGAGATGACATGTCTGTTACCCCACCTTTTAGAGCTATTTCTCGCCGCCGTTTCAACCTCGCTGTGACCGCCGCTGCCAGCGCGGTCTGTGCGCCCTTGTTTGCGCAAAGCGCCTGGCCCAACAAACCGATCCGCATCATCGTGCCCTACACGCCGGGCGGTTTTACTGACCAGATGGCGCGCATCGTCCAGGTCGGCCTGCAAAACCGCTTGCAGCAAACCGTAACAATTGACAACAAGCCTGGTGCCAACAGCATCATTGGGGTGGATCTGCTGGCCAAAGCGCCTGCTGACGGCAGCACCTTTGCGGTGGTGATTGCCGCGTATGCTGCCAACAACACGCTTTACCCCAAACTGCCATATGACGCTAAAAAAGACCTGACAGGTGTGTCGCTGATGGGCATCTCCCCACTGCTGGCCGCTGTTAACAACGACGCACCCTTTAAAACCGCCAAAGATCTGATTGACTACGCCCGCGCCAACCCGGGCAAGGTCAGCTTTGGCTCGTCGGGCAACGGCTCGGCGGCGCATTTGACAAGCGAGCTGCTGAAGTCGCTGACCAAAACCTACATGGTGCATATCCCCTACCGGGGCGCTGTGCCAGCGCTGACGGACTTGATGGGTGGGCAAATTCAGCTGTTTTTTGATGCCGCCACCGGGCTGATCAGCCAGGGCAAGGCGGGCAGGGTGCGTTTGATTGGTGTGTCCAGTGACCGCCGCCTGCCTGCGGTGCCCGATGTACCGACGTTCATTGAGCAAGGTTTTGCTGGCTTTACCGGCAGCACCTGGGCGGGCATGCTGGCCCCAGCGGCCACGCCCAAAGACATCGTCAAACGCATGTCGGATGAAGTGGCACGCATCATTAAAAGTGATGAAACCCGCGCCCGGCTGGATGCCATGGGCACATTTGCCGCTGGCAGCAGCCCGGAGGAGTTTGATGCGTTTATTGGCGCTGAGACGGCCAAGTGGGCCAAAGTCATCAAAGACGCGGGCGTCAAGGCCGATTAATCGGCTGGTGGTGTGTTGGCTTGTACCCGGCGCGCACCGTCAAAACGGCTGGCCCAATAGCTGACGGACATGTTTTCAACCCGCACTTCAGCGCCGGGCTTGGGTGAATGGATAAAGCGGCCTTCACCCACATAAATACCAACATGGCTGAAGGTGCGGCGCATGGTGTTGAAAAACACCAGGTCACCAGGTTTGAGCTCGGATTTGTCGATGTTTTGTGTGGCGGCGGCCTGCTGCTCAGCGCGGCGCGGCAAGATCAGGCCGATGCTTTGCTCGTACATGGCGCGTACAAAGCCGCTGCAGTCAAAACCGGTTTCGACCGAGTTGCCGCCGCGCTTGTAGGGCACACCCAAAAAGCCCATGGCGTTGACGACCAGCTCTGAGGCTTTGTTGCTGACGGACTGGCGGACTTGATCAATCTGGCTGAGCAGGCCTTTTTCAACCAGCAGTTTGTCTAAATCGTCGCCACTTTGGCTGGGCGCAGCGTAGGCGTTTGCTGTCAAAAGCAAGGCCGTGGCGAAGGCAGTCAGGGTGGGGTTTAGTCGCATGACCCGCAGGATACTTGAAAGCGTAGCCATAAGTCAACCTCAAGTTGTTTCTTGAAAGCCATGATAAACCCTTGATTTGTAATGAAATAAGTGTTTTATGGGTTTTGTTTGCCGTCAGCGCCAACTCTGTAACTGTGGGATAGTTAAAACCACCTGTTCAGCACTTTGAGAGTCGAAAATGCCTCTAAAACCCGGTTTTCATGCATCAAATCGGCCTTCAGCCCAATGGATACGGGCGCAAGCAGCTACTTTATTAATAGCAATGTCAATGCTGCACCTACCGGCTGTAGCTCAAGGCGTTCGGCCTGAAACCGTGGCCAGCGGCCTGCAAAACCCGTGGGCGGTGGCTTTTTTACCAAATAACCGCTTTTTGGTGACTGAACGTGCCGGGCGGCTGCGGGTGGTTGAACCCGATGGCAAGCTTGGCAAACCCGTCGAAGGTCTGCCAGAAGTGGCCGCTGGCGGGCAGGGCGGCTTGCTGGACGTGCTGCTGGACGCTGACTTTGCCAGCAACCGCACCCTGTATTTCTGCTTTTCAGAGCCAGCCAGCATTGGCAACGGCAACAGCACGGCGCTGGCCAGCGCAAAGCTAAGCTCTGATCAGACGCGACTGGGCGACGTCAAGGTTATCTTCAGCCAAAAGCCCAAATTCAGCAGCAGCCTGCACTTTGGCTGCCGCATTGTTGAAAGCCGAGCGCCCGGCTTGAATGGCAAACCAGACGGCAAGCTGTTTTTAATGCTGGGCGACCGCTATTCACGCGCGCCCGATGCCCAAACCTTGGGCAACCACCACGGCAAAATCATCCGCATCAACAAAGACGGCAGTGTGCCGCCTGACAATCCCTTCGTTAACCGTGCAGGCGCTTTGCCCGAAATCTACAGTTACGGCCATCGCAACCCACAAGGCGCCACGCTGTCGCCAGACGGCACGCTGTGGATGCACGAGCACGGCCCGCAGGGTGGCGATGAAATCAACCTGCCCAAACCTGGGCAGAACTACGGCTGGCCTGTCATTACTTATGGTGAAAACTATGGCGGCGGCAAGATTGGCGAAGGTTTGACCGCTCAAGCGGGCCTGGAACAGCCGCTGCACCACTGGACACCGTCTATCGCCCCGTCAGGCATGGTGTTTTTAACCAGCGACCGTTACGGCAAAGCCTGGCAGGGCAACCTGTTTGTGGGCGCGCTCCGGGCGGCTTACCTGAACCGAATCGAGCTAACAGCCCCTTACAGCGGCAAAGTGCAACGCGAAAGCAAATTGATCGATGAGTTGCGCGAACGTATCCGCGACGTGCGCCAAGGCCCAGATGGTTTGCTTTATGTGCTGACCGACAGCAACAACGGCAAGCTGATACGCCTTGTGCCAGCGCCTTGACGGGCATGTAAAAATCAAAGCATGATTTTTACCCAGGCTTTGAGCAGCCCGCCCGTTCGCACCGCCTACTACAGCGGTATCCGTGACGCTCTGCTGGTAACCCCGTCTTACTTGCCATTTGGTCTGGTCTGCGGTGTGGCTTCTGTCAATGCAGGGTTGACGACGGGTGCTTCGCTGGGGCTGCCAGCCTTTGTTTTTGGCGGGTCGTCTCAAGCGGTTCTGGTGCAATTTTTGCAAGGCAATGCATCGCTTTGGATCGCCGTCTTGTCGGGGTGCGTCATCAACCTGCGGATGGCGGTTTACAGCGCTGCAATGTCCGCTGAGGTACGCAACCTCAGCAAGACGCAGCGCATTGCAGTAGCGGCTTTCCTGGTTGACAACACCTTTGCGTTTTTTCAGGCGCGAAAGGAGTCGCACCCAAACGACCCGCATCCTATCGCCTACTACGCCGGGTTGACGGTGGTGTTCTGGCTGTGCTGGCTGCTTTTTTGTGCCATTGGCGTGTTTGCAGGCAACATCGTGCCCGTCAGTTGGCAACTTGACTTTGCCATTCCGCTGTCATTCATTGCGATTGCAGCCACGTCGATTCGCAGTGTACCGATGGGCGCGGCGGCTCTGGTCGGTGGCGCGGCTAGCGTGCTGCTGTTTGCATTGCCACTTAAATTGGGTTTGATTGCGGCTTGCCTGGCCGGGTTGTTGGCGGGCTTGCTGACTCAAAAGATGGTTGGCGAAAAGATATGACCAGCCTTACCACTTTTGAAAGCTGGTCAGTCGTCTTTGGCTTGGCCATCGGCACGTTTTTGATTCGCTATTCCTTCATCGGCCTGTTTGCTGACCGCGACATGCCTGCTTGGCTGGACCGGGCTTTAAAACTCATGGTGCCAGCCATTTTTGCGGCGATTGTTTTTAGTGGTGTAGCGATGGTAGGCGGTGAGGTGGCGGGTTGGGCTTATTGGCCGCGCTACGTGGCCGCATGCATCGCTTTTCTTGCCGCCATCGCCTCACGCGGCAACATGCTGGTGACATTGGGCGTGGGCATGGCTTGCCTGCACGGCTTGCCCTGGCTGGCTGGTCTTGCCAGTTAACATGACACCATGATGCTCATAGCTCCCTGGCGCGACCTGCTGTCGCGCTCCAACCACAGCGCGAAGCACTGGCTGCTGCAGTGGTGGAAGTTGCTGCACCTGGGGGCTATCTTGCTGCTGCTGGCGCTGTCACCTTCAAGCTACAAACGTGCTGACAGGCTGGTGCTGGCCCGGCATGTGTACGACAACACCGCGCCCATCATGACCAGTTTCTCGCTGCTGTGCGCGCTGATCAGCCTGGTGCTGACCCGCATCGTGACCGCCACGGCTTTGAGCTACGGCTTGTCGCAATATTCACTGCAAGTCGTCATACGTGTGCTGGTGCTTGAACTCATTCCGTTGACGGCTGCGCTGTTTGTAGCGCTGCGCTGCACCATTCCCGATGGCGCTGAGCTGGCTGAGCTGAAGGCGCGCGGCGACTTGGAAAAGTTGCGCCAGCAAGGCATCAACCCCATTCACCGCGAGGTGCTGCCGCGCGTGATGGCAGGTATTTTTTCGACCATCACGCTGGCTGTGCTGAGCTGTGTGGTGGCGCTGCTGGTGGCTTATGTGGCGATTTATGGTTTTAATTTGGCCGGGTTTGCCGGCTATACGCGGTTGTTTGGCCAGGTCTTCAGCCCGGCCGTGACGCTGATTTTTGTCATGAAGACGCTGCTGTTCAGCCTGGCGGTGTCGCTGATCCCGATGGCGTCTGCCCTTTACGGCAGCGCCGTTAACAACACCCGCACCAGTGCTGAAATGCGTGGGCTGGTGCGCATGTTTGCGATTATTTTGCTGATTGAAGTCTCATCTTTGGTCGGCAACTACTATTGAGCTTATGACCGATAAATTGAGCGACAAACCCGATAACCTTCAGTCTGCACCCGAGCAGGATCACCTGGAATTCAAGGCCGTGCTGCTGCTGAGCTTCATGCTGGCGCTGATAGTGGCTGCTGCGCTGTACGTGATGTATGCGCGGGGCCTGTTTGAAAGCACCCAAAAGCTGGTGCTGGTGTCTGAGGACTCTGAGGGCGTGGTGGTCGGCATGAATCTGACGTTTTCAGGCTTTCCGATTGGCCGGGTGCGCCGCATTGAGCTGGCAGACGACGGCAAGGCACGCATCATTGTTGACGTGGCCAGCAAAGACGCGCACTGGCTGCGCCAGTCCAGCGTGTTCACCATGGTGCGTGGCCTGGTGGGCGGTACCAACATTCGCGCCTACACCGGGCTGCTGACCGACAAACCACTGGAAGACGGCGCGGTACGCACCGTGCTGCAAGGCGATGCAGGTGCTGAAGTGCCCAGGCTGATCGCCTCTGCCAAAGACCTGCTGGAGAGCATTAACTCGCTGGTCAGCAGCCGGGGTGCGTTGGGTGCCAGCTTTGGCAATCTGCAAACCTTAACAGCAAAGATCAATGGGCCGGGTGGTGCGCTGGCGGTTGCACTGGGAGGGCCTGATGAGGCTAAAAAACTGCTGGCCTCACTGGAGACAACCACTAAAAACATCAATTCACTGCTGGTCAAAGTCGATGCGATTGCAGCCAAAACCGACACGCAGGTGTTTGGCGACAAAGGTGTGCTGCCTGAAACCCGCGCAACCGTGGTGCAGCTCAATGCCCTGCTGGGTGATGCGCGTACCAGCCTCAAAAAGGTCGATGCGGTTCTGGTGGAGGCACAAGCTGTGGGTGCGAATGTGAAAGACGGCACGAGCGACTTGAACCTGCTGCGCGGCGAGGTTGAGTCCAGCCTGCGCAAGGTCGATGGGCTGGTCAATGAGATCAACAGCAAATGGCCGTTTGCACGAGATGCCGAGGTGAAGCTGCCATGAACTTGAAAATCGTTTTGGTCGCTGCCGTCGTCGCCTTGACTGCTTGTGCCTCTGGCCCCAAACCCGCAGACTGGCAACTTGAATCCAAAGGGGCCATGGAGCGTGCGGTTACGGCTTACCTTGAAGGCAATTCGCGTGTTGAAGCGGCTGAACTGGCTAGAGCCCGGTTAGAGATATCCAGCACAGGCCGGGTTGACCTGATGGCGCGTGCCGAACTGCTCAGCTGCGCCAGCCGCGTCGCCAGCCTGGTGTTTGAGCCCTGTGCAGGCTTTGACAAGCTGCGGCAAGACACGCCGCCAGCAGAGCGTGCCTACGCTGACTATCTGGCCGGTAAATTGCAGCCGCAAGACATCAATTTACTCCCAAAAGACCAGCAAATAAGTGCTCAAGCTCAATTGATACGGGCGCAACCAGCTATTGAAAGCATAGCAGAGCCACTGGCCAAACTGGTCGCTGCTGGTACGTCCCTGCAAGCGGGCAACGCCAGCCCGGCGCTGGTGCAAGCTGCGGTGGATACCGCGTCAAGCCAGGGCTGGCGCAGGCCGCTGCTGGCGTGGCTGGGTGTGCAGCTCAAGCTGGCTGAGGCCAGTGGCAACCGGCTTGAGGTTGAGCGCATTCAACGCCGCATTGCATTGACTTTGAAACCCTGATGGTGGCGTTTTCACACAAGCTGCAACGCGGCAGTGTCAGCCCTTGGGTCATCGCCATCACCTGCGCTTTGGCCCTGGCCACCGCCATGGGCATTGGCCGCTTCGCCTTCACGCCGCTGCTGCCCATGATGCTGGCCGACGGTGTGGTGGACTTGCCCGGTGCCAGCTGGCTGGCCAGCGCCAACTATCTGGGCTACCTGGTGGGCGCGCTGCTGTGTACCTTTCAGCCGCTGATCTGGTCACGTTTTAAAACCTGGCCGAATGTAGCGGCCACCACCTGGCTGCGTGGCGGCTTGGTCGCGACTTGCGTTTTAACTTTGGGAATGGCGCTGCATGTGCCCGCACTGTGGCCGTGGCTGCGGTTTGCGGCGGGTGTGGCCAGTGCGTTTGTGTTTGTATTTACCTCGGGCTGGTGCCTGGCACGTCTGGCTGAACGCAATGCCAGCAATCTGGGCGGGGTGATGTTTACCGGCCCGGGTGCGGGCATCGCCATCAGCGGTGTGCTGGCCAGCGGCATGGTGGCCCTGCAATGGAAGGCGGCTGCGGGCTGGCTGATTTTTGGCGTGCTGGCTTGCGTGTTGACGGCGATGACCTGGCGCACATTTGGGATGAATTTGGGCATGAAACTGGCCAAGCCTGCGCCTTTGACAACCGACAGTGCGACGCCCACCCATCATGTTCAAACCTCTTTTGCCAGCCGCTGGCACATGTTCTGGCTGGCCATCGCCTATGGGCTTGACGGCTTGGGCTACATCATCACCGCCACGTTTTTGCCCGTCATAGCGCGGCAGGTCATGCCTGGTTCTGCCTGGCTGGACTTGTTTTGGCCTTTGTTTGGTCTGGCTGTGATTGTCGGGGCTTTGATCTCGACCCGCATCTCGCTCAAAGGGGATTTGCGTTACATCCTGGCCGCCAGCTACATCATGCAGGCGGTGGGCGTCATCATCACGGTTTGGCTACCTACGCCGCTGGGCTTTGCCCTGGGCAGCCTGCTGCTGGGTTTGCCATTCACGGCCATCACGTTTTTTGCGATGCAAGAGGTGCGGCGCCTCAAACCCAACAACGTCGCCAGCTACACCGGGCTCTTGACGGCGGTCTACGGCCTGGGCCAAATCGCCGGGCCACCGCTGGCCGCCTGGCTGCTCAGCCGCAGCGCCACTGTGGGGCAGGGCTTTAACGTGGCTTTGGAGATTGCGGCGGCTTCGCTTGTGCTGGGCGCGCTGATGTTTGTGGGGCTGGCGAAGGTGTATCCGAAGCGTGGAGCTTCGCAGTGAGTGCATTTATATCGTAGTGCGATATACAATACATCCATGATTCAGTCCTTTGCAAATCCTGAAACCGAAGCCCTGCATCAGCGCCGCCGCGTTACTCGTTGGGTCAACATTGAATCGGTGGCAAGGCGCAAACTGGATCAGTTGGACGCTGCAGGCGAATTGTCTGATTTGGGTTCACCGCCCGGCAACCGACTGGAGGCTCTGCTTGGAAATAGAAAAGGCCAACACAGTATTCGTATCAACGATCAATTTCGCGTGTGCTTCGTTTGGACGCTACATGGCCCTGTGGACGTTGAAATTGTGGATTACCACTGAAAGGAAAGATCGCTATGAAAAAGTTAACACCCATTCACCCCGGCGAACAGTTGCGTGAAGAGTTCATGCTGCCTTTGGGTTTGTCAAGCAATGCTTTGGCGCGTGCGCTGAACGTGACGCCAGCCCGAATCAACGAAATTGTCAGAGAGCGACGCGGCATCAGCGCCGACACCGCGCTGCGGCTGGCGCGGTTTTTCAACACTTCTCACCAGTTCTGGCTTAACCTTCAAAGTAAATACGATGTGCAATGTGCAGAAGATGCGGCGGGCAAAGTCATTGCCCGCATTCAACCGTGGAGTGAGTTTGCCAAGAATGCTGCAATGGCTTGAATAGTTGAAATTCAAACCCTACACAACGTGAAAGACAGCGCTTTCAAAGGGATTGACCACATTCTTGTTCGGGTCAAAGATGCCCAGGCAATCATGGAGATTTTCGTAAAAACTTTCGGACTTCCCGTCTCCTGGCCGCTCCAGTCCAATGATTTTGCAAGCTGCGGATGGGTCACTTTAGGCAATACGAATCTTGAGTTTTGGGCAGCATCAAACAACAGCGATTTGCCCAGTGAGGATGTCTTGCCGTTGTTTCACGGGCTGGCTCTTGAACCGCTAAATCTTGCTGAAAGTATCCATGTGCTGGGTGAGCGCGGCATCAGGTGCAAAGCACCACGACCCTACGTCACGCAAACTGCTGGCGGACGTGACGTCACGAACTTCACCAACTCTGTCGTGATGGATGTATCGAGTCCGCTCGTCTGCATTTTCTTTTGTGAATGGGGCGTCGAAGGCACGATCTTTCCGTGGAAGCAACCTTTGACGACCGTCGAACGCAAATTGAAAGAACAGCAACAGCTGTCTGCTTGCGACGGGGGAAAGCTGGGCATCACAGGGCTTGTCGAGGTGGAAATGTTGTGTACCCGTATCCATGAGACAAAAGCAAAGTGGCTGGCCATGACGGGAAGATCTGCAATGCCAATCACGCAGGATGGCGTTGAAGTGAGTTTTAGGGCTGGCTCTGTGGACAAAATCAATTCAATTGTGATAGGCGTCCGCTCCTTGGCCAAGGCTCGCGATGTTTTGGCCCATGCAGGGCTTTTAGGCGAATGTCTTGGTAAAGAAGTGTTAATGGCGCACAACGCCTGTCCAGGTTTGCACTTTCGCTTCCGGCAAATCTGATTGCCGCATAAGTAACTTCCCTCGGTCTGCCACGATTAAAGCTGCATAATATGTATGCCTTCATTCAAGTCATGGTTGCCAGAAAGGTTTTTATGCGTTCATGGATCCACACTCTTATTGCACTGTTAGTAGGCGTCATAACGTTTCAAGTGATCGCTCAGGAGCGTTATGTGCCGTCTCCTGCTGGCAGTGAAATCACAGACAGCAAAACAGGCTTGATCTGGCGGCGTTGCAGTGAAGGCATGACTTGGAAAAAATCGACCTGCGCAGGCCAGGCCACTTATTCCAATCAGGCGCAGGCTGTTGCACTGGCAAAGGCGCAGGCCACCCAGGATCAGGCCTGGCGTTTGCCGACGCTTAAAGAGCTGAACAGTATCTTGGCAGTGCGGGAAAGTGAACCCGGCAAGGCCGCGATTGATCCGGTTGCCTTCCCAAACACACGCATTGCGCGTTACTGGACCAGCACCTCCGTCGGGCCCAGCTACTACATGGTGGTGGGTTTTGGCGAAGGCCATTCGGGTGAGGGCGAGCGCAACTCACCCGGTGCAACCCGCCTGGTCCGTGACGCGAAACCCTGAACGAATTCAAGCTTCGGCCACCTGCAAAACCAGCTTGCCAAAGTTTTCGCCATTGAACAGCTTGAGCAGTGCCTCAGGGAAATTTTCAATGCCCTGCACCACGTCTTCTTTGCTTTTCATCGTGCCAGCTTTGAGGTAGCCCGCCATTTCAGCCACACCCAGGTGGTAACGGTCGGCGTAGTCAAACACCACAATGCCTTCCATCCGGGCGCGGTTAACCAGCAGCGACAGGTAGTTGGCGGGGCCTTTGACGGGCGTGGTGTTGTTGTACTGGCTGATCGCACCGCAAATGATGATGCGGGCCTTGCGATTGATTTTGGCCAGCACCATGTCAAGGATTTCGCCGCCCACGTTGTCAAAGTAAATGTCCACGCCGTTCGGGCAGTGTTCTTTCAGGCCCACTCTTACTCCTTTGTTTTGCACGTCTGAGTTTTTGTAGTCGATACAGGCGTCAAAACCCAGCTCGTTGACCACCCAGTCGCACTTGGCCTGGCCACCTGCAATGCCGACGACGCGGCAGTCTTTGAGCTTGGCAATTTGCCCCACGGTCTGGCCGACGGCTCCGGCTGCACCCGATACAACAACGGTTTCGCCCGCCTTGGGCAAGCCGACTTCCATCAGCCCAAAAAAGCCTGTCATGCCGGGCATGCCCAGCACGTTGGTCCAGGTGGTCAGCCCCAAGCGCGGGTCAATTTTGAAGATGCCGCTGCGCTTGATATTTTCTTCAGCAATCAGGCAGTATTCCTGCACGTCCAGCCCGGCGTTGACGTAGTCGCCCACAGCAAAGGCCGGGTTGTTGGACGCAATCACCTGGCCCACACCACCAGCGCGCATCACCGCATTGATCTCCACTGGCGGGATGTAGCTTTTGCCTTCGTTCATCCAGCCGCGCATGGCCGGGTCCAGCGACAGGTACAGCGTTTTGACCAGCACACCACCGGGGCCGGGCTCTTGCACAGCTTCTTCTGTGAATACCCAGTTATCACGGGTGGGCAGGCCAACAGGGCGGCTGGCCAGACGGACTTGGTGGTTTTTGAGGGCGGCGAGGGCGGTCATGGGGTGTCTCCTTGAATGCAAAAATAGTCGTCATCGTAGCCGTGCCAGGCGTATTTTGCAGTCGCGCAAGCGATTAAAAGTGCCGCCTCAGGCTGCTGATTTTCGGTTTATGCTTTGGTGATGAAACTCTATTCCTACTTTCGCTCATCGGCTTCCTTTCGCGTTCGCATTGCGCTTGAACTCAAAGGCTTGCCCTACGACTATGTTGCCGTTCACATCGCCCGTGGCGACCATAAAAAGCCGCCCTATGTTGATTTGTCTGCCGACACACTGGTGCCGCTGCTGGAGACCGATGGCCAGCAGTTGTCCCAGTCCATGGCCATCATTGAATACCTGGACGAAAAGCACGCCACACCTGCGCTGCTACCGGCAGACAGCCTGGGTCGCGCCAAGGTACGCGCGCTGGCGCAATCGATTTCTTGCGACATTCACCCCATCAACAACCTGCGTGTTTTAAAGTACCTCGTCAAAGAACTGAAGGTAGAAGACGAAGCCAAAACTGCTTGGTATCGCCACTGGTGCCGAGAAGGCCTGGTGGCGTTTGAAAAGCAATTGGCTCAGCTACCCGCATCAACTTTTTGTTATGGCAACACGCCCACTCTGGCCGACTGCTGCCTGGTGCCACAAATCTTCAACGCCAAACGGTTTGACACCGACCTGAGCGGTCTGCCGCGCACCATGGCGGCTTTTGATGCGTGCATGGCACTGCCCGCTTTCCAGAAAGCCCAGCCCAGCGCTTGCCCGGACTTTGAGGCTTGAAAAAACCTGACTTTCTGATACCTGACTGGCCAGCACCTGCCAACGTGCAAGCGGTCTTCACCACGCGGGCAGACGGCTTTTCAACCGCACCCTGGGACAGCCTGAATCTGGGCGACCATGTCGGTGACGCGCCTGCGCATGTAGCGGCCAATCGTGCCGCGCTGCAAGAATCCATCACCACCCGCGCGGTGTTTTTAAAGCAGGTTCACGGTGTGGGTGTTCAACAACTCAGCAGCGCAACCCCAGACGGAACGGTGGCTGATGCCTGCGTGACCACCGAGCGCGGCGTGGCTTGCACCATCATGGTGGCGGACTGTTTGCCAGTGCTGCTCACCAACACCAGCGGCACGGCGGTTGCGGCGGCGCACGCGGGCTGGCGCGGGCTGGCGGGGGTCGATGCACGCGGCGATTTGAGCGAAAAAGGCGAGAGAATGGGTGTTTTAGAGTCTGTTTTTGCTGCTTTTCAGGCATCAAATAGGCCTCTATACCAATCAATACGGGCGCAAGCAGCTCCTGAAATAATAGCGTGGCTGGGGCCATGTATTGGCTCGCAAGCGTTTGAGGTGGGCTCTGAAGTCAAAGCCGCGTTTGTGGCGAGCCAGCCTGGCGCGGCTCAATATTTCAACCCAGCCAGCCAAGGCAAGTACCTGGCTGACCTGGCAGGCCTGGCCAGGGCGCGCTTAGCTGCGCTGGGCATCATGCAGATTTACGGCAATGACAGCACGGCTGCCTGGTGTACTGTGGCCAATCCGTCAAGGTTCTTTTCTCACAGGCGGGACGCTGGAGATGTCGGCAATGGTGGCAACGGGTTCAAGACCACCGGGCGTATGGCTGCTTGCATCTGGCGGGTTTGAAATAACGTCAGCCCTTGTTGCTGCCAGCGCGTCAGCCTCCCGCTTTTTAATCGCCCGTTTGCGTGCAGGCGTACCCATCAGGTAAACCAGCAGCCCGGCGGGGCCCACGCCGTACAAGAAAAACGTCACGATAGCGCCCAGCAGCGTGCCGGTGGTGTTGGTGGCCTCGGCCACGCTCATCATGAGCACGACATACATCCAGGCGATGATGACCAGGTACATATTTATCCGGGTTGAGTGGGGATGGTCAGGAATTTGCAGGCAAAGGCCACGATAATTAAGCAGTGTCCTAAAAAAGCGAGCGAGACAGCATGAATTTTGACGCAAACTGGCAAAAAGCCGCCACGCAAATGCAAGAAGCCCTCAAAGGCATGATGCCACCCTTGCAGGGCGCAGGCCAAGGCTCACAACAGCCCATCCAGTTTGACAACGCAAAATTGCAACAGATCCAGCAGAGCTACATCGACGGTGCGACCGCACTGTGGAACCAGTCGCTGCAAGCAGGCAGCGCCATCCCGCCCGCCGCCGACCGCCGCTTTTCAAATGCCGCGTGGAACGACAACCCGGTCTCCAAATTCTCTGCCGCCGCCTATTTGCTGAACTCAAAAGCCCTGACCGCCATGGCCGATGCGGTGGTGGGCGACGATAAAACCAAAGCCCGTGTGCGCTTTGCGATTGAGCAATCTCTGGCCGCCACCGCCCCCAGCAACTTCATGTCGCTCAATGCCGACGCGATCAAAAAAGCCATCGACAGCAATGGCCAAAGTATTGGTCAGGGCATTAAAAACCTGCTGCACGACATGCAGCAAGGCCATGTGTCGATGACCGACGAGAGCCAGTTTGAAGTCGGCAAGAACGTCGCCACGACTGAAGGTGCGGTGGTGTTTGAAAACGAATTCTTCCAGTTGCTTGAATACAAGGCATTGACCAAAACTGTGCATGAAAAGCCGTTTTTGCTCGTGCCACCGTGCATCAACAAGTTTTATATCCTTGATCTGCAGCCCGAAAATTCACTCATCCGCTACGCCGCAGCCCAAGGCCACCGCACGTTTGTGGTCAGCTGGCGCAACCCGGACGAGTCAATGACAGGCAAAACCTGGGACGACTACATCGAGCATGCCGCCATCAAGGCCATCGCCGTTGTGCAAGACATCACCGCCGCCAAAACCATCAACACGCTGGGCTTTTGCGTTGGTGGAACGATTTTGGCCACGGCGCTCAGTGTGCTGGCAGCACGCGGTGAAAAGCCAGCCGCCAGCATGACGCTGCTGACATCGCTGCTTGACTTCACCGACACCGGCATCCTCGATATTTTTATTGACGAGCAGTCTGTGGCCTATCGTGAACAGGAAATGGGGCAGGGCGGTTTGCTCAAAGGCCAAGACCTGGCCTCGACCTTCAGCTTTTTACGGCCGAACGACCTGGTGTGGAACTACGTGGTTGGCAACTATTTGAAGGGCGAAACCCCACCGCCGTTTGATTTGCTCTACTGGAACAGCGACTCGACCAACTTGCCTGGCCCGTTTTACGCCTGGTATTTGCGTAATACGTATTTTGAAAACAACCTGGTCAACCCCGGCAAACTGAATGTTTGCGGCCAAAAGATAGACTTGGGCAAGCTCGACATGCCCACTTACCTGTACGGCTCGCGTGAAGACCACATTGTGCCTATTGGCGGTGCCTACGCATCAACCCAGCATTTGCCAGGTAAAAAGCGTTTTGTCATGGGGGCGTCTGGCCACATTGCGGGGGTTATCAACCCGCCCGCCAAAAACAAACGCAGCTACTGGACCAATGACAAACTGCCCGCCAACAAATTCCCGGTTGCGCAAGCTGACTGGCAGCAAAGCGCCACCGAGCACCCCGGTAGCTGGTGGACAGACTGGTCCAACTGGCTCAAGACCCATGCGGGCAAGCAGGTGGCAGCGCCTAAAAAGTTTGGCAATGTCAAGCACAAAGTCATCGAGCCTGCGCCTGGGCGCTATGTCAAGGCAAAAGCCTAAATTCAGCTTCCAACGCAAAGGCGCGAAGATGCAAAGAACGCAAAGTAAAACATTCGATTTGAATTCTTGGCGAACTTTGCCACTTAGCGTCTTAGCGTTGGATACTTTCCCCACTACCCTCTTCGTTTAGATTTTCAACTCAATAAAGGAAAGACACCATGGAAGACATCGTTATCGTTTCAGCAGCCCGCACCGCCGTCGGTAAATTTGGCGGCGCACTGGCCAAAACACCCGCCACTGAACTGGGTGCAGCCGTCGTCAAGGCGGTTCTTGAGCGCTCCAAGCTCAGCGCCGATGTCATCGGTGAAATCATCATGGGCCAGGTACTGACCGCTGGCGTGGGCCAAAACCCGGCTCGCCAAACCGTGCTGAAAGCGGGCTTTCCGCAAAGCATTCCTGGCCTGACAATCAACGCCGTTTGCGGTTCTGGCCTGAAGGCCGTCATGCTGGCTGCACAAGCAGTCGCTACGGGCGACAGCGAGATCATTATTGCCGGTGGGCAAGAGTCCATGAGCCTGTCACCCCACGTCTTGAATGGTTCGCGTGACGGCCAGCGCATGGGCGACTGGAAAATGATTGACAGCATGATTGTTGACGGCCTGTGGGACGTGTACAACCAGTACCACATGGGCATCACGGCTGAAAACGTGGCCAAAAAATACGGCATCACCCGCGACATGCAGGACGCGCTGGCCTTGGCCAGTCAACAAAAAGCCGCTGCCGCGCAGGATGCAGGCAAGTTCAAGGACGAAATCGTGCCGTTTTCTATCGCGCAAAAAAAGGGCGATCCCATCATTTTTGCAGCCGACGAATTCATCAACCGCAAAACCAATGCTGAAGTGCTGGCTGGCCTGCGCCCCGCGTTTGACAAAGCCGGTGGCGTGACCGCAGGCAATGCATCCGGACTGAACGACGGCGCTGCCGCCGTGATGGTGATGACGGCCAAAAAAGCCGCCGCACTGGGTTTGACGCCACTGGCGCGCATTGCCAGCTACGCCACCACCGGCCTGGATCCCGCCACCATGGGCATGGGCCCGGTGCCTGCATCGACCAAAGCCCTGGCACGCGCTGGCTGGAAGGCGACGGATTTGGACGTGCTGGAAATCAACGAAGCCTTTGCCGCACAGGCCTGCGCCGTCAACAACGAAATGGGTTGGGACACCAGCAAAGTCAACGTCAACGGCGGTGCGATTGCCATCGGCCACCCAATTGGCGCGTCAGGCTGCCGCATTCTGGTCACGCTGCTGCATGAGATGGTGCGCAGCGGCGGAAAAAAAGGCATTGCCAGCCTGTGTATTGGTGGCGGCATGGGGGTTGCCCTATGCGTGGAACGCTGAAACTGGGTTAAATTAGTATCAATTTCTGCTTGCAAAACAATAGATACGGGCGCGAGCAGCTATTAAATTTATAGCATTTTAAATTCAAGGAGACAGACATGAGCAAAAAAGTAGCGTACGTCACGGGCGGCATGGGCGGCATCGGTACCGCCATCTGCCAGCGCCTGGCCAAAGACGGCTTCACCGTCGTCGCAGGCTGCGGCCCCACACGCGACCATGCCAAATGGATTGACGAGCAAAAGGCGCTGGGCTACACCTTCTACGCCTCTGTTGGCAACGTGGGTGATTGGGATTCCACGGTTGAAGCGTTCGCCAAAGTCAAGGCTGAGCATGGCCCGGTCAGTGTGCTGGTCAACAACGCCGGCATCACGCGCGACGGCCAGTTCCGCAAAATGAGCAAAGCCGACTGGGACGCCGTCATTTCCACCAACCTGAACAGCATGTTCAATGTGACCAAACAGGTGATCGAAGACATGATCACCGCCAACTTTGGCCGCATCATCAACATCAGCTCGGTCAATGGCCAAAAAGGTCAGTTCGGCCAGGTCAATTACTCAACAGCCAAGGCTGGCTTGCACGGCTTTACCATGGCGCTGGCGCAAGAAGTCGCCTCCAAAGGCGTGACCGTCAACACCGTCAGCCCAGGCTACATCGGCACAGACATGGTCAAAGCCATCCGTCCCGATGTACTCGAAAAAATCGTGGCAGGCGTACCCGCCAAACGTTTGGGCCAGCCAGAAGAAATCGCGTCCATCATCGCCTGGATTGCCTCCGACGAAGGCGGCTACGCGACAGGTGCAGACTTCTCGCTCAATGGTGGTTTGCACATGGGGTGATGAGTGAAGACGGGCGTGATTTGCTATTTATTTAGTAGCGCCTTGCGCCCGTATTTGTTTGGGTTTTGGCATAAATGACACCTGAAAATGACTTGTTTTAGCCATGTAGGTCGGGTTGGCGAAGCGAACCCGACATAACCTCGACGCTCATTCATCCGTCGGATTTCGCTTCGCAAACCCGATCTACGAACTCTGCATAAAACCCATGAAGCGCCTGATCTGGTTGTTGCTCACATGGCTGCTCGCGTTCGCAGCGCCATCGTATTCACAAGTCCCCAATTCAGAATACCTCGAAGCGAAAGATGCAAGCACTGCGGTGATTCTTGCGCATGGGCGTGGGCAAGGGCCTGACGGGCAGGTTGTGGGTGCATTGAGGCGTGCTATCCATGCAGAAGCTGGGTTTCACACGCTGTCTGTTCAATTGCCTGTTTTGGCCACACCTGATTACCTGGCTTATGCGGCCACTTATCCCGACGCCTATAAAACGCTCCAATCAGCTATCGACTTTCTCGTCAAGCAAAAAGGTGTGAGGCGGATTTATGTCATGGGTTACAGCCTTGGCGCACGGATGACCACTTCGTTTCTTGCCAATCACCCAGCACCGCAAGTCGTTGGCTACATCGGTGTGGGGGTGCTTGAGGGCGGTGGCGAGCTGTTGGATGCCAATCTTAATATTGGCAAATTGAGCGTCCCCGTCATTGACCTTTATGCAGACTCGACACCTCTGGACTTGAAGAGCGCTGTTAACCGTCAAGCCTTGGTCGGTGATCGCTACAAGCAGGTTCAGATTCGCGGCGCAAACCATAGCTTTCGAGGCTACGACGCTGCGTTGGCAGAGGCCATCATGCCGTGGCTGAAAGGGCTTGAGCAGCGGCAGTGAAGGGCAGTAACGCTATTATTTAAAGCGCTATACATTAAGTAGCTGCTTGCACCCGTATTTATTGGTTCTTAGCCATATTTGACACTAAAAAACGCTTTACAGAGTACACCTGCGCCGATACTTGGCAGGCGTTTCGCTAACTTGCCGGGCAAACAGACGTGAAAACGTCGCCACATCGCTGTAACCCACGTCTTCTGTGATTTGAGCCACGCTCTGCGTTGTGTTGCTTAAAAGCTTTTTGGCTTTATCAATGCGTGCTTGTTGCAGCAGAGCCAGAGGAGATTGTCCTGTTTCAGCCTTCACACGCCGCAGCAAGGTACGGCTGCTGACGTGAAAGGCTTGCGCCAGTGCTTCAAGGTCATAAGGTGCTGCCAGCCGATGTTTTAACCACTGCTTAACGCCAACTGAAAAGCCTTCACCTAGAGATGTATCGCCAGGCGCTACCAGCGCTTCGTCCACATACGGCAATTGGCTGTTGCGTGCGTTTTGCAACAAGGCCACGCGGGCAGTGGCGGTTGCAACCTGCGCACCCAACTGGTGTTTAACGATGTGAATGGCCAAGTCAAACGCAGAGCTGACTGCGCCAGTGGTCGTCACCGCGCCGTCTTCAACTAACACCGCGTCTTGAGTCACCTGTACTGCGGGGTAGCCGCTGGCCAGCTCTTTGGCAAACAGCCAGGCGGTGGTGGCTTTGCGGCCATCCAGCAAGCCTGCTTCAGCCAGCAAGAAGCTGCCCACACAAACCGACGCAACCGGTGTGCCGCGTGCAAAGGTTTTTTGAATAAACGCCAGCTCGCGCTTCAGGGGTTTTATTCGCGCAGCCCATTGCCCCCGCTGGCTGACCTCCAGCCCCGGCACGACGAGCAGGTCATACACGCCGCGCGGGCGCTTGGTGCCTACTGCAATGCCGCCAGCCACGTCAACACTGTTGCCCAGCAGGCCAACGATTTGAATGTCAAACGGCGCGTCAGCCACTTTGCCCAAAGCTCTGGCCATGTGTGTGGCGATCAGCAGCACATCGGCTATGGCAAATATCTCCGCGCCCATGCAAGCCTGGTAAGCCAGGATGGCGATGCGAAAAGAGCGCTTGCTGGTTTTGGCGGTATTCAACATAAATTAGTCAATAACGCCATCATACAAAAAATCATTCCACACCCACAATGACAGCCATTGCATCAACTCAAACAGAAAGAAATTTCATGACCCCTTCAAGCCTGGCCCTGGTGCTGTATGCCGCCTGGACTTTATTGCTGCTAACGGCCATTGCCGCGCTGCGCACCCGCGAAACCCTGGCTCGCAGGCGTCCGCGTAATGGCTTTGCCGTGTTTGGTGAAGATGTGTCGGCATTCTCAGAGCGCTTGTGCAGGGCGCACGCCAACTGCTACGAGAACTTGCCCGCATTTGCGGCGCTGGTGCTTGTGGCCATCACTTCTGGGCACGCCCAAGTGACTGACCCGCTGGCGCTGTGGCTGGTGGCGGCGCGTATTGGCCAGTCAGTCACGCACTTGGTATCTACCCGCAACTGGGCATTGAACCTGCGGTTTGTATTTTTTGTAGCGCAAATGGGGGTGCCACTTTGGTGGGCCATCAGCTTGATGAGGTTGGCATGACGCGCCGCAGTGTAGGCACCACCGCCTGGGCGGCGCTGGGCGGGCAGTTGCGGCGGCAAGACCGCATGCGCCTGATGGGCCAAGCCATGTTGACCCGGCTGGCTGCTGTGTCTGGGCGTGTGCAGCACGGCTTGGGTTTTGAGTCTGCGCGGCTTCAGCAGGTTGACTTGCAAGCCATTCGTTTGCCTGATTCAAGCGTGGCTGTGAAGGCGGGCGAACTGGCCAGCAAATTGTGCCAGCCCTGGCTGTTTAACCACAGCATGCGTACTTACCTGTGGGGCGCGATGCTGGCGCAGGTCAACGGCCTCAAGATTGATGAAGAGCTGTTTTTTACTGCCAGCGTTTTGCATGATTTGGGGCTGACCAGCACGCACATGTGCCAGGACACCAGCTGCAGCTGCTTTGCGGTGGAGGGTGCGCGTGCTGCACGCCAGTTTGTCAGTCGTGAGGGCTGGCCCGATCAGCGCTGCGACCGACTGGCTGAAGCCATTTCTTTGCACCTGAACGTGCGTGTGGGCTTGCACCACGGGGCTGAGGCGCACCTGCTGCACGCGGGCGCGTCGCTGGATCTCATCGGCGCCAGGGCGCGCCAACTGGATGCGGATGCGGTCAGTCATGTGCTGGGCGCTTACCCCAAGCTGAGCCTAAAAACAAACATGGTTGAAGCGATGAAAGGCCAAGCCCGTGCCAGACCCGAATCCAGAGCAGCATTTTTAGTTGGGTTGGGGTTTATAGGCATGTTGCGCGCTGCCGATGCTGGGCACGAGTGATGGTTGGGTCGTTTGGAGCATTCAAAACCCAGTTTTCAGACCCATTTATCTATCGTTTAGGCCTTTAGACCAATCAATACGGGCGCAAGCAGCTACTGAATTAATAGCAATTTAAAAACATCCAAAACCAGCTATTTCTTCAAAAACTTCACGCCAGTCGCCTTGGGGATGAGCGGCGTGATCGGTGTGATGCTGCAGTGTCTGGCTTTTGGGTTTTTGCAGCAGTCCAGGATGTCGGCCACGGTTTTGCTGTGGGTGATGCCCCAAAAGTTTTTGCTCTCCGTGTTGCTGGCGGGCATCCAGTGGTTGAGTGGGTAGCTGTTGGCCTCCAGATTGCCGCCAACAATGGGCCTCATGCCTGCGGCTGAGGCGATGATGTTGTCTGTGCAACTGGCTCGGTTGCCGATGCGGTGGCAGCCCGTGCAGGTGCTGTTGGGGGTGTTGATGGCACTCGATTGCCAACCCTTGAAGGCGTCACCCACATGGCTGTATTTGCCCAGCGGGTTGGTGGGCACCTTATGCCAGACCTGCCCCAGCCAGGGGCTGAACATGAAGGGGTCGGCGTCGTGGCACAGGCCGCAGTCTTTTTTTGCGGTGGCCTTGGGCGGCCACCAAAAGGCGCTTGCCGCGACCTGGCCGGGCGGCGGTGTGGCTTCGTCGGGCGGCGGTACACGGGTGGCGTCTAAGCCGCTGCTGCCTTCAGACTCTGCATGAAACCAGCAGGTTTTACCAGTGTGAACGCTGTGCAAAATAATGTCCACTTCGTCAAACATCGGGCTGTTTTCAGCGCGCACATATTTGCGGCGGCAAAAGGCTGAAATTTGCGTGGCACCTTGCGACAAATCGTGGATTTTGGAATACGGGATGCACTGGCCGTTGCCTTCGTTGCTGTAGGGCAGCATGGCGGGTTTGTCGCAGGTCATGCCCTTGGTGTAGTCAAGCGGTGTTTTGCCATCGACGGTGATGGGCACGACCGTGCCCGCATTGCAGTCGAAAGCCGGGATTTTGGCAATCTCACGCGCGCATTGCTGGCCGTAGGCCACTTGCGGACTGAGCTTGCCATCGGCGGCATGCGCAGTACCGACTAGCGCGAGAAGGCTGTAAAGCAACAGGGTAAAAGTTTTCATTTTTTACCCCCAACACTGTCGCGCGTGTAGCCCAGTGCCACCTGGCGAATTGCGTCTTTGTAACGCACATAGCCGGTGCAGCGGCACAGGTTGTCGCCGACCCAGGTGTCCATCAAGCCATCGAGTTCTTTGGCGCTGGTGGGCGTGAGTTTGATGCGTTCAATCAGGGCGGTGGCGGCCATTAAAAAACCTGGCGTGCAGTAGCCGCACTGAAAAGAAAAGTTCTCTAAAAAAGCCTGCTGCAACGGTGCCAGTGCTTCGTTGCTGGCCAGGCCTTCAACCGTGTAAATGCGCATGCCCTGCACAAAGCTAACCGGGGTGGAGCAGGCCAGGGTTTTTTCCATCGGTGCGTTGGGCTGGTTGCGCGTGCCTACCGTGCAGGCGCGGCACACGCCAATGCCGCAGCACAGTTTGGTACCGGTTAAATTTTGTCGCTCCTGCAAAAACTCCAGCAATGACATGTCGCTGTCGTCCGCGCTGGCCTCGACCGGTTTTTCATTGACAAAAAATTGTACGGGGGTGCTCATGCCAGTGCCTCCAGGATTGTTTTATGTGCCACGGGTAATTCAGTAAAACGCTTGCCGTCCGTGGCCATGGCCAGGGCATTCAAAATCGCCGGGGCGATGGGGCACATGACCGATTCAGCAATACCGCGTGCGCTGGTCTCTCCTGGGGCGGGCGGCAAAATGATGAGCTCTTGCTGCGGTATGTCGCCCCATTTGGTGATGGCATATTGGTTGAAATTCCACACGCCATTGCCCGGCCCGGTGTGGTCGTTGGGGCAGCCACCCAGCAGCACATCGCCGATGGCCATGGCAATACCGCCTTCTGACTGCCCCTGCACCACCTGCGGGCAATGCAGCTTGCCCGCCGACAACGCACTGACAATTTTTTCAACCCGCACCTTGCCAGTGGCTTTTTCAACTGTCAGTGCCACCAGCGCACCGCAGGGCGAATAGGCGTAGCGGCCATAGGATGCGGCTTCTTGCGGCGGGTTGACAAGGTCACTGCGTGGCACGGCTATCAACTGACTGGGGTTTGTGCCTGAAGCCACAAAGTCTGCATCCAGTTTTACACCACCGCCCGGGAATGCAAAGCGCGCAGTTGCAAAAGCGCCATAGGTTGTGGCGTGGGCTGCCACCACGGTGGGCAGCTTGTTGGCAAACACATAGTTAAGCACTTTTGCCCACGGCACAGGGGCCAGGCCAGGTGCGCTGGCTGCACCGTCTTTCCACACGATGGCGGTGTGCGGCACGCTGCTTTTCCAGATGGCATTTAGCGCGGGCAACACCGTTTGCAGCAGCAGTGACAAGCCGGCGTTTTCAACCGCATGGTATTGGTGAAAAGCCCCCAAGCAGGCGCTGGACGAGCCTGACAGTTTGATCACATATTTGTCACCCGCAGACACACTGGTCGACAGGCCGAGCGCATTGAACATGGCGGCCTCGCCCATGGCAATGGTGTTGGCGTTGCGCCCCAGCCAGGCCGCTGGAGCCAGGCCTAGCGCGGTGGCTGCGCCATTGCCCATGTCGATATACGGCGTATGCACTTGCAGGGTACCGTCAGGCAAGATTTGCACCGCGCCAAACATGCCGTCACCCGATGTGCCGTAAGCCTGGTTGGACATCGCAAAACCAACGCCATACAGCAGGCCTTTTTTGCCCAGCTCACGCTGCCGCGCTTTGCGGTTTTGCCAGACGGCGTGGCTTTCCAGCCGCCGCATCAGTTCAGGCAACTGCAAGTCTTGCAGCACGGGCGCGCCCGTCACAATTTTGCCTTTGCCTTTAGCCAGCAGGTTTTTACGGCGCAGGGTAAACGGGTCAATTTTTAACGACAGTGCGGCCTGGTCCAGCAGGGTTTCAATGGCCATGTAGGCCTGCGGGCCGCCAAAGCCGCGTTGCGAGCCGCCGCTCAATTGCGGCGTGTTGGTGGCCGAGCCGGTGGCAATGACCTGCGCAATGTCGTAGCAACTGGCAGCGCTCAAGGCTGCAAGTTGGGCAACGTAGGGGTTCAGGTTTTTTTGCGCACCACCACTGACGGTGAAATTCGTGTCCATCGCCTTGATGACACCGTTTTTGTCCAGCGCCAGCGTTTGGTTGAAGATGGTTTCTTGCCGTTTCAGGCCGATTTGAAATTGCTCAAAACGGTCTTGCTGCCAGCGCAAGGGACCTTTGGCAAACACCGATGCCATCGCCAAAAAGGGCGTAAAAAACGAACTGTCGCGGCCACCAAAGCCGCCGCCCGGGTAGCAGGCCATCAGCTCGACGTTTTTCACGGCAAAGTTGCTGCCGCCAAAAATAGCAACACTTTCGGCAATGTCCCCAGTGGGCGACTGCGTGCCCAGCAGCAGGTTCAAGGTGCTGGTGGCGGGGTTGTACCAGCCCATGCCTGATTCGGGTTCCATGAACGCCGGGTCATAGCTGGGGGTGTAGAAGTTGCTGGTAAATGTCTTCCAGCCGCTGTGCGTGATGTCGTGCCGCACCTCATTTTGGTTGGCTGTCAGCTCCGACAAGTAGTTGGGGCTATTGCGCCTGGCCACCAGGTTGAAGTTGCGCTTGTCGTTGCGCACATAGCTGGTCAGCGGGCCAAAAGTGGTGATCTGGTTCGGCCCGATGACACTGCCCCAGTTGGTGATTTTTTCGATGTACTGAATGACCTTGTCGTTAAATTGCAATATCTTCTTGGCTCGGCGGTAAGCGGTGTGGCTGTCAAAAATCAGCATCGCCACGGGCTGGCCAAAGTAGGCGGGTGGTGACGCACGACCATTGGCGGGCAGGGCGGCAAAAAACGGCGCCATGCCGCTTGGCGTGCCGATTTTGTTGGCCCGCAAAAGCGCGGCGTCAATCACCACGCTGGGTTTGAGGTCGGCGGGCAACATGTCCAGGTTGTAGCCCATGACATATTTGTCGTAGCAATTGCTACGGATGGCGAGTAGAAATTGCTCGCTGGCGGGCCAGCCCTGGTCTTTCAGGTCAGCCGCATGAAAATCTCGTGCATAGATTTTTTTGCCCATCACCTTGCACAGGCCGTCAATGCGCCATTTGGCAACGCCGGGCTGTGGTGCCCATGCGGGCATGCCTGCCAAACCGGCAGGCGAGGGCGGTGCGCAGTGGCCAACAGGCAGCGGGGTGGCAGCAATAGCCACGGGCAAACTGGTCACCCCCAGGCTAATGGCGCTGCCGCCTGCCAGAAGTTTCAAGACCGTGCGGCGCTTGGCTGAAAACGAAAAATCCATGAAGACTCCCCCCTTGGTTATTCGCAGATTATGGCGATTTTGGGCATCTCGCGCCACCATAATGTGCTGCTTGCTCCTTCGCCATTTCAGGAAACACCATGCGCCTGCGCCACATCGAAGTCTTCAACGCCGTCATGCTGACGGGTAGCGTCAGCGGCGCGGCTCGGCTGATCAATGTCACGCAGCCTGCGGTCAGCAGAACACTGCAACATGCAGAGATTCAGCTTGGGTTTGCTTTATTTGAACGTGTCAGCGGTCGTTTGAAGGCAACTGAAGAAGCGCAAATGTTATTTCCGCATATTGAAAAACTGTTTGCCAACCTTGATGAGGTTCAACGGTTTTCTGTCAGCTTGAAAGCAAGGCGTGGCAATAATGAGTTCAAGGTCTTGACGGTATTGGCTTTGAGCTACGAGGTGTTTCCGCGTGCCATGCGCTTGTTTCGTGAAAAGTACCCCGATGTGGTGGTTCACCATGAGGCGCTGCATTCGCCGCAAATCATTTCGTCGCTGGTGTTGCAGGAGGCCGATGTGGGCTATGTATTTTCAGCGTCCAGCCACCCGGCTTTGACACAAGAAGAGCTGGCCCAGCGTCGCGTGATGTGCGTTGTTCCCAAAGGCATGCTGAGTCCGCGCATTGTCAAAACGGGTGTGGTTAAGCTAGCCCAATTGGCGGGCCTGCCGCTGATTGCACTGGACGGACGCGACCCTTTGGGCGTGATACTGAGTCACACCCTGCGTGACAGTGGTGCTGACCTGAAGGGCGTCATGTATGTGCAAACCTACCATGTGGCTTTGGCGCTTGCGCACCACGGGGTGGGTATTGCTTTGGTTGAATCATGCACAGCAGCTTCAAGCGATACGGCGCGGGTCGATGTGCTGGGTTTGGAGCCGTTCATGCCGGTAACAATTCGCGCCTTGCGGGC
Source organism: Polaromonas sp. (assembly GCA_049653085.1). Lineage (GTDB taxonomy): Bacteria > Pseudomonadota > Gammaproteobacteria > Burkholderiales > Burkholderiaceae_C > Polaromonas. The sequence goes on from JBASFP010000049.1 coordinate 30,196, forward strand.
CACTGCTCGCCCCAACTCGCTGATGGCCCGAAGCTTCACGCGTTTTATGCAGCAGGCGCTGGATCAGATTAAATAAGGCGACAAAGTGTCTGTGCATCCATAACCGAATGTAATGGATACCCTGGTTAAAGGCATTTGCGCGGGTCGTCAAAATCCGTAAACTGCGATTCATCTACCTGGCCACAACATGACCGATACACGCATTTTTCACCGGCATCTTCGCCAAATACCGCGCACTGCCGTCAGCGGGCAGGGCGTTTACCTGACGGACGCTGATGGCAAACAATACCTGGATGCATCAGGTGGTGCCGCAGTGTCTTGCTTGGGGCACGGCCACCCAGATGTGCTAGCGGCCATGCATGCGCAAATTGACAAGCTGGCTTACGCGCACACCAGTTTTTTTACCACTGAAGTGGCGGAAGAGCTGGCCAGCAAGCTGATTGACAAAGCGCCCGAAGGCATGAGCCATGTGTACTTTGTCAGCGGTGGCTCTGAGGCGATGGAGGCCTGCCTGAAGATGGCGCGCCAGTATTTTGTAGAAATAGGTCAACCCCAGCGCACCCACTTTATTGCTCGCAAACAAAGCTACCACGGCAACACCCTGGGCGCATTGGCCATAGGCGGCAACGCTTGGCGGCGTGAGCCTTTTGCGCCCATGCTGATGCCGGTCACGCATGTGTCGGCCTGTTACCCCTACCGCGAACAACGTGCCGACGAGACGCCTGAGCAGTACGGCCTGCGCCTGGCCAATGAGCTTGAACAAGCCATATTGGGGCAGGGCGCAGACAGCGTGGTTGCTTTCGTGCTTGAAACTGTTGGTGGCGCAACGGCCGGCGTGTTGACGCCAGTGGCGGGTTATTTGAAGGCTGTCCGGGCTGTTTGTGACCGTCATGGTGTGCTGCTGATATTGGACGAGGTGATGTGCGGCATGGGGCGCACCGGCACGCTGCACGCCTGCGAGCAAGAAGGCGTAGCACCTGACTTGCTGGCTATTGCCAAAGGTTTGGGCGGCGGCTACCAGCCGATTGGTGCGGTGTTGGCTCACACAAAGATAGTCGATGCCATGCGTGCGGGATCAGGCTTTTTTCAGCATGGGCATACCTACTTGGGTCATGCAATTGGCTGCGCGGCGGCACTGGCGGTGCAGCAGGTCATTGAGCGTGACCAGTTGCTGGATCGGGTTAAAACGAGCGGCGCATTTTTGCAGCGGCTCATGAGCAGCACCTGGGCTGAGCATCCGCATGTTGGTGATATTCGGGGGCGTGGCCTGTTTTGGGGCGTTGAGCTGGTGGCTGATCGACAAACTAAAAAGCCTTTTGACCCTAAGCTCCAATTGCACGCTCGCATTAAAAAAGAAGCCATGGCACGCGGCTTGATGGTTTACCCGATGGGCGGAACGGTTGATGGCCGCTATGGTGATCACGTCTTGCTGGCACCCCCCTTTATTGCCAGCCAAGCAGAGTTAACGATGATTGTTGAGCGTTTGACGGTGTCGATGGATGCCGCCATTGCCGCGATTTGAAAAGTGTGAGTGTTTTTATTTTTTAACCTTGGAGACTATGAGATGACTAAAAAGTTTGCGTTGAAATCTGCCGTTTTGGCCAGCTTGGCCATGACCGCTGCCATGCTGACTGCCCCAGCCGTGGCTCAGCAAAAGTTTGTGACCATTGGCACCGGCGGTGTGACGGGTGTTTACTACGCCGCAGGTGGCGCAATTTGCCGACTGGTCAACAAAGACCGCGCCAAGCACGGCATTCGCTGCTCGGTCGAGTCCACAGGCGGCTCAGTGTTTAACGTCAACACCATCAAAGGCGGAGAGCTGGACTTTGGTTTTGCCCAGTCTGATGTTCATCACAATGCCGTCAAAGGCATTGGTCAATTTAAAGACGCAGGCGCTTACGGCGACCTGCGTGCTGTGTTTGCCGTTCACCCTGAGCCTTTCACCGTCGTGGCCCGTAAAGAAGCCAACATCGCGAAGTTCGAAGACTTCAAAGGCAAGCGCTTTAACGTCGGCAACCCAGGCTCGGGCACGCGCTCATCGCATGAAGAACTGCTGGCTGCCATGGGCTGGAAGCTGGGCGACTACGCATTGGCATCCGAGCTGAAGGCAGACGAGCACGGCCCCGCGCTGTGCGACGGCAAAATTGACGGTTTCTTTTACGCCGTGGGCCACCCAAGCGCCAATATTCAAGACCCGACCACCTCGTGTGGTGCCAAACTGGTGTCGCTGGCAGGGCCCGTCATTGATAAATTAGTAGCAGACAAGCCTTACTACGCCAAGGCCACCATCCCCGGCGGCCTGTACCCCAACAACCCGCAACCGACCAACACCTACGGCGTGCTGGCCACCGTGGTGGTGTCCAGCAAAACCCCGGCTGAAACGGTGTACCAGGTCACCAAAGCGCTGTTTGACAACTTTGAAGAGTTCAAAAAACTGCACCCAGCGCTGGCATCACTGAACCCGCAAAGCATGGCCAAAGACGGCCTGAGCGCACCGTTGCATGAAGGTGCAGCGCGTTACTACAAGGAAAAAGGCTGGATCAAGTAATTCCGGGCCGTGCACTGAAAAGGCCAGCGGGCGACACGTCTTGCTGGCCTTTTTTATTTTCTTGAAATTATAAAAACAGAGGGCATTGACCATGAGCCAACTTGAAAAACACTCCGCAGAACAGCTAGACCAACTCGTCAAAGAGGCCGACCTGGGTGGCCGAGAGCCGGGCGGCAAGACAGGCGCGGGCTTGGCCATTCTTGCGGGCTTGTGGTCGCTGTTTCAGATTTGGTATGCCTCGCCGCTGCCGTTCATGGCCGGCTTTGGTATTTTGAACGATACCGAAGCGCGAGCGATTCATTTGGCGTTTGCCATCTTTCTGGCTTTTTGTGCTTTTCCGGCTTTTAAAAATTCATCCCGCAGCGTGATCCCCTGGTCTGATTGGCTGCTGGCCTTGGTCGGTGCTTTTTGCGGGGCGTACCTGTTTTTGTTCTACAACCAGTTGGCCACGCGGCCCGGCCTGCCCACCACGATGGACATTGTGGTCGGCGCGACTGGCGTGGTGGTGATGCTGGAGGCCACCCGCCGTGCCATGGGTTTTGGCATGCTGGTTACCACCGGCTTGTTCATGCTGTTCGTTTTTATTGGGCCCTACATGCCCGACGTGTTGCAGCACCGGGGCGCATCGCTGTCGCGGTTCATATCACACATGTGGCTGACGACTGAGGGCGTTTATGGCGTGGCACTCGGTGTGTCGGTGCAATTTATTTTTTTGTTTGTACTGTTTGGCACGCTGCTAGACATTGCAGGCGCGGGCAACTACATGCTGCAAGTGTCGCTGGCCACGCTAGGCCACTTGCGCGGCGGCCCGGCCAAGGTGGCGGTGGTGTCGTCAGCGCTTAATGGTGTGGTGTCGGGTTCATCGGTGTCTAACGTCGTGTCGGGTGGTATTTTTACCATTCCACTCATGAAGCGCACCGGCTATTCAGGCGTCAAGGCGGGGGCGATTGAAGCGGCCTCGTCGGTCAATGGGCAAATCATGCCGCCAGTGATGGGGGCGGCGGCGTTTTTGATGGTTGAGTACGTGGGCATTGCGTATTCAGAAATCATCAAGCACGCCGCGCTACCAGCGGTTATTTCATACATCGCACTGTTTTACATCGTGCATCTTGAAGCCTTGAAATATGACCTGCAGCCCCTCAAACGGGACCGCCAGCCCACGCTGAAAGAACGCGGCTTGAGCTGGGCGCTCGGCCTGTCAGGTACTTTGGTGGCCTTTGGTGCCATTTACTACGCCATCACTGGCGTGCAGGCCATTGCAGGCGCTTATGCGGGCTGGGCGTTAGCGCTGCTGGCGGGCGTAGCCTACGTCGTGTTGATGGCTTATTCAGCGCGTTACCCCGATATTGCGGTCGACGACCCGCTGGCCAAAGATGTCAAACTGCCCTTGCCTTGGCCCACTGTGCGCGCGGGTCTGCATTTTTTCATTCCCATCGTGGTGCTGCTGTGGTGCCTGATGGCTGAAGAGCTGTCGCCCGGCCTGTCTGCCTTCTGGGCCACCACCTGCGTGATGGCGATGGTGTTTTTGCAGCCTTTCATGCTGTCAGTGTTCCGGCCCGACGGCAAAGCTGAAAATGCTGTGTCGGCCTTAAAACGCGGCGCGGCGGATCTGTGGCGTGGCTTGGTGCTGGGCGCTCGCAACATGATTGGCATTGGCGTGGCGTGTGCCAGCGCGGGCTTGATTGTGGGCGTTATCACGCTGACGGGCATGGGCCTGATGATGACGGACTTTGTAGAGCTGGTATCTGCTGGCAACGTGCTGGTGATGTTGCTGCTGACAGCCGTTATTTGCCTGATCATTGGTGCTGGTGTGCCTACAACAGCCAACTATATTTTGGTCGCTACGTTGATGGCGCCGGTGATTGTTGAGCTGGGCGCACGCAGTGGGCTGGTGATTCCATTGATTGCGGTACACCTGTTTGTGTTTTACTTTGGCATATTGGCTGATGTCACGCCACCGGTTGGCTTGGCATCGTATGCCGCCGCTGCCATTTCAGGCGAAGACCCGAACGCCACAGGCTGGCAGGCCACCTGGTACAGCTTGCGCACGACAGTGCTGCCATTTGTGTTTATTTTTAACCCGCAAATTTTGATGATTGGTCTCGGATCGTGGGTCGATGTGGTGCTGGTGTGCGTCACGGGTGTTGCAGCGTCGCTGCTGTTTGCTGCCGCCACCATGAAGTGGTTTCGCACCCGCTGCACCTGGCTGGAAGTGGTGGTGCTACTGCTTGCTACCTTTTTGTTCTTTAGACCAGACTGGGTGATTGACCAGATTGCACCCAAGTACGTGTCTGCACCGGCATCTGATATTTATAAAGTAGCCGACACGCTCCGTGCTGACCAGTGGCTGGTGGTGGGTATTGCGGGCGAGACATTGAACGGCGAGCCGCAAACCAAAACTGTTGCCTTGCCGATGGGTGAGGGCGCAACGGGTCGTGAACGCCTGCGCGACGGCGGTATCACGCTGAGCCAACTGGGTAACAGCGTTGAGGTAGCCGCTGTCAAGTTTGGCAGCCGGGCTAAAAAGTTGGGCGTGGAGCAGGGCTACAAATTGGTCGAACTTAAATTGCCCAACCCGGCCAGGCCTTCAACGCACTGGGTGTTTATCCCAGCCGCACTGCTGGGCTTGATGGTCTGGCTGCGGCAAGGCCGGCGGCTTAGGCGCCCGGGCGTCATCAGAGCTTCGTAAGCACCATGCGCCTGCGCCACATCGAAGTTTTCAACGCCGTCATGCTGACGGGCAGTGTCAGCGGGGCGGCGCGGTTGATCAATGTCACGCAGCCTGCCGTCAGCCGCATCTTGCAACATGCTGAATTGCAATTGGGTTTTGCGCTTTTCCAGCGGGCCAAGGGCAGGTTGTTGCCGACGTCTGAGGCGCTCACGCTGTACCCCCACATTGAACAGCTCTTCGCCCAGCTAGACGATGTGCAGCGCTTGGCTGCTAATTTAAAAACAGGTGACAGCGCCAAAGAGCTGCGTATCCTCACCGTGCTCGCGCTGAGTTATGAGATATTGCCGCACGCCATCAAACTCTTTCGCGTCAAGCACCCTGAAGTATCCATCACCATCAAGGCGCTGCATTCACCACAAATCGTGGCGGCACTGGTGCTGCAAGAAGCCGATGTGGGTTTCTTGTTCAGCCCGGCAGTGCATTCAGCGCTGGCGCAAGAGCACTTGGCCGATGGCCGCATGGTCTGCATTGCGCCCAAGGGCATGCTGACCCCCCGATTTTTAAAGCGCGGCCACATCACATTGACTGAACTGGCCAAGCTGGACAAAGTGCCCGTGATTGGCCTGGACGCGCAAGACCCGGTGGGCCGCGTGCTTGGTCAGGCCATGCGTGAGGCAGGTGTGGGTTTGCAGTTCAGCATCACCGTGCAAACCTACCATTCAGCGCTGGCGCTTGCTCACCATGGTCTGGGTGTGGCGCTGGTCGATACCTGTACCGCAGCATCCGCTGACTTGAGCCGCGTTGATGTGCTGGACTTGCAGCCCTTGCTGCCCGTGCCCATCAAGGCACTGCTGCCTGCAGGAAAGCCGGGGTCGGTGGCGGTGCGGGTGTTTGTGAAGTGTTTTGAGCAGGCTTTGAAGGTCAAGCAAACAACATAGCCGCGCCTTTCGAGGCCATAAAAAACCTGTTTAAAACAACAATTTCCCTTTACTTCGGGATCTTGCGATTGTATTTGAATGTAAATTTTTGTATGCTATGTTCCATAGCGCACATTAATTTCCACTCAAAACAATATTCATGAACTTATGGTTTACCCCCCCCCCCCACCTAAGACAATTTGAACTTTCACCTGTTGTAGCTGGACTCGCACTTTTCCTTGCTGGCAACATTCAAGCCCAAACTCCCGCCATCCGCCCCGACGCAGGCAGCACCCTACAGCAGCAGGGCGCGCAGCCGCTAGCTGTACCACGCGCCGCGCCACAAGTCCTGCCCCAAACCTTCACCCCCCAGCCCGCGCTGGAGGCGCTGCCGTCCGTCAGCATTGCCGTCAAAGCTATCACCTTCAGCGGTAACTCCGCCTACAGCGCCACCGAGCTGGCCCCGCTGGTCGCCGACCTGGTGGGCAAAACAGCCACACTTGCAGAGCTGAATGCCGCTGCCGCCAAAGTGCGTGACTATTACCGCAACAAGGGTTACTTTTTGGCCCAGGCCTACTTGCCCAGGCAAGACGTGACGAGCGGCTCGATAGAGATCACCGTTTTGGAAGCCTACGCCGGCAAAGTCAAAGCCACCAACAAGCCCCCAGCGCCGGGCCTACCTGCTACACGCTTAAACGAATCCTTTGCTCAAGGCGTGCTGGCTACAAACCTCAAACCCGGCACAGCCATCACCGAGGCCGCTCTTGAGCGGCCTTTGCTCATCTTGAGCGACCTGCCCGGTGTCGATGTCAAGTCAGCCTTGGGCGCAGGCGCATCTGTCGGCACAGCAGACATTGAGGTGGATGTGGCCAATACTCCCGTCCCCGCTGAAGGTAGCTTTTTGCCCCTGACGCGGGCTACCCAAGGCCTTGTCACAGGCAGCCTGGACGCTGACAACCACGGCAGCACTTTTACCGGCGCCTACCGCCTGGGTGCGACTGTTGCCGTCAACAACGCCACAGGCTACGGCGACCAGTTGTTGGTCCGTTTGCAGCTCGCCCCTGAAAACACCCGCACCAACTTGGCTCGTATCGCCTGGCAAACCCCGGTGGGCTACTACGGCACACAGGTCGGCGTGTCGTATTCCAAGCTCAACTACCTGCTGATCAAAGACTTTGCCCCTTTAAAAGCCGAAGGCGATGCAACGATGACTTCGGTCTATGCCACCCACCCGGTGGTGCGCAGCCGCAACTTCAATGTCAGCGCCCAACTGAATCACGACAGCAAGCGCCTGGAAGACCGTTTGCAAAGCGTCAACAGCACCGAGACCCGACGTATCAACCTGACCCGCGTGGGCCTGGCAGGCGACTGGCGTGACACGTTATTGGGCGGCGGGCTCAACACCTTTAACCTCGGTTTGTCCAGCGGCAGGCTCAGCATTGACCAGGCCGCCACCGCAGCAGCCGACCAGGCTCTAGGCGGTGCCAATACCCTGGGCAGTTTTAGCAAAACCAACCTTGACTTGCTGCGCCTGCAAACCATCACCGACAACATCAATTTACTGGGCAGCATCAGCGCCCAGTACGCCAGCCGCAACCTGCCATCAGCAGAAAAGATGAGCCTGGGCGGCCCCAACGGTGGCCAAGCTGTGCGCGCCTACCCCGCTGGCGAGGCATCGGGTGACGAAGGCTACGTAGGTACATTTGAAGCCCGCTATACCAACCCGGCCTGGGCGATTGGCTCGGCCAGCACCATCGTGTCAGCCTTTTACGACTTTGGCGGCGTGACCATCAACAAAACCCCGATAGCTGGCCTGAACAACAAACGCAACCTGCAAGGCGCAGGCTTTGGGCTGACGATTGGAAAAGAAGGCGACTACACCATCCGCGCCTCAGTCGCCTGGCGCATTGGCAATGACAAGCCGCAGTCAGATGCGGATCGTTTGCCGCGCGTTTGGGTGCAGGGTAACAAGGCGTTTTAAAGATGGCAAAGACTCTGTCATTACTAGCCTGTCGTTGCGGCCTTGAGCCGCAATCCATGACCCCGCACCCTTGCAAGTACCGCAGGGGGCATGGATTGCGGCTCAAGGCCGCAATGACGGTACAAAAGAGTCATTTTCACCCATCAAATCAGCCTCAAACCCAATAAATACGGGCGCAAACAGCTCCTGAATTAATAGCGTTTAAACCTGCACTGAATCCACCTGAAAGCCCACCATGTCATCACACACCAGCATGAACCGCATTTACCGCCTAGTTTTTAACGCCGCAACCGGCATGTACGTCGCCGTGGCTGAAACGGCCAAAGGCCGCGGCAAGGCGGGGCGCTCGGCCAGTGCGGCCATGCTGGCGGCTTTGACGGCTATTGGCGGATTAAGCGGTGTGGGTGGGGCTTACGCGCAAGGCCTACCAACAGGCGGGGTGGCTGTTACCAACAACGTCTCTTTTAGCCAAACCAGCAACACCCTGACCATGAACCAGAGCGGCAATGCCGCCATCGTCAACTGGAACGGGTTCTCAATAGCCGCTGGCAACAGCGTCAACATCAACCAGCAGTCCACATCGGCTGTGATGCTCAACCGCGTCGTTGGCAACAGCATCTCTGAGATCAACGGCGCTATCAATGCCATTGGCAAAGTCATGCTGGTCAACCAAAACGGCATCTTGATGGGCACAGGCGCACAGGTCAACACGGGAGGCTTTTTAGCCTCAACACTGAACATCAAAGACTCAGACTTCTTGGCTGGCAAATACATCTTCGACATCGCCAATAACGAAGGCGGCACCGCAGGCAGCATCATCAACAACGGCCGCATCAACACGCCCAGCGGTTATGCGGTACTCATCGCCCCACAAGTCACCAACAACGGCTTTATTGCAGCCCGCCAGGGCACTGTGGCCATGGGTGCAGGTAACAAGGTCAGCCTGGACATGGTGGGGGACGGTTTGATCAGCCTGAAAGTTGACCAGGCCGCGTTAAACGCCGCAGTTGTTAACACCGGGACGATTCAAGCCAACGGCGGCACGGTGCTGCTCAAAGCCAGCAGCGCCAATGCGCTGTTTGACACGGTGATTAATTCCAGCGGCATCATTCGCGCAGACAGCATTGCCAATGTCAATGGCCGCATCGTCTTGGACGGCGGCGCGAAGGGCATTACCGAAGTAACGGGGGAAATCACCGCCCGAGGAATAAACGCAGGTGAGACAGGCGGCAGCATCAGTGTGCTGGGCGACAAGGTGGGTTTGCTGGGTAACGGGGTAAGCGGGGCAAAGCTAGACGCAAGCGGCGACGCAGGGGGCGGTACGGTGCTGGTGGGTGGCAACTGGCAAGGCAATGGCGCAGAGCGTAACGCCAGCCGAACCATCGTCGCCAGTAACGCCAGTATTGACGTGAGTGCCACTGGCAACGGCAATGGTGGCACGGCTGTTGTTTGGGCAGATGGCCGGACTGACATGAGCGGCACGATCAAAGCCACGGGCGGCATCAACGGCGGTAATGGCGGCAATGTTGAAACATCCGGCAAGGCAGCACTGGACTTGCAAGGCCGGGTTGACGTGACTGCAAATAATGGCCTGGGTGGCCAGTGGCTGCTGGACCCCGCTGACATCATTATTGCTGGGGCTAATGGCAATTTGGCCAGCGCAGGGCCAACCTTTCAAGACGGCGGCGGTGGTACTGCCTACGTTGCTGCTGGCGCACTGAATGCAGCCCTGGGTGGGGGCGGCGCAACAGTCAATGTACAAACCAGCAACACAGGTGGAGGTGGCACAGGTGCCATCACAGTGAACAACGCCATCACCGCCAGCGGCTCTGGCACGCTGAACCTGATTGCGAACGGCGAAATCACCGTCAACGCACCTATCATCGGCGGTGGCCTGAATGTCGGTCTGTACGCAGGCTCTAACGGCACGCCCGCCACCATTGCGGGTGCGGGCAACCAAGCGGGCGCTATCACCACGACGGGGGCTGGCACCATCAACACCAGTGGCGGCAGCGTCATCATGGTGGCAGGCGCCAGCAGCAACGCTACTCTAGTACATTGACACATAAATAACGAAACCTTATTAAACTCTAGGTATCGCCATCCGGCATACAAAGGAGTGGTCATGCGTCAGACGGAACTCACCTTGAGCGAAGAAGATCGCTTGGTCATCGA
>JBASFP010000050.1:0-14453 GCA_049653085.1 Polaromonas sp.
GTCTGTTCCTCGCTTTGATAGCCGATTTCGTTGACGTCAGTGCTGAGAAATACCGTCACCAAGGGAAATTTATTAGATGCCCTCGGTTGACTTTATGGGAAGTCCCTGTAATTGGTCTAGAGGCCTATTTGACGAGTAATAACAGGCCTAAAAAGGCGTTTTCGGCTTTGGAAAAGCAAAAACGCGGACAAGCCGCGTTTTTTAATGTGTCGAGCGCCCTGAAGCAGCCCGAGGCCGGCAAAAACTTACTCCACCTTGGCTTTTTCGCGCAGGTTTTGCTGGTAAGAGCCTAAGCGCTGCTGTTCCAGTTGCTGGGCGATTTGGGGTTTAAGTTCTTCAAACGCTGGCAACTGGGCGGTGCGGATGTCGTCTACCCGGATGATGTGAAAACCGAACTGGGTTTTAACCGGGGTGTCGGTCATCTGGCCTTTGTTCAATTTCAGCATGGCTTCGGTGAACTCGGCCACGTAGCTGCTGGGGTTGGCCCAGTCCAGGTCACCGCCGTTAGCGCCTGAGCCGGGGTCTTTGGACTGCTTTTTGGCAATGTCTTCAAACTTGCCGCCTTTTTTGATGCTGGCAATGACGGCTTTGGCATCTAGCTCTTTTTCAACCAGAATGTGGCGGGCTTTGTACTCTTTGCCGCCGTTGGCTGCGGCAAATTTGTCGTATTCGGCTTTCAGTTCTGCGTCGCTGACAGCGTTTTTCTTTTTGAAGTCGTCAATCAACACCGTGATCAGCACGGTTTGGCGGGCAATTTCCATCTGGTTTTTGTAGTCGTCGCTGCCCATCAGGCCGAGTTTTTCAGCTTCTTGCGCAAAAATTTCGCGGGTGATGACTGCGTCACGCATTTGCTGCTGGACTTCAGGCGTGACAGGACGGCCAGACTTGGCAACCTGCTGGGCCAATGCGTCCAGGCGAGCTTTGGGCACGGCTTTGCCGTTGACGATGGCGATGTTTTGCGCGAAGGCGCTTTGCGCGCCCAACGCCATCAGTGCGGCGGCGGTGGCCAGTAAGAGTTGCTTTTTCATGGGTGTCCTGTTGGAAAAATTAAAGTGATTATTCAACGATGTCTATGGCCAGCGCATGCAAGCCCTGGTCGATAAAATTTTGCATTGCATCATACACAAGCCGATGCTTGGCAACGCGGCTTTTGCCAGCAAACGCGGGGCTGGCAATGCGGACGCGAAAGTGGCTGCCAAAACCCTCGGCGTTCGCACCTGCGTGCCCTGCATGGTCGGCACTTTCGTCAATGACTTGTAAAAAGCTGGGTTGCAGGCGGTCGGTAAGTTGCTGCTCAATGGCCGCCGTATGCACAGGCACAGCGCTCATGACTTGACCTCCAGCTCTTCAGACTGCAAGTGCCGGGCGATGTACAAGCCTTGCCCGACCAGGAAAATCAGCGGAAACGCATAGCCCCACAATTTGAAATTAACCCACTGTTCGGTGGTGTAAAACATGGCCACGTAGGCATTGAGTGCCGCCATGAAAAAGCTGTACGTCACCCAGATCACGGTCAGATTACGCCAGATTGGATCCGCCATTTTGAGCTGCGCGCCGAGCATCATTTTCAAAAAGTTTTTCTTCATCACCCACAGGCCGATGGCCAGTGCCAAACCCGTGAAGGCGTACAAAACAGTGGGTTTGATTTTGACGAAACGCTCGTCATGAAAGCCGAGCGTGAGCGCACCAAAACCCAGCACCAGCGCCCAGGTGACTTTGTGCATGGTTTGTAAATGGCCGTCGAGCTTGTACAAAATCAGCATTTGCACCGTGGTGGCCACCATGATGACGCCAGTGGCCACGTAGATGTCGTACATCTTGAACGCGCCGAAAAACAGCAGGATGGGGAGGAAATCTAGGAGTTGCTTCATGGGTCAGGATTATCGTGCCTTGAAGTCCAAGGAGGCCGAATTCATGCAATACCGCAGCCCAGTTGGTGATGGTCCATCGTTAAACACATGGCCCAGATGCGCGCCGCAATTCGTACACACTGTTTCAACCCGGCGCATGCCGTATTTGTTGTCAACATGTTCAGTAATGGCGGTTTCATTAGCCGCTTGTGAAAAGCTCGGCCAGCCGCAGCCTGCGTCAAACTTCGTCTCAGACTCGAACAGCTTTTCACCGCAGCACATGCAGTGGTAAGCGCCATCAGCCCACACGGTTTCGTATTTGCCAGTGAAGGCGCGCTCTGTACCGGCATGGCGGGTCACATCAAAGGCGACAGGCTCAGCGCCTTTTTCTTTGAGCAGGGCTTTCCATTCGGCATCGGTTTTTTGGACTTTGGGGGTCAATTCTGGGGGCATGGGTATCTTTCTGAAGTTTCAAGAGCTGCAACTGATTTCAATGCCGCTGGCCCAATCGGGCGGAAAGCCCGCCAGGCTGTCATGGTCAACATGCTCATCAAATGGGGCTTGCAGCGCCTCTAACAAGGTATGGAGCTTGGCGTAGTCTTTAAGTTTCGCGGCGCGGATGGCTTCTTCGCCCAAATGGTTGCGCAGCACGTATTTTGGGTTATTTTTAAGCATCAAATCGGTCTTTTGACCAATAGATACGGGCGCAAGCAGCTCTGAATAATGTAGCGCCCAGGCATTGAAGGATTCCCGGTCAAAAAACAGGTCGCGCACCGCTTCATGCCCACTTTGCGGGGTAAAGCTGCATAACCGCCGCCAGAAGATGGTGTAGTCCACCTTGTTGGCGGCCAGCAGCTTGAAGGTGCTTTCAATCAGGGCCTTGTTGTCTGCATTGGCCTCAGTCAGCCCCAGTTTGGCCAGCATCCTGTCTTCAAGCGCCGCTGGAAAGATGGCTTTGTACGGCTCCAGCGCGCCAAGGGCCAGATCTTGCTCGCCAATCAACGGCAGCAACGCCTGGCCTAGACAAAACAGATTCCAGTAGCCAATGTTGGGCTGCTTGTTGTACGCATAGCGGCCTTGGGTGTCTGAATGGTTGCAGATATGCGTCGGGTCAAACGCATCGAGAAACTGAAACGGGCCGTAATCAATCGTCAGCCCCAAAATGCTCATGTTGTCGGTGTTCATCACACCGTGGCAAAAGCCGACGGACTGCCAGGCGGCCATCAGGTGGGCGGTGCGTTCACTCACGGCTTCAAGCAGCGCGGCGTAGGGGTTGGTGGCATCGCGGCAGGCCGGGTAAAAGCTGTCGATGACAAAGTCAGCCAGCGCTTTCAGCTCCACATGCATGTCGTTGTAGCTGAAGTGCTCAAAATGCCCAAAACGGATAAAACTGGGGGCGGTGCGGGTGACGACGGCGGCGGTCTCGATCTCTTCACGCAAGACTTTGGCGTCAGAGCCGATCAGTGCCAATGCCCGAGTGGTCGGTATGCCCAGGCCGTGCATGGCTTCAGAGCATAAATATTCACGAATGGAGGATCGCAGCACGGCACGGCCATCACCCATGCGGGAGTAGGGCGTTTTGCCAGCGCCTTTGAGTTGAAGCTCCATGCCGCCTTCAGACGTCTCCAGCTCCCCGAGCAAAATCGCCCGGCCATCGCCAAGCTGCCCCGCCCACTGGCCAAACTGGTGGCCACTGTAAACGCTGGCCAGCGGCTCAGAGCCAGGCAATGCCCCGCTCCCCGACAAGGCTTGCAAAACGCCCTGCGACTCAAACCAGCTTTCATCTAATCCGAGTTCACGCGCCACTGCCTGGTTGCGGCTGATCCAATAGGGCTCGGGCAGCGCCTGCGGTTGCAGGCGGGTGTAAAAGGCTTCACCCAGGCGGGCAAAGCGGTTGTTCCAGGCTAATGGGTGTTGCGGGTTTGTGGTCATTGGGCAAATTGTCCTTCAAACACAAAGGCATGGCACATGAAAAGCCCAATCCTGCGAGAATACAGCTTTTCTTAATTCAAGCTTTTCACTGGAGTCCCGTTATGCGCCGTTTAGCCCTGAAATCAATGCTGGCTGTTGCTGCTTTTGCCGTTGTTGGCTCAGCCTTAGCTCAAACTGCTTTTCGCGTCACCACCATCCCTGAAGAAGCCGCCACTGAGCAGACCCGTAAATTTGGCCCTATCGTCAAGTACCTGGAGGCCAAACTGGGTCAAAAAGTCGAGTTCACACCTGTGTCTGACTACCCCGCCGCCGTTGAGGCGCTGGTCAACAAGCAGGTGGACATGGTGTGGTTTGGCGGCTTTACCTTTGTGCAGGCCAGCGTGCGCTCAGGCGGCAAAATTGTGCCGATTGCCCAGCGTGAGGAAGACACCAAGTTTCAGTCGGTTTTTATCACCAAACCCGGTTCAGGCATCAAAACCCTGGCGGATTTAAAAGGCAAGCAAGTCAGTTTTGGCTCGCAGTCGTCCACCTCTGGTCATTTGATGCCGCGCAGCTTTTTGCTGGACGCCAAAATTGACCCGGACAAAGACTTCAAGCGCGTGGCCTATTCAGGCGCGCATGACGCGACCATTGCTTCAGTTGTCAGCGGCAAGGTCGATGCGGCTGCACTGGACATCACGGTGTGGAACAAGTTTGTCAAAGAAGGAAAGGTCTCTGACAAGGACGCGGTGGTCTTTTTCACCACGCCGGGTTACTACAACTACAACTGGTCTGTGCATGCCGACATGCCCGTTGCCCAGCGCGAGCGGGTGAAAAAAGCACTGCTGGATGTTGACCCCAGAACAGCAGAAGGCAAAGAAATTTTGGACCTGAACCGCGCAACCCGCTACATCGCCACCACACCCGAGAACTATCGTGGCATTGAAGCCGCTGCCCGCAGCGCCGGTTTGCTGAAGTAAGTCGCGTGCAGGTCATGCTCGCCGGTGCATCGGGCCGGCACCCCGCCGCCAAAGGCGATGCGCCTGATGCGGTGCGGCATGTCTTCCTGCAGGTGCAGTCGGGTGAGCACGTGGCTGTCATTGGCCCGTCGGGTGCGGGTAAAACCACGTTGCTGCAATTGATCGCCTGTGCTTTAAAACCTACTGCCGGCACACTGTCTTTGGGCGGCTTGAACCCGTGGACTTTGCCCGTCAAGCCCTTGCAAAAACTGCGCGGCACGCTGTTTTTGGCACCACAAGTCCCGCCCTTGCCACCTCGCCAGCGTGTTGTCACAGCCGTGCTGGCAGGGCGCTTGCCGCAAATGGGGTTGTGGGCCAGCTTGCGCAGCCTGTTTTATCCGGCACACATCGCGCTGGCAGATGTGGCCTTGAGAAAATTCGACCTGTCTGAAAAGCTGTTTGAACGGGTTGACCGCCTGTCTGGCGGAGAGCGCCAGCGCGTCGGCCTGGCGCGGATTCTTGCCTCTGATGCACAGTTGCTGCTGGTGGACGAGCCCTTGTCGGCGCTTGACCCATCGCGCAGTGAACAGGCCATCAAGGCGCTGCTAGAGGTTGCCACCGAGCGCAAGGCCACGCTGGTAGCCACCTTGCACCATGTCGAAATGGCGCTCAAATCATTCCCGCGCATCATTGGCATGCGTGACGGGCAGGTTGCTTTTGACTTGCCCGCATCGCAGGTGAGCCAAGCCCATTTGCATGACCTTTATGCGCAGCATTTGCATGAGTTGTCTGGCGCGTCAACCGCGCCAGACAACATGCCTGACGCGCCACCATTGCCTGCGGTGATGCATTGCCGCTGATGAATTCGCCAGACGCTAAACGGGTTGAGCGCGACCCGGCCTGGGCGGGGCGCGTCTTTTGGCTGCTGGCGGGCATCGTGCTGCTGTGGCCCATGCTGGTGCTGACCGAGTTCAAAGTCTGGACACTGTTCGAGGCCAGCAATTTAAAACCGACCTTGCGGTTTTTGGGCGACTTTTTCCCGCCGAAGATCGAAGGCGAATTTTTGCTGCTGGTGGCCAAAGAAACCTGGCGCACCGTGGCCATTGCCACCGCCGGCATCGCCCTGGCGCTGCTGCTGGCAGTACCGCTGGCATTGTTGTCTGTGAGAGTGCTGTCCATCTCAGCCTTGACCGGGAAAATGGACAAGCTGCCAGCCATCTGTCGCACGCTGCTGCGCTGGCTGATGATTGTTTTGCGCAGTGTGCCTGAGCTGATCTGGGCGCTGATTTTTGTGCGGGTGGTGGGGCTGGGGCCGACGGCCGGCGTGATTGCGATTGCGTTGACCTATGGCGGCATGTTGGGCAAGGTCTATGCCGAGATTCTGGAAAGCGGCGATGTCCAAGTCACGCAAAGTTTGCTGCGCAATGGTGCAGGGCCCGTGCAGGCATTTTTTTACGGCTTGCTGCCGCAAAACGCGGCTGAGCTGACCAGTTATACCGTATACCGCTGGGAGTGCGCCATTCGCTCGTCAGCGGTGTTGGGTTTTGTCGGGGCAGGGGGGTTGGGTCAGCAGATGGACGCATCGATGAAGATGTTCAATGGCTCTGAAGTGGCCACCATGCTGATTGTTTTCATGTTGCTGGTGTGGCTGGCGGACGCCACCAGTGTCTGGCTGCGCAAAGCGCTGGGTTAAAACATGCCTGTAACTTCAAACACCCCAAATCACAAATTGCCGCCACCGCTGTTTGACGCGCGCTGCAAGGCTTGCTGGTTTGTGCTGGGTCTGGCGTGCCTGACAATCGCCAGTTTTTGGACGCTTGACCTGAAATGGGCGCAGTTTTTTAGTGTAGAGGCAGCCCGCCGCATGAGCAAATTCATCAGCGAAATGCTGGTGCCTGAAACCGAAGCCAGGTTTTTAATCAAACTGGCCTGGGCTGCACTGGAGACGCTGGCCATGAGCGCCTTGGGCACGCTGCTGGCCGTGGTGTTGGGCTTGGCGCTGGCTGTGCCTGCCAGCAAAACCCACAGCGATGACCCGGCGCGTTGGCGTGCTTTGGCTCGGATGCTGCTGAACATGCTGCGCAGCATTCCTGAGCTGGTGTGGGCGGCTTTGCTGCTGATCAGTGCCGGGCTGGGCCCTTTGGCGGGTACGCTGGCGTTGGCGCTGCACACATCGGGTGTGCTGGGCCGGTTGTTTGCTGAAAGTATTGAAAACGCCAGCTCGGGGCCGGCGTTTGCATTGCGCACGCGGGGCGTGAGCGAGGCCAAAATATTCTGGTACGCCACACTGCCACAAATCCTGCCGCAACTGGTCAGCTACACGCTGTACCGCTGGGAAAACAACATTCGCGCCGCCGCTGTGCTGGGTGTGGTGGGGGCGGGCGGTCTGGGCCAAATGCTGGCTTTTCACATGGGGCTGTTTCAAATGCAGGAAACCAGCAGTATTTTGCTGGCCATGCTGCTGATGGTGGCGCTGGTGGATGCGCTCAGTTATGCATCGCGCAGGGTGATGGCCAGCTAAAAGCAGTTGCCGTCGTCAATTGCTGCGCCGCAACTTGATGTGCGCTGCCAACCCGCCCGATGCGGTGTTGGCCAGGCCAAACACCCCGCCCATGCGCTGAATGGTTTTTTCAACAATCGCCAGGCCCAGGCCAGCACCGGTAGCGGCTGTGCGTGCTGTGTCGCCCCTGAAGAACGGGCGCGTCAGTTTTGACAGCGTTTCGGGCGCCACACCGATACCGTGGTCTCGCACCTTGATCAATATCCACTGGTCACGCGCCTTGGCAGCAATGTCAACCAGGGCAATGCCAGTCTCAGGCGTTTTGCCGTAGCGGCGTGCGTTTTCAAGCAGGTTGGAGATCACGCGCAACAGCTCCACCTCATCGGCCAGCACGTTCAGGTTGTCGGGCATGGTGACGGTGATGCGCATGTCTTCGGCCTCACCCACCGCATAAATGGCGGCTTCAAAAACGGCATTCAACGAAACGGTTTCCAGCTGTGCCGGGTCGGGTCTGGCGTAGTCCAGAAATTTGTCGATGATGGCATCCAGCTGCGTGATGTCGGCGGCCATGTGGGCACGGGCATCTTCATCGGCCACGCTCATTTCAGTTTCTAATCTCAGCCGTGCCAGTGGTGTACGCAAGTCATGTGATATGCCGGCCAGCATGATGACGCGGTCTTGCTCGATTTTTGACAACTGCTCGGCCATGCGGTTAAAGCCAATATTGACCTCACGCACCTCACTGGTGGCCGCGCTTTCGTCCAGCAGGCTGGCATCAAAGTCGCCGTCCCGCATCCGGCTGGCTGCAAATGACAACTGCTTGAGCGGGCTGTTGATCAGCCGGGCAATAAAAGCCGCTCCCAACAGCGACAGCGCCGCTGCCGTGACCAGCCAGATCAGCCAGGTGCTGCCGCGCGACGGCCCAATGCGGGATTCGTCGGTTTGCAGCCAGTAGTCGTCTTTGTCAACCGTAAAGCCGACCCACAAACCTTTTTGGCCATTGACTTCACTGGCGACCAGCGTGCCCGCGCCCAGGCGCAACTTCAGCTCTTCACTGGTGCGCTGGCTCAGCTTGTCGCTGCCAAACAATTCAAACTTGTCTTTCGGCTCACGCAATGTGATGCGTACCCGTTCCTCGTCGGCCAGGGTTTTGATCAGTGATACGCGGGCTATGGCGTCTGAATAGCGCAGTGCCACCCGGCTTAAATTTACCAGCGATGCCAGTTGCTGCGCGCTTTGAACGGCGCGAGGTTCAGACTCCAGCGAGCGGTAGGTTTGCAGCCACGCAACGATGGAGCCAAACAGCAGCAGTGCCAAAAAGAAAAAAGTCCGCCAGAAAAGACTGAAACCCCGGCGTGGCCGCATTTCAAGCGGGGCGGGGGCGGTTTCTAGGGGAGCAGGGCTCGTGATGTCCATGAGTCCTAGTATGGCTCGATATCAGAAGGCGTGGATATGATCAGTTAGTCCCGTCCGGCACAAACACGTAGCCCACACCCCAGACGGTCTGGATATAGCGCGGCGCAGCGGCATCTACCTCAACCAGCTTGCGCAGGCGCGACACCTGCACGTCCAGGCTGCGGTCAAAGGGCTCAAACTCCCGGCCACGCGCCAGTTGCGCCAGCTTTTCACGCGACAGCGGCTGGCGCGGGTGGCGCACCAGCGTTTTCAGCATCGCAAACTCGCCTGTGGTCAGCGGCAGTTCTTCACCGCTTTTATGCAATGACCGCAGCCCCAGGTCAAACGAAAACGGGCCAAAAGTAATAACCTCCTGGTCTTGCGACGGCGCACCCGGCACCTCAGTTGCTGGGCGACGCCGCAGCACAGCGTGTACCCGAGCCAGCAGTTCTCGCGGGTTAAAGGGTTTGGACAAATAATCGTCAGCGCCCACCTCCAGGCCGACGATACGGTCAACGTCTTCACCCTTGGCGGTCAGCATGATGATGGGGGTACGGTCGTTGGCGGCGCGCAGTCGGCGGCAAATTGACAGGCCGTCTTCGCCCGGCATCATCAGGTCCAGCACAATCAGATCAACCGCGTCGCGCAGCATGATGCGGCTCAGTGCCTTGCCGTCTTCGGCCAAAATGACTTCAAAACCTTCTTGCGCCAGGTAGCGGCGCAGCAGGTCGCGGATGCGCGCATCATCGTCAACGATCAGGATTTTGTCAGCGCGTGGGGTGGTGGTGGCTTGTGTCATGTTCCATTTCGTAATTTGTAACAGAGGCATTTTGAAGGCTGAAAACGTGTTTTGCAGCTTTTTTGCGTCAATTTGACACACTGTTACAACACTTTCCAGATTTTGGTCTGAAAAGTTTGCATTTGCGGCGTTGTATGTCAGACGACTTCGCCACTTGTGTACAGCCAGCAGGCGACTGCCAAACCGCCGCAATAATGCGCCATCGACTCATCGGCATTCAAATGCCCCATCATTACATTTTGAAAGAAAGAAATGCTCATGTTTACTACCAAATCAATAGCTGCTTGCGCCCTGATTACCTGCGCTACAGGCCTTTTTGCTCAACCCATGATGCCGCCCATGCAAAACGTGGCGCAGCTCTCAGCCAGCGGCAGCGTAGAGGTGCAGCAAGACCTGTTGTCAATTGCCATGAACACCACCGCCAGCGGCGCGGATGCCAACGCCGTCCAAACCCAGCTCAAACAGGCGCTGGATGCCGCACTCAGCATCGCCCGGCCAGCGGTGTTGCCCGGCCAGCTTGATTTGCGCACCTGCAACTTCAGCCTGTACCCGCGCTATGACAAAAACGGCAAAATCAACGGCTGGCAGGGCAGCACCGAGCTGGTACTGGACGGCCGCGACTTCACCCGCATCACCACCACCGCCGGCAAAATTCAAAGCCTGACCATGGGCAACGTCAGCTTTGCACTCAGCCGCGAACAGCGCACCAAAGTCGAGGCAGAAGCCCAAACCATCGCCATTGACCGCTTCAAAGCCAAAGCGCTTGAAGTGTCCAAAAACTTTGGCTTTACCGGCTACACCCTGCGCGAAGTCAGCATCAATGCCAACGACCAAAGCTTCTCTCCCCGCCCCCGGGCCGTGGCCATGATGGGCAAGTCAGCCGATGCCGAGTCAGCGGTGTCAGTTGAAGCAGGTAAAAGCACCGTGCTGGTCAATGTGAGTGGGTCGGTGCAGATGCGGTGATAAAGCTGCGTCTAATTCGAAATAGCTAGGTTAACTACCCCCCCTTCATCTCTTTTTATCCCCGTTTTTCCGTTCAGTCGTTGTAATATTGGCGACAGGTAACAATACGTTCGCGTCACCATGAGGTGGCGTTATAAATTCAGGGGGCAGGGTGGAAGCGATAGCGTTGTCAGGCGGGCCTACATCTGCCGCAAAAAATAACCAGGGTTTGCAAAGCGACACAGCCAGCGCCGTTGGCACCGGCATTGATGCCTTGGCCGCACTCTGCGCCATAGCCCGCTTTCACCAAATAGCAGCTGACCCCGCCAACCTTGCGCACCAGCTTGGCCTGGCACCATCAGCAGATGTCACCACCCAAGACCTGCTGCGCGCCGCCAAACACCTGGGTCTAAAAGCCAAACTCAGCCAAACCACCGCAGACCGACTGGCGCTCACGCCGCTGCCCGCCTTGGCGCAAATACGCGGTGCTGAAGGCGCAGTTAAAACCGTCATCCTCGCGCAAACAGATGGTCAGCGGGTATTGCTGCAAACACCCAATAACCCCAGACCAACCATCGAGCCGATGGATGTTTTTGCCCAGCAATGGACGGGCGAGTTGATCCTCATCACCAGCCACGCCGCATTGGCAGGCGAGCTGGCCAAGTTCGACTTCTCCTGGTTCATCCCCAGCCTGGTCAAATATCGCAAGCTGTTAGGTGAGGTGCTGCTCATCAGTTTCATGCTGCAACTCTTTGCCCTCGTCAGCCCCCTGTTCTTTCAGGTGGTGATGGACAAAGTGCTTGTGAACAAGGGCATGACCACGCTCGATGTGCTCGTCATCGGGCTGGTGGTTGTCGTGGTGTTTGAAAGCCTGCTCAACGGCATGCGCGCCTACATCTTCAGCCACACCACCAGCCGCATTGATGTGGAACTGGGTGCACGCTTGTTCCGCCACCTGCTGCAACTGCCGCTGGCTTACTTTCAAGCCCGTCGCGTCGGTGACTCGATTGCCCGTGTGCGGGAGCTGGAGAACATCCGCAGCTTCCTCACAGGCAATGCTCTCACAGTAGTGCTCGACGTCTTCTTCTCGGTCGTCTTCATCGCCATCATGCTGTTCTACAGCGTGCCGCTGACGTTGATAGTTCTGGTCAGCCTGCCGCTGTATGTGGCCATCAGCCTGGCAGTAGTGCCCCTGTTGCGCCAGCGGCTAGATGAAAAATTCGCCCGCTCCGCTGAAAACCAGGCCATGCTGGTAGAAACCGTCACCGGCATCCAGACCGTCAAAGCCAGCGCGTTAGAGCCCAGCATGGCCAAGCGCTGGGACGACCAACTGGCCGCCTACGTAGCCAGCAGCTTTAAAACGCAAAACCTCGCCACTTGGGCGCATGAGGCCATCAACCTGATTGGCAAACTGATCAACGCTGCCACCCTTTGGTACGGCGCACACTTGGTCATGAACAATGAACTGACGGTGGGCCAATTCGTCGCATTCAACATGTTTGCCCAGCGCGTCGCCCAGCCCATCATGCGCATGGCCCAGTTGTGGACAGACTTTCAGCAAACTGGCATATCGGTAGCCAGGTTAGGCGACATTCTGAACACCCGCACTGAAGTACCGCCCACCAGCGCAGCGCAGCTACCCCCGGTCAAAGGCCGCATCACGCTCGACAAAATTGTCTTCAGGTACCGGCCTGAAGCCGCCCCGGTACTGAATAGCATCAGCCTTGACATATCGGCAGGCGAAATCATCGGTATCGTCGGCCGCTCAGGCTCCGGCAAAAGCACCTTGACCAAGCTGGTGCAGCGCCTGTATGTGCCCGAGCAAGGCAGGCTGATGGTGGACGGCATCGACATCAGCCTGATAGACGCGGCTCAGCTGCGCAGGCAAGTCGGCGTCGTCTTGCAAGAAAACCTGCTGTTCAACCGCAGCGTGCGCGAAAACATCGCCATTACCGACCCAGCCGCGCCGATAGAAGCCGTGGTGCGAGTCGCTCAACTGGCAGGTGCGCATGAATTTATCAGTGAATTACCTGAAGGTTATGACACCAATGTGGGTGAGCAAGGCAGCAGTTTGAGCGGCGGGCAGCGCCAGCGCATTGCCATTGCAAGGGCACTGTTTACCAACCCACGCATATTGATCTTCGACGAAGCCACCAGCGCCCTGGACTACGAAAGCGAAGCCATCATCCAGCGCAACATGGTCAGCATTTGCAAAGGCCGCACGGTGCTCATCATTGCCCACCGCCTGAGCGCCGTGCGCCACGCCAATCGCATCATCGTGATGCAAAAAGGCCAGATTGTGGAGGCTGGCCCGCACGAAGCATTGGTTCAAAAGCAGGGCGGCTTGTACGCGCACTTGTGGCGTATGCAAGATGGTGGGCAGCCGACTGAGGGGGAGGCTCAATGAATAGTCAAACCCAACGCGCTCAAGCCATGGCCAGCTCAATGCGCTTGCCGGCACGGGCGGCCAGCGTGATCAGCATGTCCAGGCTGAATTTGTCCCACTTGCCGCGCACCAGGTCACTCACACGTGACTGGCCAATGCCCAGTTGCTCAGCAGCTTGTACCTGGCTCCAACCGCGCTCTTCAATCAACAGCCGCAAGCGACCCATCAAATCTGCACGCAGCGCCAGCACCGCCGCCTCACCTGGGGCAAAGCCGATGTCTGTGAACACATTGCCGCTGGATGGGGTGACCAATGCATCGCGGTCAATCTTGGGTCTAGTTGCAGATTTAGTCATGCTTTGTTCCTTTAGGTTGGTTCATCAGTTTGTAGCGTTTGCTCGCCAGGTCAATATCAGGCTTGGCAGTTTGGGTTGTGGTCTTGTGAAAGCAGTGCAGCACGTAAACCGCGTCAAGCTGCTTGGCCACATAAATCACGCGCCATTGCCCCGCCAGCTTGATGCGAATCTCATAAGCTCCCGCGCCCACCGTTGGCATAGGTTTGAAGTCAGACGGCATCAGCCCGAGCTGCACTTGCCACAGTTCAAAGCCCGCGCAGCGCAGCGCGTCAAGCGGGAAGCGCGCCAAAGCCGATTGGCTGTCCCCCATGAACTTCAGTTTTTTCATGTCATTAATTATCTAACTACCAGTATAAATCGTCAACTGCATCTTGCTTTGGTCGCCTGTACACAAAGGGGGTTTTCGTGAATCAAGCGCCTGCACCAGAAGCGGCCAAACCCCGCCACCCAGTCATCGAGCTGCTGGCCAAATACAAAGCCATCTTCAAAGCCGCGTGGGCACACCGGGCAGAGCTCGCTGGCCCCAAACGACTGGCCGACGAAGCCGCCTTCTTGCCTACAGCCCTCAGCCTGCAAGACACGCCCGTTCACCCCGCCCCGCGCAGGCTGGCCTATGCACTCATGGCGCTGTTTGTTATTGCTGTTCTGTGGGCTATTTTTGGCAAGATCGACATCGTGGCCACCGCACCGGGCCGCATCATCGTCAGTGACCGCACCAAAGTCATTCAACCGTTAGAAGCCAGCGTGGTGCGCAAGGTGCTGGTCAAAGACGGTGACAAGGTGGTTGCAGGCCAGGTATTGGTTGAGCTAGACCCAACCAATGCCAATGCAGACAAGGCCAGCGTCAGCGAACAGCTCAGCGCTGCCACGTCTGAGGTCATTCGTACCCAGGCGCTGCTCAAAGGCTTGTCTGGTAGTGCATCACAGTTACTATCAAAACAGGAGCTGCTTGCGCCCATATCTATTGGGCTAGAGGCCAATTTGGCAGGTAAAAATGACCCAAAAACACCTCAAAACACCTGTCATCCCGGGCTAGACCCGGGATCCATGCCCCCTGCGGTCTGTGCAGAGAAACGGGCTCATGGATTGCGGATCGAGTCCGCAATGACGCAGGTTCAAGCCCAGCTCCAGTCCGAATGGCAAGACATACGCGCCAAGGTCGCCAAGCTCGATGCAGAGCAAGCCAGACGCCAGGCTGAAATAGCCACCGTCAACCAAACCATCGCCAAACTAGTGCGTCAACATGCAAGTTTAGAAACATAATGGCGGCTCATTTTTCGGTCTGCATCTTGCCGCGTGAACTTCCACTCGATGGTTCTGTGGTCGGTGTTTCGTGCTTGCTGCCAAGCATCGACT
>JBASFP010000051.1:0-3206 GCA_049653085.1 Polaromonas sp.
GTGCCGGTGCTGGCCAATGTAGCCGCCATTTTGCGACCGATGTGCCCGGACTTTCCCATACCGGATACAACAACCCGACCTTTGCACGCCAGCAATAATTCCAGCGCACGCACAAAATTTACGTCTATCCGATCCGCTAGCGCACGCACCGCATCAGCCTCGATGGATAGCACTTGACGGGCTAATTTCAGTGAACGCTCAGTATCTACTGGACTCATCTACAACCTTCGCTTTTTTCGTAAGTATACTAGCTAATACAGCCACCAACCCCCACGCGCCGCATGCACTCCACGTTAGAACTCGTCCTGATTATTCTTGCGGCCTCTGTCCTGGTTGCAACGTTGGCGCGGGCGTTAAAACTGCCAGCTATGCTCGGGTATTTGCTTGCGGGCCTCGCTATCGGGCCATACGCCTTGGGCTGGCTCCCTGATACGCCACAGGCGCGATATCTGGCCGAGTTTGGTGTGGTCTTTCTGATGTTCTCAGTGGGTCTGGAGTTCAGTCTGCCACGCATGTTGTCCATGCGTGGCATTGTGTTTGGGTTTGGTGGCCTCCAGGTTGCGGCCACTATTCTAATTACACTTGCGTTGTCCATGCTGGCGGGCCTAAGCATCCCCGCCGGTATTGCGCTGGGCGGAACGATAGCGATGTCTTCCACCGCCATCGTTTCAAAACTATTGGCCGACCGCGTAGAACTCCAGTCTGCGCACGGCAAGCTTTCCATGGGCGCATTACTTTTCCAGGATTTGGCAGTCGTACCCTTGTTGATCCTGATCCCGGCCTTCGCCATGCCCGCCGAGATGCTTGCAACTGAATTGCTGTGGGCGCTCCTTAAGGCAGTGATTGTGCTGGCGGTACTGCTGTATTTTGGACAGAAAATCCTGCGGCCTTTGTTTCATCGTATCGCCGGCACCAAATCATCTGAGCTGTTTACGCTAAATCTGTTGCTCATCACTTTAGGCTTGGCGTATCTAACCGAACAAGCAGGCCTGTCTCTCGCACTCGGAGCATTTCTTGCAGGCATGCTGGTCTCGGAAACCGAGTTTCGCTACCAGATTGAAGACGACATCAAGCCATTCCGCGATGTCCTGCTTGGACTTTTTTTCATTACAGTTGGCATGCGCCTGGATATCTCTCTGGTTGGCAATCACGCCATGCTGGTGCTGCTGCTCGTACTGACAATTGTGGTTGGCAAGGCTCTGCTTATCTGGGCTCTGTGCATGGCATTCAAATACGGGCACAGCACAGCCATTCGCACCGCTCTTTCACTTGCACAGGGCGGAGAATTTGGCTTGGTGTTGCTGTCGCTTTCTGCCGACCAACAGCTACTTGGCGCAGATGTTATTCAGCCTGTGCTTGCCGCAATCATCATCTCCATGTTGCTGGCACCGCTTTTCATCCAGCGTATGGAATGGGTGACGCTAAGACTAGCCACCAATGAATGGGCCAATCGTGCCAAGGAAGTACACGACATCGCGCTTAAGACATTCGGCAAAAGTGGTCATGTCATTGTTTGTGGTTTTGGGCGTAGCGGCCAAAGTCTCGCGCGTTTTCTTGAAGCCGAGAACATCCCCTTTGTAGCACTGGACTCCGACCCGACCCGCGTCAGGGCTGCGGCAGCAGCGGGGGAAAGTGTTGTATTCGGCAATCCATCCAAGCGTGAGGTTTTAGTTGCCGCCGGCATCTCGCGGGCGCGCGCCGTCGTCATCACTTTTTCCGACCTTGGCCCCGCGATGTCCGTCATCAGACATGTGCGCGACATCAAGCCAGAACTTCCGGTCATCGCACGGACGGTAGATGACAATCATGTCAGCGAATTGAGGGACGCGGGCGCGACAGAGGTCGTATCCGAGGTAATGGAAGGCTCCTTAATGCTGGCTTCTCACGCACTAATCCTCCTGGGTCTGCCGCTTGCACAAGTGCTCAGACGGATACGCACAGTACGTGAATCACATTACTCCCTACTACGTGGTTTCTTTCGTGGCGCAACAGACCAGGACGCGGATAGCCGCGAAGAATCGCAGCCTCGGCTGTTTTCACTGCTAATAACCAAGCACTCCGCCGCCGCCGGCAAGACACTTGGCGAACTCGCACTAGATCAATTGTTTGTCGAAGTGGCCGCCATCCGCCGTCATGGCATCAGGGGCGTAGATCCTGGCGCAGAAACCCGCATCGAAGCCGGAGATGTCATGGTTCTGCGAGGCACTGCAGAAAGCTTGGCAGCAGCCGAGATCCGCTTGCTCCAAGGCTAAATCTCTGCGACTAATCTCAGCTTGGGCAAAGGGCAAAGCGGGAATTCCGCCAATAACGGCCATGCCCCCAGAGAAAAATCAAGAGGGGAGATTTTCACTTTTGCCTCAGTACGAAGCGTTTTGTTTTTGCCTGCAAACTTCAGCTGACGTTCAAGGTAATCTAAACCCGGGATGACGGCAGTATCTAAGATGCGTCGCAAAGCAAAACGCCCTCGAATGAGGGCGTTTTTAAGAGGAGTCTGACGATGACCTACTTTCGCAAGCGAGAAGCTCACTATCATTGGCGCGTAGGCGTTTCACGGTCCTGTTCGGGATGGGAAGGCGTGGTTCCACCTGGCTATGGTCGTCAGACATAACGGTGATCGGATGTTTTCTCAGGGTTTTAAGCTGATTCAAACACCAGACGCAATAGGTTAAGTCTGTGTTTAACTTAATTAGGAAGAAGGTTTGGGTTTTATGGTTGTATCAATTTACCGAACTACTGTGCTGCTGATCAGTTGACGCTTTCGCGTCATTTCTCAATTCACGCTCACGCGCTACTCAAAATTATAGGATCAAGCCTGACGGGCAATTAGTACTGGTTAGCTTAACGCATTACTGCGCTTCCACACCCAGCCTATCAACGTCCTGGTCTCGAACGACCCTTTACAGTGATCGAATCACTAGGGAAATCTCATCTTAAGGCAAGTTTCACGCTTAGATGCTTTCAGCGTTTATCTCTTCCGCATATAGCTACCCGGCGATACCACTGGCGTGATAACCGGTACACCAGAGATGCGTCCACTCCGGTCCTCTCGTACTAGGAGCAGCCCCCTTCAAATTTCCAACGCCCACGGCAGATAGGGACCAAACTGTCTCACGACGTTTTAAACCCAGCTCACGTACCACTTTAAATGGCGAACAGCCATACCCTTGGGACCGGCTACAGCCCCAGGATGTGATGAGCCGACATCG
>JBASFP010000052.1:0-34734 GCA_049653085.1 Polaromonas sp.
GTCTGTTCCTCGCTTTGATAGCCGATTTCGTTGACGTCAGTGCTGAGAAATACCGTCACCAAGGGAAATTTATTAGATGCCCTCGGTTGACTTTATGGGAAGTCCCTGTAATTGGTCTAGAGGCCTAAAACACATAAAAAAAGACATAAAAAAACGGCCTTTAGGCCGTTTTTTGTCTCAAAACGCAAAAATCAGGCTTTGGTGGTTTTGCCGTGCTTTTCAATCAAGGTGCGTGCCGTGTCCAGAAGCTTTTTACCGTCAAAGCCTCGCTTGTTCATGTCCTCGACCCACTCCACCTCAACCGCGCGCGCTTTGCGGCGGAAGTCTTGCGCTTCTGCCACGCTGACGGTGTAGATCGTGTTGCCACGGTCGCTGGCGGTTTTGCGGCCAATGCCGTCGTTGCCTTGCTGGGTTTTGCCCAGCCAGGCTGATGTGGCCATGCCAGAGTTGTTGTCGATGATCTTTTTCAAATCAGGCGCCAGGCTGTTGTATTTGGCCTTGTTCATGGCCATCACAAAGGTGGTGGTGTAAAGGCTGCCGCCCGCCGGGTCAAACTCGGCGTGGAATTTGGTCAGCTCATTGACCTTGACCGATGGCACAACTTCCCACGGAATCACGCAGCCATTGATGGTGCCTTTGTTCAGCGCATCGGTGATGGCGGGTAATGGCATGCCGACTGGCGTAGCGCCCAGCACACCCAGCAATTTAGTGACCTGGCGGGTGGGGCCGCGCATTTTCATGCCGCGCATGTCTGCAGTGGACTTGACGGCTTTGTCTACGGTGTGGATCACACCCGGGCCGTGGACTTGCAGCGCCAGCACTTGCGTGTCTTTGAATTCGTCGCTGGCAACGGTCTGGAAAAATTCCCAATAGGCTTTGGATGTGGCTTCAGCGTTGTTCATCATGAACGGCAGCTCAAACACCTCAATGCGCGGAAAGCGGCCCGCCGTGTTGCCTGGCAGCGTCCACACCACATCAACCACGCCGTCTTTGGCCTGGTCATACAACTGCACCGGCGTGCCGCCCAACTGCATGGCGGGGTAGCCTTCAAACTTGATGCGGCCACCGGACTCCTTTTCAACCTTTTCCATCCACGGCTTGTGCATGGACAGCCACACATTGGACTGCGGCGACATGAAGGTGTGAAACTTCAGCGTCACGGCCTGCTGGGCCAGGCCTGACAGTGCAGGTGCGCCTAGCGCTACAGCAGCGCCTGATTTGAGGAGTGAGCGGCGAGCGATCATGTGAGTTCCTTGATAAAAACGAAGTTGAAGAAATGACTGAAGGGATGAGCAAAATTTAAGCGACTTCAGCGCCTTTGCAAACCCGTGAATGCCCTATGACAACCGGAAAGCCAGGGTAAAGCTATTCAGCCTTGATACCTGCTGACTTGATGGTTTTGTCCCAGAATTCGGTTTCTTTTTTGACCAGCGCGTCCAGTGCGGCAGGCGGCATGTAGCGCAGCTCAATGCCAGCAGCGTCAGCACGGGTCTTGGTTTCAGGCAGCTCAAGTGCGGTTTTGATTTGACTGCTGAGTCTGGCCACCACATCGGCAGGTGTGCCCGTTGGCGCAAAGATACCTACCCAGGCTTCCAGCTCAAAACCCTTCAGCCCGGCTTCAGTCGTGGTGGGCACGCCCGGCAGGCCGGGGTGACGGCTTTTGCCCGCCACGGCCAAACCCTTGAGCTTGCCCGCCTGGATTTGCCCCATCACCGACGGCGGCGTGGTGATAAACACCTGCACCTGGCCTGACAACACATCTTGTAGCGCAGGGCCTGAGCCGCGATACGGGATATGCACCATGCTGGTTTGGGTCTGGAGCTTGAACATCTCGGTGCCGATGTGCGACAGCGAGCCATTGCCCTGAGATGCATAGCTGAGCTTGCCCGGGTTGGCGCGCAGGTATTTGATGAACTCGCCCAGGTCATTGGCAGGCAC
This sequence comes from Polaromonas sp., assembly GCA_049653085.1. Taxonomy (GTDB): domain Bacteria; phylum Pseudomonadota; class Gammaproteobacteria; order Burkholderiales; family Burkholderiaceae_C; genus Polaromonas. Next base: position 1,939 of record JBASFP010000052.1, read on the forward strand.
AGACGGGTGAATGGCCACGACGTTGGTCGCCACCGTGATCAGCGCGACGGGTACAAAGTCTTTTTGCGCCCAGGGCAGCTTGGGTGTCAGGTTGGGGTTGCCCACGTGGTAGGCCGAATAGGAGTTGAGCAGTGTGTAGCCGTCTGGTGCGGCTCTGGCCACGGCCTGGTAGGCCACATTGCCGCTGCCGCCGCCCCGGTTGTCGATGACGATCGTTTGATTGGTCACCTTGGCCAGTGAGTCTGACAAGATGCGTGCAGATGCGTCTACAAAACCACCGGGTGGATTCGGCACGATCAGTGTGACGGGTTTGCTGGGGTAGGGCTGCGCTGTCGACAACGTCGCTGCCAGGGCAAGAAGCAAGGCGATGGCAGTGCGCTGGGATGGCAATTTAAGGGTCATGGTGTTTGTCTCGCTGTGGTTGTAAAAATCAGGTGATGTACTTCACCAGCCAGAGCGATATGGCCGGGAAAAACAGCAGCAAAACGGTGCGCAGGGTGTCGCTGATCAAAAACGGCATCACGCCCTTGTAGCTTTCGCTGATGGGCACGTCTTTGGCCAGGCTGTTGACGACGTAAACATTCAAGCCGACCGGCGGTGCCAGCAGGCCAAAACCCACCGTCATCAGCACCATGATGCCGAACCACAGTGCCACCGACTCTTTGGGCATGCCAAAGTCAAGCCCCATCACCATCGGGAAAAAGATCGGAATGGTCAGCAGCAGCATCGACAACTCGTCCATCACCGCGCCCAGCACCACATAAAACAGCAAGATGGCCGTCACCACCATCAGTGGCGACAAACCCCAGCCGCCAACGACGGCTGCCAACTGATTGGGCACTTGGGTCAAAGCCAGCGCCGAGTTCATCAAGTCTGCACCAATGAAGATCAAAAAGATCATGGCTGAGCTTTCAGCCGTGGCGTAAAAGCATTGTTTGAACTTGGCCCAGGTCAGCTCACGTTTGAGCAGCGCCGCCAGCAGCGTGGCCGCAGCGCCCACCGCAGCGCCTTCGGTTGGTGTAAAAAAGCCGCCATAAATGCCGCCAAATACCAGCGTAAAAATCAACGCAATCGGCAGCACGCCCAAGGCCAGGGCAGGGGAGAGTTTTTCGTCCGCGTCGTCTACCTCAGGCGCTTGGCCGGGCACCACCCGCACGTAAATGGCAATCGCAATGATGTAGCCAGCCATTGCAATCAGCCCGGGCACCATGGCTGCGGCAAGCAGCTTGGCAATGTTTTGCTCGGTCAAAATGGCGTAGATCACCAGCGGAACCGACGGTGGAATCAAAATACCCAGGGTGCCGCCCGCGGCCAATGTGCCGGTAGACAAACGGCCTGAATAGCCGTGGCGCTTCATTTCAGGCAAGGCCACGCTGGTAATGGTGGCTGCTGTGGCAACTGACGAGCCGCAAATCGCGCCAAACGCAGCACATGCCAGCACCGACGCCATGGCCAGACCGCCTTTAAAGCGCGCCATCACGGCAGCCGCAAAGCGAAACAGCGCCTTGCTGATGCCGCCCTGCGTGGCAAAGTGGCCCATCAAAATAAACAGCGGGATGACCGACAAGTCGTAGCTGGCAAAACGGGCAAAGGCCTGGGTGTTAAGAAAGTTTGAAAACGGCCCCCAGCCGGTTTGCATCACGTAGCCAATGCCGCCCGCAACAAACATGGCGACCGCAATCGGCACGCGCACCGCCATAAAGGCCAGCATGATGCCAAAAATAATGCCGGTCAAAGCCAGCGCGCTCATGCCTTGGCCTCAGCTGTTGCGGCAAAACCAAACAACGCCTGATGCAGGCCAATCACCATGGTCAGCACAAACGGCGGCACCATGCTGGCGTAAGTTACCCATTCAGGGAAACCCATAATTTGCGTTTCAGAATTGGTGCGCCAAGAATTGAGCCCACCCAGCGTGGTGCGCCAGGCCAGCAGCGCAAACAGCAGTGCCAGCAGCAGTGCGCCAAAGCGGTCCAGGCCCGCATTGGTTTTGCTACTGAATTTGGCAGAGAAAAAGTCAACAATGATGTTGCCGCGCTGCACCTGGCAAAACGGCATAAAGAGCGCAATCGCCGCGCCAGCAGCCACGCCCGTCAGCTCAAAATCACCCGTGATGGTGATGCCCAATGTGTTGCGGCCCAGCAGGCTGGCGCAGGTCATCAGCGTGATGATGGTGAGCAGCAGACCGGCCAAGACAGCACAAAACTTTGCCAAATTTGCTAGTAAATTCATAGCTGCTTGCGCCCGTATTGATTGGTTTTCAGACGACTTTGACATGTAATTCGCCCAGACCAGCCACGCTGCCCACCAGGGTGTCGCCACTGACAACGGCTGCCACGCCCTCGGGTGTTCCGGTGTAAATCAGGTCGCCAGGCATCAGTTCCCAGGCGGCTGACAGGTGCTCAATCGTCTCTGCCACGTTCCAGATCAGCTTGGACACGTTGCTGCGTTGGCGGTCAACGCCACCGACCTGTACATAAAGCTCTGCGTTGTTGACGTCGCCTGCCTGAGCCACCGGGGTGATGGGCCCAATCGGGGCTGAATGGTCAAAAGCCTTGCCAATGCACCAGGGCCGACCGGCTTTTTTCATCTCGCCTTGCAGGTCGCGGCGCGTCATGTCCAGGCCCACCGCGTAACCGTAAATGTGCTTGTGCGCATCCGCTGCCTTGATGTTTTTACCGCCCGTGCCTATCGCCACCACCAGTTCAATTTCATGGTGGAAATTTTTGCTCAAGCTGGGGTAGGGGATGCTGCCTGTGGTGCCCGCCTCTACGGCAACAATCGCATCAGCCGGTTTTAAAAAGAAAAACGGTGGTTCGCGCCCGGTAAACCCCATTTCCTTGGCATGCTCTTCATAGTTGCGGCCCACGCAGTAAATGCGGTGAACGGCATAACGGTCAGCCGTGCCGACAACGGGCACAGACACAACGGCGGGCGGGGTAAAGACATAGCTCACTGAATTTGTCATGACATTCTCTCTTCTCTGTGTATGCCCAGTGCCTGATGCACCGGGCGGTCTGAAAAACTGAACAGCACACAACCCAGCTGCGACCGCAACTGTGCAGTGTGCCACGACGGAATCACAAAATGGTCGCGTGGGCCGAACTGATACACAACGGTTTTGCCACCGCGTTCAATCCCTTGTTCAATGCTGATGCTGCCATGGCCTTCAACCACACTGAACACCGCACCATCGGTCTGCCGATAAGGCTTGCCAGCAAAGCCAGCGGGCAAGCGTTGCATAAAAGTCGCCATGGTCGGCATGGGTGAGCCACCCGTGGCCGGGTTGACGTAACGCAGCTTCACACCGTCCCAGGCATCGACTGCTTCATGCTGCTCCAAATTGTGCAGCGCTTCGCGCGTTCTGGCATAGGGGTAGCTGAAGATGGGCGATGTTTGGCCAAACGGCGCGTCATACCGCACGGGCAGCATGTTGGCACCGTATTTGTGAATGTTCATGCCTTCGGGTTTGGTCACGGCCTGGCTGGCAGCAATGCCGTTTTCAGCAAAACCGGCGTCAAAAAACTTGAGCATCGGGATGTCCAGCCCGTCCAGCCAGACCACGGGTTCACTGACTTCAACCTCGCCACCATGACCGTGGTCGTGCCAGGTCCAGCTCGGCGTGATGATGAAGTCGCCCGGCTGCATTTGCGTGCGTTCGCCATCCACAGCCGTGTACGCGCCGTGCCCCTCAACAACAAAACGCAGCGCGCTTTGGATGTGGCGGTGGCTGGGCGCGACTTCCCCGGGCATGATGACCTGCAACCCGGCATACAGCGACTGGGTAATGCACGACTGGCCGCGCAATGCCGGGTTTTCAAGAATCAGCACCCGCCGCACGGCTTCTTCAGCAGTGATGAGCTGGCCAGACTGCATCAAATAAGGCCTCACATCGCTGTACTGCCAGTGAGCCGGCAGGCACGGCGTGTTGGGCGTGTTGGGCACAAGTGCGTGCAGCACCTCCCACAGCGGGCTCATGCTGTGCTGGCTGATGGCGTCGTAAAACTGTTCGCGTGCCGTCATGTTGTTATTCCTGGTTGTCCAGATACACGCCGTTTTTAAGCAGCAGTTGCTGCAATGTCTTGACATTGACATCGGCAAAAGTTTGCGTGCTTGAGAGCATGGCCGCCGCAGTGCCCGCCGCCTGACCCATCACAAAACAGCCGCCGCTGACCCGCGCTGCCGACTGGCCTTCATGCGTCATTGACGCGCAGCGCCCGGCGACCAGCAGGTTGCCCACCTTGGCAGGCACCAGCATGCGCCAGGGCAGGTCGTTGTAAACCCGCCCTTTGGTTGAGTCCGTGTTGTGCGGAAATTGCCATTCAATCTTGCCAGTGGTGTGCAGTTCCATCGGCCAGGCGTTGATGCCAATCGCATCGTCAAACCGGCGCGACGCCAAAATGTCCTCGCCCGTCAGCACATACTGACCGTGGACACGGCGGGTTTCGCGCACGCCGATTTGCGCTGCAATATCAACAATCGCGGCATCGGCAAAGCCAGGGACTTCATGCCTTAAAAAGTCAAAGTAGTCAGTGATCTGGCGGCGGCCCAGCAGTTCGCCATCGCTGAGCTGCTGGGCATCGGTGGCATCCATCGCCTGGCCTGTTGCATTGCCAATCTGGGTCACATTGGCACGCCATTCCGTCGGGTTTTTCTGCGGCCTAAGGATCGCCCCTTCACGCGGGAACTGGTATTGGCCAGGCTTGTCCGTTTGCACTTGCGACATCAGCGTGTTGATGGCCTTGAACTCACCCACTGTAGCCAGCGCCTGCGCGGCATCCACATGCCCCACCCTGAACATGGTGGTCGGGTACAGGCCGCTGCCATGCCCGTCGCCCACTTCATACGGTACACCCGCAAAATGCGCCACATCTGCATCGCCTGAACAGTCAATGAATTTGGCCGCCCGAACGCCCAAGCGGCCCGATTTGGTTTCAACCACCAGCGCGGCAATGTTCGCGCCTTGCATCACCACAGCCGCCGCCAAAGCGTGGAACAGGATGTGTACACCGCTGGCCACCAGCATCTGGTCAGCGGCGCACTTCAAGCTTGATATGTCGTAAGACTGCACGCGAATGCGGCCTTGCATGCCGTCTTGCGGCGCATTCAGTCCGCCCAGAGCTGCAATGCGTTCAAGCAACTCATCCACCACGCCATGCACCACCTGCTGCATCACGCCATTTTTGCGGCCGTACAAGCCAGCAAAGTTGGTAACGCCCCCGGCAGTGCCCATGCCACCTAAAAAACCATAGCGCTCCACCAGCAGCACTTTTGCGCCAAGGCGGGCCGCGCAGGTAGCGGCCGCCAAACCAGCCGGGCCGCCGCCAACGACAATGACATCAAATTCGCCAAAGACGGGCAGGCTGCGAGCAGGCTCAACGATGGCGCTCAAAGTGCTCACTCGATTTTGATGCCCCGCATCGCAATGATGCCGCCCATGATGGCGGTTTCGCTTTTCATGCGGCCAACCAAGCCTTCAGGTGACGTGCCCACGGCTTGCCAGCCCTGGTTGAACAGTTTTTGGCGTGTGTCTGCGTCACGGATGATTTTGGACACCTCGGCATTCAAGCGCGCTTGCGCCGCTTTTGACAAGTTGGCCGGGCCCACCAGTGCCGTCCACACCTCCAGGTTGAAGTTGCGGATTTCAGCATCCGCCAGCGGCGCAATGTCAGTGGCCAACGGGCTGCGGCCACTGGTCAGGCCAATCGCTTTGAGCTTGCCCGCACGGATTTGCGGCAACGCAATGCCCGGTGGGACGAGCGCCATTTGAATCTGGCCGCCCAGCAGCGCTGTAACCACCTGCGGGTTGCCCTGGTAAGGCACATGCACAGCCGTCAGATCACCCGCCTTGGACTTGAGCAATTCCATGCCCAAATGACCGACCGAGCCATTGCCGACCGAGCCGTAGTTCCACTTGCCGCCAGCATTACGTGCTTCGTTAAAAAACGCACTGCCTGAAGGCAGATTGACAGGTGCCACCAAAACCAGCGGTGCGGTGGTCAGCAGCGACAGCAGCGTGAAGTCTTTGGCCGGGTCGTAGGGCAGCTTCGGGTTCAGCAGCTTGGCTGAAGTGAGGTTGCCATTGATGACAACGCCCAGCGTGTGGTCGTCCGTGGCCTTGGCCACCTGGTCAGCCGCAATGTTGCCCGACGCGCCGGGTTTGTTTTCAATGATGACCGGCTGGCCCAGTATTTTTGACAAAGGCTCAGCCAGTGTGCGCGCCGCCATGTCAGGCGTCGAGCCCCCCGGAAAGCCCACCAGAATGCGCACTGGCTTGGTAGGCCAGGCCGCAACAGGCTCTGGTTTTTTAGCTGCTTTTTGGGCTGTAGCAGCCAGAGGCAGGGCGCAAGCAGCTATTAATAAGGAAGCAGATAGCAGATGTCGGCGTGGCATTTTCAGCATCTGGACAGGGTTTTTCATGGGGCAGTCTTTCAGTTACAAAACGATATTGGAACAGCTTTCAGGAGCGGTTTGCAAATTTTGTCAATTCTGAAATGACGGTTTTAGAAGCTGTCCACATGATAAGTATGCTTATGGATTACGGGTACGGTGAATACCCTTTAATCTGACCTCCGTTACTCACGCATGACTTGCGTTCTGCCTTTCCTGAGATGAAGGGGTTTTCTCGTGCAAATCTGATGTACATGCGCGCTTTTGCACAAACGTGGCCTGATGACGTAATTGTCCAACAGGCTGTTGGACAATTACCCTGGGGGCATAACCTGGTGCTACTTACCCAGCTAAAAGACCCGCAATCTATGAACCCAATCCCTTGCAAGCACCGCAGGGGACATGGATCCCGGCTCAAGGCCGGGATGACAAGCACTGAGTAGTTACTTTTTAAGTATGTTTTAGGGCTGCAGCCCAATAAATACGGGTGCAAGCAGCTCTTGATTTAATAGTGAGCTACCAGTAGGTAGGATTGGCGTAGCGTAACCCGACCTACATTTTCACAGCGCCCGCCAGCCCTCAATGCCCTGTATTTCCTCTCGTCGTGCCCGCCCCAGCGCTTCTAGCGTTTCCAGAATGCGGGGCAGGCCCTTTTTCCACGGGCCTTTGCCTTTGAAGCTGGCTTCTATGTCGGGCAGGCTCAGGGCTACACCTGCGCTGGCCAGCAGTTGGGCTGTGGCGCTGACTTGGGCTGGCAGGGTGTTGGGCCAGGCTGTTTGGGTGGCTTTGGCGGTGGGTTTGCTGTTTTTGGTCGTTTTTGACTCATTTTCAAGCATCAAATCGGCCTGTAGCCCAATGGATACGGGCGCAAGCAGCTCCTGATTTGATAGTAAATGGGGGCCACCCCGCAGCGCCGGGTTTTGAAAATCTGGCCGCAGCCAGCGGACTTTGCCGGCTTTTTCTTCCGCCGCGCGTTGGGCGTTGAGGGTGACGAGGTGATTCAGTAGTGCGTTCTTGCTCAGGCCGGGTTCGATGCCATAGGCTTGCAGCACAGCAGCGTCGAGTTCGTCGTGCAGCTCTTTGAGCACGCCGACCAAGCCTTGGGTGTGGATTATTTTTTCTTTGGCTGTCAGGTCGCGACCAGTTTTGAAGGCCTCGAGCACGTTGTACATGCCCGTCAGCGTGAGGCCGGGGTTGGCGGCTTGCTGGCGTTTTCGGTGGGCGTCGATTTGCTCGGCTAATTCTGCGATTTTGTTGCGCAGTTCGGGGGTGAGGCCTGTGTCTTCGTCTGGGAAGGGGAAGGTTTCGAAGCAGCGGGATTTGTTGTAGCGCGGACGGTCTTCAAGTGTGCCGCCTTGAACGAGTGACCAAATCGCGTGTAGTTCACTTGACAAAACACCCAAATGAAATGCGTCTTGGCTCCCAATGCAAATTAATGCGTCGTCTGCCAATATCTCCGCGTCTAAAAACTGAAACAGTCGGTGCTTGCTTGTCACTACAGTGGCGATGTATCGGGGTAGGTTAGCCAATGCGGGTCGAAGCTCGGTTCGTGGTTCTCCAAAAATCCACCAATTGTTGCGGTACGTTGCACGATTGTTTTGTTCGCGCTCTGGTCTGACGCGGTCATAGAGTCGCTGGTAAATCGCAGGGTAGCGGCTACGCAAATCCTCCGCGCTTAATCCGAAAGCGTCAATTACCTTTGCGTTGCGTGACTCACCGCTTAGATCGCGACCGTTTCGGTAATCCCGGATGATGGTTTGTGAGCCTTGCAGTGTGAATGCAGCGGCTTCTTGCGCCGTGACGATAAAGCCAGCGCCGTGCAGCTTAACGCCAGGGGATGAGATGTTGGCGTTGGATTCAAGTGCCACAGCAGAAGCTACGTTTGCCCCCACGCTCAAGTCCGCGTGAATGATGCCGCTGTGTTCTGCAAGCGTCACGTCAACTTCGCCGAAGTCGCCTGTGGTTTCGCTTAGCAGGGTGAGCAGGCGGGCGGGTGCGCTTTGTTCCGCGAAATTGGGGTCTCCGAAATAGGGGTCAGAGCCACTTCGCTTCGCTTCGGGATCCGACCCCCATTTCGGAGACCCCAAATTCGCTGCCTTGGCTTTTGCACCGACAGTCATGGCTATGCGTACTGCTGCGCCGTTGGCGCTGTCTACCCACGGGTGATCTGGGATGGCGTAGGTCAGTTGCAGGTTTTTATCTAGCGCAGCTTGCACCACGCGCCGATTGAAGGTTTGGCGCAAGGAATTGGTGGTGATCAAACCAAACTGGCGGGTCTTGCCCGTCGTCACCATCAAAGCGGCTCGACTCCACCAGTGCATCACAAAGTCGGCGCTTTCGGGCACTTCAGGCCAGGTTTTACGCAATGCTTCTGCATAGCCATCGCCCAGCGCATCACGCAGGTGCTTTGCCCCAATAAACGGTGGGTTGCCCACAATAAAGTCTGCCTTGGGCCACTTGGCTTGTGCGGGCCGAATGTAGCGCCACTGCGGCACCAGGGCCGATTCATCGGGCACTAGCGCACCCGTGACGGGGTGGGTTTTAAAGGTTTTGCCGTCCCAGCGGCTGAGCAGTTGGCCCGTTCCGTTGGGGCCATCGTCATAAGCCAAATCGGTATCAGCCCAAGCCAACACCGCATCCCGGCATTCAATGTTGCCGTAGTCGTGTACCACTGGCTCGGCCACGGCTTTGTTGCCGCGTGTGCGGATGTGCCATTGCAAATAACCTATCCACAGCACCAGCTCGGCCAGTGCGGCGGCGCGGTCGTTCAGCTCTATGCCCAGCAGTTGCTGGGGCGTGACGGTTTCACCTTCCAGGCCCAGCGTGCTTTGCGTTTGGCCAAAAGCTTCGAGCTGGTTGATGACTTCGCCTTCAAGGCGCTTTAAATGCTCTAGCGTCACATACAAAAAATTGCCGCTGCCGCAGGCTGGGTCAAGTACTTTCAGGGTGCAGAGCTGGTGGTGAAATTGTTTTAGCTCGGCGCGTGCCTGCGCCATCTTGTCGTCGTGTGGTTTGCCAGTGAGTTCTGCCGCCTCGCTTGCCAGCAGCACGGCTGCGGCTTGCGCGTTGGCCCAGTCGGCGCGCAGGGGTTCAACCACCGTAGGCAGCACCAGCCGCTCAACGTACGCACGCGGCGTGTAGTGTGCGCCCAGCGCGTGGCGCTCGGTTGGGCTCAAGGCGCGCTCTAGCAGGGTGCCAAAAATGGCGGGTTCTACCTCGCGCCAGTTGGCTTGTGCCGCCCGTGTTAATTGCGCAATCTGCTGCGCATTTAATAGCAGGCTGTACCCGTCTTTATTGGGCTCTTTGAACAATTTGCCGTTAAACCGCAGTACCTGCCTGCTCAGTGCCACGCTAAAGCCGCCCTGGTCCATGTCTTGCCACAGGGCGCGGAGCATTTCTTGCAATGCTCGTGGGTCGGCTTTGTGCTTTTGCAGCAGTTCTAAAAAGCTGCCTTTGGGCAACAGTTCTACGTCTTCAGCAAACATGCTGAACAGGCTGCGGGTAAGGAAGGCCGCCACATGGTCGGCCCGGTGGCCTGATTGTTCGAGCGACTTGGCCAAATCGGCTAACTGCGCCGCCACATCGCGTGTGGTGCTGGCTGACACTCTGCTGGGGTCCAGTGCCAGCGGGTCTGTCCAGATCAATTTGAGGCGCTGGCGAATCTCGGGTTTAGCCAGGTCAGCCAAAGCAATGCGGTGGCTGCGCGGGTCTGGGAAGGGCACATAAGTTGCGCCGCTCTTGGTGAACTCGCTGTACAGCTCAATGACTGTGCCCACGTCTACCACCAGTACAAAGGGTGGCCGGCCCTCGTGCGCGGGCAGGGCGCGGGCGTAGCCTTCGCCTTGGGCACGGGCGCGTAGCAGGGCGTCGTCAAAGCCCTTTGTTTTGGCGTTCAGCCGGGTCTTTTTGGCCTCCAGCACAAAGTGGCCGTGCTTGTAGCAGTCAATGCGCCCGGCGCTGCTGCTGCCGTCGCCATGGGCAAAGGTGATGGGCCGCTCAAACATGTAGTCTTGCGCAGCAGTAGGGTGCGGGTTGGCCACGCCCAGCAAATCGCACAACTCGCGCACAAAACTTTGCGCGGTAGACAGCTCGCTGGCGGTGTTGCCTTGCCATCTGTTGATGAAAGCAGTGGCTTGGATTTGCGCCTTGTCTTGAAGGCTGGCGTCAGTTGTCAGGAGTGGTGCTGCTTGCATCGGTTAGATGATAGCTGTCGGGCTGCCGTTTGCAGGATGGCTTGCGCTGGTATACCAGCGCCGGATTGAAAACCCACCTCCATTAAACTTGCCACATGGTAAAAAGTTTTAATTTTGGCGAAGCCCCTGGTCATTTGATACGTCGCGCGCATCAGCAGGCGGTGGCGATTTTTATGGAAGAAACCGCTGGCCATGACGCCACGCCGGTGCAGTTCGCTATTCTGAATGCCCTGATGGATGACCCGGGTGAAGACCAGATCACGCTGTCAAACCGGGTGGCTTTTGACCCGGCGACGCTGGGATCGGTGATTGGCCGGGTCGAGGCCAAAGGCTGGGTCACACGCAAAGCGGATCCGGGTGACAAACGCCGCAAACTGCTGTGGATCACACCCGAGGGTGAAAAGGTTGCGTTGGGTATGAAGCGGGCTGTGGGCAAAGCGCAGCAACGCATCGTTGCACCGCTGGACGCTGAAGAGCGGCTGCAGTTGTCAGCGCTGCTGGCAAAACTGGTGGCTGGCCATGAAGATTTGGCCAGCTAATAGCCGTTCAGTCTGACTTGGCGAGCAGGTCGAAGTGCTCGACCGTTGGCGGCACTGCAAAAAACGAACCCACAATCGCCCGCCACTGGGCAAACGCCGGTGACTGGCGAAAGTCAACCGTGTGGTTTTCAAGGGTTTCCCAAAAGATTTGAAGGATGTAGCGCTCCGGGTTTTCAATGCCTTTGTTGACCTTGTAGCCCTGAAAGCCTTTGGCGTTGGAGATCACCTCATTGACGCCGCGCTGAATGGCTTCGTCAAAAGCGGCTTGCTGGCCGGGGTGGATGCGGATGTCGGCGAGTTCGAGAATCATTTTTGGCTCCTGTTTAGTATTGGGTGGCGGGTAGTTTGACGCGCAGGCCATCCAGCTCTGCGCTCAAGGTGATCTGGCAACTCAGGCGGCTGTTGGGCTGGCGTGGGGCGGCTGTGAATGCCAGCATAGCGGTTTCTTCAGCATCCGGCGCACCCAGTTGGGAGGCAAAGGGTTCATCAACAAATACATGGCAGGTAGCGCAGGTCATCAGGCCGCCACAGTCGGCAGCGATGCCATCGATGTTGGCAGCCGTTGCAGCCTCCATCAGGCTTTTGCCAATTTTGGCGTGGATGGTCGTGACTGCACCGTTGTGCGCGATCAGGTGGACGGATATGGTTTTGTTCATTTGGGTTTTATATCCGGCTGAAATACTCACGTCGCTGCCATTCGTCTTTGTCTTCGGCCACCTCATATCTGGCCACTTCAGACGCCTTGATGCGGGTGAAATAGCGAATGAAGTCGGCGCCAAATTCTGCGCAAAAGGCGAAGTCGTTGTTTAACATTTCAAGTGCTTTGCCCAGACTGCCAGGCAATGGGCTGTCTGCCGTGGCGTAGGGCGCGACTGTGGCAGCTGGAGGGTGCATCCGGTTTTGAATGCCGTCCAGACCCGCATGAATCTGCGACGCCATGTACAGGTAGGGGTTGGCTGCTGGCTCGCCGATGCGGTTTTCAATTCGCGTGGCTGCGTCGTTGGCACCACCTATCACCCGCAGCATCGCGCCCCGGTTGTCGCGCCCCCAAACGGCGGATTGGGGTGCGAGTGACTGAGGCCGAAAGCGGTCGTAGCCATTGACGGTAGACGTGCAAAAGGGGCTGGCGGCGTGTGCATGCACCAAAAGCCCGGCCAAATAATGCTGACCGACTTCTGACAGCGTGTAGCCCGCATGTTGCGGGTTGCAGCCTGATTCGGGCGCGTTGCGCATGAAGGCATTGGCACCCGTCTTTAAATCAGTCAGTGACTGGTGCAAATGCCAGCCACTGGACATGATGCCGGGAAAAGGTGGCCTGCACATGAAAGTGGCGTGGTAGCCCGCGCGCCTGAGCGCTTGCTTGACTGCACTGCGAAACAGCACCATGTTGTCGGCGGCTTGCAAAGCATCGGTGGCTTCAAACACCGCCTCAACCTGGCTGGGGCCCAACTCAATTTCAAGCGACAGCAGCGGCAGGCTCAGGGCTTGCGCGGTGTGCTGCACGATGCGCAGCGGCTCATCGGCCATGTCGGCCCACTGCTCTGACAGCATGTGAAAGCCGGGGTGAATCAGCGCCACATCAGGGGCCGTGCCTGGCCATGCAGCTTGCATTGGGTCAAGCTGATGATTGGCAACATCGCCCCTGATTTTGTAAATATGAAATTCGACCTCCAGCCCACAGGTCATGCCATAGCCTGCCTTTGACAGCCGAACCAGTGCGTTTTGCAAAACTCGGCGCGTGTCGAATGCCACTGGCGTGCCAGCGCCATTGCTGTTCATATGCCAAGCCTGGCACTGCACCCAGCCGGTTTTGCTGGTCCAGGGCAATTGCTGGTAACTGGCAGGGTCAGCCAGCAGCATGACGTTGCCTGCAAATTCAAAGCCGGGCAATTCCGGTGAGCCCTTGTCGTTAAATTCTTTATCAAACACTTTGTACGCAGTGCGGTCAGCACTGTCTTTGAGCAGCAGGGTGCTGACCATGCCGACGCCGCTCATCATGGCATTGATGGCGGCGGACGCTACCAGTGTTTTGCCGCGCAGCATGCCGTGCATATCGCACCAGGCAAAGCGCACCAGCTCTACGCCGCTGGCTGCTATCAATTTGGCGGTGCGTTCTAACGCGGACTGGCGCGCCGCATCGTGTATGCCGCATTGCTCGGCAAAGCGGGTCATGGTCATGGCCAGGGCGCTTGCTTGTGCTTGGTGTCGGCAGCGGCTTGCCACCAGGCTTGCCAATCATGGGCAGGCGCAATGCCGTCTACGGTGTCTGGCCCGGTCATGCTGGCAGAGTGTGCCGCATCGGCAATGCCTGGTGCCACACCACCGTTTTGTACGGCGTCAATCGCCTTGAGCAAAACCCGCCGATTCGCCATGATGACTTTGTCGGTCGTGCCCAAATGCTCGCGTGTGCGGTCGGCAATTTCACCCATGCTTTCAACCGCCCATTGGTCATGCACATTGATGTCTTCTTCGCCCATGCCCAAATATGTCGTACTCATCTGCTCATCGGCGTTAAAGCCCCAGTTGTTGTGGCGACCCGCTTTGGGAATGTAGTCGGGCAGGGTGATGAATTGCTGGCGTTGCGCGCGCATGGCTTCTTTGTCCAAAGGCCCGGCAAAGCTGGTGAAAAAGCTGTACCAATAAGTGTGTGTGTCGTCTACCGGCACATGCATTTGCGTGATGGTCATGGTTTCAGACAGAGGGATCACAAACGTCGCCGGAAAAATAGCTTGCGTCACGCGCACATGCGTGAGGCTGTCTGTCATGTGCCGCAGCGCGGTGAGCTGCATGCCCCAGGGTTTGTCAACAAAGCTGATGTCGGGCTGCGCAAACTCGCGCATGATCCTGGTCATGGGCCACTGCTCTCCATCGGCTGTGCCTGCCGCCGCACTGCGAAACTGCTTGCCCGCTGCATTGTTGCCAATGCCAACGAGTGCTTCGTCTTGTAAAAAGCGGTGCAAATACGACGGGTGTGCCGGATCGATGCCTACTTCAAAGGCCTGCAGCCAGTTGGCGTTCCATAGCCCTTTGAAAGCAAAGCTGTGGCTGCTGGGGGCTATAAAACAATCAAATTCAGGGAAGGGCGGTGGCGTTGAATCCGGCTCACCCAACCACGCAAACAGCACGCCGCTTTTTTCAACGACAGGGTAGTTGCGCTGTTTGATGCGGTCGCACAGTTTGCTGCCTGCGGGCTCGGCCGGTGTTTCCAGGCATCGGCCATCGGGCGCAAACTTCCAGCCATGAAAAGGGCAACGCAAACCACCACCCTGGCTGGCTGCTTCAAGCCTGCCAAATGACAAGTCAGCACCCCGGTGGGCACAGTCGCGGTCCAGCAAGCCCCAGCTGCCTAAAGCATCTTTAAACATCACCAGGTCTTGCCCCAGCAGTTTGATGGCTTTAACTGGCCGCTGCGCCATGCGCGGGTCTAGCAACGGGTTGAACTCATCCACCAAAGCCGCAGGCTGCCAATACTGGCGCAGCAACTGGCCGCAGGGCGTACCGGGGGTGATGCGGGTCAGGCGTTCGTTTTGTTCAGCGTTCATGGTGTAGCGGGGTGATGTGTATAAACATGATAATCGCAGCTATGCAAAATACGGATGAAATCAAAGAACCCCGCCTGTGGGTGGCCGACGGCTGGACCGCCAAGGTGCTTAAAAACGAAGACGACGACGGCTGGGCAGTGGCCATGACCAAGGACGGCGAGGCTGAGCCTGCGCTGATTGGCCCGTGGACGATGGGCCGCGACAAAAAGAACCCGAAGCCACTGGACATCAATGCGTTTCACACGCTGGTCAAAACCGCGTCGGAGTTTGTGCGTCGTTCTGAACAGCAACTGCATGCCGAGCTGCACCAGAGCATCACTGTCACGTCAGCATCTGGCCGTATCACCGTCAATCTGGACATCGTGCCTGACGAAGACAATCCGTATGCCACGCTGAGTGCTTACGATGACGGCGGCGATTTGTTGGCAGAGGTTAAAACCACAGCATCCTTCAAGCTTAACCGTGCAAGTGCCGAGCGCTGGGCAGCCAGCAACTTTGAAAAGCCAAAATGAACTTCGCCCCCGACCTGTCCACCGTCACCCACGGCATTCAACTGGCAGTCGCGCCGGTTTTTTTACTCACTGCGGTGTCTGGCATCATCGCGGCGGTGGCGGGTCGCCTGGGCCGCATCATTGACCGGGCGCGATTTCTTGAAAACCGGCTGGATTCGGGCAATATTGACGAGGCGCGCAGCCTGCGCATTTATGCGGAACTCAAGCAACTGCGCTTTAGGGGCTGGCTGGTCAATGGTTGCATTGCCTTGCTGACGTTGTGCGCCATGCTGATTGGCCTGACGATTATTTTGCTGTTTTTAGGCCAAACCAGCGAGCTGCCCACCCTGAAAATCGCCACCATCAGCTTTTTGGCAGGTGTGGGCTGCTTTTTGGCCGCGCTGCTTTGCTTTCTGGCTGAAACCCTGCAAGCCACCAAGCTGCTGAAGTTTGGTGAAGCGCCACCGAATCAAGTCAAAGACCTCCAATAGCGCTATTATTTCAGGAGCTGATTGCGCCCGTATTCATTGGTTAAAAGCCATATTTAATACCTAAAATAGGGGGTTTTGAGGTAAAATTACTGCCAATTTACACCTCGGCGGCTTCTATTGGCCGCCCCACCTGAAAGACTCCCCGATGTTGCTTGATGCCGATGACTGCCAACTCGTCTTAGTGGACTACCAAGCCCGCCTGATGCCGGCTATTTTTGAAAATGAGTTGGTCATTGCCAATGCGGTGCGGCTGGCGCGCATGGCGCAGTTGCTGCAAGTGCCTGTTTGGGCCACTGAACAGATGCCCGACAAGCTGGGTTTGAGTGTGGCGATTGTTGCAGCTGAAGTTGAAGCGGCTGGTGGCAAGACCCTGGCCAAGGCACATTTCAGCGCCAAGGCCGATGGCTTGGGTGATTGGCTTCGCCCACCTGCGCGCAAGTCAACTCAGGGCGGCAATGCTCGCAGCCTGCCCAAGCACCTGCAAAAAGCAGCGCCTGAGCCAGAAGAGGGCAGATCAACCATCGTCATCGCAGGCTGCGAAGCCCATGTGTGCCTGCTGCAAACCGCGCTCGACTTGCTGGAAGAAGAGTTTGAAGTCTGGGTGGTAACAGACGCCTGCAGCTCACGCAGTGAGCGCAACCGCGACGCCGCGTTTGATCGCCTGGCAGGCAATGGTGCAGAGCTGGTGACCACCGAGATGGTGGCGTTTGAATGGCTGCGCAGCGCCGAGCACCCTGACTTTAAAGAGCTGCTCGGGCTGATCAAATAGCTGCTTACTTTGGCGTTTATTTCGGTGCCAAACGAATCGCACCATCGAGGCGAATCACTTCGCCGTTGAGCATGTCGTTTTCAAAAATGTGCTTGGCCAGTTTGGCGTAATCATCTGGCGTGCCCAAGCGGCTGGGGAAGGGCACTGCCGCCGCCAGAGCGTCTTGCACGTCTTGTGGCATGCCAAACATCATGGGTGTGCCAAAAATTCCGGGGGCAATTGTCATGTTGCGAATGCCGTTGCGCGCCAGGTCACGCGCAATCGGCAACGTCATGCCGACAATGCCGCCTTTGGATGCGCTGTAGGCGGCCTGGCCGATCTGGCCGTCGTAAGCGGCAACCGATGCGGTAGAAATCATCACACCGCGCTCGCCGGTGGCCTCAGCATCGTTTTTGCACATGGCGTCAGCCGCCAGGCGAATCATGTTGAAGCTGCCAATCAGGTTAACGGTGATGGTCTTGTTAAACACAGCCAGGCTGTGCGCGCCGTTTTTACCAACCGTTTTTTCACCTGTGGCGATACCGGCGCAATTGACCAGACCCATGAGCTTGCCCATAGACACGGCCTTGGCCACCACAGCTTGAGCATCGGCCTCGTTGCTCACATCGCACTTCACGAACGCGCCGCCAATATCTTTGGCAACCGCTTCGCCTTTTTCAGTTTGCATGTCGGCAATCACGACCTTGCCGCCGTTGGCAGCCAGCATGCGCGCTGTGCCTTCACCCAAACCCGATGCGCCACCGGTAACGATAAAAACTTTGCCTGCGATGTCCATGATGTTGTCCTGTTAATTTGAGGTTGACGTTGACGTAAACGTAACTCGAAATTATGGCGCATAAAAAAGCCCGATCACTTTTGAGTGGCCGGGCTTTTGTTTGTCATGTCGGCGTGATCCGGAGTTCATGACTTTTGGGAGGAAAACTATTGAAACTGACCGAAATAGCTAAATTTTTTACGGGATTAAAACTAAGCCACGAGATAAAGTTCTGGTCGTTTGAATGTTTGGAGAGCTGCCTGTGGTCGAACAGGCAAATCAAACCCCACAATTTGCCGAAGGAAACTTGGCATTACGCCGAGAGTGTGGGCTATGTCTTCAGCATAAATTGCTCTTTTACTAGCAAGAACCAACAGCGAGTTCGATAACAGTTCGGGAGGTTCAGACGGAATCAAATTATCTTCATATTCGCCTACTGCGTTACCGTCACGCTTTAGGGTAATCGCACCAGTTTTATACTGACCGTCAGTCAATAAATCAAGTTGGCGTGCTCTGTACAAAATTGCAGCCTTGCTAACCTTCCAAGTTAGCTTAAATTCGCGCAAACCAGCCCAGTCCAGCCGCGTACGACGAGGCTTAGGAAATAATTTCAACATCATACTTCGTGGAATTAGTAGCGCGCTAGCAAAGCGATTGGCCTGATTTTCGGTGACACGGTCACCCGTGGTGAGACCAGAATGAAGAACAAAATGTCCCAATTCATGACCAATATCAAAGCGTTGCCTACATACACTCTCTTTGGCTTCACTACGCACAATGATCGGTCGCTTGAGTGCTACTGACATAGCATCAATTTCTTTGGACACAGATGGAAAACTTGTAACTACCGCACCCAAATTTTCAGCCAATCTGCTCATATTAGTTATTGGGCCAAGACCTAATTCCCACTCTCTACGGCATCTCTCAGCAGCATGCTCAATCTCGTCAACAGTCTGCAAACCGTTCATTTCAGGAATTCGCAATTCAGGAAACTTAAGTTCCCTATCTAGATATGCAACTAATCTACCAATTAATTCACCACGCGCCATTGCTTCTTGTTTAATCATCGCGCGAGTTGTGAACAATTTTCTAAAATGAAACTGATCTTCCTCAATCATTGGCCTGTAGGATTTAGTTAAAAAGCTAGGCTCCACATTTAGGACAAATGCTAACTCTTTCAAAAGTTGCGCTGTTGGAGTTGCAAGCCCAGTTTCCAGTCTATGCAGATATTGACGTGTTTTACCTAGTTTCTCAGCAACTTCCTCTAAAGCAAGGCCATTAAATATACGGGCGAGCCTAAGCTCTGAGCCGTTGAATTGGAAATCCATGATGGTTACTCATCGCTTCCGGTTTTCCGCTGGTCATCCGGTTTCACGGATTCATCTTCGCGTATATCGACCGATGCGGACGGGATTTCCGTAGACTGTGGCGTATCTTGATCGACGGAGCGCAGAACTGGAGATGAGGCTTGGTAAATCCATTCGGAAATCTTTTCGTTGTATGCGTTGTATCCAACGAAAAACACTCGATCTTCCTCATCTTCAGTTAAAGCTTTTTCAACAATAAATCTCCACAAAACAGGATGTTGGTCATCGATTGAAAATAGATCATCAACTGCGTTTCGTTTAAAAAACCCAGCTTTCTCGGGACTGCTGGGGTCATCTCTAAAAAATCGGCACGGTACTTCACCAACTTTGAAAGTCACATCCATGCCAGCATGCAATAGCGTGGTGCCAAATCGCCGCTCTAATGCCATCTCAATCAGCATATTTTTCGAACGTCCGAAAACTGCAGTTTCCCGTGTGTAGTTGTCGTCATAGCGCGAATTCATTTCGCGGTAGGTTGAGAATCGAACGTCAAGAAGCGCCTCGGCAATAGACTGCAATGCATAGTCAGAGAGCTCGGGGTAATACAAAGCTGGATGTTTCATACTCATATCGTGTTCCTGCAAAAAAATGAATTTGTCAATCATAGTTTCTTGCAAAAAATCGATTTTGTCAATCGAAACTGAGAAAATATTTTCAAATGAGTGCATCAGCTAATTTGTTGAGTTTTATCCTCGATTCAACCGGCGAGAAAGATCGGTGGTGCTCAAACTTATGTTTGTAGCAGGCCTACAAAAAAGCCCGGTCATCTTGCAATGGCCGGGCTTGGTCTGCCAGTCCAGAGATTACTTGTAGCCAACCCGGTCAAGCATTTGCTGCACCTTGGTCTGGTTGCCGCCCACGGCTGCCAGCGGAATTGTTTCGCTCTTGAAAGCACCGCCGCTCATGACTGCCAGAGCCGGATTGTTGAGCTTGACACTGGCTACCGCCGGGTACTCGTTGTTGCCGTTGGCAAAATACTCTTGTGCCGGAAGACTGGCCAGGTATTCCATGAACTTCACCGCGTTGGCGGTGTTTTTGGCGTTCTTGGCCACCGCAGCGCCCGCAATATTCACATGCGTGCCCCAGCTGTCCTGATTCAGGAAGACCACCGCGATTTTGTCCATCACAGCTTTGTCCTCGGCCTTGTCTGACCGCATCAGGCGGGCAATGTAATAGGTGTTGGTCAGCGCAATGCCGCACTCGCCGCTGGCCACGGCCTTGATCTGGTCGGTGTCGCCGCCCTTGGGCGCACGCGCCATGTTGGCCACCAGGCCTTTTAGCCAGGCTTCAGTTTTAGCGTCACCCAGGTGTTCTGTCACCGCACCAAACAGCGACAGGTTGTAGGGGTGCGAGCCGGATCGGGTACACAGCAGACCTTTGTTTTTTGCATCGGCCAACTCCTCATAGGTATCGACATCGGCTTTTTTGACCCTGGCCTTGTCGTAGACCACCACACGCGCCCGGGTTGAAAAGCCAAACCAGGTTGTGCCGTCGGCACTGGCCTTGGCGCGCAGTGGGGCGGGAATAGCTGATTCCAGCAGAGGTGACTTGATGGGCAAAAACAAACCGTCGCTGTCGCCTTTGGCCAGTCGCGCTGCATCGACCAGCAAAATCACATCAGCCGGGGAGGCTGTTCCTTCGGCTTTTAGTCGGGCCAAAATTCCGGCATCATCCGCATCCACACGGTTGATCTTGATGCCCGTGGTTTTGGTGAAGTTGGCGTACAGCGCCTCGTCAGTCTGGTAATGACGGGCAGAATACAGGTTGACGACCTGCTCTTGTGCGCTGGCAACGCCAGCAAATGACAGGGCAACCACTGCCATCGAAGCCAATACAAAAGGGCCTTTTTTAAACATGTTGACGAACACCTTGAAAAGTAAAGATGTGCCTATCTTAATACAAATGCGAATAGTTCTCATTTGCTTTGCGACGATGGGGCTGTTTATTTTCAGTGGCTGCGCAACCCGGACAGTGCCGCCACCTGTCAGCACTGCTCCGGTCGTGCAAAAAAATCTGAAAATTGGCTTGGCCTTGGGCGGCGGCGCAGCACGCGGCTTTGCTCATGTTGGCGTGATTGCCGTGCTGGAAGAAGCGGGCTTGAAGCCGCAACTTGTCGTCGGTACATCGGCAGGCAGCTTGGTCGCCGCCCTGTATGCCAGCGGCAAAACCAGCGCCCAATTGCAGCAAACCGCTTTGAACATGGAAGAAGTCGCCATCACCGACTGGATGCTGCCAATCATTGGGCGTGGCATGTTCAGGGGCGACGCGCTGGCAAGGTATGTGAATGAGCTGGTGGCTGGGCGGCTGCTGGAAAACATGGCGATACCGTTGGGCGTTGTGGCAACTGATTTGGGCACCGGCAACGCGGTGTTGTTTCAAAAAGGCGATACCGGCACGGCGGTGCGGGCGTCCAGCGCTGTGCCAGCGGTGTTCGTGCCCGTCAAAATCAATGGCCGTGATTATGTGGATGGCGGGCTCGTGTCGCCAGTACCCGTGCGCTTTGCCCGGCAAATGGGTGCAGATGTGGTGATTGCGGTAGACATTTCAAACCCACCCGAGGCCAACACGGCAGACGGCACACTGCAAATATTGCTGCAAACCTTTGCCATCATGGGCAAAAGCATCAACCAGTACGAGCTGGCAGGCGCAGACGTGGTGGTGCGGCCATCGCTGGTGGGCTTGAAAAGCGCCGACTTCACGTCCCGCCAGCGCGCCATTGACGCGGGCCGGGCGGCCATGCTGACGGCGCTGCCTGCGCTGAAGGCTAAATTGGCGGGTGAGGTGGCGTTGGCGCGCTAGGCGCAATGCGATACTTGAAGCCGTGAAAAAACACATCTACATCTACTCCCCGTCCAGCGCGGTACGTGACAAGGCCAGCTTTAAACGCGGCATCAAACGCCTGAAGGCCTTGGGTCATGAGGTTGAGGTTGACGAAGCCGCTTTGGCCAAATACCAGCGCTTTGCGGGCGACGATGAAACGCGGCTAGCGGCTATTGGCCGGGCTGCTGCCAGCGGCGCTGACGTGGCGCTGATCACCCGGGGCGGCTATGGCCTGACGCGCATCCTGCCAGCGATTAACTACAAAGCGATTGGCAAGTCGATTGAAAAAGGCACCCAATTTGTCGGTATCAGCGACTTCTCCGCGCTGCAAATGGCGCTGCTGGCCAAAACCGGGGCAGTGACCTGGGCCGGCCCGGCGCTGGGTGAGGACTTTGGCACTGAAGACGCGCCCGACGACATCATGGAAGCCTGTTTTGACGACTTGATTTGCGGGCAGGGTGAAGGTGCGGGCTGGCAACTGCCCAAAACAAGGCAACCAGACGCTATTGATTCAGGAGCTGCTCACACCCGTATTCATTCGGCTGCAGGCCAATTTAGCATTAAAAATGCGACACTTTGGGGTGGAAATCTGGCGGTTTTGGCAAGTTTGATCGGAACGCCGTATTTCCCAAAACCCGAGACCATCAAGGGTGGCGTTTTGTTCATTGAAGACGTGGGCGAGCACCCGTACCGCGTTGAGCGCATCCTGACGCATCTGCTGCACGCAGGCGTGCTGGCGCAGCAAAAGGCGATTGTGTTTGGCCAGTTCAGCAACTACTCTCTGGTGCCGGGCTACGACAGTGGTTTTAATCTGGCGGGTGTTGCGGCACGTTTGCAAAGCCAGGTCAAGGCGCGTGTGTTGACGGGGCTGCCGTTTGGCCATGTGCCGACCAAGGTGCTGCTGCCCGTTGGGGCGAAGGTAACGCTGGCTGTCGAGGGTGGGGAGGCGCTGATCGTCTGGGGAGACCAGGTTTGAGGACGGCCTAACGAATTTTGAAACCGATCCTGCCGGTCAGGCTCTTGGGCAGCAGGCCGTTAAAGCGACCACTGATGTTGGCAATTTTCTCGCGTGCCACGGTTTCGCCATAAGTGTTGGCCAAAATCGCCATCACGTCTGAGCGCGCGTACCACAGGCCCTGCACATCAGGCGCGTAGCGGACACGGCGGGCAACAGCAGGGAATTTTTTTTCACCATAATCACCGAGTTCCTGTAGCATCATTTCGCGGATGACTTCGGTGCGTGCGTTCAGCGCTTTCGGTGTCGGTTCACTGCGGCCCAGCAGTGCCATGTAGCTGCTTCGCAGTTGCGGCACAAAAGACGGCAGGTTAAAGGTTGGCAAAAGGGAGCGCATGATTTTTAGGCCTGTGATACAGAAAATGAATATGAAACAAAACTAATATTTCTGCTAGATTAAGACCACGCCCGAAGAATTGCAAGCGGGTTAGCGTGACATAGTTAACGGTAAACAACATATAAATCAAGCTCTTAGTAACCAAATGTCATGCTGGTTCGAGCATTGAGAATCCTGATTCCGGTAATGATTGCCTCTTTTTATTGTTAACTTACACCTTTAATTTACACCCCCAACATGACAAACACAAAACAAACCGCTTCAAGTTACCCCGCCCACTACATCAACGGCCAATGGGTCAAAGCCGCATCAACGGACACACTGCCCGTGCATGACAGCAGCACCGAAGACATCATGGCCACCGTTCCCGCAGGCACGGCCCAAGAAGCTGAAGCCGCCGTACTGGCAGCACGCGCAGCTTTTGACGGCTGGGCCGCCTTGCCGGTTGAGACCCGCGCAGCCTACCTGGACAAAGTCGCCGCTGGCATCAAAGCCCGATCCGATGAGCTGGCCACTGCCATTGCGCGTGAAGTCGGCATGCCGATCAAAATGGCCAAAGCCGTGCAAGTCGGTGGCCCGGCCTGGCACTGGGGCAACTTTGCCAAAGTAGCGCGCAACTTTGAGTGGGAGAAAAAAGTCGGCAACTCGCTGGTGGTGCGTGAGGCGATAGGTGTGGTTGGCTGCATCACACCGTGGAACTTTCCCCTCAGCCAGATTACTTTAAAAATCGCACCCGCCATGGTGGCTGGCTGCACTGTGGTGCTCAAGCCAAGTGAAATTGCCCCAGTTAACGCCATGATTCTGGCCGAGATCATTCATGAAGCAGGCTTGCCGCCAGGCGTGTTTAACCTGGTCAACGGCATGGGCCCGGTGGTCGGCGAGGTGCTGGCCACGCATCCCGAAGTCGATATGGTCAGCTTTACCGGTTCCACCCGGGCCGGCAAACGGGTCAGCGAGCTGGCCAGCCAGTCTGTCAAACGCATTGCTTTAGAGCTGGGCGGCAAGTCAGCCAGCGTGATTTTGGACAGCGCCAATTTTGAGGCGGCGGTTAAGGGCACAGTGGGGGCCTGCATGCTCAACAGCGGGCAAACCTGCTCGGCCCACACCCGCATGCTGGTGCCTGAAAGCCGTTACGACGAAGTCCGTGCGCTGGCACAAGCGGCCATTGCCAAATTCAGCATTGGCCCGAGTCTTGACGAGGCCAGCAAGCTCGGCCCACTGGTCAGCGCCATGCAGCGCGACCGGGTGATTGGCTTTATCAAAACCGGCATTGATGAAGGTGCAGACGTGATTGCCGGTGGTGCAGACGCACCCGCATTTGCCACAGGCTACTTTGTACAGCCAACAATCTTGGGAATCAAACCGACCGACACACTTGCGCAAGAAGAAATTTTTGGCCCGGTGCTGGTCGTCATCCCTTACAAAGACGAAGCCGACGCCGTGACAATAGCCAACAGCACCATTTACGGCCTGGGCGGCGCGGTGTGGGCGGGCACCGATGAAGAAGCCATGGCCGTGGCACGGCGGATGCGCACTGGGCAGGTTGACATCAACGGCGGGCCTTTTAACGCCAATGCACCTTTTGGTGGCTACAAGCAGTCAGGCAATGGCCGCGAGAACGGGGTTTATGGTTTTGAAGAGTTTCTGGAATTCAAAGCGATGCAACTAAAACCCGTTACAGTTTGAAGGTACTTCCATAAATTCATTTTTCGGGCGAATTGCTGCGTTGGGCGGTGCTCGCAATCCTCATGCACCTAAAGTGCATTCCGGTGTGCTGTGCTCCGTCCGCCTTGCACTTCATCCCGAAAATCTGAATTTCTAGAAGCACCTTTGTGTTTGTTGCAACCCCTCCCATCGCTGGAGCCGCATGGCAGAAGTCACCGTTGTTTTTGCCGATCTGACCGGAAGCACTGGCGTGTTTGAGGTGCTGGGTAATGCCAAAGCCACGCAGGCCATCACGCGGCTGACCGACTGGCTGGGCAAGGTGTGTGTAGCGCGGCGCGGCAAGGTGGTTAAAAACCTGGGCGACGGCGTGCTGATGGTGTTTGACCAGAGCACGGACGCGATTGAGGCCGTCAGCGACATGCAGCGCATGCACACCGAGCGCATCAAAACCTGGCCCGACAACCTGAAAATGCACCTGCAAATAGGCCTGGCGCGGGGTGAGGTGATCGAGCAGGCGGGCGACTTTTTTGGCGATGCGGTGAATCTGGCGTCACGCCTGTCAGACCTGTCAGGGCCTGACCAGATACTGGCCTCTGACACCGTTATCCACCAGTTGCCCGTCGATACGCTGGTGCGCTCCCGCAGTCTGGGCGCGATGGACATCCGGGGTCGGGTTGAACATTGCCAGGTGCATCGGATTGAATGGCAGAGCGAGGTGCTGTCTGACTTTTTTACACAGCCCGCCAGTCTGGTTGTGGCGCCTGCCGCGTCGTCAGCGCAGCAGACTGGCACGATAGCCTTGGCATGGCTGGACGTTGAGGCCACTTTCACCTCAACCGAGCTGCCCATGCATTTGGGTCGGGTGTCAGAAGCGCAGTTTGTCGTCAATGATCCGCGCGTGTCGCGGCTGCACGCCAGAATCACCTGGCGGGCAGGCAAGTTTTACCTGGAGGACGTCAGCAGCTACGGCACCTGGGTCAAATTTACAGGCAGCGCGGATGTGGTGGCGCTGCGCCGCCAGGAATGCGTGCTGATGATAGATGGCGAGATCGCCCTGGGCGCACCGTTTGAAGACTTCAGTGTGCCCACAGTCAGCTTCAAATTGACGGGTAAATAACAACGACAGGAGACAACCATGGTCTGGTTTAAACGCTTTTTTTGGCTGGTTTTGGCGCTGCTGATTGTGCTGGCTGCGGCTAGCGGCATTTACATCAACCGCAGCTTCCCGGCACTGAGTGGCGAGCTGAAAGTTAATGGCCTCAAAGCCCCGGTCAGCGTGACCCGCGACGCCGCTGACGTGACCCACATCAAGGCGCAAAGCCCGGTGGATGCCTGGTTTGCCATTGGCTACGTTCATGCGCAAGAGCGCGGCTGGCAGCTTGAATTTAACCGCCGCGTCATGCACGGCGAGCTGTCTGAAGCCTTCGGTACGGCCACGCTGGACACCGACAAACTGCTGCGCACCCTGGGCATCATGCAGGCGGCTGAGCGCCAGTGGCAAGGCTTGCCCGCTGAAGGTAAGAATGCGATGCAAGCCTACAGCGACGGCATCAATGCGTTTTATGAACAGTCGTCGCAAGCCTTGTCGCCTGAATTTCACATCCTGGGCGTCAAGCCGGGCGGCAAGGCGGGCAAACCGTGGACGCCGCAAGACAGCATTGGCTGGTCACTGATGATGGCGCTGGATTTGGGCGGCAACTGGGGCAATGAGTTTGCGCGCCTGTCTGCCTTGAAGAACTTGAGCACCGCGCAACTCTGGCAACTTTTTACGCCGTACCCGGGTGAGCAACCCGCTTCTAAAGTCGATTTTGCCAAGCTGTACGCTGAACTGGGTGTGTACAAGTCTTCAACGAACGCTATTAAAACAGGAGCTGCTTGCGCCCGTATTCATTGGTCTGAATGCCAATTTGATGGTCAAAAACCACTCAAAACAGCTCAAAATGACACCTTTTTAGCCTCAAACTTAACCAAAGACCTGACACGTGACATCACAGACTGGGCCAGCAGTCTGGGCACAGTTGACGGCAAGGGCTCCAACAACTGGGTGGTGGCTGGCAACCGCACAACAAGCGGCAAACCACTGCTGGCCAATGACCCGCACCTGGGCCTGTCAGCCCCGGCCATCTGGTACTTTGCCCACCTTGAAGCGCCTGGCCTGAATGCGATTGGTGCAACGCTGCCCGGCATGCCCTTCGTCGTGCTGGGCCGCACCGACAAAGTCGCCTGGGGCTTTACCAACACCGGGCCCGATGTACAAGACCTGTACCTGGAGCAGATCAACCCCGCCAACCCCAAGCAGTACCGCGTGCCAAGTGAAGGCCAGCCCGCCTGGGCAGACTTTAAAACCCGCAACGAAGTCATCAAGGTCAAAGGTCAGCCCGACGTGCAACTGACAGTGCGCGAAAGCCGCCACGGCCCGGTGCTGAGCGACGCGCAAAAGTCTCACGGCGAGGTACTGGACACCAGCAAGTACGTGCTGACGCTGCGCTGGGGCGCGCTTGACGCTGACAACCAGACGGTGCTGTCAGGCCTGCGGAGTAACAACGCCCAGTCGATTGCAGATTTGGAGGCCGCCTTCAGCAGCTACCACTCGCCCATGCAAAGCGTGGTGATGGCCGACGTGACCGGCAAAACCGCTTTCAAAGCCGTGGGCAAGCTGCCGCTGCGCAAGCCCGAGAACGACATCAAAGGCATCGCCCCCGCGCCCGGCTGGGACGCACGCTACGACTGGGCAGGCTGGGCAACCTATGCCCAAACCCCGCAAAGTGATGACGCCGCCATCACAGCCAAAGGCTATCTGGCCACCGCCAACCAGCGTATCACCCCGCCTGACTTCCCCATCTTCATGGGGCAGGACTGGACAGTACCGTACCGTCAGGACCGCATTGAACAAATGCTTGCCGCCACGCCCAAACATGACATGGCCAGCATGCAAAAAATCCAGGCCGATCAACTGTCAATGGCCACGCTCAAGCTGCTGCCTTTTTTAACCACTGCCTTGGGCAACAGCAGCCACACGCTGGCCGCAGCCAGCAAAACCGCGCTGAAAGATTTTGACGGCGTGATGCGCGCCGAGTCCGCCGCACCGTTAATCTTTGCCGCTTGGGTCGACGAGCTGACACGCGGCGTTATAGGCAGCAAGTTGGGCGAGGCATCTTTTAAAGCCATGTACGGCAAACGCAACTTTCGCCCGGCAGTTGAAGGCATCATGGCGCGAAACGATGCGGACTGGTGCGGCGCTGCAACTTGCGCCGGTCAGTCGAGCGCTGCGCTTGGCAGGGCATTAACCCGCCTGCAAAAAGACTACGGCGCAGACACGGCCCAATGGTCATGGGGCAGGGCCCACAACGCCCTGTCTGCCCACAAACCGTTTGGCAACGTGCCCCTGCTGGCCAAATTCTTCGACGTGCGCGTCCCCACAGGCGGCGACACCTTCACTGTCAACGTCGGCCAATACTGGGCCAACGACGACAAACTGCCGTTCGCCAACCGCCACGCTGCGTCCATGCGCACACTGTTTGATTTGGCTGATTTGGAGAAGTCACAGTTTATTTACCAGACAGGGCAGAGCGGGCTGGTGTTTTCGAGCCGGTATCGGGATATGAGTGAAGGCTGGGCCAAGGTTGAATACCGGGCTTTGCAGATGAACCCGGCGGGGATGGTGCGTCAGCTCAGGTTGGTGCCTTGAGTTCTAGTACAGACTAGCTTCAGTGCTGCCAAACCATTTCAGTCATGGTCAAGCCGGTCAAGATGATAGAAAATCATGGGCATGACTACTGCAAGTGCCTTCAAACAAACCATTTATCTGGACTTGTGCTGCTACAACCGCCCGTTTGACGAGCAGAAGCAAACCCGTGTTCATATGGAAACGCAAGCCAAGCTGGAAGTGCAAGAGCTGGCAAAGCAAGGGCTTGTTAAGCTGGTTTGGTCTTATGTGCTGGACTATGAAAACAGTTTGAACCCGGTGGCAAGTCGCAGGCAGTCTATTGATTTATGGCGAGACATTGCGCATGTAAAAGTCGCAGGTGACGATGCAGTGCTTGAGACTGCGAGAAAAATTGAACACACTTATTCATTGAAAAGTTTTGATGCTTTGCATGTTGCCTGTGCGTTAGCGTCAAACTCACACATATTCATCACCACAGATGATTTCATCTTGCGGAAAATGAAACTCGATACATCTATACGCGTGGTGAACCCTATTGAGGCTTTGGCTATTTTGGAGAACTGGTATGCGAACTGAAACTGAAATCAAAGTAGACGGAATGAAGGTACTGATTAGCGCACTGGGCGCTGTTGGTGCCGAACAGTTTGTTAGCGCAGTTATGCGCGAGGGGCTTGACTACACCGCTTGGCGCGCAACTGGCTTGCCTGGCGCAACATTGGATGCGACCCATCAAGCTGCAATGAACTATGCAGCTTCAAAAGCTTCCTAACGGTTTTTTGCTAGACTACAGATATTCTGATGTTGATACAGACCGCATGAGCAAACAGCGCTCCTCGACCGCACTTGGTAAGGAAAACGAATGGACCTAAAGGACATGGTAATTATCGTGCTTGCTTTCGTGTTGGTGCTGATGATTGGCTTTCTGCTTGGGCAACGAAAAGGCAACACCTACAAATCTGGAGCTAGCAAACCGTCGTCAGACGGAGTCGCTGCTGCCAACACAGCAAAAAAAGTCAATGCGTTCCCCGCTACGCCAACTCCGCGAGATTATTCAAAACAGATTGCACAAGTAAAAGTTTTCCATCACCGTGCGGGGAATATGTATTCAACAATGGCTGAAAACCTCGTGTTGGCGCCGTTTAATGATGCGTATGCACAGATTAGCGACGCGTACATCCGCTACGACATCGACAAAAAGGAACACACTAAGGAAGAGTCACTTATGCTATTTGCATCTCTTTTCAGCGCTGCAAAGTTCAGCGATTCGCAAAAGGAGATAACGAATGCGGCGGGTGAGATCGCAGAAAGCATCATCAAGTACTACGACGATCAGATTTCCACAATTTTTTCCGGGAAACCCTTTGAGACTCTGTCGTCAAGATACCGTCTGAGTGCTGATCTTCGCGCGTCCCAGCTAGCAAAGATTTCTGCGATCGTTACAAGTCATTTTTCGGCTGTGATTCCTGAAACGAGAGATATCGAGCAGCGCCGAAACTGGCTTCAATCTAACTATCAGGGTTTTGTCGCCGCAATCAAAGATGAGATTGACTGGGGTAGCGTTGCACGTAACTTCGGTGCGGGAGCACTAGCGACCGCAAATCCAATCATTGGTATACCAGCTCTGATTATGAACTTCAAAAATCAATCTGATAACGGCAAGACCAAGAATGCACAGCTAGACCGATATATTGAAATGTGTGATGAGTTCGAGGACAAGGTGCAGGCTCTAAATCAACAGGTTATTAAAGCAGCTGAAATGACGAAAAGCTACGTCAGCGATAAGTTCAAAGAAGTTAACGAAACTGCAGTTGCCACAATCCTCACCGAGACAGCGGCAACTGGTTGTAACCTTGACCATTATTTCAACTCGCTCGACTTCAATGAGCTGAAGTTTGCCGAGGAAGAATTATCTAGAGAAAGGGCATGAAAATGGAAAATATTCTAAAAGTTACTGAAAACATCTTTGGTGGCGTTGACGTTAGTGAGGTTGGCGGAATTCCACTTGCCCAAACGCATCCTAATTGTGTCGGTGGAATGGACACTTTTAGCAACGGGCAACTCGTCGATCACTCTACATCGAATGTTTTTGGTGGACTGGATCATCATGAGCCATCAGGGGAGATTTCGCATTCGACCCAGCCGAATATTTTTGGAGGTATGAATCTCACGGACACAATGGGACATGTTGTTGCCCACACACAACCTAACATTTTCGGTGGTGTGAACATCTTTGACGAGCAAAACTCTTTGGAAGGACAAACTGTCCCAGATCCAACTGGGTTTCACGCTCAGTTTTTTAAGTAACTGCTACACAGCGATTGGGAGCAGGGAGCAATCAGGATCAGGTTGAGATAACCCGGTTTTTACGGACAAACCAATTAAGCTTCACTCGGCGCAAGTATCACGCAATAACCAGTACTTACAGGCAATCGTGGCGAAGTAGAGAATTCAAAATAGAGTTCGCAAAGCACTTAATATCAATATGAATTGAGGAAGGGAAGAACATGGAAGGCACTATTCTGGGCATCGACTCAACAACGCGAGTTGCTGCAGTCAAGGCATCCAACGGTACGAGGCACTACTTCGCGCCGGAGGAATGGAAAGGCGAATTTGCGGCCCAACCCGGAATGAAAGTCGATTACGAC
This sequence comes from Polaromonas sp., assembly GCA_049653085.1. Taxonomy (GTDB): domain Bacteria; phylum Pseudomonadota; class Gammaproteobacteria; order Burkholderiales; family Burkholderiaceae_C; genus Polaromonas. Next base: position 32,621 of record JBASFP010000052.1, read on the forward strand.
TGCAACTCGGAAGGGCAAGCTAAAAATGTCTATCCGCTTGGTAAGACCCCGGCACAGTCAAATACCACTAAAGAGCCGAGAAGCAAGACAGCCGCGACACTATTTGCATTCTTCCTTGGAGCCTTTGGAGCACATAAATTCTATTTAGGCGCTTGGGGCTGGGGTTTGCTGTATTTAATATTCTGCTGGACTTATATTCCACTACTCCTCGCCATCGTTGAAACCGTGAGATACATAGTATTGAAGGATGACGATTTTCAGGAACGGTATGCACAGCTTCCCGGTGGCGCATTTGATTTTCTCTGGTGAAAGCTGTTAAGTCTACAGATTGCGGGCGAGGTGAAACAATGGCACGGAAAAATCGGAGGGCAGAGTCTAATCACTCATCAAGTGCTATCAATACAGGAGCTGCTCGCGCATAGGGGAACAATGGGGGTCAGACTCCAATTAAATCTAAATTAGATATAAATTCGGTCTGTACGCCAATAAATTTGGGCGCAAGCAGCTATTAAAAATATAGCAATCTACACAGCCTCCAAGCGCTGCACCATGTCAGGAAACTGCGCCACCATGCGTATCAGCAGGGCGGCTTGCGCGTTCGGTTTGGCGCGGCCTTGTTCCCAGTTTTCCAGTGTGCGCGGGTTAGTGCGCAAGTAGCGTGCAAAAACGGGGCGTGACAGGTGCAATTGCTCACGCACGCTCACCACGTCTTGCGGCGACAAGACTGGCGCGGGTTTGCTTTGCACCTTGAAGGTGCGTAGCGTCAACTTGCCTTCGCGCTGCTGCTGCAAGGCATCAAACCCTTCGATCAGTTCGGCAAAAATATCGCGTTTTTTGGTCATGGTGTTAGCCTTTTTCGGGTTGTCGTTGCACTAACTCACGTTTGAGCATTTGCTTTAATGCCTTGCGTTGATCGGGCGTCAGGTCGTCGGCTTGATCTTTGTCAAAAACCGTAAAAAGCCAAAACTGGTCGCCCCCAAGCCACCAGTAATAAATCACACGCAAGCCGCCGCGCTTGCCTTTGCCACGGCGTGGGTCTGGCTGACGCAACTTGCGCAAACCGCCTGTGCCTTCCATCATGTCGCCCGCCTCAGGGTTGTCCATCAGCTCGTGCTGAAGTGAGCTGTAGGCGTCGTCATCCAAGTAATCTTTGCGAACTCGTTCGAAAGGAGGTAGTTCTACAAAAGTGGCGAGCATGAATTTATTATACGTTAGTTGCGTACCTTTATAATTGACTACCTAGCCAATTTGCATCGACAAATATCGTCTTTAAGCCTCATACAAACGTCCATTTCATCATTCCCACAAATGAACTCTAACGATGACAAATACCTTGATGTTTGCCAGAACATCGAATCTGGCCTGAAGGTGGCATACGAGCGCGACCTCAGTCTCACCGACGAGCGCTGCGCCTATGCGTTGGACAGAGCCAAGGTCGCGGTCAAGCAACGATTTGGCTATGCCGCAAGCGAGTCGTGCAGCGTCAGCGCGGACCTGCAAGGTATTGTTGACTGGTGTGTTGCCGTCGCCAGTGAGCGCGTGAACGAGTCCACCGGACCCACGCTCAAGGAGTTTGTGGCGCGCATTGACAAAGTTGCTAGATCAGTGCGGGGTCACTCAAAAGACGGCCATCGCAGCTACTACCTATTCGTCAAGGACTTCCTGCCTTGAACTGTGCAGAATCGCTAGACATCGGGCTTGTAAAAATGAAACTTGCTACATCCATAAAAGTGTTCAATCCTGTTGAGGCTTTGGCTATTTTGGAGAACTGGTATGCGAACTGAAACTGAAATCAAAGTAGACGGAATGAAGGTCCTGATCAACGCACTGGGCGCTGTTGGTGCAGAACAGTTTGTCAGCGCCGTCATGCGCGAGGGGCTTGACTACACCGCCTGGCGCGGAGCTGGCTTGCCTGGCGCAACATTGGATGCCACGCATCAAGCTGCCATGAACTACGTGGCTTCAAACGCTGTCTGACAGGTTTTAGCGAAACTCACAGAAAACTCGCGTCAAAAACGGCTAATAGCCTTAAAACGAACCGTTTTAAGGGGTTGAATCGGCCTCCAGCCCAATCAATACGGGCGCAAGCAGCTACTAAATAAATAGCATACTTG
>JBASFP010000053.1:0-94936 GCA_049653085.1 Polaromonas sp.
GCTACGGGCACGCTGCGGTGCTCGTTCAAAGTGGGGTCAATCGCAAACTCGCTGCGCTCAAACAAGCGCTTGCCCTGATCCACTTTGCCCTGCGCTCCTCGCCTCAGCCAGGACGGGGTGGGAGAAAACACAAATACAGAGTCGCAAGCAAGCGCGTCGCGCTTGCTTGCTCCCCGAATCCGAATTCCTTCCCCACCCCGTCCTGGCTGGGCTTGAAAAAGTTGAAGGAGACGGATTAAAAATCTAGATGTCCGACGACAGCGAAGCTGGCTAGTTTCTAGATTTTCCGGCTCCTTCAGCTTTTTCAAGGAACCGCGAAGCGGCCCAGACTGCGGGTCGCCTTTCTTTTGGTTACTTTTCTTTGGCGAAGCAAAGAAAAGTGACTTGCTGCCGGGCAACCCCGGCAATCAGCGTGAAAGTCAACCGCTATTATTTCAAGAGCTGCCCACGCCCGTATCCATTAGCCAAAATCCCAAAAACACCCCAAAAAAAGTCCAAAAATCACCCAAAAATCCAACAAACCCGATAATCACCCCATGCCCACCCCCAAAAACCAAAAACAAAAAATCGTCGTCGGCCTAAGCGGCGGTGTGGACTCTGCCGTGACGGCTTACCTGCTGAAAAAGCAGGGCCATGAGGTCATCGGTATCTTCATGAAAAACTGGGAGGGCGATGACAACGACGAGTTTTGTTCATCGAATGTTGACTTTGTCGACGCCGCAGCCGTGGCCGACGTGCTGGGCATTGAGATAGAACACGTCAACTTTGCCGCCGACTACAAAGATCGCGTTTTCGCCGAATTTTTGCGTGAATACCAGGCGGGCCGCACCCCCAACCCAGACATTTTGTGCAACGCCGAGATCAAGTTCAAAGCCTTTTTAGACCACGCCATGCGCCTGGGTGCCGAGAAAATCGCAACAGGCCACTACGCCCGCGTTCGCCAAAATCAATCGACCCAGCTTTTTGAACTGCTCAAAGGCCTGGACCCCGCCAAAGACCAGAGCTATTTTCTGCACCGCCTCAATCAGGCACAGTTGTCAAAAACGCTGTTTCCGGTGGGTGAACTCAAAAAAACCGAAGTGCGCCGCATTGCCGACGAGATTGGCCTGCCGAACGCCAAAAAGAAGGACTCCACCGGTATCTGCTTTATTGGCGAGCGGCCGTTTCGTGATTTTTTAAACCAGTACATCGCCAAAGCGCCGGGGCTGATCAAAAGCGATACCGGGCGGGTGGTGGGTGAGCATGTGGGGTTGAGCTTTTACACGCTGGGCCAGCGGTCAGGTTTGGGCATTGGCGGCGTGAAGGCCAAAGGCGCAGAGTTAAAAGCGATTCAGGCCAGCGGCCAGCGTGGGGCAGGCGCGCACGAGCCCTGGTTTGTCGCCCGCAAAGACATGGCCACCAACACCCTGTGGGCGGTGCAGGGGCACGACCATCCCTGGCTGCAATCAACCCAACTCAGCGCGCAAGATTGCAGCTGGGTGGCAGGCAGCGCACCCACGCCAGGCATGCTGGCCGCTAAAACCCGTTACCGCCAGGCGGATGCGGCTTGCGAATTGGTCAGTGCGAGTAACTCTGAATGCGAGCTGGTGTTTCACCACGCCCAGTGGGCCGTTACACCTGGTCAATCTGCTGTGCTTTATGACGCTGAGGTTTGCTTGGGGGGCGGGGTCATCGCTGGCAGCAATGTGCGGTATGAGAGCGCATCGCTTGTAAAAATCCCGCCACAAAGCAATTAAAAAGCATTAGTTGTTGCATTGCAACAAACTCTCAATTAGTTGGCATCTGCCAATTTCACTACGCTCAAAGCCCACAGGCAGGTGCAAAATAGCGTTCCCCAAGCTACCCATTCCCGTTCTGACCAAAGGCGGGAAGTTTTTGTGTCCAGTCAAAAATCATCCCTAGCCGCGCTCACCCTGGGCGCCATCGGTGTCGTTTACGGCGACATCGGCACCAGCGTCCTGTACGCGGTCAAAGAAGTTTTCAACCACGGCCACGTCGCTGTCACGCCTGAAAACGTGTACGGGTTGATGTCGATTTTCTTTTGGACCATGACAGTGATCGTGTCCATCAAGTACGTGGCCTTGGTGCTGCGGGCTGACAACAACGGCGAGGGCGGGCTGATTGCCATGCTGGCGCTGGCGTCCAATGCAGTGAAGGACAAGCCCAAGCTGCGGCGGTTTTTACTGATCATTGGTATTTTTGGCACGTCGCTTTTTTACGGCGATGGCGTGATCACCCCGGCCATATCGGTGCTGTCTGCAGTTGAAGGTTTAGAGGTGGTGTCACCCGCTTTTGCCAAGGGTGTGATACCCATCACGCTGGTGATTTTGTTTGCATTGTTTGCTGTGCAAAAAAAGGGCACGGCGGGCATTGGCAAGTTTTTTGGCCCCATCACACTGATCTGGTTTTTGACCATTGCCCTGCTGGGCGTGTCGCAAATCATCCATCACCCAGAAATCTTGCAAGCCATCAGCCCGCACCATGCAGTGCGTTTTATGTGGGTCAATCCAGGCACGACCTTCATCATTTTGGGTGCGGTGGTGCTGTGCGTCACAGGTGCTGAGGCGCTGTACGCCGACCTGGGTCACTTTGGCAAGCGCCCGATTCGCATTGCCTGGTTCACGGTGGTGATGCCGTGCCTGGTACTGAACTATTTTGGCCAGGGCGCTTTGCTGCTTGAAAACCCAGCCGCCGTTAAAAACCCGTTTTATTTGATGGCGCCTGACTGGGCGCTGCTACCGCTGGTGGGCCTGGCCACTGCAGCCACCGTGATTGCGTCGCAAGCGCTGATCACCGGCGCTTTCAGCGTGACCAAACAAGCCATCCAAATGGGCTACTTGCCGCGCCTGCGCATTTTGCACACCAGCGTGCGCGACACCGGGCAAATTTACATGCCGTTCATCAACTGGGGTTTGTTTGCCGTCATCGTGCTGGCGGTGGTCATGTTCCGCTCGTCCAGCAACCTGGCCGCGGCCTACGGTATTGCGGTGTGTATAGACATGCTGATCACCACGATTTTAACTTTTTACGTTATCCGTTACGGCTGGAAGTACCCGCTCGGGCTGTGCCTGGCGGCAACCGGCGTGTTTTTTGTGGTGGACTTTGCCTTTTTGGCATCTAACCTGATGAAGCTGTTTGCAGGCGGCTGGTTCCCACTGGTGATTGGTGGTGTGGTCTTTACCTTCATGATGACCTGGAAGGAAGGCCGCCACATTCTGAATGAAAAAATGCGTGCTGACGCGATTGAGTTGCCCAGCTTTTTAGATGCGGTGTTTGTCAGCCCGCCCGCTCGGGTAGAGGGCACAGCCGTGTTTTTGACTGCCGAGCCCGGCACGGTGCCCAATGCACTGCTGCACAACCTCAAACACAACAAGGTGCTGCATGCGCAAAACCTGTTTGTCACGGTGCGCAACCACGAGGTGCCATGGATCGGTTTGAACAAACGCCTGGAGATCGAATCGCTGGGTCATGACTGCTGGCAAGTCATCGTCAACTACGGTTTTAAAAACGACCCTGACCTGCCCAAGGCCTTGCAGCAAATCAAGGGCCGCGGCTGTGAGCTGGAGGCCATGACCACCAGCTACTTTTTGTCGCGTGATGTGATTGTGCCCACCATCGGCGGCGGCATGGCGGTATGGCGTGAAAAGCTGTTTGCGCAAATGCACCATAACGCGAGCGGCGCTGCTGACTTTTTAAACTTGCCGAACAACGCAGTGGTTGAGCTGGGCAGCAAAATCGAAATCTGAAATTTCGCTGCCAAAATCGCGGCATGAGATTTCTTAAAGATTTAAACGCCAGCGCCTTCACCGCAGGCTTCGTCGCGGTGCTGGTCGGCTTCACCTCATCGGTCGCCATCGTATTTCAGGCAGCGCTGGCCTTTAACGCCACACCCGCACAAATCGCCTCGTGGATGTGGGCGCTGGGCATTGGCATGGGGCTGTGTACCGTGCTGCCATCGCTGTACTACAAAAAACCCATCATGGTGGCCTGGTCTACACCCGGCGCGGCGGTGCTGGCCACGGCGGGTATCGCGGGCGGTTTCAACATGGCCGAGGCAGTCGGCGCATTTATGGTCAGTGCAGCGCTCATCACACTGTGCGGCGTGACGGGCTGGTTTGAAAAGGTCATGAACCGCATCCCGGTGGCGATTGCCTCCGCGTTACTGGCAGGTGTTTTGGCACGTTTTGGCATGCAGGGTTTTACAGCAGCACAAACGGCTTTGCCGCTGGTGCTGTTGATGCTGGGCGTCTATTTGCTTGGCAGACGCTTCATACCGCGCTATGCGGTGGTTGCAACCTTGCTGGCAGGTATTACGTATGCAGCACTACGTGGGCAACTGGCCTGGTCGGCAGTCAGCTTCACCTTCACCCTGCCTGTGTTGGTCATGCCGCAATTCACATTTGCCGCCGTGGTCAGTTTGGCGATTCCGTTATTTGTCGTCACGATGGCATCGCAAAACCTGCCGGGCGTGGCGGCGATTCGGGCAACGGGTTATGAAGGGCAAATTCCGGTGTCCAAAGTCATCACCATGACGGGCGTGGCGACTTTCTTGCTCGCCCCCTTCGGTGGCTTTGCCTTGAACTTGAGCGCCATCACCGCCGCCATCGTGATGGGCAAAGAGGCGCATACCGACCCTGACAAGCGCTACACCGCCGCCGTTAGTTGCGGTTTGATCTATGTGGTGATCGGCGTGTTTGGCGCGGCTGTTACCAGCCTGCTGGCAGCTTTCCCCAAAGAGCTGGTCGCTGCCATTGCCGGGCTGGCGCTGCTGGGCACCATCGGCGCGGGCCTGGCGGCGGCGGTGAAAGACGAGTCGCACCGTGAGGCCGCGCTGATTACTTTTCTGGTCACGCTGTCTGGCGTGGTGATAGCGGGCATTGGCTCGGCCTTCTGGGGCGTGGTGGCAGGCGCGCTGGCGCTGTTTGTACAACAATACGGGCAATCCAAAGCCAAACACTAAAAACTATTCAGCAAAGCCCACCATGCAAATCCTTTTCGTCGCCGACCCGCTTGAGTCTTTCAAGATTTACAAAGACACCACGTTTGCCATGATGCGTGAGTTGCAAAGCCGCGGCCACACGCTGGCGGCGTGTGAGACCAAAGACATTCGCTGGCAGCGAGGTGAAAACGTGACGGGTTTTGTGCGGGACATCGTTTTGACGGGCGAGCCTGATGTCTGGTTTAACGCCAAACAATCACACCCCAACGAACGCCCGCAAGCCCTGAAAGATTTTGACGCGGTGGTGATGCGCAAAGACCCGCCGTTTGACAGCGAGTTTTTCTACAGCACACACCTGTTGGAGCAAGCCGAGCGCGAAGGTGCAAAAGTGTTCAACAAGCCGCGCGCCTTGCGTGACCACCCCGAGAAGCTTGCCATCATGGAGTTCCCGCAGTTCATCGGCCCGACGCTGGTCACACGTGATGCAAGCGATATCAAGCGTTTTCATGCCGAACACCACGACATTATTTTGAAGCCGCTCGACGGCATGGGCGGCATGGGGATTTTTAGGGTCAAAGAAGACGGCCTGAACCTGGGCAGCATGATTGAAACGCTGAACAAGGACGGCGCGCAAAGTGTGATGGTGCAAAAGTTTCTGCCTGAGATCGTCAAAGGCGACAAGCGCATCCTGGTGATTGGCGGCAAGCCGGTGCCTTTCAGCCTGGCGCGCATACCGCAGGGCACAGAAGTACGCGGCAACCTGGCCGTCGGTGGAAAAGGCGTGGCGCAACCGCTGTCAGCACGCGATATGGAAATCGCCAACGCTATTGGCCCGCTACTGGCTGCACGCGGCCTGTTGTTGGCAGGCATTGATGTGATTGGCGACTGCGTGACCGAGATCAACGTGACCAGCCCGACCTGCTTTCAGGAAATCACAGACCAAACTCGTTTTGACGTAGCGGCGATGTTTGTCGATGCGCTGGAAGCGGCTTTGGCTTAAGCGTTTGCCAAAGCCCCGCCCTCAAACACCAGCAATTCACCCGGTGCAAAGGCTGTCCAGCTTTCATTCGTCGTCAGCGGCGCACTGACCACCACGGCCACCTTGTCGCTGGGCTGGGTGTGATCCGCAAAGTCAACGCTGACATCCTCGTCGCTCAAAGTGGCATGCGCAAACGGGTGTTTGCGCTGAACGTAATACAGGCGCTGCGAATCAGGTTTGGTTGACGCATGTGCCCACAACGCCTGACCATTGCTGAGCAAAAAATTGAACGTACCGAAAGGCGCGATGTGCGCAGCCAGCTCACGCAAAGTGATCGTCAGCTCAGCCACGCTGGGCACATCAGCATGGGACTTGGCCAGCTCTTGCATGATCCAGCAAAACGCCCGCTCGCTGTCGGTGTCACCCACCGGTTTAAAGTTGCCATGCAGGCGCGGGGCGAAGTCCCCCAAGTCGCCGTTGTGGGCAAACACCCAATAGCGTCCCCACAGCTCACGTACAAAAGGGTGACAATTTTCAAGCGCCACCCTGCCCTGCGTGGCCTTGCGAATGTGCGAGATGACGTTGCGGCTTTTGATCGGGTAGCGGCTGATCAGCTCGGCCACGGGCGACGAGCAGGCGCTTTGATGATCCACAAAATGCCGCAGGCCTTTGCCCAAGTCCTGTTCGCCTTCAAAAAACGCAATCCCCCAGCCGTCAGCATGGCGGTCAGTGTTGCCGCCACGCTGGGCAAAGCCCCTGAAGCTGAAGGTCACATCGGTCGGGGTATTGCAGTTCATGCCCAACAACTGGCACATGCATCAAGCTCGCGGTTCAGACCAAAGCTGGCCGCCCGTCGCCCAATTTTCGCGCTTGATGTCGGTGATGATGATGTCCACCGACTCGGGCACGCCGCCCAGAATCTCGACACTGACGCGGGTGATCTCGGCAACGAGTTTTTTCTTCTGGTCGATGGTGCGGCCTTCCATCATTTCAACGTGGTAAGTGGGCATGTTTTTCCTTCAAATGGATTGGCAATTGGCTGACTGGCACAGCCGGGTACGCCCATCATAATGACCCCGTGCAAACCTTCTCCCACATGCCTACCCTGGCAGGCCGAGCCTACCGTTGCCAATGCGGCAATCCGGTATTTTTCAGAAACAGCAAGTGCTTGGCCTGCGGCACACCGTTGGGCTACGACACGTCGCTGGCCGCTCTGATTCCGTTGATGCCAGGGCAGATCGCAGACACCTGGACGCCTTACCAGCCAGAGCCTGCTGCTGCGACCGGTCAAACCTACACGCGCTGCGCCAACCTGGCCACACCAGCGGCATGCAACTGGCTCGTGCCATTTGTCGATGGGCAAGCGAGTCAACCGCTGTGCCAGGCCTGCCGCCTGAACCGCACCATCCCAGACTTGAACGATGCGGCTCACCCGGACAACGGCGTGCTGTGGGGCCGCATTGAGCTGGCCAAGCGGCGTCTGTTTTCAAGCCTGCTGGCGTTGGGGCTACCGGTTGCGTCGCTGACAGAAGACCCGGTGCGCGGTATCTCGTTTGACTTGTTGCGCGCGCCTGACGGCGGCCCGCCCGTGATGACTGGCCACAAGGCGGGTTTGATCACGCTGAATTTGCAGGAGGCCGACGATGCGGTGCGCGAGGCCGTGCGCCACGCCATGCGCGAGCCGTACCGCACGCTGCTGGGCCACTTCAGGCATGAAATTGGTCACTATTACTGGGACAGGCTGGTGCGCGGCACTGACTGGATGCAGGGCTTTCATTTGCTGTTTGGCGATGAAACCCTGGACTACGCCGCCTGCCTGCAAAAAAATTACGCCGAAGGCCCGCCCGCCCAATGGTGGCTGCGCTACGTCAGCGCCTACGCCAGCACCCACCCCTGGGAAGACTGGGCCGAGTGCTGGGCGCACTACCTGCACATGCGCGACACGATTGACACGGCCGTCAGCTTGGGTCTGGCCACCGACAGCGCGCACCTTGAATTTACCGCCTTCACACTGGATGCGCTGCACCGGCCCGATCACCCAGACGCGCAAATATTCCTGGATTTTTTAAACGACTGGACGCGCCTGACAACCCTGCTCAATGAGATGTCGCGCAGCATGGGTCAGCCCGATTTTTACCCGTTTGTTTTGCCGCATGAGGTGGTGGCCAAGCTGCACTTCATTCACTTGCTGGTGACGTCTGGTAGCTGGCTTGAGCAGGATGTTATTGTGATTGAGCAAGCACAAAGTCAGCAACAAAGTGCTATTTAATCAGTAGCTGCTTGCGCCCATATTTGTTGGTCTGCAGGCCTAAAATACTGTTTTTTTTGAGCCTTTTTAGACCATTTCAGGCTCATTTTGGGCTAAAACAGTTTTCTCATTGGCCACACGACTTTGGGCCGCTGCTGCGTCTGCCACAGCGTCCAGCGCTTGCGCTACCACACCCTTGGTGTCTACGGGCCGCAGCAGACGCTGGGCAATCAGTTTTTCACAACTGCGTTTGGTCATCGAATGCGGCTGGCCGCCGTGGCTGATAAACATGAACAGCGTGGCGTGGCTGGACGCCCAGATGAGTTGTGCGCGCAGCCACTGGCGTTTGGAATACAGGTCCACCCAACTGCCGGTCTTCAGACGGCTGAGCACAATGGCGGCCCGCTCTTTGGCTTGCTCGGTATGGTGATCCGCTGTTATTAACAACGCATTACTGGGCAAGCTGACCTCGGGCAGATGCACCAGCGTGATCTTTTCTACGCCCTCATCGGGTGTCAGCGTCTCGGTCTTCTCCTCTGGCATCGTCAGTTCGGTCAACTCCGCAGGCTGGGTCGGCTGGGTGTCTTCAAAGCCTGCGGCGTCCAGGTCGTTGCGACCCATCCACAACGGGGCATCGGCCAAAGCGCGCAATTTTTCCAGCCGCTCGGCGGGGCTGACGGCTTCTTCTTCAGGCTCCAGCGGAGCGACGTTTGATTCTTCAGCATCACGCTGGCTTTTCAGGCGGCGCAGTTTCAGCACCGGGCGGTGCAGCTTCATCAGTGACTCAAAAAAGGCTTCGTTTTCTTTCGGGTCTTGGCCCAGCATGGCCAGGCCGCTGTGCAATTTGTCAAGCAGGCCGGGAATCATGTCGATCAGTTTGGCGGGTTGCTTGAGGGTCACGTCGCGTTTGACGCTCCACACCAGGTCAGGCACCACCGAGCCAAAGCCTTCAGGGTCTACCTGGTTGCGCGCGTCCAGCAGCCTGGCATTGGCCATCGCCAGCGACCAGGGCCCAAACAAAAAGTCAAGCACCACACCGGGTACTTTCTCCAGGTCAGAGCGGGCACTTAAATCAAAAGCAATCTGATCCGCCTTGTCTTGCCGCTCTTCGGCAAAACGCAGCGCTTGCAAGACTTGCTGGCGTTTGTCAAAGTCCTGCTGGTCTTGCGTGTTCCAGGCTTGCTCCAGCGCAGCCAGCGCCGTGCGAAAAGGCTTGATGTCCTCAACCGTGCTGGCATTGAGCTGGTTAAAACTGACCGTTAACGCCTGAAAAAACTCGGCAAACTCAGAGCTGAACTGGTCGTTGTATTTAAAGCTGCGCTGCGCCACCTTCTCCATCAGTTGCCGACCTGCATGACGCTCATCGCTAAAAAATCGGGGATCCACCATCGCCAAGCGCAGCAGGGATGGTTCCAGCGCCACGATCGCTTCACGCACCTGGCTCAGCAGCCGTGGGTCTTGCGCCACCTGGTTGACCAGCTCGCGCACCACGTCCAGACCCAGCACCTGACTGACCTTGGTGGCTTCTTTTTTCAGTTGTGTACGCACCAGCGTGCGGGCGCGTGATGTGCCATACGGGCCCCAGACTTGCTCACTTAAAGAGCTGGTTGCATCGACGGCGCGTTGCGGTCTGTCAACAGCGGGCATGCGTGCCAGACGCTCTAAAGCGCTGGGCGACAACGGCGCAGTGCTGCTGGTTGAATACCCACCGCCAGTTGCAGCGTGGCTGGAGGACGCTTTGATGGCCGCCAGCTCTTCGTCAATGTTGTCGTAATACAGTGCGGCCAAGCCCTGCTCTGCGCCTGCACTGCGGTTAGACAAGAAGTCATTCATCAACCCGGCTTTGACACCCTGGTCTGACAAGTCCGCCAAGGCTTGTGGCCTGCTGTTGGCATCGCCAAAATGGTCATCACCGCCGTACCCGGTAGTTGAAGCCTCTTGCGGCATCAAGGGCGCTGGCGAAGATGCAGGTGCAGAGGGCTGAACCCGGTACTGGTAACCGGCAGCAGGAATGTTGGCTTGCGTCAGCGCCTTGATGGCTTGCCGGTAAATCAGGTTCAGCTCGCGCCCCAGTGGTTTGGCCATGTGCCTGATGGACAGTTGCGTGGCGGCGGCGTCTTCCAGATTGCCGCCCATCAACTGCTGCAGGGTGCTGGTAAAAACGTCCGGTCGCAACGGGTTTCGCTCGGGTGCAACAAAGTCCAGGCCCAGCGCCGAGCTGACCAGTGCATCCAGCTCGGCCAGCGTTTGTTCAGTGGCCGGCAACAGGTCTTGCAGCAAACGCTGGCCATCCATTTTCTGCTTCAGGTCTGCATCTTCAACCAGGCCAATCGAGTCAAAGCCGCTGGACAGAGCCCTGACATTGGCAGCAGAGCCCAGTGCCGGTTTAGCAGCCACACGTTTTGTAAATTCAACCAGCAGGTCAGCTGCGTAGCGCTGACTCCACGGCGATTTTTGAGCCAACAGGTAGCGCCAGCTATCGGCCAGCGCATCACGCTCGGCCAGTTTCAGGCTCTGAGTTTCAAGCGTTTGCAACTCGGCAATCGCGCGGTCAAAGCAGCGCTGTAGCGCCGGACGCGCTGCGCTTGCGGCGGCTTGATAACAGAGTAAAAGGACGTCGGGTTGCGCGGCCATAGGTTGTAGGGCAAATTGATAAAACCCAAGCGTAGCCAGCAAATGCAAAAAATTGGCGAAGTCAAGCAAACTCTTTCAATGCTTGCCATTGCATACAATTTTTACAGTGCCAAAGCTTGCCACTTCGGTCTTTTAGTGCATGGCATCACGCAGACGCGCAAACACTTTCCAGAAAGCGGCATCCTGGGTGGTGGCAAAGTTGATGCGCATCAGCGTGCTGGGCTGCTGGGTGGCGTGAAACAGCGCGCCGGGGGCAAGTAGATAACCTTCGTCGAGCATGCGCTGAGCCAGCATTTCCGTGTCTGTACCCGTGTCTACCCAGCCAAACAGCCCGGCAGGTTCTGCGGCAAAGGTGCAACCATGCGCAACAGCCAACTTGACGCTGCGGGCACGCGCCACTGCCAGTTGCCCGCGTATGCGCTCGGCGTGGCGGCGCAGTTGGCCTTGGTCAATGCACCAGGCCAGAGCCTTTTCAAGCAGTGCGGGGGTGGTCAACGATGCCAGCAGTTTGGTGTCGAGCAGACGCTCATACACATCAGGCGGCGCGGCCAGGTAGCCCACTCGCCATCCGGGTGCCAAAATTTTGGCAAAGCCACTGACATAAATCGTGCGCTGCAAGCCGTCAAGTGCAGTCAGGCGGGTGGCGTGCTCGGGCGCCAGGTGGCTGTAGCTGTCGTCTTCAACAATATGAAAATTGTGTTTGTTGGCCAGTTGCAGCACGCGGTGGGCGCTGCCGGGGCTTAAGGTGTAGCCGGTCGGGTTGTGCAGCACGCTGACGCTGACAAAAAGCTTCGGTTGATGCAACTCACAATACCTCGCCATCACGTCCAGGTCGGGCCCAGCGGATGTGCGCGGTACGGGCAGGATGCGCATGCCCAAAGCATTTAGCCGCGCAAACTCGATTGCCCAGCCGGGCTCTTCAACCATCACATGGTCGCCCGCACGCAACAGTGTGCGGCTGACGATGTCCAGCGCATGGGTAGCGCCAACAGTGGTGATGATCTGGCTGGGTGCGGCATGAATGTTGATGCTGGCCAGCTTTTGCGACAGCGCGCGGCGCAGGTCACTGTCGCCAGCCGGCTCGCCATAGTGCAGCGACAAGCCGTGCAAAGCCTTGGCGCTGGTAAATCTGCGCGCCGCTGCGGGCAAAAAAGTCGTCTCCAGCCAATCTGGAGGGAACACGCCCATGCCAGGCTGTGGCTTGCTGCTGACGCCGTGAAACATGCCGCGCATCAGCGCGGCAGCGTTGATCGGCGGATGTTGACTCTGGGTTTGCTGAGATTGAAATGCTATTATTTCAGGAGCTGCTTGCGCCCGTATTTGTTGGGCTAAAGTCATTTTTTGTATATTATCTCTTACATAAAAACCACGGTTTTTACGCGCTTCTACCAGCCCCAGCGCCAACAACCTGTCGTAAGCCGCCACCACGGTCGATGCACTGACGCCCTGCTGCTGCGCACACTGCCGCACCGACGGCAAACGCGCACCGCCGGCCAGCAAGCGGGTGCGGATGCGCTCGGCAAAACGGTTGGCCAACTGCTCTGTCAGCGACTGGGAGGTGGTTTTCATCAACATGGTGAAGCTCTTCTGTGTTGCCCAAGGAAACAATACAGTTTTTAAAATTGTGTGCTTGAGTGTACTGGTGGTGTGCTTGTCACGACTATAAAGTGAAGTCTATGAATTGGCAAGAATTTATCGCTCTTATCGTGCTGAGTACCGCCGCCAGCTTTACGCCCGGACCCAACACCACGCTGTCGACCGCGCTGGCGGCCAACTACGGGTTAAGGCGGGCAATGACATTTGTGCTGTCCGTGCCGGTGGGTTGGGGTTTACTGTTCACGCTTTGCGCTGCTGGCCTGGGGGCGCTGGTGGTGCAGGTGCCGGTGCTTAAGGGGGCCATCACCTGGGGCGGCTGCACGTATTTGCTGTGGCTGGCCTTCAAGCTCTGCCGCACCCGAACCCTGGCGCAAGCCGACAGCAGCAGGCTGAACGTGACGTTCTGGCAAGGCGTGATGCTGCAATTTTTAAACATCAAGGCCTGGTTTTTGGCGCTGACGGTGGTGGCGGGCTGGCTGGCCGGGCGGCCTGATGCGCTGCTGCGCTTTGCGCAAATTTTGCCGCTGATGCTGCTGTTTGGTTTTGCCAGCAATCTGGCTTACGCTCTGGTTGGCTCCTTGCTGCGTGACTGGCTCGGGCAGTACAACCGCCTGGTCTGGTTTAACCGCCTGATGGCTGCTGCCCTGCTCGCCACCGCTGTCTGGATGTTTTTTATATGAACGCTACACAAGAAAAAGAAGCGTTGTTGTGGGGCGTGGTGGGTGTGACGCTTTTTGCCGCCACGCTGCCTTTTACTCGTCTTGCCGTGGGCAGTGTGGATGCACCGCAACTCTCGCCGTGGTTTGTGACTTTTGGGCGGGCGGCGGTGGCTGGCCTGCTGTCAGCTTTGTATTTGCTGTGGCAACGCCAGCGCGGCAAGCTAAATACCCCCACCCGCGCTGAATGGCCGCTGGTGGCGGTCACAGCCTTTGGTGTGATTGTGGGTTTCCCGTTGTTTCTTGCGCTCGCGTTGCGCTATGTGCCCAGCACGCATGGCGCGGTTGTCACAGCGCTGCTGCCGCTGTCAACGGCACTGCTTGGCGCCTTGTGGTTCAAACAGCAGCCATCCAAAGGCTTTTGGGCTTGTGCGGTTCTGGGCAGCGGCCTGGTGCTGGCGTTCATGGTGTGGCGGCAGTGGCAAGCCACGGGTGGGTTTTATTTGGGTGCCGCCAATATTTACCTCATCATCTCCATGACCACAGGCGCATTTGGCTATATTGGCGGCGCGCGTCTCACGCCGCGCCTGGGCTCAGAACAGGTCATTTGCTGGGTACTGGTCAGTAGCCTGCCGCTCACGCTGCCCATGGCGCTGGTGTTTGCGCCCAACCAGCCCGCCGCCATTGCCGTGATGAGCTGGGTCGGTTTTGCATACGTGGCGCTGTTTTCTATGTGGATTGGCTTTTTTGCCTGGTACCGCGCGCTGGCGCTGGGCGCAGTTCGTGTGAGCCAGATTCAATTGATCCAGCCGTTTTTAAGCCTGCTGTTTGCCGTGCCTCTGGTGGGCGAGCGGCTGGATGCGTTGACGTTGGTGTTTGCAGTCGCGGTGATTGCCACTGTGTATGTGGGTAAGAAGATGCCGGTAGGCAGTCCATCAGGAGTATCCAAATGAACATCCAAAACATCCCTTTCGGTACGACGGACTGGACGCGCGTCGAGCGTGTCGAAAAGTCTGCTGAAGCAGGCAAAGCGTTTTGGCGCACCCAGCAATTTGGCGATGTGCGTGTGCGCATGGTGGAATACACGCCCGGCTACGAGTCAGACCACTGGTGCGTCAAAGGCCATATTTTGTTGTGCCTGGAGGGCGAGTTGCACACTGAGCTGCAAGATGGACGCAGCTTTACCTTGACGCCTGGCATGAGCTACCAGGTGGCAGACAACGCCGAGCCGCATCGCTCTACAGCGCCGTTGGGTGCCAAGCTTTTTATTGTGGATTAGCGCCTTGCTCGACATTTGACAGAAAGAAAATGATGAACTGGACCCAAGCGCAACGCGCAGAAAAAATGAACCCCTCAGTGATCCGCGAAATACTGAAGGTCACTGAAAAGCCCGGCATCATCAGTTTTGCGGGTGGCCTGCCCTCGCCCAAGACGTTTCCGATTGATGCGTTTGCGGCAGCCTGTGCCACAGTGCTTAAAAACGATGGCGAGGCAGCGCTGCAATACGCGGCCAGTGAAGGTTTCCCGGCACTGCGTGAATGGGTTGCTCAGAGCTTGCCTTGGGATGTTGACCCCGCGCAAGTGCTAATCACCACAGGCTCGCAACAGGCCCTGGACTTGATTGCCAAAATCTTGATCGACAAAGACTCAAAAGTGCTGGTCGAGACGCCGACATACTTGGGCGCATTGCAAGCCTTCACACCGATGGAGCCGCAGTTTGTGAGTGTGGCCAGTGATGCAGAAGGCGTTGACCTGTCTGATCTGCAAGCCAAAGCCAGTGGTGCAAGATTTTTTTATGTGCTGCCGAATTTTCAAAATCCGACAGGCAGCTCGATGAGCGAAGCGCGCCGCGCTGAACTCAGCGCCACCGCCGCGCAACTGAACTTGCCGATTGTTGAAGACAACCCCTACGGCGATTTGTGGTTTGATGCGCCGCCGCCGTTGCCATTAACGGCGCGCAACCCCGACGGCTGCATCTACATGGGCAGCTTCAGCAAAACCCTCGCCCCTGGTTTGCGCCTGGGCTTTTTGGTCGCGCCCAAGTCGCTCTACCCCAAGCTGCTCCAAGCCAAGCAGGCGGCAGATTTGCACACGCCCAGTTTTAACCAGCGAATGGTGGCCGAGGTGCTGAAAGGCAATTTTTTAGACCGCCATGTACCCACCATTCGCGCCCTGTACAAGTCGCAGCGCGATGCGATGCTGGCGGCGCTTGATACCCATTTGGCAGGCAGTGGCGTGACCTGGAACACGCCCGACGGCGGCATGTTTTTGTGGCTTAAGTTGCCCAAGGGCATGAACGCGATGGATTTGCTGCCCAAAGCAGTTGAACGCAACGTCGCCTTTGTACCGGGCTCGGCTTTTTATGCGGATGCGCCGCAGATGAACACGTTGCGCTTGTCTTTCGTCACGGCAAGTGTTGAGCAAATCAACGTCGGAATCGCAGCCCTGGCGCAAACCATCCGCGAGCAGTTGCCATGATTGACACAAGCACCCTCTTGCTGTTTTTACTGGCGGTGTTGACGCTCTTTTTATCGCCCGGCCCGAATATGGCTTTTGTCATGTCGCACGGCATGGCCTACGGGCCGCGCGGTGGCTTGGCTGCGGCCATTGGCATAGGCAGTGCAGACGTGGTGCTGACGGTACTGACTGCCACTGGCGTGACAGCGATGGTGTTTGCCTGGCGTGCATCGTTTGATGTGCTGCGAATTGCGGGTGCTACCTACCTGATGTGGCTGGCAATCAAAACACTGCGCACACCACACGGGGCCATGACAGCCAGCGCTGCAACAACCGACGCCTCCTTCCAGAAGATTGTCCGCAATGCCATGCTGGGTAGCCTGCTCAACCCCAAGGCGCTGCTCTTTTTCATGGTTTTTTTGCCGCAGTTTGTTAGCCCGGCCAAGGGCAGCATCGCTTTACAGTTGGTCTCGCTAGGCTTGGTGTTGAGTGCAGCTTCGGTTGTTTTTAACACCACTCTGGGGGCTTTCAGTGGCCAGCTCGGCAAGCTGATGCAGCGCAACCCGCGCGCGGCCACTGCCCAAAAGTGGTTGCTGGGCAGCGTACTGGCTGCGCTGGCAGTCCGCATGTTTTTAACCGAGCGCCCCGTGGGCCGCTAAACCTCAAGGCAAATCAATGAGCAAACTTCAAATCTGGGGCCGCATGAGCTCCATCAATGTCAAAAAAGCCGTCTGGACGGCGCAAGAGCTGGGCCTGGACTTTGACCGCCATGAGGCGGGTGGTGTGCATGGTGTGGTGAAAACGCCCGCCTATGTTGCGCTGAATCCGAATTCACAAATCCCGGTACTGCAAGACGGTGACTATGTGTTGTGGGAATCGAATGTCATCACGCGCTACCTTTGCGCCAAACATTCACCCGGCAACTTTTACCCTACAGACCTGCAAGAACGCTTTGACGCCGAACGCTGGATGGAGTGGCAGCAAACCACCGTCAACCCCGCCAGCCGCAACGGCTTTTGGCATTTGATTCGCCTGCCGGCTGACCAGCGTGAGCCGTCGCTGATTGCGCAGTCCAATGCAGCCGTTGAACTGCTGATGGCGATACTGGATGCGCACCTGGCCACGCGCAGCTATATGGTGGGCGAACGCTTCACCATGGCCGATATTCCGTTGGGCTGCGAGGTGCATCGCTGGTTTGGCTTGCTGCAAACCCGTGAAAAGCGGCCGAACATCGAACGCTGGTTTGCTGCACTTGCAGCTCGCCCGGCAGCCAAAGGTGTGCTGGATATGACGCTGAGCTGAAACTTCCACCATGTTCAGCCACATCACCGTTGGTTGCAGCGATATGCAACGGGCAACTACTTTTTACGACGCTGTTCTGTTGCCGATAGGACTTAAGCGCAGAGCAGTTGTGCCAGACGGTGGCCCCCCTGCTGCCTGTTGGGTGACAACCAGCCAGCCCTTACCCAGGTTTTATGTTTACATGCCTTTTGACGGGAAACCAGCAACAACAGGCAATGGTGCGATGACCGCTTTTTTGGCGCCGTCTCAAGCAGCAGTGGATACGGCCTATGCCGCAGGCATGGCGAGTCATGGGCACTGTGAAGGTGCGCCCGGCCCTCGCCCACACTACGGGGCAGGTTACTACGGCGCCTACCTTCGTGACCCTGACGGCAACAAAGTACATATTGCCTTCCGTGGTGATATGCAGCTCGAATAACTCAAGCCAACAGGTTCTGACATGCAAAAACGCCCCTTCAAACAAATCGACGTCTTCACCGCAACGCCCTACTTTGGCAACCCGCTGGCCGTGGTGCTGGATGGCAGCGGGCTTGACGACGCGGCCATGCAGCGCTTTGCGCAATGGACGAATCTGTCTGAAACCACGTTTGTCTTGCCGCCCACGCAAAGCGCGGCCGACTACCGCCTGCGCATCTTCACACCCGGCGGTGAATTGCCTTTTGCAGGCCACCCAACGCTGGGCAGTTGCCATGCGTGGCTGGAGGCGGGTGGGCAGCCAAAAAGCAAAGAGATCATCGTGCAGGAATGCGCCAAGGGCTTGATCAGTATTCGCCGTGATGCGGCCAACAAACGCTTGGCATTTGCAGCGCCCAGCCTGACCCGCACTGCGCCAAGCCCGGTGGTGTTGGCGCAAGTGGCCAGTGCGCTAGGACTAAAAGCCGCGCAAATTACTGCTGCGCAGTTGCTTGACAACGGCCCAGTCTGGCTAGGCTTGCTGCTGGACTCGCCAGAGACGGTGTTGCAACTGCTGCCCAATCACCAGGAAATGGCCAAGCTGGGCATCAAAGTGGGCGTGGCGGGTACTTACCCGCCAACTTCATCACCACTGATTGCCAGAGCCAACCGCGAAGCCAAAGCCTTTGCGCAAGGACAACCCAGTTTTGAGCCTGACCTGGAAGTTCGTGCTTTTGCAGCTTGCACGGGGGTCAATGAAGACCCGGTAACGGGCAGCCTGAACGCCAGCCTCGCACAATGGTTGATGGCTGACGGCTATATGCCAGGGCACTACAGCGCCTCGCAAGGCGTGTGCATGGACCGGGCCGGGCAAATTGATTTGCAAACAGATCCCCAGGGCCAAGTGTGGGTCGGTGGCCAGTCAGTGACTTGCATCAGCGGAAATGTGACACTGTGACGGCTCAAGTTGACCATTTGGTCGTCGCGGCCAGCACATTGGACGAGGGCGTGGCTTGGTGCGAGCGCACGCTGGGTATCACACCCGGCCCGGGCGGTGAGCATCCGCTGATGGGTACACACAATCGGCTTTTTTCAGTCGCCACCGCGCGATACCCGACTGCCTACTTTGAAATAATTGCTATACATTCAGGAGCTGCTTGCGCCCGTAAACAGGGAGAAAAACGCTGGTTTGACCTTGAAAATGAGGCTTTAAAGCTCAGTTTGAAGGAAAACGGCCCGCAACTGATTCACTTTGTCGCCAGCACGCCGCAAGCAGCGCCCGCCATCCAAACGCTGGCCAGTCTGGGGCTTGACCGAGGCGAACAGCTAGCAGTCTCGCGCATGACGGCAAACGGTTTGCTGTCGTGGCAAATCACTGTTCGACCAGACGGCCAACGCCTGATGCATGGCACGTTGCCCACACTGATTGAATGGGGCGATGTTCACCCCACGCAGAGCATGGCAACTTCTGGCGTGACGCTGCAATCGTTGAGGGCTAGCCTGCCGCAGACCGATGAACTGCAGGCTGCGTATGCCGCCATCGATCTACAGGGCGTTTCCATAGCGCAGGGCGCGCCCAATTTGATCGCCACCCTGCAAACACCGCGTGGCTTGGTCACGCTTGAATCCAAAGGAATCTGAATGCTCACACTGCAAGACATTGAAGCCGCCGCCCGCGTGGTCTACCAACAATTTCAGGCCACGCCGCAATACCGCTGGGCGCTGTCGTCTGAACGGCTGGGCACGGACTGCTGGATCAAGCACGAAAACCACACACCCGTCGGCGCGTTCAAAATTCGTGGTGGATTAACTTATTTTGAAGCGCTCAAATCGCGCGGCGCTTTGCCAGGCGAGGTCATCAGCGCCACACGCGGCAACCATGGCCAGTCGATAGGCTGGGCGGCGCGGGCTCACGGTGTGGCTTGCACGATTGTTGTGCCGCTGGGCAATTCTGTGGAGAAAAACGCCGCCATGCGCGCATTGGGCGTCACGCTGATAGAGCATGGCGACGACTTTCAGGCGGCACGTGAATTCGCCATCAACCTGGCCAAGGAGCGCAACGCCCACATGGTGCCCAGCTTTCACCCAGACCTGATTCGCGGCGTGGCAACTTATTGGTGGGAGTTTTTTAGAGCTGTACCCAAAATGGACGTGGCCTATGTCCCGATTGGGATGGGATCGGGCGCGGCATCCGCCATAGCCGCCAAGCTGGCCTTGAACCACCCCGTCAAAATCGTCGGCGTGGTCAGCAGCCACGCCACGGCCTATGCGGATTCGATTGCCGCAGGCCGGGTGATTGAAGCGCCTGCCACCACCGTGCTGGCTGATGGCATGGCCTGCCGCCTGCCCGATCAGGCGGCGCTAGACATTCTCGCACCGCACATCGACCACATCGTGAAAGTCACAGACGCAGAAGTCGCCCAAGCCATGCGCGACATTTACAGCGACACGCACAACGTGGCTGAAGGCGCGGGTGCCGCAAGCTTTGCTGCGGCCATGCAGGAGCGGGCGACGTTGCAAGGCAAGGTGGTGGGCACAACACTGTGCGGCGGCAATGTTGATGCGAGTGTGTTTGCGCAGGTGTTGATGGGTTGATTGATGGATACGCTGCGCCATCATTTACCTGCAAATTGAAGATTCATTCTTGAATTTGCAGGTTTTTAGGATCGATCTCGTCACTCTATTTGCTATATTTTATGTAGCTGTATACGCCCATATTTATTGATCTAAAGCACCAAGTGGCAATCAAAAAAGCCTGCCGACACGCTGGCGACAGGCTTTTTGTCGCTCCCACCGCAAAATGGGCGAATGGGAACTCTTTATTTGGTACGCCACGGCCAGGCTTCATTTGGTGCTGATGATTACGATGTGCTGAGCCCGCTTGGCATGCAACAAGCAGTGCGCTTGGGTGAGTATTTCAAACGCAAGGGCTTGGTGTTTGATACCGCGCTGACAGGCACTTTGCAGCGGCAAGTTAGCACGTTTGAAGGCATCTGCAAAGGCATGGAATCAGAGCTTGAAGCGCTACAGTGGCCGGGGCTCAATGAGTACGACAGCCACGCGGTGATTGCAACCGTTCACGAGGGCCAACTTGAAAAGCCCACCACACCCGAGCAATACCGCCAGCACTTTCGCTTGCTCAAAGACGGCCTGACACAGTGGATGAATGGCGTGGTCAGCCCGCAGGGTATGTCCAGCTACAACGACTTTGTTTTGGGCGTGACCAGCGCGCTGGATCATGTGCGCAAAACGCACGATGGCAATGTGTTGCTGGTCTCCAGCGGCGGGCCCATTTCAACCGCTGTCGGCTATATTTTGGGGTGCAGCCCAGAGGCCACGATTGAGCTGAACCTGCGGATTCGAAATTCGTCTGTCACCGAGTTTGCCTTCACGCCCAAGCGCCACATGCTGGTGACTTACAACACCCTGCCGCACCTGGATGCGCCTGAGTATGCGGATTGGATCACCTACGCCTGATGGACTACGCTTGAGCCAGGTGTCTGGTTTGACGCTCATTGCGCGAGGTGTTTGCAGCTTTTGACGGCAGCGCCGTTTGTGCCAATAACAACGCCAGGCACTGCGGCCTGCCACGCGCACCACTGGCCTGGTAGTCAGCGAGCAACGCGACGCGAACATCATTCTCATCCAATCTGCGCTGTGCTGTCAGATGCTGATGCATTAAATCCACCAGTTTTTCATAGGCAAATTCATGCGTTTTGCCGGTGGTTTGCCACAGCCAGTCGCTGAAATTCAGGAAATGATGAAACGCTGAACCAGGTACCAAGAGCAGCATCAAGGCCTGTGAGAATCGCCCCGAGTTGACCGCCATGTCCCAATACCGGGCGAACCGTTTGATGCGCTGCATGGTGACAAAGTCAACCGTTGAATTTTGCAAAATCGTGTATGGCGTTTGCGGGTCATAGACCATGGCGTAGTCTGCGGTGTGGCGTGTGATCGGCGTGCCGCGCAGGCGCTTCAAAATGCCGAATTGAATTTCATGTGGGTTCAATTCATACAGCTTGTCAAAGCCCTCGGCAAAGCTTTCAAGCGTTTCACCGGGCAGGCCAAAAATCAAATCAGCATGCACATGGGCTTGGCTTTGCGTGACCAGCCAGCGCAGGTTGTCAGCGGTTTTGATGTTGTCTTGCCTGCGCGAAATGCGTTGTTGCACCTCGGGGTTAAAGCTTTGGATGCCGACTTCGAATTGCAGTGAGCCCGGAGGGAACTGCACGATGAGTTCTTTCAATCGGTCATGCAGGCTGTCGGGCACGACTTCAAAATGAATGAACAGGTCGGGCGATATGCGGTCTAGAAAAAACTGCAATATCCGCACTGAAAAATCCACCTTCAAATTAAAGGTGCGATCCACAAACTTGAAGTTGCGCGCGCCCCGCTGGTAAAGCGCATCCATTTCAAGCATGAAAGCATCCAGGTCAAACGCCCAGGCAGTTTTGTCGAGTGAGCTTAAACAAAACTCGCACTTGAAAGGGCAGCCGCGCGAAGCCTCCACGTACAGCAGGCGGTTGGCCAGGTCTTCAGGCGTGTACTCGTTGTACGGCAGCCCAATGGCGTCCAGGGCGGGTTGCTCACCGGCAATGACTTTCATCAAAGGTTGCGGGCCGTCAAGTAACGCCCGGCAGAGCTTGGGAAAGCTCACATCCCCCCAGCCCGTCACCACATGGTCAGCCAAGCGGCAAATCTCTTGGACATCGGTTTCAAAGCTGACTTCCGGCCCGCCCAGCACAATTTTGATGTCAGGCCGCAGCGCCTTGAGCAAAGCGACCACCTGCGTGGTTTCAACCACGTTCCAGATGTAAACGCCAAAGCCAATGACTTTGGGGTTCAACGCCAACAGTTGCTCGGCTATCAGCAACGGCGGCTGCGCAATGACAAACTCACGCAGTTGCGTTTGCGCCTTCAACCCAGCACCGCCATGCACATCCATATTGGCCAGCAGGTAGCGTAGGCCGAGCGATGCGTGAATGTACTTGGCATTCAGGGTGGCTAGGACGATAGAACACGTTGGGCTGGACATCACTTTATTATCGGAGTTTGGCAGTTTTAGCTGTAATAAAGCAGGTTTAAAACCGACCAACCCACCAAACCCGCTGGAACTATTGCCCCACAGACCCGCTCACACACTGACCATGAATTCCCGATTTTTCAAAAACGCTCTGCTTTTTATAGCTGCTTGCACCCTGTTTCAGGGGGCTTCAGCTCAAATTAACTTTAATAAAAAGCCTGTGGCCAGCACCGTGGTGACCACTGACCAGGTGCGTGCTGAATTGATGGCTTTTGCGCCCGAAGGTGTGGAGCCTGGCAAACCTGTGTGGGTGGGTTTGCAGATTGCGCACCAACCTGAATGGCACACCTACTGGAAGAACTCGGGTGACTCTGGCCTGCCCACCGTGCTTGACTGGCAACTGCCAGCCGGCATCACTGCAGGCGCGATTGCCTGGCCCACGCCTAAAAAGATACCGATTGGCACATTGGCCAACTACGGTTATGAAAACACCGTGCTGCTGCCCGTGCCCCTGACGGTGGCTAAAAACTTCAGCGGCACGCAACTCGACATTCAACTCAAGGCCGCCTGGCTGGTGTGTAAAAAAGAATGCATCCCGCAAGAAGGCGACTTTACGTTGAGCATTCCGGTCAAAAGCTCCACCGCTTTGCAGGGCAAAACCTTTCAGGCCGCTTTTGATGCTGCGCCCAAGCCGCTGGCTGCGGGCGCTAGCCAAATTGAAGTAAGCGGCAAAACAATCAAAGTTGCCTTGAGTGGCATGCCCGATAGCCTGACGGGCAAAACCCTCGCGTTTTTCCCTGAAACAGGCAGCGTGATTGAACCCGCCGCCGAATGGACGCAAGCCTGGCAAGGCAAGACCTGGACGGCGCAAATCCCGCTGTCTGGCCAGCGCACTGAAAGCCCCGCCCTGATGCCCGTGGTGGTGGCTTTGGGGCAGGCGTCCTACCGGATTGAAGCGCCTGTTAGAGGTGACTGGCCCAAGGTGGCAGCCGCTGCCCAAGTGCCGCCAGCGTTGGAAGCCGCCCTCAAAGCCAACGCCACCAGCGGCGCTGCCCCAATTCAAGCGCCAGCTACGTCACTGACTTTGTGGGCGGCGCTGCTGGGTGCCTTGATTGGCGGCATGATTTTGAATTTGATGCCCTGCGTGTTCCCGGTGCTGGCCATCAAGGTGGTGAGCTTTGTCAATGTAAAAGACCAGGCTACGCGGCTCAAAACAGGTCTGGCTTACACCACCGGTGTCACGCTGTCGTTTTTGGCACTCGGCGCATTGCTGTTGGGCTTGCGCGCGGCGGGCGAGCAACTGGGCTGGGGCTTTCAATTGCAAAGCCCGGCAGTTGTTGCTGGCTTGGCGATTTTATTCACGCTGCTGGGTCTGAACCTGGCTGGGCTGTTTGAATTTGGCAACATTTTGCCCAGCCGTTTGGCGAGTTTGCAGGCCACGAACCCGACGGTTGATTCGTTTTTATCGGGTGTGTTGGCCACAGCCATTGCCTCGCCTTGCACTGCGCCCTTTATGGGTGCGTCGCTGGGTTACGCCGTCGGCTTGCCCGCCGCGCAGGCCTTGGCCGTGTTTGCGGCAATCGGCCTGGGCATGGCGCTGCCGTACCTGGCCACCAGTGCCATACCGGCCGTGGCCAACATGCTGCCCCGCCCCGGTGCGTGGATGGTGACCTTCAAGCAATTGATGGCTTTCCCGATGTTTGCCACTGTGGTGTGGCTGGTGTGGGTGCTGGGTCAGCAAAGCGGCATTGATGGCGCAGGTGCGTTGCTGGGTGTGCTGGTGCTGATGTCGCTGACCATTTGGGCGTTGACCTTGAAGGGGCATGTGCGTGCAGTGATTGCTACATTTTCAGTAGCTGCTTGCGCCCTGTTTATATGGTCTACAGGCCAAAACATCACTAAAATTCAGGACAATTCATCCACTGCCAGCCTGGCAAGCGGCTGGCAAGCCTGGGAGCCGGGCCGAGTTGAACAGCTGACAGCGGGCGGGCAAAGTGTGTTTGTGGACTTCACCGCCGCCTGGTGCGTGACCTGCCAGTACAACAAGAAAACCACGCTGAGCAATGCTGACGTACTGGCCGATATAGCGACTAAAAAGGTGGTACTGCTGCGAGCCGACTGGACGCGCCGTGACCCAGCAATTACTGCAGCGCTGGCGCAGCTGGGCCGCAGCGGTGTACCGGTGTACGTGATTTACAAACCGGGCCGTGCGCCTGTGGTCATGAGCGAGATTTTGTCTGTTGATGATGTACGGGCCGAGCTGGCCAAACTTTAATTTTTACTTTTAAGGAGCTTCACCATGCTTGATTTCAAAATCAGTCGTCGAACTTTCTCTTCTGCGCTTTTATTGCCTGCGCTGGCTGTGGGCGTGACCCAAGCCCATGCAGCAGCCACCGTTGGCCAAGCCGCGCCAGACTTTACAGCCACTGATGCCCTGGGCAAAACCCACAAACTCAGCGACTTCAAAGGCAAGCATGTGGTGCTGGAATGGACGAATCCGGGCTGCCCGTTTGTCGTCAAGCATTACAGCGGCAATATGCAGGCGCTGCAAAAAGAATTCACAGCCAAGGGCGTGGTGTGGCTCAGCGTCAACTCCACAAGCAAGGATGCATACGACTACCTGCCGCCCGCCAAGCTCATGGCCTGGAAAGCCGACAAAAAAGCCAACGCTACTGCCATGCTGATGGACGAGTCCGGCAAGATTGGCCAGCTCTACAGCGCCAAAACCACACCCCACATGTACATCATCAACCCGCAGGGCATGCTGGTTTATGCAGGTGCCATTGACAGCATACCGTCAGCCCGGGTTGACGACATCAAAACAGCGACCAATTACGTGCGCCAGGGTTTGAATGAGGCACTGGGCGGCAAGGCCATCAGCACCCCATCGACCCGCGCCTATGGCTGCTCGGTCAAGTACAAAGACGCATGACGAACAACCCATGACGATTGAAGCGGATGTCTTGGATGTCCTGAGCCACTGCCGAACGATTGCGGTGGTGGGGCTGTCACCCAAACCCGAGCGCGCCAGCTTTGACGTGGCGCGCTACATGCAGGCTCACGGCTACCGCATCATCCCCATCAACCCGAATGCAGGCGTGGCCGATATCCTGGGTGAAAAGGTCTATGCCAGTCTGCTTCAGGCCAGCCAGATTGAAACCATTGACCTGGTGAACTGCTTTAGAAACAGCGAAGACATACCGCCGATTGTTGACGAGGCAATAGCCATCAACGCCAAAGCCGTGTGGATGCAACTCGGCATTGCACACACCGATGCTGCCGCCAAGGCGCAAACAGCGGGCTTGAAAGTGGTGCAAAATCGCTGCCTGAAAATTGAACACCGGGCGCTGCAAACCAGGCTTTAGACGGTAGCAAACGCAGTTAAAGTAAGGCATGCCTGATGCACTTACAAATTCAATTCACGCACCATGCCAGTAGATCCGGAACTGCTGGTTTTTTTACACGGCCTGCAGGTCAGCCACCCGGTCGGGCGCGACCCGAACGACCTGAGCGCTTTTTTTAAGCGCTATGAGGCCATATCAATTGCATTGCCTGGCGCTGAACAGCTCTTGCCAGTGACGGCTGGCAGCTTTAACCTGAAAGTGGCTGCCTGCGGCGAAAAAACACAAATTGAAGCACGTTTGTATTTGCCAGAAGGTGTCAAGCATCCCGTGTTGATGACGTACTTTCATGGCGGCGGCTGGGTGGCTGGCAGCCTGAGCAGCCATGACGCGCTGTGCAGACAACTGTGTGCAGACCTGCAGGTTGCCGTGGCGAGTGTGCATGTGCCGCATGGCAACGCTGGTTTTTTGCAGCCAGCCGAGCAAGCCCTGCAGGTACTGATGACGCTGCTCAAGGCACGCCAAAAACTCGGCGTTAACCTTGAGCGCCTGCTGGTCGGTGGCGACGGCAGTGGCGCGCATTTGGGCTTGCAAGCGGCGTGGCGGCTGGCGCGGCAAACCCCCGGCAGTGTGGATGCAGTGCTGGCCATCACGCCATTGGTCAAGCCCGACTTCAACACCGCCAGCTACATACGCTGCGCCAATTCACTGACGTTTTCACGTGACGACGCGGTGCGCAGCTGGCACACGTTATTGGGTGGCCGCTGGGAGACTTTTGATGAGCGCGCGGTGTTGCTGCACGGCCACCAGCCGATTCAGCGCCCACCCCAAGTTGTGGTGCTGGCGGCCGAGCAGGACGGCGCGCATGACGACGCGGTGGCGCTGCACGACTGGCTGCGTGAGGCTGGTGCGCGCTGTGAGTTTTATGGCGCACCTGGCATGGTGCATGACTTTGCGCGCTTGCAGCACACCAGCAGGGCAGCTCGGCGCTTGTGGCTGGACACCTTGAATGCATTTGCAGACATCGCAGAGCTGACGCCGGCAAACATCGCACGGGCAGCAGCCTGACATGCCGCACAACCCGACTGCCCTGCTGTGTATGACCTGCGCGCTTCTGGCGGCCTGCAGCACCCCACCGGCTCCCACCACGCGCGGTGAGGCGCCAAGCGCGCCCATCACCACATCCGAGCTGGCGCAGTCGGACGTCAATCGAATGGCCACCCTGGGCATGCGTGACAACCTGGCCAGCTTGATGTTGCTGGCCGACAAGCTGTACCGCCGCAACCCGGCTGAATGGCGCAAGGCCAGCCCATCACGGGAAACCGCGCTGGCCAAACTCAAAACTGCCATTGACAACAGCACCGCCTGGCCAGACCTGCAAGGCAAGCGCGACATCGTTGCGCTGTCATTGGCTTTGAGCCCAGACTTCAAAGGCGACCGCGTGGCGGCGTTTATTTACGCCAGCGCCGACATGCTGGTCACTGCGCACGGCAACAAAACCACGTTTTACCTGACCGACGCGCTGGACGCGCAGTATGTATACAACGCTGCCCGCAACATTGAAATTGCGGTGTGGCTGCTGGCCAGCCGCAAAAATGCGCAAGGCCTGCCGCTGCTGCTGTCCGACGAGATCAACGAACGCGAACGCAACCTGAGCTTTGAGCGCGAATTTGGCAAAGTCATTGGCCGTCTTGATTTGCTGGCCGCCATGCTGACAGAAAAGTACCGCCGCGCGGTCATTACCTATGTGCAAAACCTGCTGGGCGGCACCTTCTTACAATTCCTGCCTGTTCGATAAAACATTTACCCGAGAGACAACACGCCCCATGTACGCACCCTTGCAGAACGACACCTTTATCCGAGCGTGTATGCGCCAGGCCACCACCCACACGCCTGTATGGCTGATGCGCCAGGCTGGCCGCTACTTGCCAGAATACAAGGACACCCGCACCAAGGCAGGCAGCTTTATGGGCCTGGCCACCAACACCGACTATGCGACCGAAGTCACGCTGCAACCGCTGGAGCGTTACCAGCTGGACGCGGCCATTTTGTTCAGCGACATCCTGACCATCCCCGACGCGATGGGCCTGGGCCTGAGCTTTGCACTGGGCGAAGGCCCCAAATTTGCCCACAATGTGCGTGACGAAGCGGCAGTGGCCAAGCTGGCTGTGCCCGACATGGCCAAGCTGCGCTATGTGTTTGATGCGGTCACGTCGATCCGCAAGGCCCTGAATGGTCGCGTGCCTTTGATTGGCTTTTCAGGCAGCCCGTGGACGCTGGCCTGCTACATGGTTGAAGGTGCAGGGTCTGACGACTACCGTCTGGTCAAAACCATGATGTACCAGCGGCCAGATTTGATGCACAAAATGCTGGCCATCAATGCCGATTCAGTGGCCGCGTATCTGAACGCGCAAATCGACGCTGGCGCGCAAGCCGTGATGATTTTTGACAGCTGGGGCGGCGTGCTGGCGGATGCGGCTTTTCATGAGTTCAGCCTGGCTTACACCAGGCGGGTACTCGCACAGCTCAAGCGCAGCCACGACGGTGTGGTCATTCCGCGCCTGGTGTTTACCAAAGGTGGCGGCTTGTGGCTGGATGCCATGGGCGAGCTCGACTGCGAGGTGCTGGGCCTGGACTGGACGGTCAATCTGGCCAAGGCCAGGGCGCAGGTCGGCCACAAGATGGCCCTTCAAGGCAACCTGGACCCCAACGTGCTGTTTGCCAGCGCCGCCCAGGTAGAAGCTGAAGCCGTCAAGGTGCTGGACAGCTTTGGCACACCCCATCTGGATGCCAAAACCACGGGCCCCACCCATATTTTTAACCTCGGCCACGGGATCAGCCAGTTCACCCCACCTGAAAATGTGGCGGTGCTGGTCGATGCCGTGCATGCGCATTCGCGCAAGATGCGCCTTAATGCACCTTAATGCACGTCCTTGCGGCTTAGCGTGCTACCTATTTGTGAATAAGTCATGTTTGCATGTTCTTTTCAGGCTGCGCTAGCACAAAATCGGGTGCTGGCAGCGTGACTTATGCACAAAAATATTGCTGCGGTGCAGTAAGCCAGCGCCTACATGCAGGCAATCGCTATCAAAGCCATAGCGCTTCTAAGTTGTTGATTTATATAGCTTTCTTAAACTGCTTTTTTTACGGGCAATCTAGTGAAAGCGTTGATTTACAAGGCCTTCAGCCGCATGGGGGTAATCTATCAACAAAGTTATCCACAGAAATGCTGAACATCTGCAAAGCGTCTTTAAATCAAGCACTTAGCGCGTTTTTCGCATGTATTGGGCAAGCTATGCCAACAATTTCACACACTTCACGCTTGGCGACATGACCTGCTGGCTGCAAGTGGTGGTGGCTGCGCCGGCGTACAGCGCCATCGCAGAACCCCTGACCTACCAAAGTCAGTTGCCACTAGCCCCCGGTACGCTGGTGCGCGTGCCTTTGGGCAAGCGTGAGGTGCTGGGTGTGGTGTGGGGCAACGCGCCTGACAGCGGTGATTTGCTGGAAATGCAGACCAAAAGCATCATCGGCGTGCTGTATGGTTTGGACTCCTTGAACGCCAACTGGCGGGCGCTGGTCAACTTTACCGCCAGTTACTACCAGCGCTCATTGGGCGAAGTAGCACTGGCAGCGCTGCCGCCGCAATTGCGAGAGTTGACTGCCCTGCAATTGGCCAGGCGGCTCAAGCGCCCTCAAATGGATACCAGCCAGCCAGAAAGCGCTATTGATTCAGTAGCTGCCAGCGCCCAGCAACAGGCGGCTCTGGCTCAATTTAATGCTGAAAACAGCCTTAAAAAGCGCCCCGCCCTGCTGTTTGGCGCGACCGGCAGCGGTAAAACCGAGGTCTATTTGCGGCTTGCGGCCGCTGTGTTGGCTCAACATCCTGAGTCGCAAGTGCTGGTCATGGTGCCTGAGATCAACCTCACGCCGCAACTCCAGTCCCGTTTTGAAGCCCGTTTTGCACATTTGGGTCTGGAGCGTGTCGTGGCCATGCACAGCGGCTTGACCCCCGCCCAGCGCCTGAAAAGCTGGCTAGCGGCACATTCAGGCAACGCGCGGCTGATTTTGGGCACCCGCATGGCGGTGCTGGCGTCCATGCCGAATCTCAAACTGATCGTGGTCGATGAAGAGCACGACCCAAGTTACAAGCAGCAAGAAGGCGCGCGTTATTCAGCGCGTGACTTGGCGGTGTACCGCGCCAGCATTCAGCCGGAATGCCGTGTACTTTTGGGGTCAGCCACACCGTCGCTGGAGAGCTGGCAGGCGACTATTTCAGGCAAATACCAGCTTTTGAAGATGGATGAACGAATTGGCGCAGTCGCAGATTCGACAGGACTCCCCACAGTTCGGGGCATCGACATGAACCACCAGCCCAAGCATTGCGTCATAGCCCCGCCGCTGGTCAAGGCGATTGAAGAACGCATCGCACGCGGCGAACAGTCCCTGATTTTTTTAAACCGGCGCGGCTACGCCCCGGTACTGGCCTGCCACGACTGCGGCTGGAAAAGCGAATGCCCCCATTGCAGCGCCTACCGCGTGTTTCATAAAATTGACCGCAGCCTGCGCTGCCACCACTGCGGCTTTACCGAACGTGTGCCGCGCGCCTGCCCAACTTGCGGCAATATTGACATTGCCCCCGTCGGGCGCGGCACTGAGCGGCTAGAAGAACATTTGGCCGAACTGCTGGCCGACATCAAACGCCCAGTCGGCAGCGCGGTGCGCATCGCCCGGATTGACGCCGACAGCACCCGGCTGAAAGGCGCATTGCAACAACAACTGGCCAGCGTGCATGCGGGCGACGTCGATGTCCTGGTCGGCACGCAAATGATTGCCAAAGGGCACGACTTCAGGCACATCACGCTGGTCGCTGCCATCAACCCCGACGGCGCACTGTTTTCAAGCGACTTCCGCGCGCCCGAGCGTCTGTTCAGTCTTTTGATGCAAGCCGGTGGCCGCGCCGGGCGCGACGCTGCCCGTAGCTCAACTAGCGAGATGTGGGTACAAACCTTTCACCCCCAGCACCCACTGTTTGCAGCCCTTAAAACGCACGACTATCCCAAGTTTGCAGCCCAGCAGCTTGAAGAACGCAAAGCCGCGGGCCTGTCACCGTTCGGCTTTTCAGCGCTGGTGCGAGCCGAGGCCAAGGATCAAGACATTGCCCAAGGCTTTTTAAATGCAGCCATTGCGACTGCGATTGAAACGCAAATAGAACGCCACGACCACATCACAGCCTACCCAGCCGTCCCCATGACCATCCAGCGCATCGCCAATATCGAGCGCGCACAGATGCTGGTTGAAAGCGCGTCCCGCACCGCCCTGCAACGCTTTTTGGCGGCCTGGCAGCCGGTGCTGTTTGAGACTCGCAGGCAAGGCGAATTCAAGAGCCTGATCCGCTGGGCTGTTGATGTGGATCCGTTGGCGATTTGAGGGGGAATCATTTCATCAACCCAACTATTCAAACGAGGGATCGTCGATTCACTGAACCATCAGGTCAGAATACATTTTTAGTTGCAAATCAAATCTTTGGCAATTGGGCATCTTCGTTGCATTGTGTTTTTGCGCAGCATTTCGATGAGACTCAACCGCTTTTGCCAGCACAACCTCTTGTTCTTTTTTGTTCAGTCCACCCTCCACCATTCGCAACTGGATGACTCTAAACATTTCGCGTCTGGTCGTTTGATGCTTTAGCTGCCAGCTAGCCAACGCCGCTTGAGTGGGAAAACTATTGCGCTCGCAATACTCCGCGCTAACGGATGCATGCTCGAAGTACAAATGATTTACCAAGGCTTCCTCATAAGACATTGAGAAAACGGATTGACTGAATCCGATCAATCCAATTGCGATAAATATCTGTTTTTTCATAAGTGCAATTTACATTGTTTGAGGGCTCTTGCCAAAAGACCAAATAAAAACTATATTCAGTCCATGCATTATTCAACACAAATCAAGCCCATCAGTTACGTTAAGGCCAACGCCGCACAGGTACTACGCGATCTGACTGAAAGCCGTGACGTGCTGGTCATTACGCAAAATGGCGAGGCAACTGCTGTGATGCAGGACATTGCCAGTTACGAAGCCAACCAGCAGGCGCTGGCTTTGCTGAAGATTTTGGCACTGGGTAACCAGCAAATAGAACAGGGAAAAGTAATTCGCGCCGCAGATGCTGTTGCACGGATTCGTGCCAAACATTCAACTGCCAGCCAATAGCCGATGACCGCTGTTTACGAAGTGGTGCTCACTGAGGACGCACAGCAAGACCTTCGAGAGCTTTACGACTACATTGCAGAGCACGATGCGCCCGCAAAAGCCGACCATGTGCTCGACTGCATTGAGCAAGTGCTCGCGAGCCTTGCCTACATGCCCGAGCGTGGTGCCTGGACAAAAGAGTTACTGGCGCTGGGTATTCGGGAATACCGCGAAACTTATTTCAAGCCCTACCGAGTGATTTACCGCGTGATTCAGACCGAAAAACGCAGCATGGTTTACGTTTACCTGATTGTTGACGGCAGGCGTGACATGCAGGCTTTGTTGCAACGAAGGATGTTTAGGACTTGAAAGAGCATCAACCAGCCCGCGCCGCTTCTTTCGCCAACCCCAGCCCAGTCATCCAAGCCGCACGCATCTGCTCGTAAAGCGGCGCTGCAATCCGCCGATCAGCCTGGCATTTGACCAAAGCCTGCGACATGCCCTGCGCGATGCGCTGAATCACCGCTGCAGGATCAGACACCCCACAAACACGCCGCCCAAAATCCAGCAAGTCTTTGGCATAAGGGTAGATTTTTGAGCCCTTGGCACCCGCAAACAATTTGAGCGCCATGGTGTGGTCTTCCAGCTCTGAGCCGCCTTCAAAGCGCTGGTATTTGTAGATCGATGTGGTGACGACATCAAACATGGGGGCAAGGCGAATGTCATCCACGCTGGTGTAAAGCACGCCAAAGTTTTTAAGATGACCATCGCCGTTTCGGATCATGACCGTAAAGGCAACCTGCTCAAAAAACCGCGCCAGCTCGGCCGCAGGCAGATTAATCAGCTTCAGGGCGGTAGCAATGCGCTCATAGCTGCCGTGGTACTTGCGGTCTGACAAGGTGTCACGCACACGCTGCCCCATGAGTGATGCGGCATCTTCAAACCCCAGGCGTGTGCCATTTGCAGCGATGTCAAAACGATCAATTACCAGCAATGACCCGTCTTCAGACAGATCAAAAGGTGCAACCTGAATGCCCGCTTCCCGCGCGGCGCTCAGGCACATGAACTCGTTGGCGGACAGGCCGGGGTAACGGTCAGCCGCCATTTTGATGATGAGTGTCGGTACCGGCACGGTGGCTCTGTCAGGCACCATGATTTTGGGTTGAACGCCAGATATGCCTGCGCCCGTGGAAAGGTAGGCGTGCATCAGCTCTTGAAAAAGGGCTGGGCCGTTGCCGCTGACAAGCAGGTCTGCCTTGTTAACCACTGCACCGGGCGTCTGAAGAGGCGCATCAGCCAGCCGATACCCCAGCCGCCCGATGCCGTTGTTGCCCATCAGGGCGAGCAGGTGCATGGACGTGATGCTCTGCTTGGGAAAGAACTCGCGGATCTGCATGAACAGGTAGCCCTCAGGCAGGTTCATGTCCATGGCAGGGAACAAAGCACTGCCGCCATCAAAATGCAAAGTGCCGGGCGGCATGAGCAAAGACACGCCATGCTGCGCGGGGTCGTCGCGGCGGTAGTCAAAGGTGTAAGTTGATGCGTGCGCTAGCTGGCCGCTGTGCGCGCCGTTGATGTCGACATCAAGCAAGCGGATGCGTTCAGGCAACATTGGGGCTTGCCTCTTCTTCTTCGTCCGCAAATCGGCGTTGCATTTCCTCCAGCGTGGGCATGCCAGCTGGTTGCAAGCTGATGCACAAGCCCATGGCGCGAAGGATTTCAAAAAGTGAAGTGACCGTCACGTCCTCACCCCGCTCCAGGTTATGCAACACAGTCCGGCTGCGCCCAGCCTTGCGCGATATGGCGACGGCTGACAGCTTGTTGTCTGCCCGGTACTGGGCAATGGCTTTGCCTAGGTCGACGGGTAGCTTTAATTTGTCCATAATAATGAACATTAAAGCGTAAAAATTATTAGATGTCCAGTTTAATGAACATAATTTAGCAAAATTTTATGAAAAATCAAACCAGCAACGCCACTGCCCCAGAAAAAGTAAAAAACGCCAAAACTGTCGACAGCAAAATAATCCGCGCAATCCGCCCGTTGTCGGCATTAAATCGTTCGGCCAGCAGGGCGACGTTGCTGGCGCTTGGCAGTGCTGCTACCAGCACCACGACTGTTAGCGCAAAACGGTCTAGCGGCAGGCCCATGCGGATGGCTGTCAGGCCCAACAGCAGCAGCAGCATGGGGTGCAACACCAGCTTGATCAGCACCACAGGCAAATAGTCGGCCAATGGCGTGCCGCGCGAGCTGTTGGCATGCGACCGAGCCAGCACCGCGCCAATCGTGAACAAGGCCACGGGCGATGCCGCATCAGCCAGCAGGCCAACGGTTTGCATCACGGGCTGGGGCAGCGTGAACTGAAAGGCTGAGGCAACGGCCCCACCCAAAATCGCCCACGGCATCGGGTTTTTGGCCACACCTTTAAGCGCATTTTTGGCCGCCACGCTTGCCCCGTGGCTACCCGCTGCGTCCAGCCGCGACAGGGCAATGCACAGCGAACTGGTCACCACCAGGTCAATCACGATCGACACAATCGCCGGACCCGCCGCCTTGTCACCCAGCAGCGCCACCAGCAGCGGCACGCCCATAAAACCGGTGTTGGGGAAAGCGGCCACCAGCGCCCCAAACGATGCATCGTTCCAGCCGATGTGGCCCCGATGCGTGACGGCAACTGTGAAGCCGACCATCACCAACGCACAGAGCAAATACACCGCAACCAATGTGCCGTCCAGTAACTGGGCAATAGGGGTCGATGAGCCAAAGCGGTACAACATGCAGGGCAGCGCAAAGTACAAAACAAAGGTGTTCAGCCCCGGAATCGCCGTTTGCGGCAACCAGCGCTTGCGCGCCGCAATGTAGCCGCACAGCACCAGTGCAAAGAAGGGGAAGGTGACGAGAAGAATGGCTAGCATGTCGAAAGCGATGGTCTGTTGAGTCTGTTGCAACGCTATTAAATAAATAGCTGCTTGCGCCCGATTCTATTCGGCTGGAGGCTTAAAACATGGGTAAAAAACACGGTTTTAGCGGGTTTTGATGGGTTTTAAGCCCAGGGAGACACTTTACACATTTTGACTCCTGCAACTGTTGACTTGCGATGCATATTGCTTGTTACAACACGCAATATGCACAAGTTCTGCCCGTTATGATTCTGACTCTGATCTGTTGAATTTTTCATCGCCCTCACGGCAAAATCCACTCCCCTGAATTGATCCCCCTGAATGTCTGACTCCCTGGCCGATGGTCTGAACCCGGCTCAACTTGAAGCTGTTAACTATTTTGCAGGCTCTTGCCTGGTGTTGGCGGGTGCTGGCTCGGGCAAGACGCGGGTCATCACGCACAAGATTGGGCGTTTGATTCAGTCGGGCCTGAAGGCTGAGCAAATTGCGGCCATTACCTTTACCAACAAAGCCGCTGCAGAAATGCGGGAGCGCGCCAAAAAGCTGATGGGCCGTAGCGCCAAGGGCGTGCTGATTTGCACTTTTCACTCGCTGGGCATGCGCATGCTGCGGCAAGACGGTGAGGTGCTGGGTTTAAAGAAGCAGTTTTCGATACTCGACACCGACGACGTGACCAGCATCATCAAGGACGCTGGCGGTGGCACCGATGCAGCCACGGCACGCCAATGGCAGTGGACGATCAGTCGCTGGAAGAACATGGGGCTTAATTCGGCTCAAGCTTCAGCGATTGCCAGTGGTGAAGAAGAAGCCCTGACCGCACGCATCATGGCGCGCTACGAAGAGCGTTTGACGGCCTATCAGAGTGTGGACTTTGATGATTTGATTGGCCTGCCGCTCAAGCTGTTGCAACAGCACGATGCGGTTAGAGCCAAGTGGCAAGAATCATTGGGCCATGTGCTGGTCGATGAGTACCAGGACACCAACGCCACGCAGTACGAGGTGCTGAAATGTTTGGTGGGTGAACGCGGACGCTTTACCGCCGTGGGCGACGATGACCAGTCGATTTACGGCTGGCGCGGCGCGACACTCGACAACCTGAAAAAGCTGCCCGTCGATTACCCGAATTTGAAAGTCGTGAAGCTGGAGCAAAACTACCGCTCGACCAGCGCCATCCTGCGCGCGGCCAACAACGTGATTGCGCCCAACCCGAAGTTATTCCCAAAAACATTGTTCAGCGAGCTGGGTGAAGGCGAGCCGGTGCGGGTGGTTGATTGCGACAGCGAAGAGCACGAGGCCAGCCGCGTGGTGGCGCGCATTCAGAGCCTGCGAGCTGAAGGCACGCTGCAAGCGGCGGGCGGCCAGTACCGGGAGTGGAAAGACTTTTGCGTGCTGTACCGCGCCAACCACATGGCCAAGCCGTTTGAAAAGGCGTTTCGCAAAGCCAACATTCCGTACAAGGTGTCGGGCGGGCAAAGCTTTTTTGACCGGGCCGAGATCAAAGACCTGTGCTGCTGGCTGCGCCTGCTGGCCAACAACGACGACGACCCGGCCTTCATGCGCGCCGTGACCACGCCCAAGCGGGGCATTGGCCACACCACACTGGGCACGCTGGGTACATTTGCCAGTCAATACAAACTCAGTTTGTTTGAAGCGCTGTTCAGCCACTCGCTCAGCTCGGTACTGCCCGGCAAAGCGCTGGCATCCCTCAATGAGTTTGGCCGCTACCTGAACGACCTGGAGTACCGCGCCAAACGCACGGTGGGCGCAGAAGACGCGCTGGTTTTTTTAAAAGATTGGCTCAAAGAAATCGACTACGAAAAGAACCTGTACGACGGTGAAGACAGCGAAAAAATAGCCGCTGCCAAATGGACCAACGTGATGGACTTTTGCGAATGGATGGCGCAGCGCTGTGGCGGGCAGGATGATGACGAAGCGGTGGGTGCAATGATTGCCAAGCCGACCAAAACCATGCTTGAAGTGGTGCAAAGCATCGCCCTGCTGTCAACCTTGTCTGAACGCGAAGGCGACCAAAACGTCGTTACCCTGTCGACCTTGCACGCCGCCAAGGGATTGGAATGGCCGCATGTGGTGCTGGCGGGCGTCAATGAAGGGCTGCTGCCCTTCAAGATGGACGATGACGACAGTGAAGAAAACATCGCCCTGCGCCTGCAAGAAGAACGCCGCCTGATGTACGTGGGCATCACACGCGCGCAGCGCACACTGGCCGTGAACTGGTTGCGCCGCCGCAAAAAAGGCCGCGACACGATTGCCGGGCTGCCCAGCCGCTTCATTGCCGAGATGGCACTGAACAAAGAGACTGTCAAAGAAGACCCGCGCGAGAAGATCAAGGCGTTGCGGGCTGAGTTTGCACAGCGGGCGCTGGATGCGGCGGCAGTGCAGGCAACGGCTTGACAATTAAACTGTCATTGCGGACTTGATCCGCAATCCATGAACCCGCTCCCAACCAAGCTTGCAAAAAGTCATGAATCCCGGGTCGAGCCCGGGATGACGAATCGAAAAATGATGTTTTCAGTAAACCGTTCAATAAAGATTTGCGCTATATTTTTAATAGCTTCTTGCGCACATATTCATTGGGCTACAGCCCAAAATGACACTCAAAATCAGCCCAAAACGACCTGTTTGAGCGCCAAAAGCATCAAAGCGCCCCAGCTGTACGGCATTTGGCAAGTCACCTTCACCAACCCGCCTGCTGGCCTGCCCAAAACCGCCGTCATGCTGCTGGAAAAACACAAAGAGTTTGCCGACAGCCTGAGCGGCATCGTCAGCCGGGATGGGGTCACGGTTTCGGGCCACGCCGCGAAGGCCGCACTCGCCGGTGACGTGGAAGACGGCTTTGTGATCCTGGACGAGTCCAGCAACAACATCAGCATCTCCGGTACCTGGAACGGCCAGTTGGTAGAAGCCAGTTGCGGCCGTGAAGTCAAAGGCGTGTGGAAAGACACCAGCGCCAGCGCACCACCCGATGCACCGGAAGTGCCTTACACCATGGTGAAGCGGCCGGGCTGGTAATGCCTGAAACTGCCTTGCCTGTTGGGTTTACAGTTATAAAACGGCTTTAAAACCCCGCCAAGCCACGCGCCGCGCCAAACATTCGAACGCCATATCCACCGTCACAGCCAGCAGCGCCAGCACCATCGCACCCTGCAAAACGTAGGCGGTATTGAAGCCGCTCAAACCGACAATGATGGGTGAGCCCAGGGTCTTAGCGCCTACGGTTGATGCAATGGCGGCTGTACCGATGTTGATGATGACCGACGTACGCACACCTGAAAGCCACACGGGCAGCGCCAAGGGGATGTCGATGTAGCGCAGGCACTGGCTGACAGTCAAACCCAGGCTCATAGCTGCCTGCTTTTGCAAACCTGCAACGCTCTGCAAGCCACTGACAGTACCTTGCCACACGGGCAGCAAGCCATACAGCGCCAAGGCCAGCAGTGCAGGCAGCTCGCCAAACCCGACCACCGGCACAGCCAAAGCCAATACCGCCACAGGCGGCACAGCCTGGCTGGTGGCCAGCATGCTTTCAACCAGCGGCTTGAAAGCGTGACCAGACGGACGGGTGATGGCGATGCCGACCAGTGTGCCCACCACCACAGCAAACAAGCTGGATGCGCCCACCAGCAAAACGTGTTGCCACAAGAGCCAGGCAAACGGCTCTTGCAGGTACAACGGCCTGTCTAGCTGCGGGAAAAGGCTGGCAAACAGCGGGGTTGAATAAGGCAACGCCAGTACACAAGCGGCCAGCAGCAGCGCGGCCCACAGCAAGGGCTGCTTGATCAGCACGGCTGTACACGCTTTCTGGCCAAGCCAATCAGCAGGCTGAACAGTGCATCTGTCATGACGCCCAGCGCAATGATGGGCAGCACGCCCAGCAGCACCAGGTCTTGCGCATTGCTGAACAGGCCTTCAAACAAAATACTGCCCAAGCCGCCCGCGCCAATCAGCGCGGTAACAGCCGCCAGGCCGACGCAGGCCACGGCAGCGGTGCGCAGGCCGCCCAACAGTATGGGCAAGGCCAGCGGTAGCTCGATGTAGACCAGCACCTGCCATGCCGTGAGTCCCAACGCCGTTGCAGCGCTGCGCATGGGTGCTGACACTTGCTGCA
Organism: Polaromonas sp.; assembly: GCA_049653085.1. GTDB lineage: Bacteria > Pseudomonadota > Gammaproteobacteria > Burkholderiales > Burkholderiaceae_C > Polaromonas. The sequence goes on from JBASFP010000053.1 coordinate 38,782, forward strand.
ACCCCGCCAGCACACTGCGCACCACTGGCAGCAAGCCGTAAAGCGTTAAAGCAATGACCGAAGGCGCAAAGCCCACGCCGCTGATGCCTGCTTGGCCCAACGCAGGCAGATTGGCCGCCAGCAAAGCAAGAGGCGCCATCAACAAACCAAACAGCGCAATGGAGGGGATGGTCTGGATGATGTTGAGCACTGGCAGCAGCGCCCTGCCTGCTTTTGCGCGCGTGTGTGCGAACCAACCCAGCGGCAAGCCGATGCAGACCGTCAACACCAGCGACAGCAGAACAATTTGCATGTGCCTTGCCAGGACCTGTCCAAAATCATCTGCGCGGTTGTTGTACTCCATGATCAGCGACAAGTCACCACACCAGCCGCTGGCCAGCAACGCAGCCAAGGCCAGCAGCACAGCCGCACCCACCGCTGCACGCTGCATGGCCGTAGCGCGCAATTGCTGCAACGCCGTGCTGGCCATAAAACCCAAAAGAACTACGCTTAACCAGAACGAGCTGCCGAACGATGTGCGAGATATCGACGCCGCACCCTGTGCAGTTAAATTGGCGTGGTTTGCAGCCAGCCACAGCAAGCAGGGCATCAGCGCTGCGGACACTGCAATTGCCAACCAAAGCCATGCGCGGCGAGGATAAACAATAGTTGTCAGCACCACGACGCACAGCATGGCAAGTAGCAGCCAAAGTGCGCCCGGCACGATAGATGAAAAATAAACTGCTTGCCCTGATACCAAGCGGTTAGGTGCGACCCGCAGAAACGGCAAGCTCCACAGGGCAACCACCAAAAGCAACAACAAGCTTGCCAATACAGGATTACGGCGCTTGTCTTCAGTCATCGCAGCAATCTACTTGAGCAAGCCTTTGGACTTTAAAAAATCTGCGGCTACTTTTTTGGCGTCCTGACCTTCGAGCTGAATCTTGGCGTTCAAACTCTGCAAGGTGGGGCGGTCTAGCAGCTTGAAGACGGGTGCGAGTGCCTCGGTGATCTTCGGGTTCTTCTTTAGTGCGTCTTCACGCACGATGGGCGCAGGTGCGTACACCGCCTGCACGCTCAGGGTGTCGTCCAGTGTCACCAAGCCCAGGGCGGCTACTGCACCATCAGTGCCGTAGGCCATCGCGGCGTTGACGCCTGAGCTTTTTTCATAGGCCGCCCGAATCGTCACGGCTGTGTCGCCACCTGCCAGCGTCAAAAGCTGATCGGGCTTGAGCTTGAAGTTGTAGGCCGCTTGAAATGCGGGTAGCGCATCAGGCCGCTCGACGAATTCAGCCGACGCAGCCAGCTTGAATGTGCCGCCCGTGCTGAGCCACTTGGACAAATCACCCAATGTGACCAGCTTGTTGGCCGCAGCCAGGTCTTTGCGTACCGCAATCGTCCAGGTGTTGTTGGCAGGCGCGGGGGGCAGCCAGACGATTTTATTTTTGGCATAGTCCAGCGTTTTGACGCGCTCGTAACCGGTTTGCAGGTTCTTCCAGACCGGGCTTTTTTCTTCGGCAAAAATGAAAGCGCCGTTGCCCGTGTATTCAGGGTAGGTGTCAATTTCACCCGCCGTGATGGCGCCGCGCATGACCTGCGTGTTGCCCAGCGAGACTTTGCTGGTGGTTTTGATGCCATTGGCTTCCAGTGCCAGCACCATCATGTGGCCCAGCAACTTGCCTTCGGTGTCGATTTTGGAGCCGACACGAACAGGGGCTGTGGCTTGAGCCAAGGCAATGCTGCCGAGCGGCGCGGCGATCAACACAGCAACAAGTGTGCGACGAATCAGGCTCATGGCAGCAACCCCATCGCATGCATGTAGGCCGGGTGCAGCATCAGGTCGTCCCAGGCATGGGCTTTGGATGTGGGCAGCAAATCAAGTCTTCGCAACTCGCTGGACTCCAGTGCTTCCCAGCGGCCTTTAATGAGCGCTTCAGTCATGCCGTCTAGCAGTTCGTCCACAGCTTTGCCGCCGTCCACCGACTGGTTGCATAGCAGCACCATATCGCAGCCGGCGTTAAGCGCTGTGACGGCGGCCTGGGTGTAGCTGACCTGTTTGCCGTCAATGATGCGGGCACCTGCCATGCTCAGGTCGTCGCTGAAAATCGCGCCACCAAAACCTAACTGGCCACGCAAAATATAAGTCAACCATTGCTCTGAAAAGCCCGCCGGGCGACTGTCAACCTTGGGGTAAATCACGTGGGCGGGCATGACGCTGGTGAGTGTGGTGTTCAGCCACTCATACGGCGCGGCATCGTCCGTCAGAATCGCTTTCAGGCTGCGTTTGTCAACCGGAATCTCGTGGTGCGAATCGGCTTTGACAAAACCGTGACCGGGGAAGTGTTTGCCGCAGTTCATCATGCCGGCTTGCAGCAAGCCGTGCATCAGGCTTTTGGCCAACAACGTCACAACGCGCGGGTCACGGCCAAAGGCGCGGTCGCCGATGACGCTGCTTTCACCGAAGTCCAAATCAAGCACCGGCGTGAAGCTGAAATCAACCCCGCAACTGCGCAGCTCGGCAGCCAGCACGTAGCCGCAGGCGGTGGCAGCGTTGGTGGCGGCAAGTTGGTCTTTCATCCACAACTCGCCCAGTGCGCGCATGGGCGGCAAGTGGGTAAAGCCGTCGGTTTTAAACCGCTGCACGCGACCGCCTTCGTGGTCCACGCAAATCAACAGGTCTTTGCGAATGCTTTTGATGGCGGCGCACAGGCTGGTGAGCTGCGCGCGATTCTCCCAATTTCGGGCGAACAAGATAATGCCGCCAGTGAGTGTATTTTTCAGGCGGCGGCGGTCGTCTTTGGTCAGGCTCAGGCCTTCAATGTCGATGATGAGGGGGGCGTGTTGGGTCATGATGATTTTTTATTTACTATTAATTTAGGAGCTGCTTGCGCCCGTATTGATTGGGCTAGAGGCCGATTTTATAGGTGAAAAAAGGGGGGGGGAAAAGCTTAAATTTTATGCTCAACCACGACAAAACTGGCTGCGTAGTCGGTTTCGTCTGTCACGCTGACATGGGCGCTGAGCTGGCGTGCGTCAAACCACTCCTTCAATGCGCCGTGCAGCACGATGCAGGGTTTGCCGCTGGCCTCTTTGGCTATTTCGCAGCTGCGCCAGGTCATGGGCATGCGCATGCCCATCCCGATGGCTTTGCTGAAAGCCTCTTTGGCTGAAAAACGGCTGGCCAAGTAGCTGACGCCACGGTCTGGCCAGCGGGCGTTGCGCTCTTGCCAGGTTTTCAATTCGCCATCGCTCAGGATTTTTTTGGCAAAGCGCTCACCATGGCGCTCCAGGCTGGCGCGGATGCGGCGCACGTCGCAGATGTCGGTGCCGATGCCATAGATCATTTGCCAGCAAACGCCTCGTCGATGCAACGCAGGTAGTCTTGAACCGTTACCGCATAGCCCAGTTCCAGCGCATCAGCCACCAGCGCATGGCCAATCGACACTTCGAGCACGCCGGGCACGGCTTTTAAAAACTCAGCAAGGTTGTCGCGGTTCAGGTCGTGTCCTGCGTTGATTCCTAAATCAATAGCTGCTGCCGCCCGTGCTGATTGGGTAAAACGGCTTAAAGCATCCTGTTTTTGCGGTGTAGACCAGGCACTGGCGTAACTTTCGGTGTAGAACTCAACCCGGTCAGCGCCTGCGCCTTTTGCCGCAGCCATCGCCTCGGGAATCGGGTCCATGAACAAACTGACGCGAACGCCACGCGAGTGAACCTCGTCAATCAGCGGCTTCAGGCGTTCGGCATCTTGCGGGAATGTCCAGCCGTGGTCACTGGTGAACTGGTCTTCACTGTCAGGCACAAAGGTGCATTGGTGCAGCGGCAGGCCGCGTGCTGACAAATCATGCACAAAACCCATCAGGTTTTGAAACGGATTGCCTTCAATGTTGAACTCACGGTCTGGCCAGTCTTTCATCATGGCGGCGATTTCAAACACATCGGCGCTGCGGATGTGACGTTCATCGGGTCGTGGGTGAACGGTGATGCCGTTGGCGCCTGCCTCCAGGCACAGGCGCGCTGCGCGCACGACGTCAGGTATGCCCAGGTGCCGCGTGTTGCGCAGCAAAGCGACTTTGTTGACATTGACGGATAAAGCTGTTTTATGCATCGCAATTTATAAAGATTGAAGGTCCATCATCATTTGGCGGGTTTTCAACACCTTGACATCGCAATGGTAGTGCAGCAGTGCGCGCAGCTGGGTTTTAAGCTCGGGCAGGTGGTTCACGCAGGCGTGCATGGTGTCAGCAAAAGGCGCGTCACCGTCAAGTGCCTGCTGCACCGCCAGCCACTGCGCACCACTCAAAGCGCTGCGGTCGTCGTCATGCGCTTCCCGCAAACCCGCTTCAGCCAGCAGCACGTAGTTAGTATCCGCATCTAGCGTGGCGAGCGTAGAGGTTTGCGCGTCAAGCAGAGGTAAAAAACCAATGTCACGCAGCAGGCGCAGCTCAAACGCCCTCAGCGCCACTTGCAGCGTGTCAATGCTCTGGCTGGCCAGCAGTTGCACGGTGGCGGCGTACGCATCAAACAGCACCGGGTGCGGGTCATCACGCGCCAGCAGGCGCATCAGCAGCTCGTTCAAATAGTAGCCCGACAGCAGCGCGTCCCCCGTCGGCATGACATGACCGCCCTGCCATTCAGCGCTTTTGAGATTGCGGATTTCAGCATCACCACCAAACGCAATGTGCAGCGGCTGCAGGGGTAGCAAGATGGGGCGAAAATTGGAGCTGGGTTTTTTGGCACCGCGCGCAATCAAAGCCACGCGACCATAGGTACGGGTGAAGACTTCCAGAATCAGACTGGACTCGCTCCAGTCGTAGCGGTGCAGGACATAGGCGGGTTCGTCAACGATGCGCTTAATCACCACATCAGGCTCTCTGCAGTGTAGAAGACGAATTCGGGTTGCCAGTATCCAACGAAAAGGCGCAAAGATGCAAAGAACGCCAAGAAGATTTTTTTTTGGAATCTTTGCGACCTTAGCAACTTTGCGCCTTTGCGTTGGAAGCTGAAAAAAGTCTATTCATAGCCAAAAGTCTTGACTCGCGCCTCATCATCAGCCCACCCAGAACGAACTTTGACCCAAATCTCAAGAAACACCTTGTTGCCTGTCAAAGCCTCAAGCTCATGGCGCGCCTCTGTGCCCATGCGTTTGAGCTTCTCGCCTTTATCGCCAATGATCATGCCCTTGTGCCCGTCACGCTCGACCACAATCGTCGCAGCGATTTTGCGCAGGTTGCCTTCTTGTTCGTACTTGTCAATGATCACCGTCGACGTGTAGGGCAGCTCATCTCCCGTCAAGCGAAAAAGCTTTTCACGAATCATCTCAGCGGCCATGAAGCGGTCGCTGCGGTCGGTCAAGGCATCGGCCTCATACATCCAGGCCTGCTGCGGCAAATACTTTTCACAGATGCCGAACACCCGCTCCACATCTTTGGCGCTGTTGGCCGACATCGGCACAAACTCTGCAAAGTCGCGCTTGGTCTGCATCATTTGCAGCCACGGCGCGATGTCGCCCCGGCGGTGAATCAGGTCAAACTTGTTGGCCAGCAAGATGGCGGGTGTGCCAGGTGGCAGCAAGCTGAGGACTTTCTCGTCAGCCTGGTTGAACTGCCCGGCTTCAACCACAAACACAATCAAATCGACATCGTTGACCGTGCCGACCACGGTGCGGTTGAGTGAACGGTTCAACGCATTGCCATGACGGGTTTGAAAGCCGGGCGTATCTACAAACACAAACTGACTGGCACCCACCGTTTTCATGCCGGTGATGCGGTGCCGCGTGGTTTGCGCCTTGCGAGATGTGATGCTGACCTTTTGCCCAACCAGCGCATTGAGCAAGGTGGACTTACCAACATTGGGTTTGCCGACGATGGCAATCAGGCCGCAGCGCTGTACCTCCAGGGGAGGCAGTGGTGGTGCGTCCTTAGCGGGCTCGGTGCTGGCGCGTTTTGAAAAAGCCTTCGCCATCATGGCTTCAACCGCAGCAGCTTGCGCTTGGGCAGCGACTTCGTCAGGTGTCAGTTTTTTATCACTCATAGCGTCTTTATAAAAGCCAGCATGGCTGACGCGGCGGCCTGCTCTCCTGCGCGGCGGGAATTGCCAGTGCCACGCTCGGCGCGGCGGTATTCGATGATTTCGCATTCGACATCAAAGGTTTGCTTGTGAGCTGCGCCCTCTGTCCCGACGATGCGGTAGATCGGCAACGCCATTTTGTGGCCTTGCAGCCATTCCTGCAGCTCAGTTTTCGGGTCTTTGCCAATCGCCTGCATTTGGGCATTGATCTCAACATCTTTGAAAAGCCGGCGTACCAGCGTTGATGCAACTTCAAAGCCGGCATCCAGATAGATCGCGCCGATCACCGCTTCAAGCGCATCTGCCAGGATGGAGGGGCGTTTTTGACCGCCCGACTTGGCCTCACCCTCGCCCAGACGCAGCAGGCTGGGCAAGCCCAGAGAGACGGCGACCTGGTGCAGTGTTTCCTGCTTGACAAGGTTGGCTCGGGCGCGTGACAAGTCGCCTTCGGGCAGTTCGCCCAGGCGCTCGTATAACAAGCCAGCGACAGCCAGGTTCAATACGGAGTCACCCAAAAACTCAATGCGCTCGTTGTGGTCGGATGAAAAACTGCGGTGCGTGAGCGCCTGCACCAGCAATTGGGGGTTGGTGAACACATGCGCCAGGCGCGTTTGCAGCGCCAGCAGGTTCGGGCTTAAGGCAGCTCCTGCACGCACTTAGTTAGAACGGCCCGCGTACTTCATCAGCAAATACGCTGGGCCGGCCAAGTGAATTTCTTTGGTGTAAGCGAAAGAGATCACCGTTTTGGTGCCTTCCTGGGTGAACTCCAGGTCTTTGCCCGTGATGGATTTGATGTCATCAATTTGAGCGGTCTTGTCAAAGTTGCTGCGTACTTCAGCGGGCGTACTCGCGCCCTTGACCTTGTCGATGGTTTTACCGATGAGGCGGTATTCAGAATAAGTAGGCGCAACCTGAGCCAAAACGATACCGCCAAAAACCAGTACGCCACCGACAAACAAAATGCCAATCAATGAAGCGCCACGCTGTTTGTTTTTAGAACTGTTCATATGCTTCTCCTGCTTTAGCTGATATCTCAAATAAAACGACATCAATCGAACGAACCAATGCGCTTCAGATTGCCGAAATTCATCCAGACAAAAAACGCCTTGCCGACAATATTTTTTTCTGGCACAAAGCCCCAGTAACGGGAATCCAGTGAATTATCGCGGTTGTCACCCATCATGAAGTAGTGGCCAGCAGGCACCTTGCAAACCACACCTTCGCTACTGTAACGGCAATTTTGCTTGTCGGGAAAGTCTTCAGTGCCCGGGATGAAGGCTGGCCTGTCGTCATCATTGAGCAGGCGGTATTTTTTGCCGGTTGTGGTGGTTTCTTCAAACTGCTTTGAATAGCGCAGGGTGTCTTCGTCAAAAAAATCCGGCAAGGCTGATTTGGTCAAAGGCTTGCCATTGATGGTCAACTTCTTGTTCAGGTAGGCCACCTCGTCGCCGGGCACACCCACCACCCGTTTGATGTAGTCCAGACTGGGCTTGGGCGGATAGCGAAACACCATCACGTCGCCGTGCTGCGGGCTGTTGTTGTCGAGCACCTTTTTGTTGATGACGGGCAGGCGCACACCGTAATGAAATTTGTTAACCAGGATCAGGTCGTTGATCATTAGCGTGGGGATCATGGAGCCCGAGGGGATTTTGAACGGTTCAAACAAAAACGAACGCAACAAAAACACCACAATGATGACGGGGAACAGACCCGCCGTCCAGTCCAGCCACCAAGGCTGCATGATGAGGCGGGTTTTGGCCTCATTAATGTCTGTATCGACTTTGGTGATGCCTTTATCAAGCAGCTCAGCATGGCGCTTGGCGGTTGCTTCTTCAAGCGCCTCAACATCTTTGTAACGCTGAGGTAAAAAGTAAAAGCGCTCGGCCAGCCAGTAAATGCCGGTGACCACTGCCGCCAAAAACAGCAAGAGTGAAAAGTTGCCGTCCACCAGGCCAAAGTACCACGACGCACCGTAGCCAACAAACACTGCCAGGACGACTGCGGTGATGGCGCTCATTGATTTTGTGATCGCTGTGGACATTAATCTTCTACCTGGAGAATTGCGAGGAAGGCCTCTTGCGGCACTTCGACAGACCCGATTTGTTTCATGCGTTTTTTACCCGCTTTTTGTTTTTCAAGGAGCTTGCGCTTGCGTGAAATATCGCCGCCGTAGCACTTGGCAATCACGTTTTTGCGCAGCGCCTTGATTGTCTCACGCGCAATGATGTTGGCACCAATGGCCGCCTGGATGGCAACGTCAAACTGCTGGCGTGAAATGATCTCACGCATTTTGGCCACCACCGCCCTGCCCCTGTACGCCGACTGGCTGCGGTGAACAATGATGGACAGTGCATCCACCTTTTCGCCATTCAGCAAAATATCAACCTTGACCACGTCGGACGCGCGGAACTCTTTGAAGGTGTAGTCCATCGACGCATAGCCTCGTGACACAGATTTGAGCTTGTCAAAAAAGTCCAGCACGATCTCGCCCAGCGGCATTTCATAGGTCAGCATGACCTGCTTGCCGTGGTAGGCCATGTTGAGCTGCACGCCGCGCTTCTGGTTGGCCAGGGTCATCACCGCGCCCACATAGTCTTGCGGCATGTACAAATGCACGGTGACGATGGGTTCGCGAATTTCATTGACGCGCCCGGCGTCGGGTATCTTCGATGGGTTCTCGACCTTGATGACCGTGCCATCAGCTTGAAGCACCTCATACACAACGCTCGGTGCGGTGGTAATCAAGTCCTGGTCAAACTCGCGCTCCAGGCGCTCTTGCACAATTTCCATGTGCAGCAGACCCAAAAAGCCGCACCTGAAGCCGAAGCCAAGCGCTTCGCTGACCTCGGGTTCATAGTGAAGCGATGCGTCGTTGAGCTTGAGTTTTTCCAGCGCGTCGCGCAGGGACTCGTATTCGCTGGCTTCTGACGGGTACAAACCAGCAAACACCGCAGGTTGAATTTCCTTGAAACCAGGCAGCGCCTCGGTTGCGGTGTATGTCAGCCCACCACTGCCCGCCTTGATGCGTGTGATGGTGTCACCCACCCGCGCGGCTTGCAGTTCCTTGATGCCAGCAATCACAAAACCCACCTCGCCCGCCTCCAGCGACGGGCGCGGCTCGTTGTGCGGGGTGAACACGCCCAGTTGCTCGGCGTTGTACATGGCCTCGCTGGCCATCAATTTGATGCGGTCGCCTTTGACCAGACGGCCATCAACCACACGCACCAGCATCACCACGCCCACATAGGCGTCATACCAGCTGTCGATGATCATGGCTCGCAATGCAGCATCGGGGTTGCCTTTGGGTGGCGGAATGCGTGCCACCACCGCTTCAAGAATCTCGTCGATGCCCATACCGGTTTTGGCGCTGCACGGAATCGCATCGGTCGCATCAATGCCGATGACTTCTTCAATTTCCTGTTTGGCGTTGTCCGGGTCGGCTTGTGGCAAGTCCATTTTGTTGAGCACTGGGACAACTTCTACTTTCAGGTCCAGTGCGGTGTAGCAGTTGGCCACTGTTTGCGCCTCAACACCCTGCGATGCATCGACCACCAGCAGCGCGCCTTCACAGGCTGACAGAGATCGGCTCACTTCGTACGAAAAGTCCACATGACCTGGCGTATCGATCAAATTGAGGTTGTAAATTTGACCATCGAGTGCCTTGTATTTAAGCGCAGCTGTCTGCGCCTTGATGGTTATCCCACGCTCTTTTTCGATATCCATCGAGTCAAGAACTTGCGCGCTCATTTCTCTGTCCTGCAAACCGCCGCAACGTTGAATGAGTCTGTCTGCAAGCGTGGACTTGCCATGATCAATGTGCGCAATGATCGAAAAATTTCTGATGTGATTCATCAACGAGAACGCCTAAGTGCTTGAAAGTATTGCGAACAGCGGTATAGCCATTGGCGATGAAACATAAAAAAGGGCGCGTCGGTTTGCGACGCGCCCTGAACCAACAATCTATAGCAACTGCTATGTTGGAACTTCATTGTAGGCAAAAAGCCGGCAGCGAACAGCCCCAAAACAGCCATATTTTTGTCGTTGCAAGGTAGCAACATGAATTTTATCCACAAGTTATTCACAATTTCAATGGAATGACTATGGACAACTTGTGGGCGATCTGTGGATCAACAGGTGATAACTCAAAATAACAACGAATGCTTGATTTTAGTAGGTTTGATATATTCGAAATATTGAAATACTACAGATCATTACAACCAAAACCGATGATTTGTCTTGTCACTTGTTAGTGATCGCCAACAATTATCACTTTAGCCAAACGGAAAATATTTTTTTATTTCAATAAAAACCCCCAAGCCCGGTAGGGATTGGGGGTGGTTTTTAAGCCTGAAAATGAGCTGCAAAAGCGCTACAGCAGATTCAACAGCATCAACGTGCGGGGCGAATCAACACATATTGAGCCAGCTCACCGCGCCTGAGCAGCACATTCACAGCTTTGCTTTTATCGAGTTTGGCCAATGCAGCTTCAAACTCTTTGGCGTTGGTGATCTCCGTGTTGGCAATCGCAATGATGACGTCGCCTTCGCGCAGGCCTGCTCTGGCGGCTGCGCCTTCAACGGTATCAACCTTCACGCCGCCTTTGATTTTGAGTTCTTTCTTTTGTGCATCGGTGATGTCACTGACCGCCAGGCCGAGCACTTGCGCAGGGCCTACCACGGGAGGCTTGGGCTCAGGGCCCGACGCTTTGCGTGCAGGTTTTTCTGCTTCGATTTCAGCCACGACAACTGAAAAATCGCGGGTGGTGCCGCGCCTGAAAACAGTTACCACTGATTTGGTACCTGGCTTGACGTTGCCCACCAGACGCGGCAGATCGGTAGATTTTTCAATTTGCTTGCCATCAAATTTTGTAATGATGTCGCCCGCCTCAATGCCGGCCTTGTCGGCAGGCGCGCCTGCTTCTACACCACGCACCAGTGCGCCCTGCGCCTTGCCCAGGCCAATCGACTCGGCCACCTCTTTGCTGACCTGGTCAATCTGCACGCCAATGCGGCCACGTGTGACTTTGCCAGTGGTGCGCAACTGGTCTGACACCCGCGCAGCTTCATCAATCGGGATGGCAAACGAAATGCCCTGAAAACCACCAGAGCGAGAGTAAATCTGGCTGTTGATGCCGACCACTTCGCCGCGCATATTGATCAGCGGGCCGCCAGAGTTGCCGGGATTGATCGCCACATCGGTCTGGATGAAAGGCAGGTAGTCACCCGTGTCGCGCTGCTTGGCGCTGACGATGCCTGCAGTCACTGTATTTTCAAGACCAAACGGAGAGCCGATGGCCATCACCCATTCACCAACCTTCAGGCGGCTGACATCACCAATCTTGACGGCCGGCAAACCGGTGGCTTCAATCTTCACCACCGCCACATCGGTGCGCTTGTCAGGTGAACCCACGATTTTGGCCTTGTACTCGCGGTTGTCAGTCAAGGTGACGATCACCTCGTCAGCACCTTCCACCACATGCGCGTTGGTCATGATGTAGCCGTCTGACGTCAGGATAAAACCTGAACCCACGCCGCGCGGCTGGGCTTCTTCTTGCGGCGCCCGGTCTGTGCGCGGGCCGCGCGGCAAATTGGGCGGCACAGGAATGCCAAAGCGCCTGAAAAACTCCAGCATCTGCTCGTCAACACCACCGCCTGCAGCAGTCGCCTTGGCTTTTTCAGAAGTGCGGATGTTAACCACCGACGGGCTGACCTGCTCGACCAAGTCGGTAAAGTCAGGCAGGGTGCGGTTTTGTGCCGACGCTGGCGTAGCAGGCAGCAAGCCGGCAGTTGCAAACACCGCCAGCAGGCTGGCAACTGAGAGCACACGCCATGGTTTATTCATGAAAGCAAACATCATTGACCTCGTTAAAAATTCAAAGCAATTATTTTTTCCGCTCAAGCCCGCTGGCAAACTGTTTGAGGGTGCTCATCGGCACCTCGCCCATGGCGGTCAGCCAGTAGCTGCCGAGCTGGCGCGTGATGGTGTGGGTTGCGCCCATCGACATGCCCGACTCTTTGTTGTGTCGCTGGCGGTCAAAAGGTTCAACGAAAAGCGAGACCGAGGCCAGGCCATCAGAGAAAACCCACTGCATCGGCTCATCGCCAGCCGCACCCGCTGAGGCACCTGAAAGAGGGCGCTTGTAGCAGCTCATGGGTTTAAAACCTGCCACGGGCGCAGACAAACGCCAGCCTTCAGCGCTAGCCGTGGTTTTGACGAGTGCGGATTCTTCAACGCGATAGCCGTCAACCTTGCCCATCATTTGCAGGAGCTTGTCCATCTTGACAGGCGCATCGAGTTGCAACTCGGAAAACGCGGCCTGCTCCAGCACGCGGCCGTCCAGGTCAAGCGTTTGCAGCTTGACCACCAGGCCTTTTTTCTGCTCAGTCCAGACACGGTAGCCAAAGCGCATGCTGTCTTTGGGCACGAGCAGTACCACGTCTGATTCCAGTCCGGCGATTCGCTCAACACCTTCGGCCTTGAGTTTGTAAAACTCGGCAATCCGGTTGTCAGAAGACTGAACCAGTTCAGGAAAGCTTCCCATCACTTCACGCTTTTGGCTGCGCACCACTTTTTGCTCAGGCATGAAGGTCACGACTTTGTCGTTGTGCCTGAAACTGGAGCGGGGCGCGCCCGTCAGACTTTCAACCCGCTCTACCTGTTGCGTGCCTTCGCACACATGCCAGATTTTGGCGCTTTGCATTTGGCCACCCGATGACACCACATACGTGCCGATGTAGCTGCGCCGCTTGGATGCTTCGTGCAAACGCAGCAACCAGTCATTGATGCTTTTCGGCTCTGTTGTCGCAGCACCGGCGTTGGCAGAGTGCGTCACAGCCGGTGGAGATGCTGGGGATTGGGTTTGAGCCGCTACTAAATTAGTAGCGGCTTGCGCCCATAAATAAAGGGCTAGAAGGCTAAAATGCTTTAAATTCATGGTGTTTCAGAGCGTTTTGAGGCTGTTTGGTGGCAAATCAGCGCCTGCTGCTCTGGGAGTTTTCAAAGCCCGCATTGCGCAAAAAGCCTGAAGGCGCTTGAAGCGATGAGCCGCCGAGCTGCTTGTGAGCCGCCATCAGTTCTTCAAGCCGCGCATCGCGCACCATCGGGCCTTGGGGGGACACCACAACCACCTGTTCGGAAAGCGGGTTTTGCGCAAGCTGCGCACCTGTCGGTGCTGCAGGCAACCCAACAAAGCTCCAGGCAACTACCAGAGTTGCGGCCAGAGACGCAAAACCGGCCACCAGTTTCCAGCGAAACACGGACTCGTTGGCCGCTGGCTGGTTGGGCAAGGCCATTGAGCCATGACCAGGCGTAACCAGCAACGCAGGCGCTACTTTTTCATTGGCAAGACGCATGTTCAAACGCTGCAAGAAGGCAGGGTCAGCACTTATTGAAGACGAAGCCCCACCCCTTAGCACTTGGCCAATTACCTGGTAACTGTTCCAGTCGCGGTGCAAAGCATGGGAGTCAAAAACGTCTTGCATATCAGCAGCAGTGCCAGCACCCAACTCGCCATCAGTCAGTGCTGACAGCAGTTCAGAAGAAGATTCAAGGGTCGTCATGATGGTGCGGTACTTTTTAAAATTCGGTTTCTAATTTTCTTACCAGCGCTTGCCACTCTGGTTTTCAAGCAGGGGCTTGACCTTGAGCGATATCGCTTCACGCGCCCTGAAAATACGCGATCGAACCGTTCCGATTGGGCAATTCATGGCTTCAGATATTTCTTCATAGCTCAAACCTTCAATCTCGCGCAGCGTGATGGCTTGACGCAACTCTTCAGGCAAAGCCTCCAGCGCAGTGTTGATGATTAGCGCTATTTCCTTGCTCGCCAACACTGCATCAGGCGTCTCTGAACTTGTTAGTTCGTTTTCAAGGGGGGAAGTTTCATCGTCATCGTCAGATTTGAAAGAATTTTCTGAAACAGTTGGGTTGCGCTTCAAATCCATCAAGGACTTTTTGGCCGTGTTCACGGCGATGCGGTACAGCCAGGTGTAAAACTGCGCATCGCCTCTGAATTGCGCCAGCGCCCGGTAAGCCCGGATAAAGGTTTCCTGGGCAATGTCTTCAACCAGATCAACATCACGCACCATGCGGCCAATCAGCCGTTGAATGCGGCGCTGGTACTTGATGACCAGCAGCTCGAAAGCCTTTTGGTCACCTGCCACAGCACGTGCCACCAACGGGGCATCGCTGTCAATCGCTTTGACTTCCATAGGCTGAACAGGCTCTTGATTCATACCGGGCTGACCACGCTGCCCGCCGAGCGATGCGGCGAATACACCGCGCGGCGCAAATCCAGCCAGCGCATGGGCAAAGCCCGGCGTTCAGCCCAAAGCCAAAGCTTGGCATGCGCCTGGTTTTCAATCCGCAGCAGCATCAGGTTTTGAAAATCAAGCGTTGCCGACAGCTCGTATTCAGCAACCCCCGACTGGTAGCCCGGGCCTTCCCAGCGCCAGACCTGACCGTCCCAGGCAAGCTGCCCGACAGGCGAGTGCTTCCAGCCATGTAAAGCTGCCAAACCAACACCTACCACCACCGCCAAACCCAGGCATTGCCGCCCGCCAATTGATTGACTGGTCGCAACCCAGACACCAACCACCAGCAAAGCAGCCAGCCACAAACTCAACAAAACCCAGGCTTGCCAGTGCGAACGCCCCAGCGGGTAGGTCACTGCAGGGGCGTTATGCTGGCTCAAAGTGAGGCTGGCTTAGCGTCAGGCACGCTTGAAAACCAGCGTGCCATTGGTACCACCAAAACCGAAATTGTTTTTGACGGCCACGTCAATTTTTGCATCGCGCGCGGTGTTGGCGCAAAAGTCCAGGTCGCATTCTGCATCCTGGTTAAAGATGTTAATGGTGGGTGGGATTTTTTGATGGTGCAAAGCCAGCACGGTGTAGACCGATTCAATACCACCAGCGCCGCCCAGTAAATGCCCGGTCATGGACTTGGTCGAACTAACGACCATTTTTTTGACGTGCTCACCAAACGCCGCCTTGATGGCGTTGGTTTCGTTGATGTCGCCCAGCGGTGTGGATGTGCCGTGCGCATTAAGGTAATTCACCGCATCAGCATTGAGCCCCGCATTGTTGAGGGCGCTCAGCATCGCGCGGCGCGGGCCGTCCATATTGGGCGCTGTAATGTGACCGGCATCAGCACTCATGCCAAAACCTGCCAGCTCGGCGTAAATTTTGGCGCCACGCGATTTGGCATGTTCGTATTCTTCCAGCACCATCATGCCTGCGCCCTCACCCAGTACAAAACCATCGCGGTCTTTGTCCCAGGGGCGGCTGGCGGTTTTGGGGTCGTCATTGCGGGTCGAGAGCGCCCGCATAGCGGCAAAGCCGCCAATGCCAAGCGGCGAAACCGTGGCTTCAGAGCCGCCAGCAATCATCACATCGGCGTCGCCGTATTCGATCATCCTGCCTGCATCGCCAATGCAATGCAAGCCGGTGGTACACGCTGTGACGATGGCAATGTTGGGGCCTTTAAAGCCAAACTTCATCGAGACATGGCCGGCAATCATGTTGGTGATGGAGCCGGGCACAAAAAACGGGGTAATGCGGCGCGGGCCACGGTTGGTCAGCTCGGTGTGCGTGTTTTCAATCAGTGGCAGGCCGCCAATGCCCGAGCCAATCACGCAGCCAATGCGTACCGCGTCCTCTTCACTCAGTGCGTCGCCTGTTTTCAGGCCGCTGTCCAGCACCGCCTGGCAGGCCGCTGCCAGACCGTAGTGGATGAAAGTGTCCATGTGGCGGGCTTCTTTTTCGGGGATGTAGTCCCCAATGGCAAAGCCTTTGACCTCGCCAGCAATTTTGCAGGCAAAGTTGGTCGCATCAAATTTGGTGATCAGGTCAATGCCCGACTGACCAGCCAACAAATTGGACCAGTTCTCAAGAACGGTGTTACCTACCGGGCTGACACAGCCCAGACCAGTCACGACTACGCGGCGACGACTCATGCACACATCCTCAAAGTACAGCTGAAAAGATTGCAAAAAAGCCCCGGCTGGGGCTTTTTAAACGGGTAAGAAAATGACAGCTTACGCTTTTTGGTGCGTGTTGGCGTAATCAATCGCGTTTTGCACGGTGGTGATTTTTTCCGCCTCTTCGTCTGGAATTTCAATGCCAAACTCGTCTTCGAGTGCCATGACCAGTTCCACCGTATCTAGAGAGTCAGCGCCCAGATCAGCCACAAAGGCCTTCTCGCTGGTGACTTGACCTTCTTCAACGCCGAGTTGCTCAGCAATGATTTTTTTAACACGTGCTTCGATATCGCTCATAGTTCCGCCCAAGGGGTAGTAAATTAATCCGTAATTTTAGCGCGTTAGAGCAGATTCTCTAAGCCTTGGGCTGGACGGATAAAAGCCAACGCCAGTTTAAAGGTTTTTAGCACAGCAAAGTTACATGTACATGCCGCCGTTGACATGTATTTCCTGGCCCGTGATGTACGACGCATGCGGGCTGGCTACAAAGGCGACGGCATGTGCCACGTCTTGCGGCTTGCCCAGGTGGCCCAGCGGAATTTGAGCCAGCAGCATTTTTTGCTGATCTTCAGTCAAGCTGCCCGTCATGTCAGTTTGAATAAAACCTGGCGCAATGCAATTGACTGTGATGTTGCGTGAGCCGAGCTCGCGAGCCAGCGCCCGCGTCATGCCGGCCACACCGGCCTTGGCTGCTGCGTAATTGGCTTGCCCGGCGTTGCCCAGACTGCCAACCACCGACGTGATGTTGACGATGCGGCCATAGCGCTGCTTCATCATGGTGCGCATGACGGCGCGGCTCATGCGGAAAACGGCTTTCAGATTGGTGTCAATGACTGCATCCCAGTCGTCGTCTTTCAGGCGCATGGCCAGCATGTCGCGGGTGATGCCAGCGTTGTTGACCAGCACATGCAAGCCGCCGTGTTCTTTGACAATGCCGTCAATGATGGCCTCGGCGGCTACGCCGTCAGTCACATTGAGATTTTTGCCAGCGCAGCCCGGGTAAGCCGCCAGCGCCAGGCTGATTTTGGCCGCGCCTTCATCGCTGGTTGCCGTGCCTATGACTTTCACACCTTTTTTAGCCAATCCCAGGGAAATGGCAGCGCCTATGCCGCGTGTGGCGCCTGTGACCAGGGCAATCTGACCTTCATATTTCGTCTCGCTCATAGCAACATTTCTTTCACTTGGATCATGGAGGCAGGGTCAAACAGCGGCGCACCCGTCAATTCGGCATCAATCCGCTTGACCAGGCCAGCGAGCACTTTGCCCGGTCCACATTCAATGATGTGACTGACACCGTGCGCCTTAATGGCGTGTACACATTCGACCCAGCGCACCGCGCCGAAGGCCTGGCGGTACAAGGCATCGCGGATGCGCGCAACGTCCGTTTCAATGGCGACGTCGATGTTGTTGATGAGCGGAATCTGCATCGGTGCAAAGGTAGTGTCAGCCAGTTTTTCTTTCAGCTTGTCTGCGGCAGGCTTCATCAGGCTGGAATGAAACGGCGCTGAAACCTGTAGCAGCAAGGCACGCTTGGCACCTTCGGTTTTGAGCAGCTCACAAGCTTTGTCAACCGCCGCCTTGCTGCCAGCGATCACAGTTTGCATCGGGTCATTGAAGTTAACCGCCTCAACAATATCGGTAATTTTTAGATCAAATTCGGCTGCAGCCCCCGAAATACGGGCGCAAACAGCTACTATTTTGGGAGCATCCAAGCCCAGTATGGCGGCCATTGCACCCGTGCCCACCGGCACCGCATCCTGCATGGCCTGCGCCCTGAAGCGCACCAGTGGCGCGGCTTGAGTCAAAGTGAGCGCACCACTGGCGACCAGTGCTGCGTATTCGCCCAACGAATGCCCAGCCACATAAGCCGGCACCACACCCACCTCAGCCAACCACACCCGATAAGCGGCCACACCTGCGACCAGCATGACGGGCTGAGTGTTGGTGGTCAGTGCCAAATCTTCTTTAGGGCTGTCTTTGATCAATCGGCCCACATCCTGACCCAGGGCTTCAGAGGATTCTTGAAGAGTTTGCAGCACCACCGGATGATCACCCCAAGCGTCCAGCATGCCCACAGACTGCGAGCCCTGACCTGGAAAAACAAAAGCGAATGGTTTCAATGAGGACTCCTGTTGGCAACACGTCTGAAAATAAACTGAGTGCATTTTATAAAGACCTTGATGACGACATAAGCAAATGCAAACGCCGACAACCAGGGATCCAGCAAATAGTCCCACAGATTGCCTGATTCCATCAACCCAAAACTCCAGGCCAGCAAAGCAAGCGCAGTCAATGAAGGAACTACATAGACTTGCGCCCATAAGCTGGCAACGCACATCAAAAGCAATGCTGCCAAGAACCACCACGAGCCCCAACCCAGACGGTACGCATCCCAGTTGCGCAACCCTAACGCGGTGGGATACAACAACAGTGCGCCAGCAAAGACCAGAACCATCAGCACTTTGAGTTCTCGCTTGTTGACAGCCGCTGTACCAAACAGGCGATGGCACAAACTCAAAAAACTCAAGGCCAGCAAGGTGATGCTGAAATCGCCTGTAAAGCCTCGAAAAAACGCGGCCAGCGGGATATTTGCGCCAGACTTGGGAATGAGCAACGCGATGAATAGCGCTAAAAGCAAGCCCTTTACCCAAAGCGACAACGCAAAATTTTTATGCCGCCCAAAACGTCGCAAACTCAACGCGCCGGCGCACAAGGCCAGCGAAACACCAGCCACGGCAAACACATCAGTTAGGGCGATCATGAGCCTGCGCCTTGTTACTGTGTATGGCGGAAAGATCAAGACGAACATGCTTGATACGGGTTCTGTGCCAGGTATAGACCAGGTGCAAAGCGCCATCGCGGGATTGCAGCAAAAAAGGGTATGAAAACTCTTGCGCGCAGCTTGCGCCTGTGCAAAGCTGTCTTTGGGCGCTGGCCACGTAGGCGGGAATGTCAGTATCTGTTACCCCTTTTGACTTGAGCTCTGCACCCAGAACAGTTGCATAATCCTCACGGCTCAGTGGACTGGTCATTTCTCTATTTTGGATCGGTGGCTCAACAAGCATCTCTTTGTTAGCCGCATCGCCCAGTCTGATCAACGCCAGCTTTTCACGCCCCTGCGTGGTGGGGTTGAGCGCCAGCCAGCGTGAGCCGTCTTGCAACACAGCGCCAGCCAGCGCTGAATTGGGATTGGGCAAGGCAACGGGCGAGGCGACAGACCAGGTTTGCCCGGCATCTTGTGTGGTACTGCTCATCACCCGGCCGCCCTGCGTTGCACGCATCAAAGCCTGCGCGGTTTGCGCGCTGCCGGCCAGCACCACCGGCTGCAAGCTGGTTTGGCTACCGGGGATACGCACCTTGTCGAGCACACGCCCGCTTGCATCAATGCGCAGCACTTCAGCAAACTTGGCGATGAACTCATGGTAGACAGGCAGGCTGATTTGGCCATTTGCCATGGCGACAGGTGCAGCCTTGACCAGCGTGCTGATGTTTAAAAAAGGCGAGGTGACCAGGCGCTTGGGTGTGCTCCAGGTTGAACCATCATCTACAGAGCGTGACCAGGTGATGGCGCTGCCGGCCCAGCCGCCCAGCGACACATTGACCATCCATAAATGCAGCGAGCCGTCAGGCGCACGGGCGATCACCGGATTGCCAATTTTTTTAACGTAACGCCAAAGCCCGCGCTGGAGTTGGGCCCGGTCAAACAGGCTGGACTCAGTCCCCCAGCGCTGGCTGCTGTGGTTGTTGAATACGGCGGTTTGAATGGTCACATCACCCGCGCCTTCACGCGAGCCTGAAAACCACACCGCCCGCAAACTGCCATCCTTCAGCTCAACAACAGAAGGCGCATGCACCGCCTGGCCGGGATGGCTGGAGACGAATTGTGATTGAATCTGGGATGGTTGACCTGTGGAGTCCGGCTTGCTCGAAATCGGAGATGTTTTGGTAGCCGATACAGCAAAAGTCGAAGCTGGCTCGCGGCTGAAAACTTTATAGCCCGCCGCTGCAAAAGCGATGAGCATCAAACCCGCAAAAAGAAGGTTGCGGTGTCGCGCGTTCATACGAGAGCCTTCTTAATAGTTAAGAAGCACTGCACCCCAGGTAAACCCACCGCCCACGCCTTCGAGCATCAGGGTGTCACCTTTTTTGATTTTGCCGCTGCGCACCGACACATCGAGTGCCAGCGGAATGGACGCTGCTGAGGTGTTGCCATGCTGGTCTACCGTGACGATGAGTTTTTCAAGCGGCAGCTTGAGCTTTTTGGCGGTGCTTTGCATGATGCGGATGTTGGCCTGGTGCGGAATCAGCCAGTCAATATCGGCCTCTAGCATGTTGGCCTTGGCCAGCGTCGCGCGAGCCGAACTTTCAAGCACCCCCACCGCCAGTTTGAACACTGCCTGGCCGTCCATTTTCAAGAGCGCGTCACCGATGACTTTGCCGCCAGACACATTGCCTGGCACGCACAAGATGCCGACGTGCTTGCCATCGGCATGCAAGTCGCTGGCCAAAATGCCCGGCGTGTCTGACGCCTCAAGCACCACAGCGCCCGCGCCGTCACCGAACAACACACAGGTGGTGCGGTCTGAAAAATCCAGAATACGGGAGAAGACCTCAGCACCAACAACCAGCGCCTTGGTGGCTGTGCCGGACTTGATCATGGCATCTGCCACCGTCAGCGCATACACAAAGCCGCTGCAAACCGCCTGAATGTCAAAAGCCGGGCAACCGGCCATGCCCAGCTTGTTTTGCAAAATGCAGGCAGCCGACGGGAACACCATATCGGGCGTGGACGTGGCCACAATGATGAGGTCGATATCACTGGCCTGCAGGCCAGCGGCTTGCAGTGCGTTTTTTGCTGCTTCTAAAGCCAGGTCACTGCATGACGCATCGGGCGCCGCAAAGTGTCTGGCGTGAATGCCGGTGCGCGCCACAATCCATTCGTCAGACGTTTCAACGCCCGTATCAGCCAGCCGTTGGGCCAAATCAGCGTTGGTCAATCGCTCGGGCGGCAAATAGCTGCCAGTGCCGGTGATGCGTGAAAATTTTGGGTTGGATGCCATCAAAAAAAGCAGGTTGATGAAGTTACCAATTAATGTAACGCCACTGGTTTGGCGACAGCTTCTTTGGAATTTTGCGAGTCTGCCTCTAAAGACTGGGCAGCCAGTATGGGCGCGGCGTGCGCAATGCGCTCCCGCACGCGCTCCAGCAGGTTGTTGCGCGCCGCGTCGTAGGCTCTGTTGAGCGCCCGTTCAAACGCAAAAGCGTCTGCCGAGCCATGGCTTTTAAACACCAAACCTTGCAGGCCGAGCAGCGCAGCGCCGTTGTAACGCCGATGATCCATCCGCTTTTTAAATGCTGTTAACACCGGATAAGCAACGATAGCTGCAAATTTGGTAAAAATATTGCGTGAAAACTCAACCTTCATGAAAGTGCCAATCATGCTGGCCAGCCCTTCAGTGGTTTTAAGAGCGACATTGCCGACAAAACCGTCGCAGACCACTATGTCGGTTGTGCCTTTGAAAATATCGTTGCCTTCAACATTACCGTAAAAATTCAAATCACCGGAGTTAGCAGCAGATCGCAGCAGATCACCTGCTTTTTTGATCACTTCACTGCCTTTAATCACCTCTTCACCGATATTCAGCAAACCGACGCTGGGCGCTGGGTTGTCTGAAATGGCTGTGACCAGTGCTGAACCCATGACGGCAAATTGCAGCAGGTGGTCTTCGGTGCAATCCACGTTTGCACCCAAATCAAGCACGGTGGTGGCGCCGCCCTTCGCATTGGGCAATTGTGTGGCGATGGCAGGCCGGTCAATGCCGTCCATGGTTTTGAGTACGTACCTGGCAATCGCCATCAGCGCGCCGGTGTTGCCCGCCGACACCGCCGCCTGGGCGCTGCCGTCTTTGACCTGGTTGATGGCGACCCGCATGGATGAATTTTTCTTGCGGCGCAGAGCAATTTCAATCGGGTCGTCCATGGTGACGACCTCAGAAGCAGGAATGACCTGGCAATGGGCGTTGGCCTGGAGTTGTACGAATTGCGGGTGTTTTTGCAGCACCTCATGCTGACCCACCAAAGCCAGAGAAGCATCTGGATGATGCGCCAAGAAAGCCAGACTGGCTGGAATGGTGACCGCAGGACCAAAGTCCCCGCCCATCGCATCGACAGCTATCCTGATCATGAGGAGATCGGCACAGTCTGAAATAAAAGGTTGACCAAAAGAAAAGCCCGCAGTGTGAATGCGGGCTTGTTCATGAAGCGGTAAATTACGCTTCAGATTTGGTTTTCAGAACCTTGCGGCCACGGTAAAAGCCAGTTGGGCTGATGTGGTGACGCAAGTGGGTCTCACCAGTGGTGGACTCCACTGCAATGCCTGGAACGTTCAAGGCATTGTGTGAGCGGTGCATGCCGCGCTTGGAAGGTGATTTTTTGTTCTGTTGAACGGCCATGGTGTGCTC
The DNA here is from genome assembly GCA_049653085.1 of Polaromonas sp. Lineage (GTDB taxonomy): Bacteria > Pseudomonadota > Gammaproteobacteria > Burkholderiales > Burkholderiaceae_C > Polaromonas. The sequence goes on from JBASFP010000053.1 coordinate 61,270, forward strand.
CTGATCGGACAGTGGAGGTGGCCACTGCACGGGTAAAAAGTTAGTAAATTGCGCACTTGGTCTGCACGCGAAGCCTTAGATTATAGCCCGGATAGAGCAGCATGGGAAGTCAAAGACTTCAGGCGAAATGAACTCGGTGCTGACTACTTTTTCTTTAACTGTGCCAAAGCCGCAAACGGATTGGGTTTTTCTGCCTGATCGCCCGGCTCGTCAATAAGCCCTGCGCTAAAGGCTGGCATCACTGGGCAAGCGTCATGCATCGGCACCAGCGGCAAAGCCATCAGCAGTTCGTCCTCCAGGACTTCAGCCAGGTCAAACTGCGGCGTCAAAACCAGCAAATCTTCGTCAGACGCATCATCCTCAGCCATGGCAATGTCTTCTGTTGCCACAAAACGATACCACTGATCAACTTGAAGATCAGTTTGCACAACGCCCATACAACGCTGACAGGTCAGGGGCACTGAAGTGTTGGCTTGCAGATGCAGCCAAATGTCCATCTGGCCCGTGCTGCCCGCACGCAACTCAGGAGTAGCTTGCCAATTGACGATGGAATCAGGCTCCAAGCCAACAGATTCGTGTGCAAGCCGCTCCAAATTTTGTAGCGGCGTCACTTCATTCAAAGGCACACCCGCTTCTGCAAAGGCCTGCATGTTCATTCTGCTAACTTGTGTGGGTCGGGTCATGCTGTCAGTGTAAGAGAATCAAGGCCATGAACTTTGCTGCTACGCCCACCACACCGACCCGCCAACTCGTTTTGGGCTCCACCTCGCGTTACCGACGTGAACTGCTGGCGCGCCTGAACATTGCCTTTGAAGTGGCCGCGCCAGACGTCGATGAAACCCCTTTGCCGCACGAAACCCCCGGCGCACTGGCCGAACGCCTGGCACTTGCCAAAGCCAGAGCTGTTGCGGCTCAATTCCCGCTGGCCGTCGTCATCGGCTCTGACCAGGTAGCGGACTTGAAGGGTCAGTGCCTGGGCAAACCCGGCACACACGACAAGGCAGTCACGCAACTGCGCCAGATGCGTGGGCAAACGGTGATATTTCAAACAGCCGTGGTGGTGGTGTGTCTTGAGACTGGCTTTGAGCAACACAGCCTGGCCGCAGTGCGGGTGAAGTTTCGCAACCTCACAGATGACGACATTGAAAACTACCTGCAACTGGAAAAACCCTATGACTGCGCTGGCAGTGCCAAAAGCGAAGGACTGGGCATTGTGCTGCTGGACTCGATTGACAGCGATGACCCCACTGCGCTGATTGGCCTGCCTTTGATCAGAACCTGCCAAATGCTCAGAGCTGCAGGCATTGAACTGCTGTCGTCCAGGGCAGCATCATGAGCAATGACCAAAGAGGCAAACTTTATTTACTCCCCGCACCTTTGGACTTTGGCTGCGAGCAACTCGCCCCGATTCAAGACGTGATGCCGCTGCAAACCCTTCAAATTGCCGCTCGCCTGGGTCACTTTGTTTGTGAAAACGCAAAAAGCACCCGCGCCTATTTAAAGCGGGTTGGTGAGGTTGTTCCGCTGAGCCAGCCCGTACAAGCGCTGCAAATCACCGAACTGCCACGCGAAGTTCATAAAAAGGGCGACCACACCGGCAACTTTGATGCGCGCCCCATGCTGGTTGCCGCAATTGAAGGGCGCGATATGGGCCTGGTCAGCGAGGCAGGCATGCCTGCCATTGCCGACCCCGGCTCATCGGTGGTAAGGGCTGCGCATGATTTGGGCATTGAAGTCGTCGCGCTGACAGGCCCCATGTCACTGATGCTGGCATTGGCGAGCAGTGGGCTGAACGGCCAAAACTTCGCCTTTGTCGGCTACCTGCCGCAAGACGGTGGTGAGCGCAACCTGCGGATCAAAGCGCTAGAAAGCTTGGCTTTGAAAACAGGTCAAACACAGATTTTTATTGAAACACCTTACCGAAATGCGGCACTGCTCTCGGCGCTGCTGCAAACCCTGCAAGGCAATACAAGGCTGGCCATCAGCTGCGGGCTGACGCTGAACACCGCCTGGAACAAAAGCGCAACGGCAGACAAGTGGAAAAAAGACAAACCTGCTCCACCACTGGGTTTGCCGACTGTTTTTTGTATCGGACGCTAAAAACCTAGCGAATCGCAGGCAGCGCCCGCATCGCCTTCATCGCGCCCTCACCCACCGCCGCACCAAACTTTTTGGCCAGGCGTTCAGCCACGTTGTCGCGGCGGGTGTAGTCGATGATTTCTTCAGTTTTCACAATCTCGCGTGCGACGAAATCCAGACCGCCCAACTGGTCAGCCAGGCCCAGTTCAATGGCTTGCTGGCCTGTCCAGAACAGGCCGCTGAACATTTCCGGGGTTTCTTTCAGGCGCTGGCCGCGCCCGGCTTTGACGACGCTGATGAACTGCTGATGAATCTGGTTCAGCATGGCCTGGGCAAAAGCGCGCTGCTTTTCGGTTTGCGCGCTGAAGGGGTCTAAAAAGCCTTTGTTTTCGCCCGCCGTCAGCAGGCGGCGTTCTACGCCCAGCTTGTCCATCAAACCGGTAAAACCAAAGCCGTCCATCAGCACGCCAATGCTGCCAACAATGCTGGCTTTGTTGACAAAAATCTGGTCTGCAGCCACGGCAATGTAGTAGGCCGCTGAAGCACAGGTTTCTTCAACCACCGCATACACCGGTTTTTTGTGTTTGGCTTTGAGGCGACGAATCTCGTCGTTCATCATGCCGGCTTGCACCGGGCTGCCGCCAGGCGAATTGATCAGAAGCACCACGGCTTTGGCGCCATCGTCTTCAAACGCGGCTTTCAGGGCAGCGTTGATGAACTCGGCACTGGCGTCTGAGCCGTCAGCGATTTCGCCCTTGATTTCAATCACTGCAGTATGCGCTACCGTGGCGCTGGTCGCGGGTGTGCCCCGGTGCATCGCCATCCACACCAGCACCACAAAAAACAGCAGCCATGACAGCCGCACAAAGGTTTTCCAGCGGCGCGTGGCTTTTTGCTCGTTCAGGGAGGCAAAGGCCAGCTTTTCCAGCGTGTTGCGCTCCCAGCCAGGGGTTTGCGTCGGGTCGTTTTTTGACATGTTATTCGCTATACTTTCAGGAGCTGCTTGCGCCCGTATTGATTGGTCTGGAGGTATATTTGACCCATTTTTTGAGGCGTTTTCGGCATCAAAAGGGTTGTTTTCATACTCTGGGCGGTTGGAGTCGTTCATGCGGGTAGTTTAGACAGCTATCCAAACTCTGGCGGTTTAAGGTTGTAAGCCGTTTGCCAATAAATCACGCCGCCTTTGTCGACAAGACTGATTTTGACCAGCCCGCCATGGCAGGGCCCGCCTGCGCATTGCCCGGTGTCTGGCTGGTAAGCCGCGCCGTGGCTGGCGCATAGCAACCATTGACCAGTCGCGTCAAACACCCGGTTGGGCTGCCAGTCGAGTTCCATCGCCACATGGGTGCAGCGGTTCAGGTAGGCGTGTGCCGTGCCCTTGAACCGCACTGCAAATGCCCGGCAGGTTTGGCCAGCATAGACCACGTCAAACGGCACGGCTTGACCAGCTTCAAGCAGGTCGCTGGCATTGCAAAGAGGCTGCAAGTCGTCCACAAACTTCAACCGTTTGCCAGGAGCCAGTCATGCATGTCCTGCACTGAATGGGCAATGTGCAGCGGCTTCAGGGCTGTAAAGGCTTCAGATTCATGCGCGCCGTAGCTCACGCCCAGGCTGGGGCAGCCTGCGTTGAGCGCCATTTGCAAATCATGCGTGGTGTCGCCCACCATCAACGTACGTGGGGCCGTCGTACCCAGCTCGGCCATCAGCTCGTGCAGCATTTTCGGGTCAGGCTTGCCAGCGGTTTTGTCGGCCGTTCGGGACGCATCAAACACGCCCTTGAGCTGCACGGTTTGCAGCGCCTCATCCAGCCCGTGGCGTGACTTGCCTGTGGCCACGGCCAGCAAATAACCGCGCGCTTTAAGGGCGGCCAGCAGCGGCAGCACGCCGTCAAACAAACTCAGATCATGGGCGTGCAACTGGTAGTGGTAGCGGTAACGCTCGCCGAGCAGCGGGTATTTGTCTTGCGGCACATCGGGCGCAGCATGCGCCAGCGCCTGCATCAGCCCAAGGCCAATCACATAACCTGCTGCCTCGTCCGTTGGCACCGTACCACCCACGTCTTTGACAGCGGCCTGAATACAGCGGACGATGATTTGGGTCGAGTCAAACAGTGTGCCGTCCCAGTCGAAGGCAATCATGTCAAATTTACGGTCGAAATTGCGTGAAGTCATGGCGCAATTGTCGGCGAGGTTGGCAAAAACTGCTGCAACTCAGGCGGCAGTTCAGCCTGCAAATGCACCACTTTGCGCAGCTTGGGGTGGTTAAATTTCAAACTCCAGGCGTGCAGAAACATGCGCTTCAAACTGGGCGTGCCAGTATTTGACTTTTGCAGCGCCTTGTTCAAGTCAAAGTCACCGTATTTGTCATCCCCTGCAATAGGGTAGCCTGCGTCGGCCAGATGCACCCTGATCTGGTGGGTGCGACCGGTTTTGATGGTGACTTCCAGCAGGGTAAAAAGTCCGTCGGCAAAGGTGCTTTTGACTTTGACCAGCGTGATGGAGCGCAGGCCGTCGGGGTGGTCGTTGGCCACCACCTTGACACGGCGTTCACCGTTAGGTGCCTCGTATTTGTGCAACGCCTTGTCAATCACCCGCTGGTTGGCGGGCCAGTTGCCTTTGACCAGCGCCAGATACACCTTGTCAGTTTCACGCTCCCTGAATTGTTCCTGCAGCAGTTTTAAAGCCATGCGCCGCTTGGCAATCAGCAAAATACCGCTGGTTTCGCGGTCCAGCCGATGTACGAGCTCCAGAAAGTCAGCCTCTGGCCGGGCCATGCGCAACTGTTCAATCACGCCAAAACTCACGCCGCTGCCGCCGTGGACGGCCACGCCTGCCGGTTTGTCAATCGCCAGGACAAAGTCGTCTTCAAACAAAATGGGGAATTCAGATGCCGGGGCAAACCCGCCGATGGTGGACATGGCACCGTGGCGCACGACTTCTTGTGCCGCGCTAATCGCCACGGCTTTTTGGTCAGCCCGTTCAGACGTACGGACTGGCGGCAAGCGCACAATGTCCCCGGTCTCAACCCGGGTATCGGCCTGCGCCCTGCCCTTGTTCACCCGGACTTCACCGCTGCGGATGATGCGGTACACATGGGTTTTGGGTACGCCTTTGAGCTGGCGAATCAGAAAATTGTCCAGTCGCTGACCGGCGTAGTCTTCATCAACCGTGACAAAGGTTGCCGCCGGATTTGCCGCCGCCTTAACGTCTGTACCTGCCCCTATAATGTGTTTCACTAGCGTTACGTTGTAAGTTGTTGATTCGCATGGAGTTTAGTCCACGCCCATCAAAACAGCCTGAAAAGGTCAACCCAAGCAGCGCTGGAAGGTCGATGCCAGTACCCGTGAAGACGCTCAAGCGAGCCATCACTGGAAATTAGCCGACGTTTTGCGAAACAAACTACGGAATACCCAAGCAGGCAGCCTTCATTTTTTGACGAAGGCTACCTGCGGATCTTGGTGAGAAAAAGTCTTTTGACCAATAGCCTTTTAATGACAACGCTGTTCAACCTGACAAGCCTTTGCCTGCGGTGCTTTTTAGCCCCGCTTTTCGGCATTTTTAAAGCTTTTCGGCCTGCAGCCCTTGTTTTACGGGCGCAACCAGCTACTAAATCAGTAGCAATTATTGGCTTGACTCCGGCTCACCCCATCCACGCGCCTACGCTCCAAGCCCTCGCCTGACTGATTTTTCAGTTGGTGGGTCGGCTTGCACGCTCTCCGGCAATTCCCCACGTTCGCACTGCGGCGGCTTTTGGCATCGTTGGCTCATTTTGAGCTGTTGAAACGATGAAGGAGTACGCACATGAAACGCATGCTGATCAATGCCACCCAGGCAGAAGAGCGCCGTTTGGCGATTGTTGACGGGCAAAAACTGCTCGACTACGAAATTGAAATTGAAGGGCGCGAACAGCGCAAGGGCAACATTTACAAGGCCGTCGTCACCCGCGTCGAGCCGTCACTGGAAGCCTGTTTTGTGGACTACGGTGAAGACCGTCACGGCTTTTTGCCGTTTAAAGAAATCTCACGCAATTACTTTGCCGCTGGCGTGTCAGTCAGCCAGGCGCGCATCCAGGACGTGATTCGCGAAGGCCAGGAGCTGATGGTTCAGGTCGAAAAAGAAGAGCGTGGCAACAAGGGCGCAGCGCTGACGACATTTGTATCCCTGGCTGGCCGCTATGTGGTGCTGATGCCCAACAACCCGCGCGGCGGTGGTGTGAGCCGCCGTATTGAAGGCGAAGACCGGGCCGAGCTGAAAGAAAACATGGACCAGCTGGAACACCCGGCCGGCTCCAGCATCATTGCCCGCACCGCCGGCATTGGCCGCAGCGCGCCTGAATTGCAGTGGGACCTGAACTACCTGATCAAGCTCTGGACCGCGATTGAAGGCGCTGGCAAAGGCGGCAAGGGCGCGTTCCTGATTTATCAAGAGTCCAGCCTCGTCATCCGCGCGATTCGTGATTACTTCAACAGCGACATCGGCGACATTTTGTTTGACACCGACGACGTGTACGAACAGGCCAAGCAGTTCATGGACCACGTGATGCCCGAGCACGCGCACCGCGTCAAGCGTTACCGTGACGATGCGCCGTTGTTCAGCCGCTTTCAGATTGAGCACCAGATCGAATCAGCCTACGCCCGCACCGTGCAGTTGCCATCGGGCGGCGCGATTGTGATTGACCAGACCGAGGCGCTGGTGTCGGTTGACGTCAACTCGGCACGCGCCATCAAAGGCGGCGACATTGAAGAAACCGCCACCCGTACCAACCTGGAGGCCGCTGATGAAGTGGCCCGTCAGATGCGCCTGCGTGACCTGGGCGGCCTGGTGGTGATTGACTTTATTGACATGGAAGAGTCGCGCAATCGCCGCGATGTTGAAAACCGCTTGCGCGATGCCTTGCGCCAAGACCGCGCGCGGGTGCAGTTTGGCACCATCAGCAAATTTGGCCTGATGGAGATGAGCCGCCAGCGCCTGCGCCCCACATTGAGCGAAGGCGCATCCATACCCTGCCCTCGCTGCGGTGGCTCTGGCCACATTCGTGACACCGAAAGCTCGGCGCTGCAAATTCTGCGGATCATTCAGGAAGAATCCCTCAAAGACAGCACGGCGTCCGTCCTGTGCCAGGTGCCGGTCGATGTGGCGGCTTTCCTGCTGAACGAAAAGCGCTCGGAAATCAGCAAAATTGAAATGAAGCAGCGCATCAATGTGTTGATCGTGCCTAATAAAACGCTGGAAACGCCCAACTACAGGCTTGAGCGCTTGAAGCACGATGACCCGCGTCTGGACAACATCGAGGCCAGCTACAAAATGGCCGACGACATTGAAGACCCGACCACGGTCACGCGCCGCAGCCAGGAAAAGCACAACAAGCAAGAACCCATCATCAAAGGTGTGTTGCCTGATGCGCCTGCACCTGTTGCCGCACCAAAACCCGAGCCAGTACCAGTGCCAGTTTCAGCAAGCCCAGCGCGAGCACCCGTGGCTGCTGCGCCTGCTGAGAAGGGGTTTTTTGGCTGGATCAAAGGCCTGTTTGGGGGTGGTGAAGCGCCAGCAGCAGCAGCAGCACCCGCACCTGCCAGCGATGTGAAAAAAGACGAGCGCAGCCCAGAAGCGCGCCGTGATGGCCGGGGTGATGGACGCGGTGATCGTACCGACCGGGGCGAGCGCGGTGGCCGGGATGGCCGACGAGGCGGCCGAGGCCGCAATGAGCGCGGTGATCGTCCAGAGGGTCGCCCGGAAGGTCGTGCTGAGCAGCGCAATGAACAGCGACCTGAGGGCCGCCCGGAAGGCCGCAGCAATGAACGGCGCGAACGCAGCCCTGAGCAGCGCGGTGCAGAGCCGCGCGGCGAGCAACGCAATGAACAACGGATGGAAGGCCAGGAGCAGCGCGAGCCACGCCCGCCGCGTGAACCACGTGAACCGCGCGAAGGTGGCCGCCAGGAGCGCCCGCGCCGTGAACGTGGTGAGCGCAACACCGAACCGCGTCCAGTCGGCGATGCCACCGAGCAGGACATTGCGATGGCCAACAAGGCTGCGATGGCAGCCGCGATGGGCGGCGCTGTCAGCGATGGTGGCCAGGAAGCCCCGCGCCGTGAGCGTGGCGAACGCGGTGGTGAGCGTGGTCGCCGCAATGAGCGCCGCGATGAGCCACAGGGTCAATCAGCTGGAGAACCGCGCGAAGAATCACGCGGCCAGCGTCAGGACTTGCATGATGCAACACCAGCCGCACAAACCGCTGGCCTGGATGCAAATGCGCCTAGCGAGAATCCGGCACAAGGCGATCAGCCCGACCCGCAACGCCCACCGCGCGAACGCCGCAGCCGCGACCGTTATGGCCGCGAACGCCGCGAGCGTGGCGACGGTGCTGATCGCACTGAAAACAGTCCTGAAATGCCTGTTTTTAGTGAAAATTCAGCACCGAATGAGGCTCCAGCCCAACAAATACGGGAGCAAGCAGCTCCTGAATTTATAGCGCCTGCAGTTCAGCCAATTGCTCTCGTCGCAACCGTTGCTGCGCCAGTAGCGGCAGCACCTGTGGCCACCAGCTTGCCAAAAGTCACGTCTTACGACCTGCCTATGCAAGACCTGGTTCAGGTGGCCCAAAGCTCGGGTTTGCAGTGGGTCAACTCTGACTCAGCCAAGATTGCCGAAGCGCAGACGGCCATCGCTCTAGAGCCAAAGCCAGTCCATGTGCCGCGCGAGCGTCCTCCCGTCGTGGCAACAACTGAAGGCCCGCTGGTGCTGGTAGAAACCAAACGCGATTTGCGTGACATGCAACTGCCGTTTGAAAAGCCCGCAGCCTGACCTTTAAAGTCACATGCCAAAGCCCGGCACACCTGAGATGGTGGCCGGGCTTTTTGCTAGCCGGCTTGTGACAAAAGTCATGCTTGACCATTGGAGCGCAGTCTGGCAGCAGGGTAAAGGCTTGATAATCAAAAAGAGTTTTATGTAGTGTTGCCATTTCGCCAGATATTTGATTCCCGGACATTTCCCATGCAGCTACCCTTGCACCAGTTACTGCGATTTTTGTTCTTGGTTGTCGCTGTCATGCTGGCCAACATCGCCCACGCGCAAGTGTGCGCAGCACCCGGCAAAGACGCGCCGGGCACGATTGCAGGTGTCGTCAACCGGTACTACCAGGGCAACGGCAATCTTGCAGTAGCGGCCACCACACTGACGCTGGGCGCATCATCAGGCGCTGCCAGCACGGTCACGGTAGGCGACAAGTTGCTGATCATTCAAATGCAGGGTGCGGCCATCAACACCACCAACAACGAACGCTACGGCGACAACGTAGGCGCAGCCGCTACGCCCGACACCAGTGCCTCCCAGGCCAATGGTTACACCGCGCTCAACCTGGCCGGCGGTTACGAATATGTTCAAGTGGCCACAGCCACAGGCAATGTCATCACCTTCACACCCGCGCTGACCAACGCCTATGCGCAAAATGTGGGGCGCAACCACGCCGGACTTACCAAGTCATCCGCGTGCCGCAGTTGCCTAGCGCCACCATTGCCTCTGGCTCACCCGTCACGCCCTTGGCCTGGACCGGCCTGGTCGGTGGCGTGGTCGCGATTGACGTGGCCGGGCGATTGACCTTTACCGGGGCTGGCCCGCACATTGAAGCGTCGAATCGTGGTTTTCGGGGTGGTGAACAGGGCGTTAATAACTCCACGTTCCCAAGTGGCACGCGAGGTTACAGGGCCGCCAATACAGCTGATGGCGGCAGCAAAGGCGAAGGCATTGCTGGCACACCGCGTTATGTTCAAACCTCAACGGCTGGCACATATAACAATGGCACGCGGTTTTCTGACGCCGCACCCACCCGCTTTGACAACGGTGCCGCGCACCTGGGCTACAACAATGGCAACTACCAACGCGGCGCGCCCGCCAATGCGGGGGGCGGTGGCAACTCGCACAACGCTGCGGGCGGCGGCGGGGGTAACGGTGGCGCTGGTGGGGGTGGCGGGCAAACCTGGCATGCCGACACCCCGCCCCTGAATGACACGGGAGGTTACGGCGGGTCACGAACGCCGCAAGACGGGGTTTTGTTGGCCACCCGTATTTTTATGGGCGGCGGTGGCGGCTCTGGCAGTTTGAATAATGGCACCGTGCCGCGCGGTGCAGGCGGGAATGGCGGCGGCATCATCCTTGTGCGAACAGGTTCGGTCACGGGTGCGGGCGTTTTGCGCACTGACGGTCAGCGCGCCTGGGATTCAAATGCCTCTAACGACGCGGGCGGCGGCGGCGGTGCAGGTGGCTCGGTGCTGCTGATTGCTGGCAGCGGCCACAGCAACATCACGGTTCAAGCGCGCGGCGGTGATGGTGCCGACTCCAACATGACCACGGGCAGCCTGGCGTTTGCACCGCCCAACGGCGACCAAGGGGGCTGCTGCGGCGGAGAGCGTGAGGGTCCTGGCGGCGGCGGTGGCGGTGGCGCGCTGTACGCCAACGCCACGGTGGGCTCATTGGCACTGGGCGGCGGCATCAATGGCCTGTCGCGTGAAGACAAGGCGGCAGGCTTTTCTGGCAACATGCGCGCCTCCTCAGGTTCGGCCGGTGCCAGCCTGCAAACCATCGTAGCCAGCGCCATTGTGGGCGCACGCGAAGGCTATGCCTGCGTACCAACGCTGACCGTCAACAAACTGACCAGCACACCGGCACTGACAGTGCCGCCCGACACCTCGGGCACTTACATCATCAATGTGAGCAATGCGACGGGCTTGTCTGGCGTGGCTTACGGCATTGCCATCACAGACGCCCTGTCATCACCCTTTCAGTTGACCGGCACAACGGCCACCATCAACTATTCAGCCGGGGCATCAGGGCCAGCGTCGCCCATGACCATTTCTGGCGCAGGTACGGTTGCGATTGGCACGGACGGCAGCCCGACCAATGCCTTTACTCTGAACCCTGGCGCCAACGTCACCGTGACATTCAGAATCGGTTTGAATGGCGCGACAGCCGGAACTTACCAAAACCCGGCCACCATCAACTACACCGACCCGACCCGCACCACGGGTGGGGTAGCGACTGCTGTGACCAACCCGGCCGTCACGCCGGGCGGCACCAATGCTGCGGGTGACACCGTGCCCGGCAGCAACTATGCATCAGGCTCCAGCGCGCAAGAAGACATTGTGATCACCGGTGTTGCGGGTACAACCGCAGACCTGGGTCTGACCAAATCGGGCCCTGCGACTGCCGAGATTGGGCAAGCCGTGCAGTACACCCTGAGCGTGACCAACAGCGGGCCGTCCAATATTTCAGGCACGATCACCCTTGTTGACAACGTACCCGCTGCCCTGGGCACAGTCACCTGGTCTTGCAGCGTGGTGGCAGGTGTTGCTGATTGCGACACTGCGGCTGGCGGCACCAGTGCTGCGGGCAGCGGCAACGCCATCAACCTGCCGCGCGTGGCCATGTCCAGTGGCGGTGAACTGAGCATCGTCATCAGCAGCACGGCCATCAGCGCGGGCAGCATCACCAACACCGCCACCGTCAGCGTGCCGGCGGGCTTTACCGACCCCACGCCTGGCAATAACACCGGCACCGCCACCACCGTCATCAGCACACCGACGGCCGACCTGAGTGTGACCAAAACCAACGGCGTGCCCGGCGTTTTTGCCAATGGCGTCACGGCCTACATCATCACTGTGGCCAATGCCGGGCCGTCAGCGGCCAACAATGCGGTGGTGGCTGACCCGGCCACCACCGGGCTGCTGCTGGTCAGTGTCAGTTGCTCGGGTGCGGGCGGAGCGGTCTGCCCTGTGGGCTTGAGTACCGGCACCTTTCAGGCGGGCGCAACGATACCGACCTTTCCGGCAGGCAGCACACTGACCTTTACCGCCAACAACAGCATCACCGCAGCCAGTGGCACAGTCACCAACACGGTGACGATCACTGCTCCTGCGGGTTTGATTGAAATCAACACCGGCAACAACAGCGCCACTGACACCGATGCCGTGACACTGGCTACATCAGCCGTTGTGAGCGCAGCGCAAATCTGCCCGGCGGGCACAACAGAACAACTGACCAATCTGTTGACCAACAGCGACTACGCCAACACTGCCGCATCGGTTGGTGCATTCGTCACCCAGGCCGCAGTGGACACCCAGCCTGCCAATGCGGGAGTCGCCATACAGGTCGGTCCCAAAAACTATGGCCCGAATATCGTCGTGCAGGCACCGTTTCCAGGAGACCCAGCCCGCAGCGCGGGCAGCGCCAACAACTGGCTGTACAACAACGGCAACAACACCGGCGGCGCTTACCGGTTCTGGTCGCAGGTGGTCACGGGTCTGGTGACGGGTCGCACCTATGAATGGCTGTACTACGGATCGAACGCACTCAACCGTGGCCGTACCGACGTTGATTTGCCCACCATCGAGATGCGGGTGCTGACCACCACCACCTTCACGCTGGTGTCCAACAGCTTCCCGAATGAGGGCGCGGGCACATCAGACACCTGGACGCTGAGGCAAAGCATATTTCCTGCGACAGCCACATCTGTCACCCTGCAATTGTGGGACGCTGCACCCGGCAGCGCGGGCGACGACTTTGCCAGCACCCAGGTGCTGCTGCGTGAATGCAAGCCCAACACCGATCCGTTTGTGACCAAAACCAATAGCACCAGCACGCTGGCCAGTTTTGCGACAACAGCCTATGTCATCACTGTCGGCAACATCGGGCCCGGGCCGGCTGATGGCATCATCGTTAAAGATCCCGCCGTGTCCGGCCTGAACAAAACCGCCATCAGTTGCGCCGCCACCGGAGCAGGCGCGGCCTGCCCGGCTTCGTCAACTGTTGCGGGTGTAGAAGGTGCAGGCCTGACCATTCCAACCTTGCCCATCAACACCACCGTGGTGTTCACCATCACTGCGTCTGTGACGGCGCTGAATGGCACTGTTACCAACACCGTCAATCTGCAATTGGCAGCGGGCATGACAGACGACAACCTCACCAACAACAGCGAAGCAGACGCAGACGGCATCCGGGGTCTGGCCAACATCAGTGTGACCAAAACCAACGGCACCAATACAGTGATTGCTGGTGGGACAACGGCCTACACGGTCACAGTGGCCAACGGCGGCCCGTCTGATGCATCAGGCGCAGTCATCAGCGACCCGGTAGCGCCGGGCTTGTCTTGCGTGGCAGCGGCTACCTGTAGTGGCTCCAGCGGCGCGAGTTGCGCAGCCAGCATTCCCGCAGTCGCACTGCAATCAGGCTACACGATTCCGGCTTTGCCATCAGGCGGGCAAATCAATATTGTGCTGACTTGCGGCGTGACCGCTACCGGACAGTAGCGCCGCGCTAAATCAACGCGGCCTGCTTGTAAGCCTCAGCCGCAGCAACATCGTCACCCCGCTGCTCAGCCAATACCGCCAGGGCTCGCCAGGCTTTGCGGTGCAGGCCAGCGTCTTGCAGACCCAGCACACTGAGCGCCAGCAACTGCCGGGACTTGCCCCACAACTGGCGACTCAGACAGGCCATGCCGGCCAGGTACTGCACATTGGCGTCGCGCGGTCTGGCGATTTGTGAGGCTTCAATCCGCGCCAGCCAGGGGGCATCCAGTGAATCCAGGCCCAACTCCAGCGCGGCAATCAGTTTGATGCGCAAACTGTCGCTGATGGTTGAGCCGCTCTGCATGGTTTGCTCCCAAATCAGCAGCAACCAGCTGCGCGCCAAACTTGCATCACCATGCAAAGCCATCAGGCGCGATGCAGCGTGTACGACAATCTCAGGCATGGCGCGTTCGGTGTCGTCCAGGGCGGCCCAGGCTTGCTCCAGCTGCGCCGGGTCGTGCGCGTCACTCAGCAACTCCAGCCCCAGGCCGCGCACAATGCTTTGCGCTGCGGCGGGTGAGAAAGCGCGGTGCTTGGCCAAAAGGCGAGCGGTTTCCAGAGCCTGTGCGGTTTGCCGCAGTTGCCGGGTGGCGCGCAGCTTCATGCGCAGAGCCAGCGTGCGGCGGGTAGCGCCCTGCGGCAGTTGCGTCAGGGCGTCGAGTGCGGCGGCGGCGTCGCGGTCGTCAAGCGCCCAGCGGGCAGCACGCAGTTGAACGCCTTCGCGCACCTCTTGCGCATGGCGCGGCGCTGAGCTGGTCAGTGCCAGTTGCAAATGTTCATCGCGCAGGGCTTTGTTTTGCAAAGCTTGGGCACTTTCAGCCACCAACAAGTTGGCCAGCGACTGCAACTGGCTGGCTCGGGCGGGGCTGTAGCCCGGCACCTGGCCGGATTCATCGGCCAGACGTGCCAGGCTTTTTTCTTGTGTCAGGGCGTTTTGTGCTGACTTGGTGGCGCGAATGTAGCGCCCAGCCAACTGATGTGCCAGCGCGTCCATCAGCGCGCCGTACATTGCGCGCTCTTTTTGCTGGGCTCGCCAGCGCCTGGCCTCCAAAGGCAGATTGACCACCGCTGACAACGCACGCAACGCCACATAAATCAGTACAAACAAACCCACCCCCAAAAACACCGCCAGATTGAACGACACATCCAGGCGGTGCGGTGGCCAGAAAATGCTGACGACGGCCTGGTTATTACCCGCAAACAAGGCGGTTGCCGCAGCAATTGCAAACAGGGCTAAAAGCCAAAAGGCAGCGCGCATGATTACTGTTACCTGCCCGCAGCCGCAGTGGCCAGCGCAGCCATGGTCTCGTCCAGGCGCGGCAGCTCGCTGGTTTTGAGCTGGCTCTGGATTTGCTGCAACAACTGGTTGGCGGCCTGGGTCTTGCGCGAATTTTGATCAAAATACTTGCCCAGCCAGGCACTTGCGCTGGCCAGGTCAGCCCGCGCTGTGTCGGTTTGTCTGGACAGCAAACCCAGCCGCGCATTGAGCAGCCGCAGCTTCAGGTTCTCACGCAAGAAAAACGATTGCTCGGGCGACAGCAGCGCCGCCTCGGGCTGCTCAATTCGGCTGACACGCAGCAGCGCTCTAGCTTCGTCACGCACGGCATGTATCGCAGCGCGCGCGGTAGCCTCAAGGCGTTTGCTGTCAAACCAGCCCAGCATGGCGGGCAAATTCGATCCTTTGGCACCTGACGCGGGTGCAGCAGTCGCTGTGCTCTTGCTGGCCGTCTGATTCACCACCATCGCATTGGCAACAGGCAGATCATCGGCCATGCGAGTCAGCTCGTCAATTTTGATCATCAGCATCGGCACATCGGTCAGGCTGGCGGCTTTGATGCGCTCCAGGTCTTTGGCCAGCGCCCGCTGCAAGGGGTTCAGCCGGGGCTGGGCTGCGCGTTGCAGGCGCTGCGTGGCCGATGTCATCGCCGCAATCAGTGGCACAGCACTGCCAGTTAGCTGCGCCTGCTGCTGGGCCAGGCGCAAGGCAGATTCAATGTCTACCACCAGGTTTTCATCGCGTGAGCGTGACAGGCTTTGCATCAGCTCTTCCAGCTGGCTGCGCTGCAAACTCACTTCACTGATGCGGTTTTCTTGCAGCGCCAGCCGGGCGGCCAACTCACGGGTGCTGTCCTGTGCGGCCTTGGCCAGCGTACGCGCCTCAATCGACTGCGCGCCTGCATCCAGACTGCGCTTGGCCAGCTCTTCTTGAATGTTGCCCAGCTTTTGCCACAGCAAGCCGCTGACCAGCAAAGCTGCTGCGCTGATGACCACAATCGCGTAGGCCAACTTTTTGGGCACCATGAACGCATGCGCAACAGCAGGTGCGGTAGCGGGTGCTGCCGCAGGCTGGGTTGGCAAAGGCTCTGTGGTGTTGTCGCTCATGGTTGGGTTGATTCTATCGAGGCAAGTGCAGCCATGATGTCTGGTAAGGCCGGGCGTGACGGCTGTACAACACCCCAACTTGCTGCCAGAGCCGCCGCCTGTATGCGCGGGTGGGTGGCAATGGCGCGTGCGCTTTGCCAGTTGATACTTTTCAAGCCCGGCTGACTGGTCAGGTTGGCAACGGCCTCAGAGCTGCTGAACAACCACACCGAGCCATCGCGACTGGCGGCTTTGGCCAGTTCAATTTGCTGCGCCGTGAGTTGCGGCGCACAGCGCTCGTAGCTGCTGACGACATCCACTGTGCTGCCCGCTGTCAGCCACTGCTGCGCCAGCCATTCACGGCCTGTGCCAGCCATGCTGTCAGTCGCATCGCCTTTGCCGCGAACAATCAGCACTTTGGCATCGCGCCAGTCACGCTGGCCAATGACTTGCCACAGCGCTTCAGAATCGAACTGCGCCGCGTCTGGTGGCGGCGCATCAATCTGGCTGGCAGGTACACCTGCGGCCAGCATAGCGACGGCTGTACCAGGGCCAGGGGCTAAAAAACGGGTCTGACCAGGTATTTTATTTGCTACTATTTTAGTAGCTGCTTGCGCCCGTATTGATTGGTCAAAAGCCGTATTTGATGCCTTAAAATGACTGAAAAAGTGCGCCACAGCGTTGCTGCTGACAAACATGCAGGCCGTGTAGCTGCCCAAGCCGCTGCAGGCTTGTTGGAGTGCATCTACATCTGCAGGGCGGGACACCGCTGCAATTTCAATCAGCGGCAAGGCGTGGGCTGTGAAACCACTTTGCTGCAATTGGGCAACCCACTTGTCCGCGTCATGCGCAGGGCGGGTGACGATAACCCGATGGATCATCAAGCGATGGCGTTAGTCGCCCAGACTGCCCCACCCGCCCGCAGTTGCGCAGCCACCGCTTCGCCCAGCGCCTCGGCCTGGGCAAACGTGTTGACCAAAGCCGTTTGCTGGGCATGCACCAGCGGTGTGATATTGCCTGTTTCAACACTGGCTGGATCCCCCCACGCCGCTTGCAGCAACATGCCTTTGTCACCACCCGACGTTGGCCCCCGGGTAAAGGCCGCCAGCGGCATGGAGCAACTGCCGCCCATGGCGCGTGACACAGTTCGCTCTGCCGTCACGGCCAGCCAGGTCGGCATGTCGGCCAGGGTTTTCAGGCCTTCGAGCAAATCGGCACGGTCAGCGCACACCTCAATACCCAAAGCGCCCTGCCCTGCGGCAGGCAGCATGTCAGTCGTGGCAAAGCTGGCTTTGATGCGCTCGGGCATCTCCAGGCGTTTGAGCCCGGCTGCCGCCAGCACAATCGCGTCGTACTGGCCTTCGTCGAGCTTGCGAAGACGGGTGTCCAGGTTGCCGCGCAACGGTTCAATTTTCAGGTCAAGCCGCAGGGCTTTGAGCAGCACCAGACGGCGCAGACTCGATGTCCCCACCACAGCGCCTTGGGGCAACTCAGCAAGTGACGCATATTTGTTGGACACAAAGGCATCATGCGGGTCTTCGCGTGTCATCACGCAGGCCAGCGCAAAGCCTTCGGGCAAGTCCATCGGCACATCTTTGAGCGAATGCACGGCGATGTCGGCGCGGCCCTCCTGCAAAGCGACTTCCAGCTCTTTGACGAACAAGCCTTTGCCGCCGACTTTGCTCAGGGACCGATCCAGAATCTGGTCGCCCAGGGTTGTCATGCCCAGCAGTTCGACTTGCCAGCCCAGGCGGGTTTGAATCAGCGCCTTGACATGTTCGGCCTGCCAAATTGCCAGGCGACTTTCGCGCGTGGCAATCACGATTTTTTTTGCATGCTGCGTTGTGGCCACTCGTAACCCGTTTGTAATCTTTTGATGGAGGGCAATGCTAGCATGATGAAAAATCCAAACCCCCTACAAAATGCCGAACAAAGCCGCCAAAAACAACGAACGCCCCCTGGTAGAAGACATCCGCCTGCTGGGCAGAATCCTGGGCGATGTGATTCGTGAACAAGAAGGCCTAGGGGCCTACGAGCTGATTGAGCAAGTGCGCAAGTTGTCGGTCGCCTTCAGGCGCGATGCGGATGTAGAGTCAGACAAAGCACTTAAAAAATTGCTCAAAGGCTTGAGCGGCGACCAGACCGTCAGCGTGATACGCGCCTTCACCTACTTCAGCCACCTGGCCAACCTGGCCGAAGACCGCCACCACATCCGCCGCCGTGCCATTCATGAACGCGCTGGAGACACCCAGGAAGGCAGCATTGATGTGGCTCTAGCCCGCTTGCGTTGGGCGGGAATAGCTCCCAAAACAGTAGCAAATATGCTGGCCCACAGCTTTGTGTCGCCAGTTCTGACAGCCCACCCGACAGAAGTACAGCGCAAAAGTATTCTGGATGCCGAACGGAGCATTGCGCAACTGCTTACAGCCCGCGACGACATCAAGGCGCTTGCCTTGGCACTAAGTGCCATCAGTCCAGCCCTGGCCGCCAAAGACGCCCTGACCCCGCGCGAGCTGGCTGCCAACGAAGCACAACTGCGTGCCCGTGTGATGCAGCTCTGGCAAACCCGCCTGCTGCGCTTTACCAAGCTGACGGTAGCGGACGAAATTGAAAACGCTTTGAGTTACTACGAGGCGACTTTTCTGCGCGAAATACCCAAGCTGTACGCCAACCTCGAGCGCGAGCTTGGCAACTTGCCAGTCCACAGTTTTTTGCGCATGGGCCAGTGGATAGGTGGCGACCGCGATGGCAACCCGAATGTGAGCGCCGACACCCTGAACTACGCGCTGAGCCGCCAGGCCGAAGTCGCGCTGCGCCACTACCTGACCGAGGTGCATTTTTTGGGCGGCGAGCTGTCGCTCTCAGCCATGCTGGTCGATGTCAGCCCGGCCATGCAGGCGTTGGCCAACAGCTCACCTGACACCAACGAGCACCGGCAAGACGAGCCCTACCGCCGCGCCCTGACAGGCGTGTACGCACGCCTGGCCGCCACGTTGAAAACCCTGACCGGCGGTGACGCTGCGCGCCACGCCGTGGCGCCGCAAAACGCCTATGCCCAATCTGAAGAGTTTTTGGCTGACCTGCGCACCATTGCCGCATCACTGCGGGCCAACCACGGTGAGGCACTGGTGGCCCAACGCCTGCACCCGCTGATTCGCGCGGTTGATGTGTTTGGCTTTCACCTGGCCACGGTGGACTTGCGACAGAGTTCTGACAAACATGAAGAGGTGGTGGCCGAGCTGCTGGCCACAGCCCGCATTGAACCCGCCTATGCCGCGCTAGATGAGGCCGCCAAACGCGAACTCTTGACAAGTTTGTTGAACGATGCGCGGCCACTGCGTGTGGTTGGCGCTGCATATTCAACCCACACACAGGCTGAGCTGGCCATTTTTGAGGCGGCACGCAACGCACGGTCACGTTTTGGCAAAGAGGCCATTCGCCACTACATCATCAGCCACACCGAAACTGTGAGCGACTTGCTCGAAGTGCTGTTGCTGCAAAAAGAAGTCGGCCTGATGGCGGGCACGCTGGACAACAAGGCGACCAACGATTTGATCGTCGTGCCATTGTTTGAAACGATTGAAGACTTGGCGCAGTCCGCACCCATCATGCGCGAGTTCTACGCCTTGCCCGGCATCGCGCAGTTGGTTAAACGTAGCGGGGCTGAGCAAGACATCATGCTCGGCTATTCAGACAGCAACAAAGACGGCGGTATTTTTACCAGCAACTGGGAGCTGTACCGTGCCGAGATTGCCCTGGTTGAATTGTTTGATGAACTGGCTGCCTCGCATGGCATCACACTGCGCATGTTCCATGGCCGGGGCGGCACGGTTGGCCGGGGCGGTGGCCCCAGTTACCAGGCGATTCTTGCGCAGCCACCGGGCACTGTACGCGGCCAAATCCGCCTGACTGAGCAAGGCGAAGTGATTGGCTCCAAATACGCCAACCCCGAGATTGGCCGCCGCAACCTGGAAACGCTGGTAGCCGCGACGCTGGAGGCCACGCTGCTGCAACCGACCAAGCCTGCTACCCAGGCGTTTCTAAAGTCAGCAGCAGCGCTGTCGTCCAGCAGCATGGCCGCCTACCGCGCCTTGGTGTACGACACGCCCGGCTTCACCGAATATTTTTTCAGCGCCACACCCATACGCGAAATTGCAGAACTCAACATTGGCTCGCGCCCCGCCAGTCGCAAACCCAGTCAAAAAATTGAAGATCTTCGCGCCATTCCCTGGGGTTTTAGTTGGGGCCAGTGTCGCCTGACGCTGCCGGGCTGGTACGGTTTTGGCTCGGCGGTAGACAGCATGCTGCTAGAGGCCGGCACACCCGCCAAGCGCAAAGAAGCCATAGCCCTGCTACAAAAAATGGTCAAAGAATGGCCGTTTTTCAGAACGCTGCTCAGCAACATGGACATGGTTCTGGCCAAAAGCGATTTGGCTCTGGCGTCACGCTATTCAGAACTGGTAACAGACACCAAACTGCGCAAAAAGATTTTCAGCGCCATAGAAGCCGAATGGCACCGCACCGTCAGCGCGCTGTCACTGATCACCGGTGAAAAGCACCTGCTGGCTGACAACGCATCGCTACAAAGATCCATCCGCCACCGATTCCCCTACATCGACCCCCTGCACCACCTACAGGTAGAGCTTGTGCGCCGCTACCGCGCAGGCCAAGCCGATGAGCGGGTGCAGCGCGGGATTCATATTTCTATCAATGGGATTGCGGCTGGGTTGCGGAATACGGGGTGAGTGATTACGGGGTGAGTCAAATGATCGAATGACTCAAACAAATAGAAACCGGAATCATTTTTCAATCTCACCCATCGCCAAACGTTACTCACCTGTTAATCTGTAATAAAGATTGCAAAAAACTTTTTACACTGGCCACTTGAACTCGACATTTTTCAACACTTTCCTTGGAGGGAAACCATGACTTCTGATTTCAAAACACTCGCCTCTCGATAGATTCTGGCGCTGCTGCTGACACTGGCCGGCGGCCATGCCCTAGCTGCTGGCTCACTGGCGATAGACACCTTGCAGGGTGAAAAGTACGGGTTTTCTTTCAACCACCCCAGTGTTGACCAAGCTGATCAGCGATCCATGCGGGAGTGTGGGGCTGATTGTTCAGTGGTGCTGCGCTTCAGCGGGCAATGCGGTGCCTACGCCGCGGACCAGACCAAAGGTTCAAACGCTTACGGTTGGGGCACGGGCACAACCAGCGCCAACACCCAGGCGCGGGCCATGTCTGAATGCCGGGCCAAAGGGGGCTCTAGCTGCAAGGTACGCGCGTGGGGTTGCGATGCGAATGCCTCCACGGCGCCGCAGGCAGCCGCCCCCATGGCGAACCCCACAGCCAATCCAGCGCCACAGGCCAGGCCGCAAGCCGCCGCCCAACCTGCGCCGCAGAACAACCCACCCGTTCAAAGCGGCTTTGCCATGATGGGCGAATGGCTGGTGGACTATGTGTCTCCCACCGGGTACACGGCCAGCGGCACCCTGCGTGTGACTGACAACCTGGGCAACGGCAACTTTCGTGGTGTGATGGTTCAGTCGTACACCAGCACAGGAGGCGTTGCCAAGCGGGTGCAACAGGACATGATGATTTCTGTGCGTGGCGATACCGTCGTCATGAATGCCAGCAACCCGGTTTATCTGCAGGGCACGGGCAGCTACAGCCCCGACAACTACACCTTAAGCCTGGCCAGCCCCAACCTGCTGCGCGGTAAAAACTCAGACAACGCCGGTGTCGGCGGTGCGGTGGTGATCAGCCGACGCTGACCAAAACCGGTGGCTGGCTTCCTGCGAAGCCAGCTACTACTCCTGAATACGTAGCTGGTTACGCCCGTATTCATTGGTCCAGAGGCCCAAAAGAGACCTCAAAATAGCCTCAAAAGCCTTTCAATCCAAAAGTAAAGCTTGTGGAGTCTAAAACAAATCATGCTCAGCGGGTAGCTTCAATTCACGAGCACTCAAAGGGCTTAGATTCGTTCTCGCAGGTAAATCACCAGGATAAACCACACCCCAGACCCAACCTGTTTTGCGCAATACTTTAAGTACCTCCCAACCCGGATCAGATTGATTTTTATAGATACCGAAAATTGCAGAGCCTGGATACGAATGATGGTTGTTGTGCCATGACTCGCCCATCGTGGCATACGAAACCCACTTCACGTTGTGCCCTTGCACCGCAGCACCTATAACCTCGTTATCCATGTCACCGTGATTGTGAGCAAAGTAGCCAACAAACCAGTGCCCCACAACCGACACTGAAATGCGGCAGGAAATTCCCCATATGACCCATGACCAACCGCCGCCCAAAAAAAGCAATACAGCCAACGGCAGTTGCTGGAGCACTCAGGTTTGTTCCATGAATTTGAAAATACCGGGCAGGCCAAGCCGACGAGCGCGCGCGGCGCAGAATTCATATATCCATCAACAGGATCTACTGGGTTGAGGAATACGAGGTGAGTTTTGCTATTTAATCCGTAGCTGCCCACACTTTAAGGACTCAATAACTGCTTGATGATTGCCGTGAACTGTTTACGAATATGAACCGTATTGCGTTGAAAAAACTGAGCCAAGTCATATCCAATAACGTCGCGAAAAAATACAAATGTACTGAGGTCGCCTTCCGTTGTCCCCAGAAGTACGAGTAATCTTGCATCTCTGTACCGTCTGCAAACTGTATCGCTAGCCTGAGTCGAAACAATACAGATGATTGGCAAAAGATTGACATCGGTGTAGGCTCTCAACCCAAATCGCAAGTCCGCATTTTGTCGCTTTGAATCTGCACTTTTATAGCCTTGTCTGATTTCAAATGCAGCTCCGGCAAGCGTTGCCGCTGTTGAAGACGCAAGACCAAGCTCCAAAGCAGCTTTTTTTATCCAGGCTTTGACTATTTTTTTGCGCGCAGGGTCTGCTACGTCAGCAATTTCAATTCGCGCATCAAGCGTATGCGCTGCCATTTGTCCATTCCCTTTGTCATATTTGTATGACCATGCAACTTGTTCATTTGATAGTCCAAGGTGATCTTGAATGACTTGTCTAAGCAACCGTTCGCACCCAATACCGAGTTGACGATAAATGGAGGTCATGCCGCCAGCCGCTTTGTGCGCTGCATACATCAAATCTGAGTCAAGTCCTATCCAGTGATAAAGCGGATCACCTCCGTATAAAGCCTGAAATTGAGGCAGATCTATGCCTTCACCCCCAGCTTGCCCAAAAGCTGGCCGGTAATGCGTACATTCTGCAAGCGGGGTGAGCAGAATCTTTATGTACTCTTGATCATGTTTCAACGACATGTTGCGCTCCTCAAGAAAACAGGCCGAACTGGGATTCCCCACCGGACGGAATTCGGCGGCGTTTGCCTATAGACTGCATACGCTCATCGATTGGCTGTCCACTCCATTCCAAGCGCTCACCGTTGTCAACTTTTGATAAGTAGTCAGCTACAGTTCTGGCAACGTGATGGGCTAGCGTAGGCGGCACAGCATTACCAATTTGGGTCATATTTGTCATGGCCGCAAATGGAAAGACAAACTCATCTGGAAATGACTGGAGTCGCGCACATTCGCGAACAGTTAACCGTCGCTGCAATTCGTAATGAAACTGAATACGTGCCTTTGCATTGGCTCGGATGCAATATGCAAGCTGCCCAGCTTTGTTGTCATGATCACCCTGTCCACCACCGGCAGTGGCTTTGGTGGCCATGAAATACTGGCTCTGATTGGTAATACTTTCATCAGTTATTACCTTTAAATCACCTATCGCCTCTTCAATTGGACGATAACGATTCAAATTCGTGGGTGTTGGCGGTTTCGGGGGTGCGCCTAGCTCTTTACGAACACCTACCAAAAATAACCGTCTCCTGCTTTGTGAGAGACCGTAGTCCGGTGCGAATAAATTCCAGACATCAAAGTTATATCCCTCTGCCTCAAAATCGCTCAAGATTGCTTTGAGATATGCACCGCCGTGCAAGCTTGCAAGAT
The DNA here is from genome assembly GCA_049653085.1 of Polaromonas sp. Classification (GTDB taxonomy): domain Bacteria; phylum Pseudomonadota; class Gammaproteobacteria; order Burkholderiales; family Burkholderiaceae_C; genus Polaromonas. The sequence goes on from JBASFP010000053.1 coordinate 85,029, forward strand.
GGGCGACATTTTCGCCAACCACGATATCGGGCTTGTGTTCGCGCATGTAGTCAACCAGGGCTGTGTAGAGTTGCCCGCGCTTTCCGGCAAAACCTACTTTAGGCCCAGAGGATGAAAAATCTTGGCATGGAAAACCACCAATCAACACTCTTGCAGGGGGTAGGTCGGCAGCATCTATTTGCGTCAAATCACCAACAGTGCCATGTTCACTGATGTTGAGCTTGTAAGTCTCAATTGATTTTTCATCAAAGTCTACAGCTTGGACAATGTTGAAAGGTAAGGGTGCATAAGCTTTATTGAGGTAAGAAAAGCCGCCTAAAAATCCCAAATCGAGGCCGCCACAACCACAAAACATCGACATCACATCTGATGCACCAGCCAGCTTTTGACCGTGCATATTTGGGTGACTGATCTCAGAGTTTGATGGACTGTCTTTCAATCCAAATTCAAATTCAGGCTTTCGCCTCAATGCTTTTCGTTTAGGTAAACCTGATTTGGGGCGCATTTTTTACCTGGGTGATTCTTGTGTGCTGTTGCATTTGAGTTTAAACGGCCAGACTTCGCTGCACTCACAGGAAGCATTCAAGACTGTTCATGGATTAAAACCACCATTGGCGCAGTGGCGCACTGTCAGACATGCAATGCTTCTTGCTCAGTATAGGTGTGCAGCTCTTTGCGCAGTGCTTTTTGCGTCACCAGATCAACTGCGCTGCAAATCAAGTCCTCAATATAAAACTGCACACAAAAATACTGCGCAGAAGTGACCTTGCCAGAAAAGTTGACCAGGATGTCCACATCACTTCCAGGCCTGGCAGCATCGCGCGCGGTAGAACCGAACAAGGCTAACTGGAGAACGCCAAAACGACTTTCCAGTAACGGCTTGAACTGTTTGAGCGGTTCAATGGCTTTTTCACTATTCATCGGCAAAGCGTGGCGAGGGCTGCTGTATTTTGAATACGCTTCAAAGTGCGCTTGAAAACCGAATTGGGTTTGTGTAAAGCTATTTAATTTATAGCTGGTTACGCCCGTATTCATTGGTCTAATGGTCTAAAAGACACCTGAAAACAGGCCTAAAAAGTGCTTTTTTAACCCTAAACAAGCCCCATCGCGTCAAAACACTGCGTCGAATAGCTCACAATCGTCGTTTTCAAGCATCAAAAGCGTCTTCAGCCCAATAAATACGGGCGCAAGCAGCTCCTGAAAAAGTAGCATTTAAAGCTCATTTCGATGAGCCTCTGCCCGCCCAAAGCCCCAGTCCTACACCAAAAGCGGCAGTGTCTGATGGGTCAACCAAGGGTAATTGCGTAGGATGGTTTCAAGGCTGAAGCGTGCGACTACTGTTACCTGGCAGTTGCCGTGAAGTTGCCGACTTTGACGCACCTGGAGCAGACCATGACCACGTTGACTAGCCTCAACTCACACGCAGATTTTGTATCGACCGATACAGCGGCACTGGCCTCGCACATGAGCCATTGCGCCAGCAAACGCAGCCGGTTTTTTGGTTTGCACGCTGCGCTTGAACTGGCGCAGTCGGCGGTTTTTAGCCGCATGGTGACGGCGGCTGTGCTGGCGGCCGTTTTGCTGGCGCTGGTTGGCCTGATCTGACAATGTGAAAACCGCAGCACTTGACCGCCTGGAAACTTTAAGCCCCTACGCCCGAAGAAGACTGACAACCCATTCAAGCGGCCCCGAGCCGCTGATACGCGCCGAGCTGTTTGGCACGCAGCGCTTTGAAGAGCATGGCCGCAGCCTGGCGCAGGCGCAAACCATCAACACCAGCAAGAGCTGGGGCGAAAGCCTGTCGTTCTTCCCCCGGGTAGACGACAACATTGCAGCGCTGCGGCAGTCGTACGACTACATCGCCACACTGTCCCAAAGCGGCCAGTACGTCACACCCGCAGCTGAATGGCTGCTGGACAATTTTCATCTGGTTGAAGCGCAACTGCTGCAAATCCATGAAGGTGTGCCGCGCCGCTATTACGCGGACTTGCCCAAGCTGACCGACAAACCTTTGGCGGGGCTGCCGCGTGTGTACGGCATTGCCTGGGCTTATGTGGCGCACACCGACAGCGTGCTGGACCCAGCGTTGTTCACGGCTTTTTTGCAGGCCTATCAGGAAGTTAATCAACTGAGTCTGGGCGAGCTGTGGGCCCTGCCCACCACGCTGCGGGTGGTGCTGCTTGAAAACCTGCGCCGGGTGGCTGACCACATTGCTGAAGGCAAGGCCGCCAGGGAGTTGGCTCATGCCGTTTGGGACGCTCATGGTGTGCTGTCTGAAAATGACCTCAATGATCTGCTGGCAGACATGCGCGCCAGAGGCCTGGAGCGCGGATTTCTAACCCAGTTGTGGCAGCGCATACCCGACCAGCCCAGCGACGCATCCGCGCTGCTGGCGCTGTGGATCAACCTGCACTGCGCCAACGGGCAGGCCATGATCGCTGATGGCCAGGGCGCGCAGGTCGCCACCAACCTGACCATCAGCAACATCATCAACAGCCTGCGCCTGATTGGCCAGATTGAATGGCGCGAGCTGATTGAACCTGTTAGCAGTGCCATCCAGGTGCTGCAGCAATTGCCCAGCTTTGCACTGGAAAGCGAAGGCACCCGACAGCAAATCACGCAGGCAATGGAAAAAGTCGCGCGAGATTCGGCTCAAGTCGAGTTGGCAGTAGCTCAGGCAGTGGTAACGCGGGCACAAACAGCCAGCCCAAGCGGCCAGCAGACTGCCGCCTATCACCTGATAGGGCCGGGGCGCGATGCGCTGCTTGAAAGCTTGGCCACACGCACGCCACCACGGCTCAAGCGCGTCAAGCTCAGCCCCGCCTGGCGCTTGCCCGTCTACCTTCTTGCCCTGCTGCTAGGCACCTTGAGCCTGCTGGCGCTGACCAACAGGCCACTGCATGAGTGGGCCAATTGGCATTGGGTGCAGTGGCTGGCGCTGGCCTTGATGGCCTGGCCCGCGTCTGAAGCGGTGGCTGCCGTCATTCACCGCGTGATTGCCGAGTCAACCCGCATCACACCCATGCCCCGGCTCGACTTTGCAGGCGGTATTCCGCCAGAGCACCGGGTGCTGGTGGTGATGCCCTGCATGTTGACCTCCCCGGCATCCATCAAAGGTCTGGCTGAACGGCTGCGCCTGCATTGGCTGGCCAGCCTGGAAGAAAACGCCCAGTTTGCGCTGCTGTCAGACTGGGTTGATGCCGATCAGGCCAGCATGCCCCAAGACAACGCTTTGCTCAAAGAAGCGGTTGCGCACGTTGCCGCATTGAATCAAGACTATCCAACAGGCGCTGGCCAAGCCTCGCGATTTTTGGTCATTCACCGGGGCCGCAAATGGTGCAGCACCGAGGGCAAATGGATAGGCTGGGAGCGCAAACGTGGCAAGCTGGAGGCGTTGGTGCGGCTGATTGCAGCCGCTGACAAACCTGACGACGGCGCGTTTTATTTTGCCGATGGGTTGGTGCTTGCCAGCGGTATCCAGTACATCGTGACGCTGGACAGCGACACCGGCTTGCCACCCACCGCATTGCGCGAGCTGGTGTCGATTGCCGCGCACCCTTTGAACACGCCACATATTGATGCGACCAGCAGGCGTGTGACGGCTGGCTACGGCATTTTGCAGCCGCGTGTGGTCACGCCGCTGCCGCATGCTGAAGAGCGCTCGCCGTTTCACGCCCTGTTTGCCGGTCAGTGCGGCATTGACCCGTACAGCAACGGCACGTCGGATGTGTACCAGGATCTGTTTGGCATGGGGTCTTTTACTGGCAAAGGGCTGCTGAATGTCAAGGCACTGCATGCCGTGCTGGACCAGCGCTTTGCCGACGAATCCGTTCTCTCACATGACCTGCTTGAAGGCAGCATCAGCCGCTGCGCTTATGTCAGTGATGTTGTGCTGGTTGAAGACCATCCGCATCATTCGGGGGTTGACGATTCACGCCAGCATCGCTGGTCACGGGGCGACTGGCAGTTGCTGCCGATGATGCTGCGCGCCAGCCACTACGGCATTGACAGCCTGGGCCTGTGGAAGATGTTTGACAACCTGCGCCGCTCGCTGGTGGTGCCTGCCTCACTGGCGTTGCTGCTGTGGGTCATTTTTACGGGCGCGATGCCACTTTCAAAAGCATTGGCCATCGTGCTGGCTGCCTTTTTGGCGGGCCCCTTGCTGGGCGCGCTGGCCGGGCTTGTACCGACCCGGCGCGGCATCGTGCTGCGGCATTTCTTTCATGTTGGCATGGCCCAGCTGTGGCTTGGGTTGGGTGCGAGCATGTGGAAGTTCAGCCAGCTTGTCCATCAGGCTGCCTTGCAGCTCGATGCGATTGCCCGGGCGCTGTGGCGCATGGGTGTCAGCCGCAAACATTTGCTGCAATGGACGACTGCCGCCCAGGCGCAAGCTGCTGCCAAATACACCTTGATCACCTTTGTACGCAAACAGGCTGCCACATCGCTGGCCTGCGTTGTCCTGGCCGTGCTGGCCTGGCTTCTCAGCCCGTACCCACAAACTGCGGGGCTGTTTGCGCTGTGGGCACTGGCGCCCTTGTTTGCCTGGTGGGCCAGCCTGCCAGCACGGCAGCCCAAAGCCCTGCGACTTGATGCGGATGAGCGCAGCTACCTGAGCGGCATTGCACGCGACACCTGGCGCTTTTTTGAAAACTGCATCACGCCGCAAGACAACCACTTGCCGCCCGACAACCTGCAAATTGACACAGAGCCCACGCTGGCACACCGCACGTCACCCACCAACATTGGCCTGTATTTGCTGGCAGTGACCTGTGCGCGCCAGTTTGGCTGGATCAGCACGGCAGATGTGGTGGCGCGTTTGCAAGCCACGCTGGCAACGATGGCCAGGATGCCCAAACACGAGGGTCATTTGTTTAACTGGTATCAGACCGAAACGCTACAGGTGCTGCAACCCGCCTACGTGTCCACTGTTGACAGTGGCAACCTGGCGGGTCACTTGCTGGCCGTTAGCGGCGCATGTACCAGCCTGGCGCGCAAAGCCGACACCACCACACTTGAAAAGCAGCAGCTTCAAACCATCGCAGCCCAGTGCATGCAGCTGTGCATGGGCATGAATTTCAGCAGCCTGTACAACCCCAAGCGACACCTGTTTCACATCGGCCTGCGGGTCAATGACCACACACTCGACGCCAGCTACTACGACTTGCTGGCGTCTGAATCGCGCCTGGCCAGCTTTGTGGCGATTGCCAAAGGCGATGTGCCGCGTCGCCACTGGATGGCACTGGGCCGGGCGTTTTTGTCCAGCGGTGTCACGCCAGGCTTGAAGTCGTGGTCAGGCTCGATGTTTGAATACCTGATGCCGTCGCTGGTGATGCAGGAGCCCGAGCAGGGCCTCTTGTATTCGTCCAGTCTGGCGGGCGTGATGGAGCAGCAAATCTTTGGCGATGCACAAGGCTTGCCCTGGGGCGTGTCTGAATCCGCCTACTTTGCCCAAGACCATTCACTGGCCTACCAGTATTCCCCTTTTGGCGTGCCCCGCCTGGCGCTGCGCCGCACACCCGCCAGTGAGCGTGTGGTGGCGCCCTATGCCAGCCTGATGGCCACCATGCTGAGCCCGAAGCCCGCCATGGCCAACCTGCGCCGCATGGAGGGGCTCAACGCCAGGGGCGAGTATGGCTTTATGGACGCGATTGACTTTACCGCCGCCCGCCAGTCACACCTTGAAAAATTCAGTGTGGTTAAAAACTACATGGCGCATCACCAGGGCATGGCGCTGGTAGCGCTGTGCAATGTGCTGTGCGGCCAGGCACCGCAGCGCTGGTTTGCCCAAACCCCACTGGTGGCTGCGTACGACACCTTGCTGCATGAGCGCTGCCCCAGGCAGATCATCAGCAGCGCCAACCCGCGCACAGCACCCGGCGCTGATGACAGCCTGCCCAACAGTGCTTTCCAGTCGCGCAACATCAACCCGCTGGCACTTGGCTGGCAACCCACGCATTTATTGTCAAACGGCCGCTACAGTGTGGCACTGCGGCCCAACGGTGCGGGTGTCAGTCGCTGGCAGCAAAACAACCAGCGCACCAACATCAGCCGCTGGCGTGACGACCTGGCGCGTGACGACTACGGACACTTTATTTATCTGAAAACAGATGGCAACGCGGCCTGTTCAGTCACAGCCCACCCGGCCCCGCATCCGCAGTGGCGTTACAGCAGTTGCTTTATGGCGGATCGCGTTCAGTTTGATGCAACATCCCGGCAGATGCAGGCCACCACCACGGTGCTGGTCAGCCCGGAGGACGACACCGAGCTGCGCACGGTGGTCATCACCAACCTGCTCGACGTTGCCGTCACCTGCGACGTGGTGTCCTGTTTTGAAGTGGTGCTGGCCGATGCCCGGGCTGATGAGGCGCACCCTGCGTTTTCAAACCTGTTCATTGACACCACCTGGCATGCCCCGTGGCGGGCGTTGCTGTTAAAGCGCCGCCCCCGGCTGCAGGGTGACCCGCAAATATCCGCCGCGCATTTTTTGGCTGAAGCCGATGCTGACATTCTGGCGCTGGACTGCATCACCGACCGCCGCGCCTTTTTGGGTCGCAACCGCAGCCGAGCCCAACCTGCCATGGCACAAGACCAGGCGACAGGCTCAGACACCACGCCCGCCAATGGACTGGATCCCGTCGCCTGCCTGCGCGTGAAGGTGTGCATTGCCGCAGGCGGTGTGGCACGCCTGAGTTTTGCCACCACCGCTGCCATAGACGCTGCTGAATTGGCCGGCCGCATCGACAAATACCTGCAACCCATGCACCTGGAGCGCGCCGCCCGCATGGCGGCCACTCTGGCCCAAGTGCGCCTGCGAGACCTGGGGCTGGATGCAGACGAAAACGCCGCTTTGCAAGACCTGACAACTGCCCTGATGTACAGCAGCCCCCGGCTCAATGCCAATGTCAATGTCAATGTCAACACGGCCAGCACGCTGATTGACCAAAGGCAGCTTTGGCGACTGGGCATTTCAGGCGACAAGCCCATCCTGCTGGTACGCATTCACGCCAGTGAGGGGCTGGGTTTGATTCAGTCACTGCTGCGGGCGCAACCCTGGTGGAGCTTTGGCGCCCTGGCCACCGATGTGGTGGTGCTTAACAGTGAGGACAACTCCTACCTGTCACCGCTGCAACATGAAATTGTGGCTCAGCGCGACCGCCTGAATCAGAAGGTGCAGCACAGCTTTCCGCCTACCGAGGGCGCAGGCTTTTATTTGCTGCGTGACCACGAGGTGTCACCCACAGAAAAGGCCACCCTGCTGGCCATGGCGCGGGTGGTGTTTGTGGCCGATGGCAGGCCGATTGAAGTACAGGTGGCGGATCTCAAGGCATCATGGTTGTTACCTGGCAAGCCCAAGACTGTGCCGCCCACGCAAGCCGTCACTCCTGCGCCTGGCAACATCACCACACCTGCCGGTAAATTTGATCGCCATTCAGGCGAGTTCCAGTTTGACATCAGCCCCACCCAGCGGCCAGCGCGCCCCTGGGTCAATGTCATTGCCAACGCATCGTTCGGCTTTCAGGTGTCTGAAACGGGCAGCGGCTACACCTGGGCCGTCAACAGCCGGCAGCACCAGATCACGCCATGGCGCAATGACCCCGTCGAAGACCCCAGCCACGAGCATTACCTGCTGCAAGATATTCAGACCGGGCAATTTCTGGGTTTGACGCCCGGCAACCAGCACGGCAGAGCGGTCCGCGCATCGTCAAAACACAGGGTGCGCCACGGCCAGGGCTACAGCGTGTTTGAGAGTACGCATGAGCAGCTGGACACCCAAACAACATTTTTTGCTGACCGTGATGCAGCCGTCAAACTGGTGCATGTACACCTGCGCAACAACGGCCGCGCACCGCGTGCTTTAAGGGCGCTGGCCATGACTGAATGGCAAATGGGTGCCAGCCATGCAGAACGCCGCACGGTACTGACGTGGAACCCGCCCGGCACAGCCGCCGTGATGGCTCAGCAGCGCCAAAGCCGTGCAGGCTTTGGCGGCAGCACGGCATTTTTGGCGCTGGCGGGCATGCCAGGCATCGTGCAGTGGACATGTGACCGCCATGAATTTTTTGACGTGGCAGGCCAGCTCACCTGGCCCAACACATTAGGGCAGCACAGCGGCGGTGGCCTGGACGCATGCGGCGCGCTGGCCAGCAGCTTTAGCCTGGAGGCAGGCGAGGTGTTCAGTTTCAGTTTTGTCCTGGGTCATGCGCCTGATGCGGCCCAAGCCGAGCAACTGGCCAAAACCTGGCTGCACCAGGACGTGCCCCAGGCGCTCAAAGATGTCAAAACATTTTGGGGCAATTTGCAAGGGCAGGTTCAGGTCAGCACACCCGACCCGTTGTTTGATGCACTCATCAACCGCTGGCTGCTGTACCAGACGCTCACCTCACGCCTGTGGTCCAAGGCTGGGTTTTACCAGGCGGGTGGCGCGTTTGGTTTCCGGGATCAACTGCAGGACAGCATGGCTTTTGCCGTGGTCGCGCCCGAGCGCCTGCGCGCGCAGATTGTGCTGAATGCGTCACGCCAGTTTGCTGAAGGCGATGTGCAGCACTGGTGGCACGCCCCAGGTGGTGAAGGCGTGCGCACCCATTTCAGCGACGACTTGCTCTGGCTGCCTTATACCTGCGCACACTATGTGGATGTGACGGGCGACTTCGCGCTGCTGGATGAACAAGTCACGTTTTTGCAAGGCGCAGCCATTCCTGCTGGCGCAGAAGACGCCTATTGCGCACCCGACATCAGTGACGAGAAAGCATCTGTGTACGAGCATTGCGCCCGCGCCATTGACCGGAGCCTGGTCATAGGCACGCACGGCCTGCCGCTGATGGGCACAGGCGACTGGAACGACGGCATGAACCGGGTGGGCCATGAAGGCAAAGGCGAATCGGTCTGGCTGGCGTGGTTTTTGTGCCGCGTGGTGCAGGACTTTGCACCACTGGCAATATCACGTGGCGACACGCAGCGAGCCGACGCATGGCTGACCGCCCGGCAAGGCTGGATACAAGCCCTGCACACCCACGGCTGGGACGGCGAATGGTTCAGGCGTGCGTTTTTTGACAATGGTGCGCCCCTGGGCTCGTCAAGCAACGACGAATGCAGGATTGACCTGATTGCGCAGGCCTGGTCGGTGCTGTCTGGTGCATCCACCGAGCCCTTCATGCAAAGCGCCATGCAGTCGATGACGCAGCAATTGATCGATGACGACACAGGACTGTTGCACTTGCTGGCACCGCCGTTTGAAAAGTCCGCCAACAACCCCGGCTACATTCAGGCCTACCCACCCGGCGTGCGCGAAAACGGTGGCCAGTACAACCACGCCGCCGTCTGGGCCATGATGGCGCAAGCCCAAACCGGTGATGCCCAGGCGGCGTGGGAAAGTTTCAAGGCCATCAGCCCCGCCCACCGCAGCCAGCACCCCACACGCGGCCCGCTGTATGAACTGGAGCCCTATGTGACAGCAGGCGATATTTATGGGGCAGCGCCCTACACCGGGCGAGGCGGCTGGAGCTGGTACACCGGCTCAGCAGCCTGGCTGTATCGCGCAGCACTGGAGAATTTGCTGGGGCTGAAAGTACGGCAAGGTGAGCTCTCACTCACGCCGTGTGTACCCGCAGACTGGCCCGCCTTTGAAGTTGTCTTGAAGCTGCAAGGCAAGACGGTGACACTGCACTGGCAGCGGGACGAAGCCAGTGACGTCAAAGCAGACCGCATCGTTGCCGCAGGCCAGGTGGTTCGGCTGGCCGAGCTGACGGCACAGTCTTTGGTGGTCGTCAAGCCTGCTATTTAATCAGGAGCTGTACATGGACGCTCCCGGTATGCCAAGCTTTCAATTCATGGTGGCTAGAAAGTAAAGATTGCACCCGTACATTCGGACTTCAGATGTGACTTTTGGTCACTGTCCCTGATGGGATTCG
>JBASFP010000054.1:0-111455 GCA_049653085.1 Polaromonas sp.
ATCTTGCTCATGGGACTTCTCCTTTTAAAGGTTTCAGATTGAATTTAACAACCCGATCTTGGCACTTTGATGCCGTTACCAAAAAGTGGGAAGTCCCTTCGTATTCGAATACGGGCGCAAGCAGCTATTAAATATATAGCTCATTAACTTTCTCTTTCTTGTTGTTCAAGTCCGCTCAGTTTGCTGGAAACTACGACATCAGTGTGTGTCTATTTAATCCAACTACACTAATTTCATGAATCGCCAACCGATCAAGCATTGCCGAAGCTGCGGCGCAACTGCTGTCTACCGCTTGCCAGACGATGGCGACACCAAGCCACGCGTTGTTTGCACAGCATGTCACACCGTGCATTATGAGAACCCACTCAATGTGGTGGGCACAGTGCCCACATGGGGCGCGCAGGGCGAGCAAGTCTTGCTCTGCAAACGCAACATCGAGCCGCGCTGGGGCAAATGGACTTTACCTGCGGGCTTTATGGAACTGGGCGAAACCACCGCTGAGGGCGCAGCGCGGGAGACGGTTGAAGAAGCGGGCGCGCAGTTTGAAATGCAGGCGCTGTTTGCGCTGATGAACGTCGCTAAAGTTGGACAGGTTCACCTGTTTTACCGTGCCAAGCTGCTAAGCACCCATTTTGATCCTGGGACTGAAACGATTGAAGCCAGACTTTTTACCGAAACCGAGATTCCCTGGGACGAACTGGCTTTCAAAACAGTCAGAGAAACCTTGAAACTGTATTTTGAAAACCGCCGTGCAGGCAAGTTTGATTTTCATGTGTTGGACATTGATTAACCCCCCAAACCGCAAATGGCAAAACGCAATTACCTGAACCGCGAACTGGCCGAAGGCATACGCAAGGTCGGCTTTCGCAAATGGTATGAGCGTGAGCTGATGTCCAGCCATGCGCACATGGTGCTCGCGCTGCTCTGCACCATTGCACTGATGGCCTGCCTGGAGCTTTTTCAGAGCGGAAGCGTCACAGAAAAACTGCTCAATATTGGTATGGTTTTCGTCAGCGGCGCTATTGGCGTGTGGGCGCTACGCCGCTACCTGTACTTGCTGATGCACGCCGAAACCCTGGCCGACCAGGCCAACTGTTCCATTTGCAAAGAATATGGCCGCTTGGCAGTGGTGAATGAAGACCGCCGCAATGGGAAACTGCTGGTGCGATGCCGCAAGTGCAGTAATGAGTGGACGTTGTTTCCGTAGGCGCCTGATGATTGGTCATGAAAAAGGCCTTTAAGAATCGCTCCTTAAAGGCCTTTAAACTGCCCGTTGGTGTGAAACCGCTCTAAAGATGGCTTGAAACCCGCATATTCATTGGATTTCACAAAATCAGAATTGAATTTGTACCCCCGTCTGTACCCCCGCTTTGCCTTGGCTACCCCTGTTTTGTTTTGATTGTTTTCGCCATGGGGGTTATTTTCTGCGCGTGAGATAACCTGTTGTTTCCAAAGCTAATTACCCCTAGACTTTCAATGCCCCACCTCCCCCTTGGTTAGCCGTCAGCCATCAGTCGGGCAGCCGTGTACTGCTTAAAAAACGCCATATTCTGGCCTGCGGGTGCGGCCAACCAGTCGCTGTAGTCGGCTTCAGGCAATATCACTACCATGCGCTTTTCGTAAGCAGGCCCGTGATGGTTACGCCTAAAGTGCGCTTGTCTGCCACCAGCTTGCGGATTGTGATTTTGCTCCTCCCGGTTATTCGAACCTATGCATTGATGCTCACGCTTTCGTCTGCCTGCCCTTGCGTGCTGACTCTGATGCAACCGATAGCTTTTTGCACTTTGCGACTCCTTCGCTTACTGCGTGTTTAGGTAAGTTCGTAGGTATACGCACAAATACACAATCAAATTAACGTCTCTAAATATGCAAGAAAGTACCCCATTGACGTATTGCGTCATTGGTGTATACTGCCCTCGTACGTTCGGAAATCTGGAAATCTGGAAATCTGACGGTTACTAGGAGAAAGCGATGAATATTCCACCGAGTTCGCCCAAGAGGGCAGTTCAGCAGAGGGCCGTTAAACAGGAGGTACACAGCCCGATCACGATAGTTGAGTCGAAGGTGTTTGAACAGGACGCTGACGCTGTTTTTTCGGATATTGAGCGCAGGGCACTGTATCTAGCCCTTGCTGAAAATCCGCTTATAGGCGAGCCTGTAAAAAAAGCGCCGGCATTGAGAAGAGTGATTTTTTGTGGGTACGGTGTCGTGTATTCCGTTGCACAAAATCTAAAAGCATTACATCTATTGCTTTTAGAAGACCCGAAGGATACGTCATCTGTCGATGATAAAGATTGGAAAAAAGTCAACGTACTGATCAGCTACCTTATTAAAGGAGGAGTTATAGGTGGCGCAAAGAAATTTATAGAATGGCTCATAGAGCTCTTAAATTGATAGAAACACAACGCATAAATAAACCCTAACGGAGCTAGATGCTTTTTAGCACTCGCAAGTCAAGAGGTCAGGTTATGGGGGCCTCTTGACTCCAACAAGGTTTTTTTTAAAGGTAATAGTCATGAATGCAAAGAAATTAGCCATTGCACTGGAGCAGGTGGCGCTCTACTCAGAAGGAAAACTTGAACTACGTGCAACTAAAGTTAGCCCACCTCAAGTAGACGTAAAAGGTATCCGCTCCAAAACTGGGCTGTCCCAAAAGATATTTGCTGAAAGCTATGGTTTTTCTCCAGCAGCTATTCGCAACTGGGAACAAGGACTTAGAGTCCCAGAAGGTCCGGCCCGTGTGCTGCTTACGCTAATCGCTAAAGATCCCGTCCGCATTAAAAAAGATTTAGAGAGCTTGTCGGTCTAATGAGGTTAGGGGTCCATGCGATTTGGCCCCATCTGGTGCGGGCCGTGGAGAGTGGTCGTCACTGTTAGTGACGTAATAATCTCCTGAGCCTGCCGACACTCTGCATTCACCATCTTGGACAGCTCCCGCAACTGCAACCAGTAGCCGCCTTTGAATGCATTGCGCCCCACCCGTTTTCTACCCGCAGGCGACTTCGGGCCCGTCGATTTAGCCCACGGTTGCCATGTGCAGATTAGCTCTGCCTGCCGCGCCCTGCGCTCTGGTGTCCAGGTAGTTGCCATGCTCGGCCTCCAATAGTTTGTTTTGCTCAGGTGCGGATTTTCCCGCGTGCGTGCGGACTTTGCGTACTAACTCGCCTTTATCTGGGTGGGCTGCAGCCGCCGCGCCGTTGTTGACCTGTTGCGGCCCGTTGGCAATATTGGCCTGTTTTACAAACGTGGCCTGCCTTGGGTACTTCAAGTCAACCAACGCCGATATGGTGGCTCTGCTTTGTGCCTGCGCTTTCAAGGCCAACCCCAAAAACGCCTCCAGGTTCTTTTGATATTCCTGTGCCTGCGCTCTGCGTGCCAAGCTCGTGAAAATGGTTTGCAGCGCCGTGGCTTGGCTTATCAGCATGGCCTCCAGGGTGTGCAAGTCACCGCCCTTGACCTCGGTAAAGGTGTCGCGCAATTGGTCAATTAAAACGCCCATATCCACGTCTTTGCCCACAAGATTGCCCTGATAAACCTGCATCACCGCCGCGCCGTTAAATGATGGCATACCGGCCATGCGCGTTCTATCTGATGTGGACAGCACGTTAGGCTGTGCCGCCTTTGGTTTGCCTTCGCTTTTGGGTACTTTTTTGGTCGTGGCCATGTCGCCCCTTAATGTTTGGTCGTGTTTTCAGTCGTTTCTGCCAGCAGGACAAAGGCAGTGATACAGGAAAGAGTGAGTGCAGCAGATGGCTTATCTATAAAGGTGTCCACGGCTGAAACCTTAAGACGAGCTGGAAAGCCGCCTACAAGTCCACGGCTGAAACCCTTAACAAGGCTTAACACGTTGCATGGTTTCGCTAGTGGACTTGTAGCGCAGTGCATGTTGCAGCCGTGGACAAAGGATTGCGTTTTGCAAACGCTGGTTTGCCGCCGTTGGGTAGCGTCCAGTCACGCTTGGCCTTGATGGCGGGCATGGCCAGTGGCGTGCTGGCCCGGTACGCTTTGGCTTTAAAGCAGGCCAAGGCTTCAGGGTCAAACTTGGGCGACAAGTCCAGCGGGAACCAGGTCAAGGCCAGCAGCTCGCAAGTGCTTGGCATGTGGCCCTTGCGCGTCACGTACACAAACCCGGCTTTGATCAATTCAGCCTTGCAGCGCCACAGCGTGGTTTTTGACCGCCAGCCCCGCTTGCTGACCACTGACCAGGCCACCGTCAAATTGCCGTTGTTGTTGCCCCGGTACTGCCCGGCCAGTTCCAGCAGCAATTTGCAGGCGTGGGGGCTTAGGGCAGTAAACGTCGGGCATTCAAACACGCTATGAACAATGCCTGTAAAGCTTTCGCCATACTTGCTGTTTTTGTATTTATTGCCCGCCATGTTGCGTTGCCAATTGATGCACATTGACCACAGCAGCCAAAGCCGATAACGACCGCTTGGCCAACTGATACCCGTCATGGTGGTCAGTAGCGCCTTGCATGGCCTGCGTTGCCACGTCCTGAGCCACGATCAGTATGGCCTGTTGTGACAAGCCCGCCGTTGGTCGCTGTCCCGCCTCCAGCCCAGCGGTTTTGTTCACCAGCCTGTTAAGGTTTATATGCACAAACTTTTCATTGGGTGACTGACCTGCCAATTGGTGAACGGTGTCATGTAGTCGGTGGTAGGTGGGCAAGTATTCAGTTTGCCGCTGGTTTGCCACTAGGCGCGCTTCGCTGAAAGCTTGAACGAGCTTCACTTTCAGGTTAACCACATGGTCACTGTTACGCGACATGGTCAAAAGAAAAAACGCTTGATCCTCGTTAAGAAGTGCAAAGCGTTCTCGCTGCCCCGTGATGCTGACAGCCGAAGGTGCTTTTTCAAAAAGCACCTTACCGAACGTCGAAAACGGTTCAGCGTACTTTTCAATCAGGGCAATAACGTGTTTGTGCTGATTGCCCAAGTGCCCAGCCAACAAACGCGAATCAACCCGTGATTCTTGTGCGACGGTGGTTAGCGAAAGGCTCGCCCCAAAATTTTGTAACTGCTTCGCTACTGCCTTGCTCATGGTATGGCCTCCAGTTGCTCTATCAGCCGCTGCGCATCGCAAAGCGTGGGCAAGCAGCGCACAAGTCCGTAGCGCGCCGCGTAGTAACTCACTGACCCGTCTAGCGGATCTGTGCGGGTCAGTTGGTAGCCTAGCAGTGCAAACCGCGCTGCCAGCGTTGCAAACGCTCTGCCGCCGCGCCGCCCGGTCGGGTAGTCCAGGTCGTTGGTGCTGTCCAAGGTGTCAAGGGCTGTATTCATGCCAAACCCCTGACCATAGCGGCAAAAATCAACGCTATTTTGGTAGCAAATCTGGCTGTAGCCCAATAGATACGGGTGCAAACAGCTATTAATTTTGAAGTGGTCGATGTACGGTACATAACCAGCCCCTTCAAACCGTGGCCAGCGCGTTGGCCGGGGCTGTGCGCTTGGCATGTAAGGTCTTGACCAGTTCGCGAATTTCAGCGTCTGACTTACCAGCCACTCGCGCCGTGGCGACGGCCTGCGCTTCATAGTCTGGCCAACCCTTCGCCCTTTGGCCAACGGCAATGCCGGTGGTGAATAACCCGGCACGAATAGCGTTGTAAACGCTCGCGTCCGACCGGTGTCCTAATACCCGTTTGACTTCGGGCAATCTCAAAATCAACATGTTTAATTCCCCTTTGGGTCTCACTAGCGGGTGCTGGCGATTAAGGGAATTAGACCGATCCGGCCAAGGCGCGTCACTGTCGATAAATGTTGCTTATTTCACTTCAGTAACTCCGGCTATTAGGGACTTGACCCATTCGCCCTGGGCCTTGGAGAGCAACTCAAACGGATCGGTGCGTTTGGCAAGCAGAGCGAGAATGATGTCGTCGAGTACAAGTTCAACGTTTGGAGATTCCGGCGAATCAAATGTGAGATCAACACCTGAGTCATTGAGCACCCGGCGCGCCGCCAGTACAAAAGCACGCTCCTCCCTGGTTTCCCCAACCTTGCTTTTCTCCGACGCTACAAGCTGCATGATCCGCCGCTCACTTTTGTTGAACTTCGCGGCCAGTTGGCTGACGGCTTCGGCATAGCTTGTTTCTGCATCGACCAACTCGAAGTATTCGCAGGCTACGTCCCACCCAATTGCCTGCGCCAAATCGTGTGGCCGGCCCTTTGCTTTTGGGGGGAATCTTTCGGAAGTGACCGCCTTTGCAACTATTACGTTCGCCACGGACTGAAACAATGGATCGATTGAACGGTTTTCGACAACTGAGGTTGCAAGAAGCTCTAGGACTGCACGGTCAGACCCGGGAATCCCGGCTGCAAGTAACTGCAGAGCAAGTGCCTGCATGGCCTTCGATCCATCCGGCAAGCAAACCGCAAAATCCCGAAACTTTTCTAGGAAAGTCGGCTCAATGCGGCGAGCCTTTTTCACTCTCATTCCATATCCCTGTAAGCCCCGATAGAAAACCAACGCCGCCGGGTCAGGGTGTCCCGGTTTTCGCCATGGGCAATTACTCCATGGCTAGGCGTGGCTCAAAAAACTTTGATCCTGTAGTCAGAGGTTTAATTTGCGTATACAGTTTTTACCTTTTCAGGTTTTTTACTGCGTTGTGCCGGAAGATTTGCCTTGATGTTCTTGTTGTTGGCGCATTGCCTTGTTAGCCAGGATCTTGGCTGCAATTTCTAACGCTTCGGGAGATGGTGGCTTTGGTGGCTGAACCGCTTGCCGCTTCAAGTCTTCCTGATATAGCTCTTCCATCATTTTCAGGTCGGAAGCGTTCTCTTCCGGTGTCATTGGACGTGCGCGACTCAGGGCGGTTGCTTTGCGTTCTTCCAGTACGTGGGCGGGAATCATAAGTGACCTCTTTACGTTGGCTTGAGGGGATAGTTTTTGAATCTCAAACTCATATTACGCGCATCAGGCGGCTTTAAACTGAATCACGTCCCCGCCCGCTGCCAGTTTGTCCAGGTAGTCCGCCCACTGTTGCATCATGCTGGCCCGGTGCTTCATGTACTGCGTGCGGTTGTACGCCCTGCCGTTTGCGTCTTTCACCGCATGGGCTAGCTGCGCTTCAATCACCAGCGGGTCAATATTCAATTCCTCTGCCAGCAGCGTGCGTGCCGTGGCTCTGAAACCATGCACGCTTTGCACGTCAGGGCCATAGCCTAGCGTCAGCAGCGCCGCCCGCAAGGTGTTGTCGCTGATAGGCCTGTCGTGGCTGCGCTCCCCGTGGAAAACCAGCGCGCCGTGTCCTGTCAGGGGCTGCAATTTGCGCAATATGGCCACGGCTTGCGTTGACAGCGGCACTTGGTGCGGATTGCCGTTTTGCTTGCCTTCTACGCTGCGTTTCATGCGGCTTGAAGGAATAGTCCACATGGCCGCGTCAAGGTCAAATTCAGCCCATGCCGCCGCCCGTAGTTCGCCAGGGCGTTGAAACAGTAGCGGTGCTAGCTGCAATGCCGCCCGCACAATCGGCCCGCCCTGATAGCCCCTTATCACGCGAATCAGTTTGCCAAGCTCTAAAGGCTCTGTGATGGCCGCAAAGTGTTTGCCGTGGTGGGGCTTCAATGCGCCCCGAATATCGGCGCTAACGTCGCGCTGTGCCCGTCCTGTTGCCACTGCATAGCGCCACACCTGCCCGGCGGTGGTCAATACCCGGTGGGCAACGTCCAGCGCGCCGCGTTCTTCAACCCTGCGCACCGTGGCCAGCAGCTCGATGGCTTCAATCTCCCCGATATGTCGTGACCCTAAAAATGGGAACAGGTCTTTTTCAAGATTGCGTTTTTCACGAATGGCGTAATGGCTGCTCCAGCTATCGAGCTTCATGGCGTACCACTCACGGGCGGTAGCTTCAAAAGTATCAGCCGCCGGGGTCAGGGCTTTTAGTTTTGCCACTTTGCGGGCTTGAACCGGGTCAAGGCCTTTACTTTTTTCGAGCTTGGCGGCTTCACGGGCTTTGCGCGCTGCGGTCAAAGTCACATCAGGGTAGCTGCCCAGGGCCAACTGCTTTTCAACCCCTGCAAGACGGTATTTCAAAAACCAGCGTTTTGACCCGGCGGGGCTGACCTGCAAGTACATACCGCCCGAATCAGTAAACCGTACCTGCTTTTTATCCTGCGGGCAAACCGCGTTTCTGCATTGGGCATCGGTCAGCATGGGGGTGCAACTCCTGTTGAAAGTGGGGGGACAGAAAAAGCCGTTTCACTGGGAGATTCGCAAAAATGGGGGTATAGAACCCAATTTCTTCTGAAAATCACTGCTTGTACCCCCGTTTGTACCCCGCCCTTGGCTTGGCAGTCAATAGCTGCCTTTATCCCCCGTTATTGCGTAACTCCTTGATTTACCAATGAAAAAGGCCTTTAAGAATCGCTCCTTAAAGGCCTTTAAACTGTCTAATGGTCGGTGTGAAAGGATTCGAACCTTCGACCCCTTGCACCCCATGCAAGTGCGCTACCAGGCTGCGCCACACACCGAAACTCAGATAATTATAGCTTGCGGTTTTAACGCCAATCAATGCGCTGCACTGAGTAAATCACGGATTTCAAACAGCTCGCGTCTGACCAGTTGAAGGCGTTGCTGAGCCGCATGACCATTGGGCAAATCCTGCCCATCGTGCAAGGGTTCGCTGTCTTCAAAATCAGCAGAATCCGGAAAGTCAGCCAGCCCCGAGTCGCCCGCATCCATCACCTCAATGCCATCGAGCATCACCTCGCCGTTGCGGCGCTTGTCCCCTTCGATCTGAACAATTTCGTGCAGCTTGTTGCGGGCGCCGCTGATGGTGAAACCCTGGTCGTACAGCAAATCACGGATTTTGCGAATCATCAACACCTCATGGTGCTGGTAGTAACGACGGTTGCCACGCCTTTTCATGGGGCGTAGCTGTGTAAACTCCTGCTCCCAATAACGGAGCACGTGAGGTTTGACACCGCACAAGTCGCTCACCTCACCGATGGTGAAGTAGCGTTTTGCCGGAATGGGTGGAAGGGAATTCTCCAATTAAATCAATGCGCTAAAGCCGAAACCTCTAAATTTACTCTAAGTGCAAATTTAGCGCAAAGGGTAACTGAGATTTTTTTGAATGTGTTGCGCCGTTACACAATTGACAGGCGCTTACGGCCTGATGCGGGTCAAAAATGCTAAACAGAAGCCCCGTTGCCCTGAATTTGCTCTTTCAGCTTGTGGCTGGCATGAAAGGTCACAACACGGCGAGCGTCAATGTGTACAGCCTCCCCTGTGCGGGGGTTGCGGCCTGGGCGAGGTGCTTTGGTGCGAATCTGGAAGTTGCCAAAGCCAGAAATCTTCACATCCGTGCCGTCTACCAGGCTGTCAGAAATCAGGTCGAAAAATGAATCAATCATGTCTTTTGATTCACGCTTGTTCAGCCCAATCTGGTCGAACAGCAAATCCGCCAAATGGGCCTTGGTCAGCGCTGGCGTCTCAAGGCTCTCAATTGAAAATTCCATCATGTCCCCTCGTGTGTCGCTCTTTATTGTTAAATCTCTGATGTTCAAAGCAGCCTATACGCGCTGGCGCGCCTGCAAGCGCTGTTGCAGTTCTGCCAGAACCGCCTGAACAACCGCCTCAATCGTCTCTTCAGTCAGTGTAGCGGTCACGCTCGAGAGTACCAAGCGCACAGCCAGACTTTTCTCGCCCATCTGCATGCTGGTGTTGCCCGGCTGTGGCCTGTAAACATCAAACAGCACGGCGCTTTTGAGTAAATCCTGCGTATCAGCGGTTTGAATCGCAGCCATCAAGCTGGCGTGTGTGACGGCTTCTGGCACGATGACGGCAATGTCACGCTCCACGGGCTGTAGCTTGCTGACAGGCTCAAACACAGGCACCGAGCGCTTCAGTACGGCATCCAGGTCGAGCTCAAACAACACAGGGGCTTGAGCCAGCTCGTAGCCTTGCCGCCATTCAGGATGCAGCTCGCCGACAAACCCAATCGCACGGCCACCGACCGAGACGCTAGCGCATCGCCCGGGGTGCATGGCGGGGTGTTCGCCTGGTGCAAAAACAGCCTGCAAAGGCGCTAGCAAAGCCTCAACATCACCTTTAAGGTCAAAAAAATCAACTGCTTTGGTGGGCTGATCCCAACTTTGTTCCGCCCTGGGCCCATATGCCAGACCCGAGATCCGCATCGGCTGGTGAAAACCCGCCACTGTGGTGTCGGTATTCAGACTCGTGGCATCACGCAAAAAGACGCGACCCAGTTCAAACACATTGATCCTCGCAGCTTTGCGATCCAGATTAAACTTCAAAACCTGTAGCAAACTACCCAGCAAAGATGAGCGCATCACGCTCATTTGACTGGCTATCGGGTTCAGCAGTTTGATCGGGTTGGGGTTGCCCGCCAGCTCGTGCTCCCAACGCTCTTCTACAAAGCTGAAGTTAATCGTTTCCTGGTAACCAAGTGCTGCCATAGCGCGGCGCACGGCAAACGTGCCGCGTTCAGCTTCGGGCCGAAGCTTGGCGGTAATCGGTGCCAGCGGCGGCGTCTCTGGCAGGTTGTCATAACCCACCATGCGCACAACTTCTTCAATCAGATCTTCTTCAATCTGCAAATCAAAGCGGTAGCTGGGTGGCGTCACGGTCAACGTGCCGTCGCCTTCAGTCACTGGCAAACCCAGACGTTGAAGCACGCCAAGACACTGCGCTTGGCTTAATGGCATGCCAATGACTTTGACGGCACGTGTCACGCGCAAAGTCACGGGCGTTGAGACTGGCATGCTGGCCTGCACATCGTCCATCGGGCCGCAAACCGTAGCAGCTGTACCGCAAATGTCAATGATCAGTTGCGTGATGCGCTCGATGTGTTCAACCGTATGGCCAGGGTCAACGCCACGTTCAAACCGGTGGCCAGCATCGGTTGAAAAGTTGTAGCGGCGTGAGCGACCTGCAATGGCTTTGGGCCACCAGAAGGCAGCTTCGACATAGACGTTTTTCGTATCGTCAGAAACCGCCGTGGCATCACCACCCATGATGCCGGCGAGTGACTCGACCTGGATCTCATCGGCAATCACGCCAACTTTTTCATCCACCGTGACAGTATTGCCATTCAGAAGTTTGAGGCTTTCACCCGCTCTGCCCCAGCGCACATCCAGGCCGCCATGAATTTTGTCGAGGTCAAAAATATGCGAAGGCCGGCCCAGCTCAAACATCACATAGTTTGAAATATCAACCAGCGCCGTCACGCTGCGCTGGCCGCAACGCGCCAGGCGATCCACCATCCATTGCGGGGTTTTGGCTTGCGGGTTGACGTTTTTAACCACCCGGCCTGAAAAGCGGCCACACAAATCAGGTGCACTGATTTTGATGGGCAGGCGAGTTGTGTCGTTGACAGCGACTGCCGGAAAAACCTGTGCCTTCAGGGGCGCGCCTGTTAGTGCAGCTACCTCACGCGCAACACCGTACACGCTCAGGCAATGCGCCAGATTGGGCGTGAGCTTGAGGGTGAACAGCGTATCGTCGAGGTTTAGATAATCCCGGATGTCTTGGCCTAACGGCGCATCAGCAGAGAGCTCCAACAGGCCGCCGTGGTCTTCTGACAATTTGAGTTCGCGTGCTGAACACAACATGCCCTGGCTTTCAACGCCGCGCAATTGGCCGACCTTGATGAGAAAGGGTTTGCCGTCTTCACCGGGTGGCAATTCTGCGCCGACCATAGCGCACGGCACTTTGATGCCAACGCGGGCGTTGGGTGCGCCGCAAACGATGTTCAGCGTTGCACCCTGCCCCACGTCGACTTCACAGACTTGTAATTTATCGGCGTTCGGATGCTTGGCGGCGGATTTGATTTCACCCACCACGATTTTTGTAAAAGCTGGCGCGACAGGTTTGAGCTCTTCCACCTCCAGCCCGGCCATTGTCAAAGTGTCGGCCAGTTGTTGGGTGGTCAGGGCTGGGTTGCAAAATTCGCGCAACCAGGATTCTGGGAATTGCATGGCTTACCTTAAATGTTCAGCTTGAGAATGTTCAGTTTTGAAATTGCGACAAAAAGCGAATGTCGCCATCAAAAAACAAGCGCAAGTCATTCACGCCATAGCGCAGCATGGTCAGCCGGTCTGGCCCCATGCCAAAGGCAAAGCCGATGTATTTTTCAGGGTCCAGACCCATGTTGCGCACCACGTTGGGGTGAACCTGGCCAGAGCCAGCGACTTCAAGCCACTTGCCAGCCAAGGGGCCACTGGAAAATTGAATATCGATCTCTGCGCTAGGCTCCGTGAACGGGAAAAAGCTGGGCCGAAAGCGCAAAACCAAATCGTCACTTTCAAAAAACGTACGGCAAAAATCAGTGAAAACGAACTTCAAATCTTTGAAGCTGACGTTTTCGCCAATCCAAAGGCCTTCACACTGGTGAAACATCGGTGAATGCGTGGCGTCGCTGTCAACGCGGTAGGTTCGGCCCGGCGCGATGACACGAATTTCAGGCATCGCGCCGCCGCTGTCGATCAAGGCGCGGTGTTTTTTAACGTGCTGCACCGCGTGGCGAATCTGCATCGGGCTGGTGTGGGTGCGCAGCAAATTGGGGGCTGCTTCAGTGCCGCCTTCAACATAAAAAGTGTCATGCATCGAGCGTGCGGGATGGTCTTCAGGCGTGTTGAGCGCGGTGAAATTGAACCAGTCGGTTTCAATTTCGGGCCCTTGAGCCACGTCAAAACCCATCGAACCAAAAATCGCCTCGATACGCTCCAGCGTGAGTGACACCGGGTGCAAACCGCCTTGCGTGCGTTGACGGCCAGGCAGGCTGACGTCGAGCGCCTCGGCTTTCAACTGCTTTTCAAGTTCAGCATCAGCCAACGCTTGACGGCGATCAGTCAGAGCGGATTCAATCGCCTGCTTGGACAGATTGATAGCCGCGCCGCGAGATTTTTTCTCTTCAACCGACAGTTGCGCCATGCCCTTCATCAGTTCGGTGATGCGGCCTGTTTTACCCAGAAACAGCGCTTTGGCGTTTTCAAGATCGGCAGGCAATGCAGCGGCCGCAAATGCAGCTTTGGCGTCGGCAACAATGGTTTCTAAATCAATCATGCAGGCAAACCTAAAAACTTATCCAATAAAACAAAAAGGCCAGAGCCTTTTCAAGCCCTAGCCCTTTATTTACGTGCGCAAGCAGCTATTGATTAAATAGCAGCCAGCTTGGCTTTGACTTGGGCCACGATAGCGCCGAAGGCAGCGCTGTCGTTGATCGCCATGTCCGACAAGACCTTGCGGTCAATCTCGATACCGGCTTTGCGAATGCCATTGGCAAACTGGCTGTAAGTCATGCCAAATGAACGCGCACCAGCATTAATACGGGCGATCCACAACTGGCGGAACACACGTTTTTTGGTACGGCGGTCACGGTAGGCATATTGCCCGGCCTTCATCACCGCTTCTTTGGCGACCCGAAAGACATTGCCGCGGCGACCACGGAAACCTTTTGCAAGGGCTAAAACTTTTTTGTGGCGGGCGCGAGCCGTTACACCACGTTTGACGCGAGGCATGCGATTACTCCTTGTTCGTCGTTAAATTAAATACCACGGCCTGGCAACATCTGCGCCATGTGACCCATATTGGTCTCATGAACAGCTGTTGATCCACGCAGGTGACGTTTGTTTTTGGTGGTCTTCTTGGTCAGAATGTGACGTTTGAAGGCTTGACCGCGCTTGACGGTGCCACCTGGACGAACGCGGAAACGCTTCTTAGCGCCGCTCTTGGTCTTCATTTTGGGCATTTCTGCTCCTTTTCATTGTGCTCGTGAGGCGTTTGCAAACTGTTTGCAACCTTGATGGCCCCGAGACACTTGTTAGCAGTGAGGTTTAATTCACCACTTTTTCGCAAACCCGGACTTTCACCCGGCTTTGCAGGATTGCTTTTCAGCAACCCTTTTTTCTAAACTGATGCTGTCGCTGGCGCTTCCACCAGCACTTTGCCACCCGGCTTTTTACGACCCGGCGCAATCATCATCACCATCTGGCGGCCTTCCAATTTTGGAAACTGCTCCACCACAATCAAATCGGCCAACTCATCCCTGATACGCGCCAGCAGGGCCAAACCCAGCTCCTGGTGCGTGATCTCGCGGCCCCGAAAGCGCAGCGTGATCTTGCATTTGTCGCCTTCATCCAGAAAGCGCTTGATGTTGCGCACCTTGATGTTGTAGTCACCGTCATCGGTGCCTGGGCGAAACTTGATCTCTTTGATCTCAATGACTTTTTGCTTTGACTTGGCTTCCGCTGCCTTTTTCTGCTCCGCGTACTTGAACTTGCCGTAGTCCATCAACCTGCAAACCGGCGGCACAGCCGTCGGCGAGATTTCTACCAGGTCTACGTCAGCTTCTCCAGCTAGCCGGAGTGCTTCCATGATATTGACAACGCCTAACGGCTCATTGTCGACACCCGAAAGTCGTACTTCGGGAGCCATGATTTCACGGTTCAAGCGGTGCTTGCGTTCTTCGCGTTGGCGGCGGTCACGAAATTCAGTAGCGATGGTCAGTATCCTTTAAAACTCTGCTATAAAAGCTATAGCTGCTTGCGCCCGTATTCATTGGGCTAGAGGCACAATTGACTACCTAAAACAGGTAAAAAAAGGCTTTCTAGGACAATTTTTGAGTGATGTCTGAGGCAATTTGCTTGGCAAATGCTTCGAGAGGCATCACACCGAGGTCTTTGTTTCCCCGGGCGCGCACTGCAACTGCACCGGCTGCCATCTCCTTGTCGCCTACGACCAGGATGTACGGCAGCTTTTGCATCGAATGCTCACGTATTTTATACGTTATTTTCTCGTTGCGCAGGTCTAAGTTGACCCTAAGCCCTTGATTTTGCAGCGTTTTAGCAACTTCCCGGGCATATTCGGCCTGGGAATCAGTGATATTGAGGACTGAAACCTGCATCGGCGCCAGCCAGGTGGGCAGTGCGCCAGCGTGTTCTTCGATCAAAATTCCGATGAATCGCTCCAGGCTGCCGACAATCGCGCGGTGCAGCATGACCGGTCTGTGACGCGCGCCGTCTTCACCCACATATTCAGCATCCAGTCGCTCAGGCATCGAAAAGTCCACCTGCATCGTGCCGCATTGCCACTGGCGGCCAATCGCGTCTTTCAGCGTGTATTCAATCTTGGGGCCGTAAAACGCGCCGTCGCCGGGCGAAATTTCAAACTCGCAGCCCGACGCGCGCAGGCTTTCCATCAGCGCGTGCTCGGCCTTGTCCCAGCTTTCGTCTGAGCCGATGCGCGCCTCAGGCCGCGTTGCCACCTTGTAAATGATGTTTTTAAAGCCAAAGTCGGTGTAGACCTTTTGCAGCAGCGTGGTGTAGTCGACGCACTCTTTCAAAATTTGCTCCTCGGTGCAAAAAATGTGACCGTCGTCCTGCGTGAAGCCGCGCACGCGCATGATGCCGTGCAAGCCGCCCGATGGCTCGTTGCGGTGGCACTGGCCAAACTCGCCGTAGCGCAGCGGCAAGTCGCGGTAGCTTTTGATGCCTTGTTTGAAAATCAGAATATGGCCGGGGCAGTTCATCGGCTTCAAAGCGTATTCACGCTTTTCGCTCTCGGTGGTGAACATGTTGTCGCGGTACTTGTCCCAGTGGCCGGTTTTTTCCCACAGCGTTTTGTCAATGACTTGCGGGCCTTTGACTTCCTGGTAGCCGTTGTCCTGATAGACCTTGCGCATGTACTGTTCAACGCCTTGCCACAGCGTCCAGCCCTTGGGGTGCCAAAACACCAGGCCAGGCGCATGGTCGTCTATGTGGAACAAGTCCAGTTCTTTACCCAGCTTGCGGTGGTCGCGCTTTTCGGCTTCTTCCAACTGCGTCAGGTACTGCTGCAAATCGTCTTTGGTCGCCCAAGCCGTGCCGTAGACGCGCTGCAGCATTTCATTGCGGTGGTCGCCGCGCCAGTAGGCACCAGCCAGCTTCATGAGTTTGAAGAATTTCAACTTGCCCGTGCTGGGCACGTGCGGGCCACGGCACAGGTCTTCAAAATTGCCTTCGCGGTAGAGCGATACATCTTCGCCTGCCGGAATACTCGAAATAATTTCGGCCTTGTACTTTTCGCCAATGCTGAGGAAATGCGCGACAGCTTCATCGCGCGGCAGCACGCGGCGTGTCACGGGTTCGTCTTTGGCGGCCAGCTCGGTCATGCGCTTTTCGATGGCAATCAAGTCGTCAGGCGTGAAGGGGCGCTTGTAGGAGAAGTCATAGAAAAAGCCGTTTTCAATCACCGGACCAATCGTGACTTGCGCATCCGGGAACAACTCTTTTACTGCATAGGCCAGCAAGTGGGCGGTCGAGTGACGAATCATCTCCAGGCCATCGGCATCTTTGGCGGTGATGATGGCCAACGCGCTGTCTTTTTCAATCAGGTAACTGGTGTCAACGACTTTTCCATCGACCTTGCCGCCCAACGCAGCTTTGGCCAAGCCTGCACCAATCGACGCGGCAACTTCAGCCACTGTGACGGCTTGCAGGAAGTCACGTTTTGAAGCATCGGGAAGCGTGATTTGAATCATGGGACTGACTTTTTAACAGGTTTAAAAACAAAAAAAGCGCGGAACTTGCCGCGCTGTGATTGAAGGGTGTGTGGACGAGTGCTATTGAATTATTAGCTATCAGTCAACAGGGGGTGCGGGCTAGCGCCCTGAATGACTCCAGACACAGGACGAGGTCGTAGTTCGCGGTGTCATAACCCGAACTGCCCTTTCTGTTTCTGAATGAATATTGATCATTTGCGTATTTTACGACATGCGCAAAGCCTTATGCGCTGCCCGGCGGCTTAAAACCCAACCCAAGGCAACTGGGGCATTCGGTGATCACGGTTTGCTTTTCTACTTCAAACTGCTCGTTGATGTTTTCACTTTCAAACCTCAACTCGCCGGTGCCGTTGCAGTCAGGGCACGGGATGCGCTTAAAACTCACGGTGGCATCAGACATGGCAAGTCTCCTGTAGTTTTGGTTACAACTGCACTTTACGCGAATTCGAGCCAATAAAACAGCCTTTTGAGCGGCTGATCGCAGTCTAGCGCCCGGTGACTTTTTTGATCGTCGGTTTGATGCTGTCGCGCCGCGCAGGCAACACGGGTGCGCTTTCGCGCAGTGCGTTCAGCACAATGCAGGTGGCGGTTTCCGTTATCAGGCAAAACTTCGTGACCACAGCGTCCAGATGGGCCACGTCAATGACGGCAATCTCCAGCACCCAACTGTCGTCACCCGTCACGTTGTAAGCGGTGATGACTTCAGGCGTTTGCTCCACCAGTTTGACAATGCGTGCGTACTCTGCGCGCCCCACGCGCACCACCGCGCGAATGCCGTAACCCAGGCGCTGGTAGTTGACCTGCGCGCGATAGCCAGTGATGACACCCGACAGCTCCAGCTTGCGCACCCGCTCAGTCACCGCTGGCTGGCTTAAATGCACCAGCCTGCCCAACTGCGCCATGGTGATACGGGCGTCTTTTTGCAGCGCGGCCAATATCGCAGCGTCATAAGCATCAAATTCGTTGATTTCTGTCGAAGTGTTCATTGACGTTTAAAAGTAAGGTTTAGGTGACAAAACACCGTTAATTTTGCATGGCAAATCTTGACTTGGCAAATTAACATCATCCTCATGACTTCTGTTGCTACCCCCCTCATTCGCCCCACCAACGGCGTCCGCTGGTTGATCCCTGCCCTGCTGGCCTGCTACCTGGTGTGGGGGTCTACATACCTCGCGATTAGCTTTGCGCTGGTCAGCTTCCCGCCCTACTTTCAGATGGGTTCGCGCTTTGTGTTGGCTGGTGCGTTGCTGATGGCCTGGATGCGCTGGCGCGGTGCGGCGTGGCCGAGCTTGACCGAGTGGCGCAATGCTTTGGTTATTGGCTGCCTGATGTTGGCCGCAGCCATGGGCTGGCTGGCCAGTGCGCAGCAGTACATTGGCTCAGGCCTGATTGCCACATTTATCGCCACCGTGCCGATGGTGGTCTGCGCCTTTGGTTTGCTGGCAGGCAAACGCCCTACCCGGTTTGAAGTAGCAGGCATGGCCCTGGGTGCTGTGGGCGTGCTGCTGCTGGTGCGTGGGGCGAGTTTTTCAGCGTCACCCGTCGGCATTGTGTTGATCGTTGGTTCGGTCATCGCCTGGTCGCTGGGCTCGGTGCTGCAAACCACGCGCCTGCCGCTGGCGGGTGGCCCGATGGGTTTTGCCAGCGAAATGCTGTGCGGCGGTGTGGTGTTGATGGCGATTTCAGTCGCGTTGGGTGAAAAGCCAATCTGGCCACCACAGCCACTGGCGCTGGCGGCATGGGCGTATTTGCTGGTGTTCGGCTCGCTGGTGGCTTTCAGCGCGTACTTGTATTTGCTGGCCAATGCATCGCCTGCGCTGGCAACCAGCTACGCCTTTGTGAACCCCGTCATAGCGCTGGGCTTGGGCGTGGCGCTGGGCGGCGAGGTTGTCAGCAGCGGTGAATGGCTGGCTTGCTGCGTCGTTTTGGCGGGCGTGGTGCTTATCTTCTTGAGCAAAACGAAAAAATCATAAAAAAAAGGGGCTGAACGCCCCTTTTTTGTCATGCTGAATAAGCGTCAGATCAATGAAACTGCTCTTCTTCGGTCGAACCCGTCAGCGCTGTCACGCTGGACTTGCCGCCTTGAATCACGGTGGTCACTTCATCAAAGTAACCGGTGCCGACTTCTTGCTGGTGTGACACGAAGGTGTAGCCGCGGTCGCGTGCTGCAAACTCGGGTTCCTGCACCTTTTCAACAT
This sequence comes from Polaromonas sp., assembly GCA_049653085.1. Taxonomy (GTDB): domain Bacteria; phylum Pseudomonadota; class Gammaproteobacteria; order Burkholderiales; family Burkholderiaceae_C; genus Polaromonas. The sequence continues at coordinate 18,697 of JBASFP010000054.1, forward strand.
ACGCCGTCATGCCGCGTGCGACGTAGTCTTGTGCCAAGTCGAACATGTTGTACCACATGGAATGGATGCCAGCCAGCGTGATGAACTGGTACTTGTAGCCAATCGCGCCGAGTTCTTTTTGAAACTTGGCAATGGTGGCGTTGTCGAGGTTTTTCTTCCAGTTGAAAGACGGCGAGCAGTTGTAGGCCAACATTTTGCCGGGGTGCTTGGCGTGTACGGCGTCGGCAAACTTCTTGGCAAACTCCAAGTCAGGCGTGCCGGTTTCGCACCACACCAAGTCAGCGTATTCAGCGTAAGCCACGGCACGGCTGATGGCTTGTTCCATACCCTTACGGGTTTTGTAAAAACCTTCGGCGGTGCGCTCACCAGTGATGAAAGGCTTGTCGTTTTCGTCGTAGTCGCTGGTCAGCAAATCGGCTGCTTCTGCGTCGGTACGGGCAATCACCAGCGTTGGCACGCCGCACACGTCAGCCGCCATGCGGGCTGCGATGAGTTTTTGGCAGGCTTCAGCCGTAGGCACCAGCACTTTGCCGCCCATGTGGCCGCATTTTTTAACTGAAGCCAACTGGTCTTCAAAGTGAACGCCAGCAGCACCCGCTTTGATCATGGCTTTCATCAGTTCAAACGCATTGAGCACGCCGCCAAAACCGGCTTCAGCATCCGCCACGATGGGCGCGAAGTTGTCGATGTAGCCAGCGTCGCCAGCGTCAATGCCTTTGGAATGCTGGATTTCGTCTGCACGGCGGAATGTGTTGTTGATGCGCTCGACGACTTTTGGCACCGAGTCCACCGGGTACAGCGACTGGTCGGGGTACATGGCTGCATAGCCGTTGTTGTCGGCAGCCACTTGCCAGCCCGACAGGTAAATGGCCTTGACGCCAGCTTTGACCTGCTGCATGGCCTGGCCACCCGTCAGTGCGCCCAGGCAGTTGACATACGGCTCGTCATTGACCAGGTCCCACAGCTTTTCAGCACCGCGGCGAGCCAGCGTGTGCTCAATATGAAAAGAGCCGCGCAAGCGCACCACATCAGCCGCGCTGTAACCGCGCTTGATGCCTTTCCAGCGGGGGTTGGTGGCCCAGTCTTTTTCAAGGGCGGCGATTTGCTGCTCACGGGTGAGTTGGTCGTTAAGGGTTTGGGGCATGGTGAACTCCTGGGTTAAAGAAAATACAAAAATCTTTGGCGATGACGAATTCTAAGTCTTCTACAAGAGTTATTCAGCTCTTATGTCTTATATAAGACAATTTATTTATCTGAATTAAAACAACGACTTATGCATAATATTCTGCTATGTGAAATTTAATTTCTTGTATTGAGAAATTATTTTGCAGTGCAGCATTTTTATATTTCACTATACAAAAAGCAATTGCCGGATGGTGGAATCCATTGCACCGCCGTTCAATTGGACGGCGGGTATTGATCAATCAGGCAGTTTTGTCTGTGGTTCAGACGAGCCAATGACAGCACACCCAACGGCCTGAAGCCTTTGCGCCGCATGGCATGGCCAATGGCAAACAGGATGCGCTGCTTTTTAAAGACCATCCTGAAGCCAGCCAGCGCGCCCACTCTCGGGTCCCAGGCGTGAATCGCTTCTGAGCCCGCGCCATTGACCTCCATGATGGAAAACGCCAGCCCCGCACGCAGGTCATGAAGGCTCTGAAAACGCACGTCAAACCGGCCAAAGTAAAACGCTGGCATGTCGCGGGCAATCGCATCAATGGCGCGGGTGAGCTGCGGCGTGATATGGGCGCGGCCGTCGCGGTACAGGCCGCCAACGCGGGTTGAACCAATGGTGGCCAGGCGCACCACCTCGCCCGCAGCGGGTATGCGACTGGGGTCATAGCTGGGCTCGTGCTTTGGCGACTTCAGCATCCGCTGGGTGCGTGGCTCAAGCGCCATCAATTCTGCAATGGTGCTTTTGCCCTCACCCGTGACACGCGGGAAATAGCGCAGCGCCAGGCCAATGATGCGGCCTGCCTCGGCGTTCGGGTCGCGCATGTAAAAAATGCCGGCTTCGCCTTCTTGCGGCAAATACTGCTGCAACACCACCATTTCATTGACCGGGAAGGCGAGCAAATAGTCACGCAGCTCAGCCCGGTTGGCTACCAGCCGCACGCCATAGCCACACAGGCCCAGGTCAGGTTTGGCAATCACCGGAAAGCTCAAGCCCGCGCTGCGCATCAGCTCGCGCAGCTCAGCTGTGGAGTAGGACTTGTGGGTTGAAACCGCGCAATACGGTGCGGTAGCCGCTAGCGCTAGGGGCCCCATGCCGTCAAAGTATTCGAGCTTGCCCTCGCCCACCAGCCCACCCGCAGTGATGGCCGGGTTGGCGATGCTGGGCAGCGTCAAACTTTGGTAGCGCAATGCCAGCCATAGCCATTGCACCGTCAGCGGGATGCAAATCAACCACTTGGGCAGGTGCTCCAGTGTCAGTTTCAACCCAGAGAGTTTGTCCTTCAGATAAACGTCAATGGGCAGATCCGCTTGCATCTCATGCCCTCAATCGGCGCGTGACCGTCAAACCCACTGCGGCAATGCGGTCGATGTGCTTGCAGGCGGGTTGTTCCAGCTCTTCACCAAAGACATCCGGGTCAATTTCTGCATACGACACGTCAAATGACTCACTAGCCAGCAGTGGCTGCATGTCAGCCCAAAACGCATCGACACCGCCCACGATGGCCACGCCGGTGTACAGCAGCAAACGCCCGCCGGGTGCCAGTCGGCCCAAGGCTTCTTGCGCAATTTGCACGCTCAGCGCCCGGCCCAGCCCTGCGCCGCCGTGGCGGTAGACGCGCTGGGCGGCGTCTTGCAGATACGGCGGGTTACTGATGATCAGGTCAAAGTCACCCTTGACCGCACGCAGTGCGTTGCCCAGGGCGGGCTTGACGGCAATGCCTGCAAATGCCGCGTTGACAGCCGTGTACTGCAAAGCCAGCGGGTTGATGTCGTTCATGCTGATGTCAAGCACGCCCATATGCGACAAGGCACGCGCTACAGCCATGCCCCCTGCCCCACTGCCGCAGCCAACATCAAGCAGGCGCATTGCCTGGCCACCCGGTGCTGGCAGGTCGGCCACCCCTTGCTGAATGAAACGCACAAAACGGTACGTGTCAGGGCCAAAAAATACCGCGTCGTCCTGCACCGTTGGATAGGCTGAATGCACCAGCAAATCGCTGCCCATACTGGCCACACGCACCCGGCTTTGCAACTGGTCGCCGCGCGTTTGCAGCACGCCCGCCCCGCGCATGGCGGCCAGCAGCTCGCGTGTCATGCCACTGCAGGTAGCGGTTTTAAAGGGCATGTTCCAGCCAAAAACATCGCGCAGGCTGGCAGCCATCTGCTCACCCCTGTGCGCCAGCACCCGCTGATGCGTCAGTGGTGTCGGGGTGATAAAACGGTAGTTGGCGTCCGCCAGGTGCTGCAGCAGCAGCCCGAGCGCCGTGGCGGTGTCGTCCAGCAGCGGCTGGCTCAGCATGTGGCAACTTCAACTTGCAGCTCGGTGCTGTAGCGGTCAAAGCAGCGCTGCCCACATACCAGCCGCATTAACGCGCCTTCGGCAATGTAGGGGGCGCAGGCAGGGTCGGCAGTCACCAGCGGGCGGATGATTTCACGAATCCAGGCTTTGGCATGCGAAATGTCCAGCGCGGCATGCAAATCAAAGTAGGCGCGCATCCGGCCATCCAGGCCCAAGCGCTTCATGCCTGCGGATACTTTTTTCACTCTGCCTGGGGCTGTCAGTTCAATCGCCCCCAGCGCGCCCAGCGACTGGTAGGCGTAGCGGCGCGTGGTGGCCAGGCCCAGCATGGTGTTGCTCAATGCAAGGGCTTGCCAGACTGTGGTGTCAATGCGCGGTTGCAGGTCAAGCGCCGCCACCATGTTGTCCAGCATTTGCCCATGCATGGCGCTTGGCTTGCCGTGGCCCATCTCGTCCCAGTAGTTGCGGGCACATTCCAGCTTGGCTTGTTGGGGCAATTTGACCTGCGTATAGGCCAGCAAATCGTCAAAACCCGCCTCACCGGCTGCCTCCTGGGTCAAAAACCAGCGCATTTGGGCCAAGGTTGCGCTGTGCGCCAGCCACTCAAACAAGTCATGCTGCTGGCCTGGGCCGTCCGTGGCCAGGTGTTCAAACCAGGTGATGAATGCGTCTGAGCTGAGGGCAGTTGCAGGCAGCAGCGGCGCAACGCCCAGCCGCAAAGCTTCAAGAAAGTTGCCTTCAGCCACGCGCCATTCATGTTCGGTCGCCAGGTCAGCTTGCCACTGCGCTGACGCAAAGGCAGGCGCTATGCGGCGAACATTGAAGTGCGCCAGCTGCTGGTGAAACGCATCAGGGTCTGCGTCAGCTCGTTTAAAGGGTTCAGGCATGTGCCCTGGCGGGCTGACAGTGACATGGTGGCAAAGCTGCATTGCCAGATTGTCAAATCAACCCAGGCTGCCCTTTGTGCGATATCTGTCTTAAGCGCTGTAGGCGACTGCCACGAGATGGTAAAACTGCTATGATTTCAGTAGCTGCTTGCGCCCGTATTCATTGGGTAAAAGTTACTTTTGGCACTTAAAAACGGCTGTTTTTTGGACGCTTTTGACCCAATCAGCTGCAATTTTTTGGTCTTTTTACAGGTCATTAATGACGCCAGACCAATGAATACGGGCGCAACCAGCTCCTGTTTCAGGAGCGTTATGAATCAGCCGCTGCGGCTTTCAGGCCAACGAGCGCATCACCGCACCCACCAGGCCCGCCAAAACCAGCAAAGTCGTGGGCAAAAACGTGAGTAAAAAGCCCAAACCTCGCTTGGCCGGGTCAGCCACATAGGCGCGCTGGTAAAGCGTGCGGCCCACCAGGTACACCACGCCAGTAGCAGCCACATACACAGGCGACCAGTACGCGGCAGCTATCAGCAGCGCAGGCACAAAGCAGACCAGTTGCTCCAGCGTGTTCATTTGTACCCGCACGGCACGCTCAAAGTGCTCGTTTCCTGTCATGGCTGGGGCGGCAATTTTGTATTTGCCCCGGGCTGAGCCGACCAAAATGCTGAAGTAAATGAACTGAACGAGGGCCAGGAGGGCGACGATGTGGACGTAATGCATGGGTTCCTTTGGGGTGTTGATGTGTGTCAGTTTACTGGCGGCTTCAAGCGCTGAGACGTTGGCTGGCGGCACGCAGCAAAAGGCGCGAATAAAGCCGGTGAAAACCCAGCAGCGCATGAAACAGCCATCCCATGCTTTGCGCCCCCTGCCCTGAGAGCGGCACAACCGCAGAGCCAAAGTAAAGCAGCGTGCTGGGTGGTTCTTTGGTCAACGGCGCAGGCGTGGCCATCAGCCAGGACCGCGTGCGCCCGGTAAAGTCTGCCAGCAGCAGCTCTGTTGATGACTGCGCCTCAACCCGCCAGGCCGAGAACCGGGTTGCCCCGTCGCCAGCCAGCGCTTTGGCATCCGCGTCACTTGCGGGTTTTGATGCAAGGTACTTCAGCAGGGTTCTTTCGATCTTGAAGAGTGGTGAGGTGTAGAAGGCTTCGATGTAGGCGGCTTGGGTGACTGTGCCGGGTACTTTGGTCGCATAGCAGTCGGCGTAGCCTGGGCCGTCTTTGTAGGGGCGAAGGAACGAGTTCAGCAAGACTTCGCAGGGATGGATTGTTGGCATAGGAGGATTGTGATTTTTAACTTGCTAGCTAACCGGCACGCCACCGTGAGGCGAAGCGTCCGGGTTAATCGGCGGGTTAGGAGTCATTTACGAATACCTCGCCACAGTATCTTCCACCACACCAACAATACGATGGGCATTGTCGTTATGCAGAACATCTCAAGAGTTTGTTTTGTTGGCGCTGTGTCAAAGAATCCTAGGTTCAAAACAACACTTGTAGCGCCAGCCACAATAGCAGTCGAAATAAAGACAATCACTATTCCAGCGGAGCCGGTACCAAGACTCAAATTTCTCCATAGTCCAAGCCCCAAAAATAATGCGAACGGCCAGGCGAGGCCTAGTGCATATCCAGTGGATTGTTTAACCACCAGTTCGGGCCACCCAAAACGGAGTACAAGGAGAGTAGCTAAGAGGGCTAAGCTAATCGGCAGGAAAACGCGCAGGATGCCATTCAAATGCAATTCCTAACTCAATGCACAACGCAAGACCTGCGGTATAAAAATAGCGCTGCAACAAAATCTGGACATCAAAATCTCCTGAAAATGGCTTGTCTGTTGGGTTTGCAGGCTTCTTCGTAAATCCCGCCGCACCTGGCATCGAATCACGGTTTTGACTATAGCCTGTGCCAGATGAATTTGGCAGGACAATCTGGCAGGTCTGGACGCAATTCAAAGCTACAGACAAGCCATCCGCCGCACCAATCGCTATACATTCAGGAGCTTCTCGCGCCCATATCCATTGGTCTAAACCCACTTTTCATACCTGAAAACGACGAATTTCAGGCCTTGAGAGCAGCACAAACCGGGTGTTGAAGGCTTTTCAGTCTGAAAAATAGCGGTTTGAGGCGGTTTTGAGCCAATTTCAGGTAACTACCAGCACGTCAGAGAAATCGGACAGCCGAACGCAGAGGGCGCAGAGACTTCGCAGAAAGAACAGCCAAAAATACCTTTTGAGTGTTATTTTTTGCGCCTTTTGCGTAACCTTTGCGATTTCTGCGTTCGGCTGTCCGACTTGAAATACCCGAACTGAGTAGTTGCATTTTTAGGCATCTATTATGGCCTACAGCCCAATAAATACGGGTGCAAGCAGCTATAAAATTAATAGCAATAAGTTTTATGCAGCTAACTGTCACACGATACGCAGCAAAGCCTGCGCCTTCTTTTCCTCACGCCGCTGGCTGAAAAACGACTTCAGCATGGCAGCACTTTCATCTGCCAGCACGCCGCCCTTCAATTCAGTCTGGTGGTTCAGTTGCGGCTGGTCAAACAGGTTGATGACGGAACCCGCCGCGCCGGTTTTGGGGTCTGGCGCGCCAAACACCACGCGCTTGAGCCGTGCGTGCAGCATGGCGCCGCTGCACATGGCGCAGGGTTCCAGCGTCACGTACAGGGTGCAGTCGGGCAGGCGGTAATTGCCCAGCGCCTGGGCTGCGGCGCGCAGGGCGGCTATTTCTGCGTGGGCGGTTGGGTCGTGGCCTTCTATCGGCGCGTTGCGGCCAGTGGCAACAACCTGGCCGCCCTGCACCACCACCGCGCCTACCGGCACCTCGCCCGCCTGGGCGGCCAGCGCAGCTTGTGCCAAGGCGAGCTGCATGAAATACCCGTCTGATGGGTGGGCGGGTTCCAGATCAGCAATCATATGCTACGTATTTTATAGCTGCTTGCGACCGTATTTATTGGGGAAAAGGCATATTTGATACCTAAAACAGGCATTTTTAAGACCACAAACCTGCTTTGAGGCGGAAATCTGTGCATCAGGCAGCTGGCTGAACGGCTTTGTCCAGTTTGTCCATCCACCCGGCCAGCTTACGCTCGTTGTCATTGCCTTGGCTGTACAGCGCGTGCATGGCGGCGCGTGCTTCAGGCCGGTGCTGGTTGAGTTTGACTTTGCACTGCATGCTCAAAACCTTCAATTCAAACGCCACGATGCCGTTCATCATCTTGTGCTGGTAGTCCTCCCCCAGGCCACGCCACTGGTCGGCGTAGGCGGGGTAGTGGTCGGCTATCAGGTGTTTTAGCAGGCGGTCTTTGTCGTCAAAGTGCTCAATAATTTTGCCCTCAACCGTGCAATGCACCGTGATGTAGTTCCAGGTGGGCACGCGAACCAAGTCGGGGTAGACACGCGGCGGCATGTAGGCGTGTGGGCCCATGAAAGTCACTACAGCTTTTGGCCGTGCAGCCAGGTAACGCCAATGCGGGTTGGGTTTGGCGCAGTGGCCTAAAAGCAGTGTCTGATCGGATTCAACCAGCAAATGCAACGGCAGCGGCGTGACAAACGGCAGGCCGTCGTCGTCGTTTGAAATCAAACTGGCAAACGGGTTGGCGCGCATCAGCTCGTGGGCTGTGGCTTGGGTGGTGCTGCTGTCTTTGGCGGCAAATTGGGGTGGCAAGTACATGGTGTGTGTATTTTGCCAGCCCGCCCCAAAGAAGCTCGTTTAACTTATCGCATGTAAATGATGATGAATGACACCGTTAGCAGCAGGCTCAGGTAGTACCCCGCGTCGATGGCGAAGAGCTTCCAGGAGCGCTTTTCCCAAGCCACGCCTCTGAGAAGGCCGGGCAAGAAAAACCCGAGCCAGGTAAACGCCGCAGCTTGCAGGGCTTGCGCGGCCTTGGGCATGTCTGCACCCGAAACGCCCCAGGTGCTGGGCGTCCACGCGGCCATGTTGTTGGCCAAGACCAGCGCAATTAAAAACACGGTGACGACTGTTAACAGCAGCGATTTGATCAAAGCTGGCGCGGGTATCGGCTCGTTATGAACAAACCCTATTTCTTTGGCCCAGGCTTTGCCAAACAATGGGTTGTACCAGGCGTAGCAAAGAAAAAACCCTGCAACCGTGGCGGCCAGCAAAGCGAGTGGGTTCAGTGGAATATCAGGCATGAAAAGCTTCTAAAAAAGTTGTGGGTTGATGATTTACAAAGGTGAATAAGCCACTTGACGCACTTCAAGCGCACCAAAAGCCGCTGCCGGGCACTTGGCCGCCCAGCCGGTGGCTTGCTGCTCGCCCGCCACGTCTATCAGGTAGTAGCCGCCAATTTGGGTGTCACCCGCCAGGGCAGGGCCGTCTTGCGTTTTGATGTGGCCCTGGCTGGTGTACACGCGCTGCGCTGTTTCAGGCGGTGCCAATTGGCCTGCAGCCAGCAACACGCCCGCTTGTATGAGCTGCTGGTTAAAGCCCATCATGTCTTGCATCATTTGCGCGCCTGCCTCGGGTGGCACATCAGCAAAAGCGGCTGGCTGGAACTGGCAGAGTAAAAGGTATTTCATGGCGTTTCTTTCAAGTTGAGTGGGTAAGGACTCCACTGTAAAAAAACCGCGCTATTCGCACAATTGCAGTAATGCTTCATTCATTGCAAATAAAAACTTTGTAATTGATGTGAATCGGTTTAAGATTTGAAGAATGCAGACCCTTCGCGGCATTCTCAACTTCACCCGCACGGCAGAACTCGGCAGCTTTGCCGCCGCCGCGCGTGAGCTGGGCATTTCAGCGGTTGCCGTCAGCCAAAACATCAGCCGCCTGGAGCTTGGCCTGGGCGTGCGCCTGCTGGCCCGCACCACCCGCGCCCTGCGCTTAACACCTGAGGGCGAGGCATTTTTAGACCAGTGCAAAGGCCCGCTGGCGCTGCTGGATGCTGCCTGCAAAGACGTGGCCAGTGACGTGCAACACGCAGGCGGCAAGCTGCGCGCAACGGTTGCGTCACCCGTGGCGTTTTTGTACCTGGTGCCGCTGTTGCCCAAGTTCTTCAAGCGCTACCCTGACATTCAACTGGAGCTTGAGTTAAGCGAAGATTCAGTAGCTTTGATCCCCAAACGGTTTGATGTGGGCATACGTGTGGGGGCGCTGAACGACGCGGCTTTTGTGGCGCGGCCCCTGGGGCCGCTGCGCATGCTGATGTGTGCATCGCCTGCGTACCTTGCTGAGCACGGCAAACCGCGCAAGCTCGATGACCTGGCGCAGCATGCACTTTTGCAAATGCAAATCACGGGCCGCGAGCAAGCCGCGCCCTTTTTTGCCCAAACCCGCGAAGGCGGCGCACGCAGTATGCAAATGCTGCAACTGCCGGGTAAATTGATGTGCAACGACTTTCGCAGCCTGCAGCAAGCCTGCCTGGACGGCCTGGGCATTGCGCAACTGCCCCAGCCTATGGCGCTAACCGCCCTGCGCCAAGGGCAGCTAAAAACCGTGCTGCCAGACCACGCGCCCGAAGGCTGGCAGCTTTTTATTCACTACCCCACCCGCAAACAGTTGCCTGCCCGAGTTCGTGTGTTTGTTGATTTTTGTATTGAGCATTTGGGCGGACATGCGGACTTGAGCGCAGATGTGGCGGCGTTTACCGCTTGATCAAAGCGGCTTGGACGCTACAAAAACGGGTGCGGTCAGCTCAGTCGCCGACTGCGTGATCCGCCCTGCTTTGAATTTGGCCTTGACCAACACGCTTGCGCACAGCTGACCTTTCACGGTGTACGGATGCAAAAAATGCACATACTTTGCGTCTGCCAAAACAATACTGGTGTGGACGCAAACCTTGTCAAACAGCTTGATGAGCTGGACGAACTGAATCTGTTGCTCGACATTCACCATGGCACAGCGCACCTGCCGCATGCGCCGCAGCAAACCGCTGCGCACACCAAAATCAAGCTGTGCAGATTCAGCCAATTGAAGGTACTTGTCACTCTTGAGCGTACGAATGCCAACATCAAACGGCGTGACCCAGAAGGTGCAGAAGGTGCAGGAGCAGCCGGTCTACAGGATGACGGGGTCGCGCTTGAAGACAGCCACCAAAAGGGTTAGCAAGTTACGCCAAAAGCCAGACATCACACTACAGCCAGTTACCAGGCGCGTACTAGCGCATCACCACGCTGATTTGGCGCAGCTTCAAGCCCTGCACACGGGCAAAGCCTTCATCACCCGTGACGAAGACGCACGAATCACCCAGACTTAGCGCACATGCAGCTTGCAATGCGTCGGGTGTTTTTAAGTGCATAGTGGCGCGAATGTCTGTGGCGTGGGTGACGATTGCGGCGCTCAGTTCCACGATTTGCACCTGGTTAAAAAAATTGTCGTATTGCGCGAGCAATGTCTGGTTGCCGTCCCGCAGCGGCTTGACGCGGCATTCCATCACCCCGAGCCGAGACACCGCGACTTGCGCCTGCGCATCGCTTGCTTTGATGCTTTGAAGCACATCAACAACTGCCTGCCGAAACGATTGCGCACCCTCGAAGTAATAAATCAACGCATTGCTGTCCAGGAAAGCAATCACCGCTCAATCCAATCACTTTTTAGCGCATTCAAACGCTCGTTCATGGCTTGGCCGTCAAGCCCGCCGTTCAGAGGCATCGGCGCAGTTGCCGCGTTGAGCATCCAATCAAGCGCGCCGCCCAAGCTAGATGGGGTCGCTGCGCTCGTCACCAGCGATTGATAAGCCGCAGGCGTGAGCACAACGGCAGCTGGCCGATTGCGCTTCATGATGGTGGCTGCGCCGCGATGCAAAGCCACATCCAGCGCTGCCATGCCCCCACGTTTGATGTCAGCAATCGTAATAATATTCATTTCAGAATCTTTTCGACATTGATACCGATACTGTATTCGGTAGCATATTCGGTACTGTACGCCTTTTCGCATTAGGAGTCAACCATGCCCCGCAGCACATCCTCTCGCCAGGCCCGCCGCCCTTTCGTCACCCTGCCCCGCCACCGCAGGCGTTCTCTGGTCATTCGTCTGCAAGGCCGCATGCTGCGAAATGCCCATTACACGGGCTCCACGCTTTTTGATTCGCACCATTTGCTGATAGACCCGGAAGAGCCGAATCGTTTGCACAGTTGGGTAGATGTTGTGTTTCCAGGGCTGGATCGCTTCACCCTGTGGAATGCCGCATTCATCACCACAGACATGGCCAAGAGCGACTTGGCCAGTGAACAGGCACACGAACAGATCAGCGCGCGACTTGCGGCAGCGAATGAGACCTACGAATCACGCTGGACAAAGCATTTGATTCCGCGCAAAAGAGCTGGCGAGCAGCGCATGTACCGCATGGCGTTTGCGCCTGAAAAACACTACGACTGTTTAGACGGTCAGACCTATTCACAAGCCTGCGAGGCTATGGAACAAACGCTCATGCAGAGCCTGCCCACACCGCCTGAGCGTTTTGAGATTCAGCGTGGCTACGTTTACGGTATCGGGCTGCATGCGGTGGTTAATGTGGCTACCTTGGATGCGTCAGCCATTGAGCAGACGATTGCGCGGTTTCGTGCGTTGGGTGAGACAAGTTGGGTTGCTTTATGAAATTTGCTGTGACGTTATCGCCAGCAAGGCCTGAACCCCGGCCTACCAAATTTTCTTTTAAAAACTTCAAGCTAAAGGCCAATAAAGACGCCTTAGGGGAAGCAGCTCTTTGCTCTCCAAGTCGAGGTTTTCATAGTTATCAAGTAAGACAGATACAAACTCCCGAAGATTCAATAACGTGACGGGGATAGTTGATCTGTCAGCTTCATATCGTGCTTCTTGACTAAAGCCGCCGGTGCTGACATACAAACATCGATCGCCCTGCCGACGCCCGCCGACAAAAGCTCTGACCTCTTGCGAACCCATGGCACCTGAGCGGTGCTTAACCTCAACAAAAATTCTGGGTTCTTGAAGTCCAAGACCATCGGGAGACGCGGTAATGTCCTTGCCCCTGTCTTTGCCTTTTAACGACACAGTGGTTTTGTAACCTAGCGCACGCAGCATGCCAGCAACCAAGTCTTGCATCTCATCCCAGGCCAGCGCAGAGACACCATCCTCAATCAGAGCTAGTGACTGTTCATGAAGGTCAGAAAAGGCTTGTTTGATCGCCTGCTTTTCTGCCTCGACGCCAACCTTTCCTACCTGGTTTAAGACTTCAGTTTGAGCTTTTGCGTCCACAAGTGACCACAGCTCTTTGGATGCCGTCTCTGGTAACTTGAACAGGGTAAGCGTCGAGCCCAGACTGTTTTTGGTGGGAACCGACAAATCATCACGGCTAATTGATTTGATCCATTTGACAGCGCGTTGGTTTGGGAAGTCAGGAAACAACTGCTTGTCAAACTGGTATTCGCTGCATATTTCTCCGAGATGGTAATGTCTGCTGTCGGAGTCAAATGTGACAACACCATCACCGATATTCGGTTCTTTGACAAACCTAAAAAGTTGACTTGCAGAGGACTGATGATTGCCAGGAGACTCCAAGGGGAGGTGCTTGGCAACCGCGTTCAACAAATCTGACTTGGATTTAAATGCAGAAATGTCGTCAAGCTGAGGCCACCCAATGGCAACAATTCCTTCGTTCAGAAAGGATTGAACCATGTAGCCGCGATCACCTGACCTGACCATCCATGTTGTTTTACTCATAAATCACTCCCACTCAATCGTCGCTGGCGGTTTGCTGCTGACGTCATACGTCACACGGTTGATGCCGCGCACTTCATTGATGATACGGCTTGAGACCTTTTTGAGCAGCGCATATGGCAGCTCGGCCCAGTCTGCAGTCATGAAGTCGCTGGTTTGTACGGCTCGCAGGGCGACCACGTAGTCGTAGGTGCGGCCGTCGCCCATGACGCCTACTGATTTGACGGGGAGAAAGACTGTGAAGGCCTGGCTTGTGGCTTCGTACCAGGTTTTTGGGGATTTGTTGGGGGTGGGTGCGGGGGCGGATTCGGGGATGCCCCCATCCCTGCCTTCCCCCAGCGGGGGAAGGGGTAAGAAGGGAAATGCTCGCAGCTCTTCGATAAAGATGGCATCGGCCTGGCGCAGCAGGTCGGCGTATTCTTTTTTTACTTCACCCAAAATGCGTACGCCCAGGCCGGGGCCGGGGAAGGGGTGGCGGTAAACCATATCGTGCGGCAGGCCAAGTGCAACGCCCAGCTCACGTACTTCGTCTTTGAACAGCTCGCGCAACGGCTCCAGCAGCTTCAGGCCGAGTTGTTCGGGCAGGCCGCCTACGTTGTGGTGGCTTTTGATAACGACGGCTTTTTTATTTTTGCCACCGCCGGACTCAATAACGTCCGGGTAAATCGTTCCTTGGGCTAGCCATGCTACGTTTTTAGTAGCTGCTTGCGCACGTATTACCTGGGCTTGAGCCTTAAATACCTCTACAAATTCACGCCCGATGATCTTGCGTTTGGCTTCTGGCTCGCTCACGCCTGCCAGATGCCCGAGGAACTGCGCCTCGGCATCCACACGAATCACTTTGGCGTGCAGCTTGCCAACAAACATGTCCATCACCATGTCGCCTTCGTTGAGCCGCAGCAGGCCGTGGTCCACAAACACGCAGGTCAGCTGGTCGCCAATGGCGCGGTGAATCAGCGCCGCAGCAACCGAGGAATCCACCCCGCCTGACAGGCCCAAAATAACTTCTTCGTCGCCCACCTGCTGGCGGATTTTTTCAACCGCTTCTTCAATGTAGTCGCCCATGATCCAGTCTGGGCGGGTGCCGCAAATGTCTAAAACAAAGCGGTTCAATATCGCCTGGCCTTGGGTGGTGTGGGTGACTTCAGGGTGGAACTGCACCGCGTAAAACTTGCGCGCCTCGTCGGCCATGCCGGCGATGGCGCAGCTGCTGGTTGATGCCATCAATTTAAAGCCTGGCGGCATGGCGGTCACGTTGTCGCCGTGGCTCATCCACACATTCATCATGCCGTGGCCGTCCGCCGTGGTGAAGTCGGCAATGCCGTCGAGCAGCCTGGTGTGCCCGTGGGCGCGCAGCTCGGCGTGGCCAAACTCGCGCTTGTGTCCACCTTCAACCGTGCCGCCCAGCGCCTCGGCAATCGCGTACATGCCAAAGCAGATGCCGAGTACCGGAATGCCGAGTTCAAACACGGCTTTGGGCGCACGCAGTGTGTCGTCTTCCCACAGGCTGGCGTGGCTGCCTGACAAAATCACGCCTTTCAGGTTGCCGTCTTTGGCGTAGTCACGCACCCAGTCGTTTGTTACATCACATGAGTGAACTTCACAAAACACATGCGCTTCACGAACACGGCGGGCGATGAGCTGGGTGACTTGGGAGCCGAAGTCAAGGATGAGGATTTTTTGGTGTTGCATGAGGGACAACTGTTTTGATGAGTCAATAAAAAAGGCGCTTGGATTCAAGCGCCTGAGCGTTCATGGGTGATCAGTCCGCCCGATAATTAGGCGCTTCTTTGGTGATCTGCACATCATGCACATGGCTTTCGCGGATGCCTGCAGAGGTGATTTCAACAAACTCGGCCTTGCTTTGCATCTCGTCAATCGTGGCGCAGCCGCAGTAGCCCATGCTGGCGCGCAAGCCGCCTGCCATTTGGAACACGATGGACACCATCGTGCCTTTGTAGGGCACGCGGCCTTCAATGCCTTCGGGCACCAGCTTGTCGGCGTTGGGGTTGCCCGTAGAAGACTCCTGGAAGTAACGGTCAGCGCTACCCTGCTGCATGGCGCCGATGCTGCCCATGCCTCGGTAGCTTTTGTAGCTACGGCCCTGGTACAAAATGACTTCGCCGGGCGCTTCCTCAGTGCCTGCAAACATGCCGCCCATCATGACGGTGCTCGCGCCTGCAGCTATTGCTTTGGCAATATCGCCTGAATAGCGAATACCGCCGTCACCAATCAAGGGCACGCCCGTGCCGCGCAAGGCGGTGGCTACGCTGTCAATCGCCATGATTTGCGGTACGCCCACGCCCGCCACGATGCGGGTGGTGCAAATGCTGCCGGGGCCAATGCCGACTTTGACGCCGTCAGCACCCGCCTCAACCAGTGCCAATGCAGCCGCACCGGTGGCAATGTTGCCGCCAATCACGTCGATCTGCGGGTAGTTCTGTTTGACCCAACGCACGCGGTCGATCACGCCCTTGCTGTGGCCGTGGGCGGTGTCCACCACGATGGCGTCAACCCCGGCTTTAACCAGTGCTTCAACCCGCTCTTCAGTGCCCTCGCCCACGCCGACTGCCGCACCTACGCGCAAGCGGCCCGATGAGTCGCGTGCGGCGTTGGGGAAATTGGTTTGTTTGGTGATGTCTTTGACGGTGATCAGGCCTTTGAGCTCAAAGTCGTCGTTGACGACCAGCAAGCGCTCAAGCTTGTATTTGTTCAGCAGCGCCTTGGCTTCAAGAGCTGACGTGCCTTCTTTGACCGTGATCAGCTTTTCACGCGGCGTCATGATCTGGTGGGCTCTGACGTCGTAACGGGTTTCAAAGCGCAAATCACGGCTGGTCACAATACCGACCACCTTGCCGCCATCACAAACCGGAAAGCCTGAAATACCCAGCTGTTCGGACAATTCAAGCACCTGCAAAACCGTGTGCTCGGGCGTGATGACAACCGGGTCACGCACCACGCCTGATTCGTAGCGCTTGACCTTGGCCACCTGAGCGGCTTGCTGCTGGGGCGTGAGGTTTTTATGCACGATGCCAATGCCGCCTTCTTGCGCGATGGCAATCGCAAGACGGGCTTCAGTTACCGTGTCCATCGCGGCGGACACGAGTGGCAAATTCAGGCGAATGTTGCGTGAAAACTGGGTGGAAAGACTGGCGTCTTTGGGGAGGACTTGGGAGTACGCTGGCACCAACAATACGTCGTCGAAGGTGAGCGCTTTGCCGAGTAGGCGCATAGGTAAAGCTCCAAAAGTCAGATTGTAACTGTGGCCTCATGTCCACCAATCCGTTTCAGGGCGCGTTGAACAGGCTCATCACAGCACGCTAGCCAAGATACACTCGAAAAATGAATACTAATTCTGCTTCAAAAATCCTGTCGATGGCCATCAGCTTTTGCATCCTGGCTTTTGCGGCCACCACGGCCAGCGCGCAATGGCAATGGATTGAAAAAGATGGTCGAAAAATCTTCAGCGACCGCCCGCCCCCAGTCGAAATCGCTGAAAAAGACATTTTGAAGCGCCCGCCCGGTGCCGTCCGCGCTGCCCCTGCGCCTGTGCTGATCACGCCTGGCACTGAAGTTGCCGTTTCTGCAAAGCCAGCCGCAGCACCTGCCCCAAAAGTCAGCGCGCCCAAGCTGTCAGGCAAAGACGCGGAGTTAGAGGCCAAGAAAAAGAAGGCCGAAGAAGAAGAAGCCGCCAAGAAAAAAGTTGAAGAAGAAAAAGTTGCCAAAGCCAAAGCTGAGAACTGCGAACGCGCCAAAAGCGGCCTGGCCACGCTGCAATCGGGCGTGCGGATGTCGTCTGTCAATGCCAAGGGCGAGCGCGAAGTGTTTGATGATGCCAAGCGCGCGCAAGAGTCAAAGCGGGCTCAAGAAGTCATTGACGCGAGCTGCAAGTAGCCTACCCGCCGTAGCCCGCCTTGGCTCCCACCCTTTTATTGGCAAACAAACCGGCTCGCTTGGCACCCTGGCTGGTAAAGCGCTCCCGGCGCGCGACTTTGGGGTCTACCCGAAGAGGCCGGTAAATCTCAACCCTGTCGTTGTCTTTGAGCTTGTGGTTTAGGCTGTAGTGTTTGCCCCAAATGCCTGTGCTCAGGTTGTCGAGCGCCAAATCAGCAAATTCGGTCAGCACACCGCATTGCGCGATGGCCTGTTTGGCAGTGCAACCCAGCGGCACATCCAGCACCCATTCACGCACCTGGCGCGGTGCTGGCGAATAGGCGATTGTTACTTTCACGCTCAGACTTCACCGTAAATCTGGCCTGCCCGTTTAACGAACGCATCCACAAGGCTGCCGGCAATCTTGTCAAACACCGGGCCAACCAGCGCAGCCAGGGCGGCATTGTCAAAGTCATAACTCAGGGCAAATTCAACCTTGCAGGCACGGTCTGCCGCCTTGCCAACAGGCGTAAAGTCCCACTGCCCATCAAGCTTTGAAAACGGGCCATCGACCAGCTTCAGGCTGACTTTGCGGTCCTGGACATGGGTGTTGCGGGTGGTAAAGCTTTGGCTTAAACCCGCCATGGACAAGCCGACTTTAGCCGTCATGCCTTGCTTGTCTTCAGCCAACACAGCGGACTGGTCACACCACGGCAAAAACTGCGGGTAACTGGCCACGTCAGTGACCAGGGTAAACATTTCAGCAGCGCTGTACCAGATTAAAACGGATTTGTGAACGGTTTTCATACAATCGGAGGTTGCGCACGATTGTATTGGTCGATGGCAACCTTACATACTCTCAATGGCCACCAAAGACCCTTCCCAATCGAAAAAGCCAGACGCCACATCGTCAGGCAAATCAAAAGACAACCGCCCAGTCAAAGTCTCCAGCAAACAGGCGGCCGCAGCCACGCGAATTGCTGACAACAAAAAGGCAATGTTCAACTATCACATTGAAGAACGCTTTGAAGCCGGCATGGTGCTGGAAGGTTGGGAAGTGAAGTCCGTGCGCGAAGGCAAGGTGCAACTGACTGACGGTTATGTGGTGATCAGAAATGGCGAGGTTTTCATCATCGGTTGCCAGATCAACCCGCTGGGCACCGCATCTACCCACATCACGCCTGACAAAGTGCGTACCAAAAAGCTGTTGATGCACAAGGCCGAGATCAAACGGCTGATGGGCAAGGTCGAGCAAAAGGGCTTCACGCTGGTGCCGCTGAACATGCACTGGAAGGCCGGCAGGGTGAAGTGTGAGATTGGCCTGGCAAAAGGCAAAGGCGAGCACGACAAGCGCGACACCATCAAGGACCGCGAGGGAAAACGCGAGGTAGAGCGCGCTATGAAATCCCGGGCACGTCTATAAATTCATTTTTCGGGCGAATTGCGTCGTTGGGCGGTGCTCGCAATCCTCATGCACACAAGTGCATTCCGGTGTGCTGCGCTCCGTCCGCCTAGCACTTCATCCCGAAAATCTGAATTTCTAGACGCGCCCTACGTCAACGCTTTCAAAGGATGCGCATCAGCCGCCCACGGGCTGACAAAAAACGCATCGGCCATGCCGGGCTTGACGTCTTCGATCCGCTCTGGGTTCCACTTTGGCGAATAGTCTTTGTCAACCGCCAGCGCGCGTATGCCCTCAACAGTTTCACTGGCCACACCGGGACGCAAGTTAAAGCACTGGTAAACCATGTCCCGCTCCATGCGCAGGTCGTCAGCCAGCGTCATTCCCCTCGCCTTGCGGATTTGCTCCAGCGTGACGTGCAGCATCAGCGGTGAGCGTTTGCGCAGCACAGCGGCGGTCTTTTTGTCCCAGATGTCATCTTTGGCCTTTTCCAGGCTGTCAATGATATGTTTGACCCTCAAAAGGCCAAAATGAGCCTCAATTTGAGGTTGTTTTGGGGCTGTAGCGCCCTGTTGACGGGCGCAAGCAGCTCCTGAAATAATAGCATGCCAGTCATCAAACGAGGTGTTGCCCAGCTGGTCCCACAGTGCAGGCAAGCTGGCAGCAGCTACCTTCACATCCGCCAGGCCATAGTCAATCGCTTCGTCAGCGCCAATCACCTCGCCCGTCAGCGCCAGGTACTCGCCCACATGGCCGGGGCAGCGGCTTAAGAAGTAACCACCGCCCACGTCAGGGAACAAGCCAATGTTGGTTTCAGGCATGGCCATCTTGGTGTGCTCGGTAACTATTCTTAACTTCGCACCTTGCGACAGACCCATACCGCCACCCATCACCACGCCATCCATAAAGGCGATGTACGGCTTGGGGTAGTTGTGAATCAGGTGGTTCAGCGCATATTCTTCCGTGAAAAAATCATCCAACGCCGCATCTCCTGCCAGCGCAGCAGTATGAAAAAACCGGATGTCACCGCCCGCGCAAAAGCCACCAAACAGCGCCTCGGGCGTGCCCGGTTTACCCACCTTGTTGGTACCGCGAATCGCCACCAGCTCGACTGCCGGGTCATCACGCCAGGCGGTTAAAGCAGCGGTGATGTCCCGCACCATTTGCAGGCTCAGCGCGTTCAGCGCTTTGGGGCGATTGAGTGTGATCAGCCCTGCGTTGCCGCGCCGTTCAACCAGAATATCTGTCGTCATGCTTTTTCTTTCCAGGCCATCAGTTCATTGATCACCAGTGCGCCAATCACCAGCGCACCCCCATACAGCACGCTGGCACCCGGCGCTTCACCCGCGCCCAGCCAAACCAGCAAGATGCCAAAAATAATCTCCAGCAGCGCCAGCAATGAAATTTCAGGCGCTTTGAGCTTCGAGGCACACCACACAGACAACACGCAAGGAATGGCCAGTTGTGTCAGGCCCAAGAAGGCCAGCAAGCCAACATCATGCGTCGTTGCGGCAAAAGGCCAAGCCAGCGGTAGCGTGACCAACGACGAAATCACTGCGCCCACCAGCACCGCAGGTATCAGGTCAATCTTTTGCCCATGCGCCTGGCTGTGCTGCACCACCGTCCAGTTGCAAGCGGCTGCTATTGGCACCAGCAAGGCGACCAGCGTTCCCGACAGTTGGGCAGACAAATCCGCCTGCCCGCCGTACATCCAGACAATGCCTACACCCGCCATGGCAATGGCCAGCCATGTACGTAGAGCAATCCGGTGGCTGGTAAAAACGCGAGCCACAAGCGCCGTCAGCAAGGGACCCAAGGCCATGGTCACCAGCACATTGGCCACAGTTGTCAGCGTCAGCGCAACCATGAAGGCGGTGAACATCACGCTCCAGCACAGTCCCGACAACCACAAGGCCTTACCACCATTGCGCATCTCGGCAAAAACCGCCCGGCCTTTGAACAACGGCAGGATGACCAGCAGTGACAGCACGGTAAAAAAGCTGCGCCAAAACGTGACTTCAAATGTCCGGGCAGATTCAAGATGCCGCGACACAAGGCCTGCGGTGGACCACAAGAACGCAACAAGGATCATCAACACGACAGCTCGGCTATGGGTCAGTTTCATCGTATGTTCCGAATACAGCGGATTTTTCCCATTCAAACAGGGGCCACGAATCTGGCTCTGCCAGTCCGTAGGCGCAGCGGCCCCCTCGGGGGGCAGCGGCCACACGCAGTGGGCAAGCGTGGGGGCTTATCTTCCTGCGCGCTTGCGCTCGCTCTCGCTCAGGTGTCGCTTGCGCAGGCGCACTGACTTGGGTGTGATCTCCACCAGCTCGTCTTCTTCAATAAACTCCACGCCGTACTCCAGCGTCAGCTCAATCGGCGGGGTGATTTTGATCGCGTCTTCTTTGCCGGACACGCGGAAGTTGGTGAGCTGCTTGGTGCGGGTGGCGTTGACGACCAGATCGTTGTCACGGCTGTGGATGCCGACGATCATGCCTTCGTATACCGGGTCGTTGGCCTTGACAAACATACGGCCACGGTCGTCGAGCTTGCCCAGGGCGTAAGTGAAAATTTCACCCGCGTCCATAGAGATCAGCACGCCGTTTTTACGGCCACCGATCTCGCCTTTGTGCGCTTCGTAGCTGTCAAAAATGTTGCTGATGAGGCCTGAGCCGCGCGTCAAGTTCAAAAACTCGTTGGTAAAACCAATCAGACCACGGGCCGGAATGCGGTACTCCAGGCGCACACGGCCACGGCCGTCGGATTCCATGTTGACCAGGTCGCCTTTGCGCTCACCCAGGGCTTGCATTACGCCGCCTTGGTGAATTTCTTCAATATCGGCGGTGACCAGCTCAATCGGCTCATGCTTTTCGCCATTGACTTCTTTCATCACCACGCGCGGCTTGGACACTGCCATCTCAAAGCCTTCGCGGCGCATGTTTTCCAACAGAATAGTCAGGTGCAGCTCGCCCCGGCCCATGACTTCAAAAATGCCTTCTTCGTCGGTCTCGCTGACCCGCAGCGCGACGTTGTGCTGCAACTCTTTTTGCAGGCGGTCCCAAATCTGGCGGCTGGTGACGTACTTGCCTTCGCGGCCAGCCAGTGGGCTGGTGTTGACGCAAAAGTTCATCGTCAGTGTGGGCTCGTCAACTTTGAGCATAGGCAGTGGTGAAGGCGTCACGGGGTCGGTGATTGTCACGCCGATGCCTACACCTTCAATGCCGTTGATCAGCACAATCTCACCGGGGCCAGCCTCCGTGGCCTGCACGCGCTCCAAGCCCTGAAAAGTCAGCACCTGGTTCACGCGTCCTTTGACGGCTTTACCGTCGGGGCCTTCCATCACCACCACGTCCATCATGGGTCTGATGGTGCCCTGGCTGATGCGGCCAACGCCAATACGACCAACAAAGGTTGAAAAGTCGAGGGCGGAAATTTGCAATTGCAGCGGTGCATCTGGGTCGCCCTTTTGTGCGGGCACGTGCTTGAGCACGGTGTTGAACAACGCCGACATATCCGGGCCCCACTGCTCGTTAGGTGGGCCTTCAACCAGTGACGACCAGCCATTGATGCCGGATGCGTAAACGACCGGAAAGTCAAGCTGCTCATCGGTTGCGCCGAGCTTGTCGAAGAGGTCAAACGCTGCGTTGACGACAAAGTCTGGGCGTGCGCCTGGCTTGTCGACCTTGTTCACAACCAAGATGGGCTTCAAGCCCAAGGCCAAAGCTTTTTTAGTCACAAAACGGGTTTGCGGCATCGGGCCTTCTTGTGCGTCGATCAGCAGCACCACGCCGTCAACCATCGACAGGGCGCGTTCGACTTCACCACCAAAGTCGGCGTGGCCGGGGGTGTCAACGATGTTGATGTGGGTGCCTTCCCAGGTCACGGCGCAGTTTTTGGCCAAGATAGTAATGCCGCGCTCTTTTTCAATCGCGTTGTTGTCCATCACGGTGTCAACGACTTTTTCGTGTTCGGCAAAGGTGCCGGACTGGCGCAGCAACTGGTCAACCATGGTGGTTTTGCCGTGGTCAACGTGGGCGATGATGGCGATATTGCGAATCTGTTTGATGGTCATGATGGACTTTCTTCTAAAACTAAAAACTAAAACTTCAGTGCGCGGCTTGCAAAATGTCCTGCACTTCAATCGGTGACAAAAGGCGCTGGGGAATCAATTCATCAGCGGTGATGTGGGCAGAGCCCAAAAAAGCAATCGGGTCAGAGCCAAACACCTGCACCAGTGGCGCGTCTTTGCCCCACTGACCGGGTGTGCCACGGCGGCGCAAACCGCTC
Source organism: Polaromonas sp. (assembly GCA_049653085.1). Classification (GTDB taxonomy): domain Bacteria; phylum Pseudomonadota; class Gammaproteobacteria; order Burkholderiales; family Burkholderiaceae_C; genus Polaromonas. Next base: position 41,260 of record JBASFP010000054.1, read on the forward strand.
AGGAAGCGCCCTGCATTGTCTGCATCCAATGTGACAGAGGGGTAACTGGCCACCAGCGACTGGGGCGGCAGCAGGCGTGCATCGCGGCCTGCTTCATCAAGTGCCTCAAGGTCTGGCAAGCTGATGCACTGCTCGGCTGTATAGCCACCGGTCTCAATGCGCCTGAGCGAGCCCAGATGCGCGCCGCAACCCATCGCCTCGCCAATGTCTTCACCAAGCGTACGGATGTACGTGCCCTTGCTGCACTTTACTATTATTTTAATAGCTGCTTGCGCCCGTATATCTTGGGCTACAGCCATATTTAGCTCATAAACAACGATGTTTCTGGCTTCCCGCTCGACTTCTTCGCCTTTTCTGGCGTATTCGTACAGCGCCTTGCCGTCTTTTTTGAGCGCTGAATACATCGGCGGGATTTGTGCAATCGGCCCAGTGAATTGCTCGGTCAGCTTTTCCAGCAGTTCAGGCGTGATGTCGGGCACAGGCCGCGTTTCAATCACGTCACCTTCAGCATCGCCAGTGGTGGTTTTTAATCCCAGCAGCAAAACCGCTTCATAGGTTTTGTCGGCGTCCAATTGAATCTGGCTGAACTTGGTCGCCGCCCCGAAGCACAGCGGCAACACGCCCGTAGCCAACGGATCCAGCGTGCCTGTGTGGCCGGCCTTGTCGGCGCGCAGCAACCATTTGGCCTTCTGCAACGCCTGGTTGCTGGAAAGTCCGAGTGGTTTATCTAGCAGCAACACCCCATGCACAGGGCGCCTCTGCACCTTTGTGCGGAGTTGCGTCATGACCTAGTCCTCTTGGGCGCGTGAAGAAACAGCCTTGGCGATCAAGGCGTTCATGTCGGCCGCCCGCTCTGTCGTGCGGTCAAAATGAAAGTGAAGCGTCGGCACGGTGTGCGTCATCAACCGCTTGAACAAGCCGTTGCGCAAAAAGCCTGCGGCTTGGTTCAATGCTTCTTCGCACTTGGCCGCGTCGCCCATCAACACGCTGAAATACACCTTGGCATGAGCGTAATCAGCTGTGACTTCAACCGACTGAATCGTCACCATCCCGACCCTTGGGTCTTTCAATTCGCGGGCGATCAGATCCGTCAGATCGCGCTGGATCTGATCGGCAACCCGAAAGCCGCGGTTGGGGGTGTTTGACTTTTTACGCATGGAAAAATGAACTCAAACTGCGATCAAGCCGCTTCAAGCGTCCGGGCAACTTCACGAATCTCAAAGAACTCCAACACGTCACCGACTTCAATGTCGTTGTAGTTCTTGATGTTCAAACCGCACTCAAAGCTCTCTTTGACCTCTTTCGCGTCGTCTTTGAAGCGCTTGAGTGAGTCCAGCTCGCCTGTGTAGATCACCACGTTCTGGCGCAGCAAACGCAGCTTGGCAGTGCGGCGCACCACACCCGCCGTGACCATACAACCGGCAATAGAGCCGATTTTTGACACCTTGAAGATGTTGCGAATCTCGGCGGTACCGATGACTTCTTCTTTCTTGTCCGGTGTCAACATGCCCGACATGGCGGCGCGCAATTCATCTACCGCGTCATAAATGATGTTGTAGTAGCGAATGTCGATGCCGTTGTTCTCAGCTTGCTTGCGTGCCTGTGCATCAGCACGGGTGTTAAAGCCGATGAGCAGTGCTTTGGAGGCAATTGCCAGGTTGACGTCGGACTCAGAAATACCACCCACGCCCGAGTACACCAACTGCACTTTGACCTCGTCGGTCGACAGCTTGAGCAGCGATTGCGCCAGTGCTTCTTGCGAGCCCTGCACGTCGGCCTTGATGATGATGGGCACCAGCTTGACAGCGCCTTGGGAAATGTCGGCAAACATGTTGTCGAGCTTGGCAGCTTGTTGCTTGGCCAGCTTGGTGTTACGGAATTTGCCAGCACGGTAAGTGGCAATTTCACGGGCGCGGCGTTCGTCCAGCATGACGATGAAGTCATCACCGGCTTGCGGCACTTCCGTCAAACCTTGAATTTCGACCGGGATCGACGGGCCTGCGGTTTTGATGGTGTTGCCGTTTTCGTCCAGCATGGCACGTACGCGGCCGTAGGTCGAACCTGCCAGTACCACGTCACCCGCTTTGAGCGTACCGGACTGAACCAGTACCGTAGCCACCGAGCCACGACCTTTGTCAAGGCGCGCTTCAATCACCAAGCCCTTGGCCAATGCGTCGACCGGTGCGCGCAGCTCAAGCACCTCGGCTTGCAACAACACCTGCTCCAGCAGCGAATCAATGCCCTCACCGGTGTGGGCTGATACGCCAACAAACGGGACGTCGCCACCAAAGTCTTCGGGAATGACTTCTTCAGTCACCAGCTCGCCCTTGACCCGTTCCAGGTTTATGCCCGGCTTGTCAATTTTGTTGATGGCCACAACGATGGGCACACCCGCCGCTTTGGCGTGCTTGATGGCCTCTTTGGTTTGCGGCATCACGCCGTCGTCAGCAGCAACAACCAAAATCACGATGTCAGTGGCCTGCGCGCCACGGGCACGCATGGCGGTAAACGCTTCGTGGCCCGGCGTGTCGAGGAACGACACCATGCCACGTGGCGTTTCAACGTGGTAAGCGCCGATGTGCTGGGTAATGCCGCCTGCTTCGCCCGAGGCCACTTTGGCACGGCGAATGTAGTCAAGCAGCGAGGTTTTACCGTGGTCAACGTGACCCATGACAGTCACAACCGGCGCACGCGGCAGAGACTCTGCCTGCTGGCCTTGGGCCTCGTCATCGGTAAAGGCTTCCGGGTCATCCAGCGCAGCGGTGACTGCGGTGTGGCCCATCTCCTCGACCACGATCATGGCGGTGTCTTGATCCAGTGGCTGGTTAATAGTAACCATCTGGCCCAGCTTCATCAGGTGTTTGATCACCTCGTTGGACTTGACGCTCATCTTGTGCGCCAACTCACCGACCGTAATCGTCTCGGGCACATGCACTTCAATGACCTTGAACTCAGTTGGTGCGACGAAATTTGATTCTGGACGTGCATCACGGTCGTTGCCGCGTCTGCTACCGCCACGCGCACCCGCCCTGAAGTTGCCACGACCCGGCGCAGCTGTTGCACCACGGGTTGGCAAGGCCTTTTTCTTGGCAGCGTCTTCTTTCCAGGTTGAAGACAGGTTTTCAGACTTGACTTCTTTTTTGCCAGCTGCACCGGGTGTGCCAGGTGTGCCAGGCGCTGCTTTGGCAGCCACAGAACCGGCTGCCGGCTTGTGCAGCGTGCCTTTAATCGCTGCTTTCGGGTCAACGTGGGGCACCAGCACGCGCTTGGGCGCGTTCATCATGGCGCGAATGCCTTCGGCCTCAGCCTCGGCTTTTTTGCGCCGGTCTTGCAGGTCAATCGCCTTGGCCGCGTCGGCCTGAAACTCGGCCGTGGCTTTGGCCTTGGCCGATGCCTGCGCGGCGGCTATTTCAGCGGCCTTGGCGTTTTGCTCAGCAGCAGCTTCTTCAGAAATTTTAGGTGTTGCGGCCTCCAATGCAGCAGCGGCTTCTTTGGCTTTTTTGCTCGCTGGCTTGGCCTTTTCAAACACTTCGGCTGCGCGCGCTACAGCTTCAGCTATCTTTTCGGCAGCCAGGCGTTCGTCTTCAGCCGTTTTGGCCTCTTGCTCTTCACGCAGGCGACGCTTTTCTTCCAGATCTGCTTCCTGACGGCGCAGCAGTTCTGCATGACGATTGGCCTCGTCTTCGCGGCGCGCCAGGTCAGCTTCATCAATCTGTGGCGTTTGGGGTGCAGCGGCTTCAACAGGCACGTCGTCAGCGGGTGCGTCCGTGCCATCTTCACGCTTGATGAAGGTGCGTTTTTTACGCACTTCAACCTGAATCGTGCGCGCCTTGCCGGTGGCATCTGCTTGCTTGATCTCGCTGGTGGATTTTTTCACCAGTGTGATTTTTTTGCGCTCGCCAGTGGCTGTGCCGTGGCTGGCCTGCAAAAAAGCCAGCAGTTTTTGTTTGTCAGGCTCAGACAACGTGTCTTCGGCGTTGGTTTTGGTCACCCCCGCACTGGTCAATTGCTCGATCAGTGTGGCGGTGGATTTGTGCAGTTCGGCTGCAAATTGCGCGACGGTGGTGGTACTTGACATATGTGGTTTTCCTGTGCGGCTCCCATGATCACTGCTCTTCGGCTGCGGCAGGCTTGGCCTCACCCGCAGCTTCAGTGGTTGCGGCTGCAGCAGCTTCATCTAGAAACCAGTGCGCGCGCGCCGTCATGATCAGAGCCGTGGCGTCTTCGTTTGACTGCCCGGTGATATCGGTGAGTTCGTCGGTGGCCAGATCGGCCAGGTCGTCGCGAGTGGCAATGCCCGCAGCGTTGAGTTTGGCCACCAGCTCAGGCGTGATGCCATCGACATCGCGCAGCTCTTGCGAGACGCCACCAGAGTTTTCTTCTTTGGCGATTTCCATCGTCAGCAATGCGTCTTTGGCGCGGGTGCGCAGCTCGTTGACGGTGTCTTCATCAAACGACTCAATCTCCAGCATTTCCTGCAGCGGCACATAGGCCACTTCTTCCAGGCTGGTAAAGCCTTCGGCAATCAGGATGTCGGCAATTTCTTCGTCCACATCGAGCTTGGCCATGAAGAGCTTGCGGCTGGTGTCGGTCTCGCTCGCCTGTTTAACGGCCGATTCATCAGCCGTCATGATGTTGATCTTCCAGCCTGTCAGCTCGGCGGCCAGACGCACGTTTTGACCGCCACGGCCAATCGAAATGGCCAGGTTTTCTTCATCGACCACCACATCCATCGCGTGGCGTTCTTCATCGACAACGATGGACGACACGTTAGCCGGTGCCAACGCGCCAATCACAAACTGAGCCGGGTCTTCAGACCAGAGCACGATGTCAACACGCTCGCCAGCCAATTCGTTGGTCACGCCGTTCACACGGGTGCCGCGCACGCCAACACAAGTGCCAATCGGATCCACGCGCTTGTCATGCGACAGCACCGCAATCTTGGCGCGTGAGCCAGGGTCACGGGCGCAGGACTTGATCTCCAGCAGGCCTTGTTCGATCTCGGGTACTTCGGTACGGAACAGCTCAATCATGTATTCAGGCGCGGAGCGCGACAGAATAATCGGCGCACCACGCAGGGTGTGGTCAACCTCCATGATCATGGCGCGCACACGGTCGCCAGAGCGCAGGTTTTCTTTCGGAATCATGTCGCTGCGGCGCAAACGGCCTTCAACACGGCCAGACTCCACAATGATGTCGCCCTTGTCCATGCGTTTGACGGTGCCAACAAAAATCTTGTCGCCACGGCTCATGAAGTCGTTCAAAAGCATTTCACGTTCAGCGTCGCGGATTTTTTGCAAAATCACCTGCTTGGCCGCCATTGCGCCAATCCGGCCAATCGGCATGCTTTCAATTGGTTTTTCGATGTAGTCGCCCTCTTCGATGTCGGCGATTTCGTCGCGTGCATCGGTCAGCAGTTCTTCGGCTTCCGGGTTTTGCAGGCCAGCCTCGTCGGGCACGACCAGCCAGCGGCGAAAGCTTTCGTAGTTGCCGCTGTCGCGGTCAACCGCCACACGAATATCAACTTCGCCGGGATAAATCTTTTTAGTGGCTTGCGCCAGGGCCAGTTCAACAGCACCGAAAACAACGTCGCGCTCGACATTCTTCTCGCGCGAGATGGCATCCACCAACATCAACATTTCGCGGTTCATTTCACAGGCCTTTCGATCTCAGGGTTAGATGACGTCACAGTTTTATCAATCGTTTCTTGCGGCTGCACAGCTTTTGGTTTACGGCCTTTGAAGTCCACCACGGGGGCAAGCCGCGCCGTGGCAATTTCATCAAGCGTGAAACCCAAGGCCTGCAGCGGCGCGGGAATTCTTTTTTTGCTGACCTTCTGGCCGGGCTTGACTTCAGGCTCATCGCTCCAGACGATTTGCCAGCCAGCATCACCCTTTTCAAGCGTGCCGCGAAACTTTTTCTGGTTGGCCGACACGGTGGAACCCGCTGCCGCCACACCCACTGGCGCCTTGAGGGTGAGGTCAATCAACTCCCCCACAAAACGCTCAAAATCTTTTTCAGTCTTCAAAGGCCTGTCAATGCCCGGCGAGCTGACCTCCAGCCGGGAATAGGCAGCGCCTTCAACTTCAAGCACAAACACCAACTGGCGCGTGACTTTTTCGCAATCTTCAGCATTGATGAACTGCTCTGTCCCGGCCACATACGGGAAATCAATCGTCACCCGAAGCAAGCCACCTTTGGTGCGCTCCACGTCCACCAGGTCGTAGCCGAGCCCGGTGACGGTTTGCGCTATCGAATCAATGGTGCTGGCTGCCATCTAAATGCTAAAAAGTGCCTGAAATTTATCGAAGATCAAAAACAAACGCCCAAAAAAAATGGGCGGTGTGAACCCGCCCATTTGGTCGTGAAAGTGGGATTATAGCGTGTAAATGACCCTCATGCCTGATACACGCAACGCGAATTTGCGAGAATACAAAAAACTACCCGGCTAACAATGACATTTGAAAACAACCCTGACGGTTTGACGCTAAAAGGCTTTACCCCACCCTTGAAACTGGCCGACTTCAAACTGATCGCTTTTGACATGGACTCGACCCTCATCAACATCGAGTGCATTGATGAAATTGCAGATGCCGTCGGCCTGAAAGCCGAAGTGGCTGCCATTACCGAGGCCACCATGCGAGGCGAGATTGCCGACTTCAAGACCAGCCTGCGCCGCCGGGTGGCGCTGCTCAAAGGGGTCAGCGTTGAGGACATGGAGCGTGTGTACGTCGAGCGTTTGCAGCTCAACCCTGGCGCTGCTGAGTTAGTGGCCGCCTGCAAAACAGCAGGCCTGAAAGTGCTTTTAGTCTCGGGCGGTTTCACTTTTTTTGCCAACCGCGTTGCCAAGCGACTGGGCATTGATTACGCCAAGTCCAATGAACTGGAAACTGTTAACGGTGTGCTCACTGGCGGCTTGGCCAACCAGCTTTGGGGCGATATTTGCGACGGTGAGGAAAAGCGCAAAACCCTGCTGGATACCTGCACCATGCTGGGTATCAAACCGATTCAGTCGATTGCCATGGGCGATGGCGCGAATGACTTGCCCATGATGGGCGCAGCTGGGCTGTCCGTGGCTTTCCATGCCAAGCCCAAAGTGCGCGAACAAGCGATGGTGGCGATCAATGAGGGCGGGTTGGACAGGTTACTTGAAGTGCTGAATTGAGGTAACTGCTCAGTGCTTGTCATCCCGGCCTTGAGCCGGGACCCATGTCCCCTGCGGTGCGCGCAAGGGATCGGGTTCATGGATTGCGGGTCAAGCCCGCAATGACATGCAGGGGAACTGAGTAGTTACGAATTGAGCTCAGATTCGCTCAACTATAGCCCTGCCACTGCGCACTGAAAACTGCGCCAGCGTTTCAATACTGGCATCTTGCCGCGTGACATCGCTCACCACACGCAATGTAGTTTTCAGCTGGTTGGGTGCGATCGCCAACACGCCGTAGCCTTTGCGCTCTGCGTCGGCAAATACAAAGTGTGGATTTTCAGCCAGCGTTTCAGGCAGCCTTGCATTGCCACCTGAGCGTGATGTGATGCTTGTGCCGCAAAACTCAACACCAACAGCAGCGCTTGATGCCTGCGAATAGTCGGCCTTGATCTGACCGACCCAGTTTTCATGAACGTCACCGCCCAGCACAACCAGATTGGAAACCGCATTTTTTTGCGCTGAATCTGTCAGCCGCGTGCGTGCAGCGCTGTAGCCGTCCCAGCCGTCGTTCCACAAGCTTTGCTCTTGCCCGACTTTCCAGTCGCGCTGGCCAATCAGTGACTGTTGGCCGACGATATTCCAGCCAATTGATTTGCCTTGCGTGCTGCCCCAGGCTGTGTCAAGCCAGCGTTCCTGCTCCAAACCCAGCATGGTGCGTGCCGGGTCGTTCCACGCGGGACAATTGACCGGGTTAACCGTGCTGGAGCCACGCTTGCCGTCCGGTGTGCAGACCTGGGGGCTTTTGTATTGGCGTGCGTCCAGCATGGTCAACGATGCCAATTGCCCAAATTGCACGCGACTGTAAATCCGCATTTCTGCGCCGCTGGCCAGCCCTGCTGCTGCACGCATTAGCACGGATGCACGTACCGGCATGTGCTCATAAAACGCCTGATACGCGGCCGTGCGTCGCGCCGTAAAGTCGGGCACGTCCGGGCCGTTTTCACCCAGCGTCAATCCCGCATAGTCGTTTTGCACTTCGTGGTCGTCCCACGTCACCAGCCAGGGGCAAGTGGCATGCATGGCCTGTAAATCCGGGTCTTGCTTGTACGTGGCATAGCGTTGGCGGTAGTCGTCAAGCGCTAGCGTCCAGCCGCCGGGCGGTGTACGCACGCCGTTTGCCGCACGCGGGTATTCATAAATGTAGTCACCCAAAAACATCACCAGATCAAGATTTTCTTGCGCCATGTGGCGGTAGGCTGAAAAGTAACCGTGCTCCCAGCGCTGGCAAGAGGCGTAGCCCAAGCGCATTTCAGCCACCGCAGCATCAGGCCCAGGAAAGGTACGGGTTCTGCCCACCGCACTGACAGCATCACCCACCATGAAGCGGTAAAAATACCAGCGGTCAGGCGCCAGGCCTTGCACTTCCGCATGAACTGAATAGGCCAGCGCAGCAACGGCAAGCTCCTGCCCAGATTGCACGATGCGGCTGAACTTGTCGTCATGCGCGACCTCCCACCGCACACTGACGCCTGCGCTGCCAGGGGGTTGCGCAAACGGCGGCATGAGCCGCGTCCACAACACCACTGAATCATGGGTTGGCGAGCCGCTGGCCACACCCAGGCTGAAAATGTTGCTGCCGACTGCGGTTTGCGTCCACGCGCTGCGCGGCAAATACAAACCCGCTGCACCCAATGCAGCCCATTGAAGCCACTGACGACGCTGGATAATTTGCTGATTCATGCCCGTTTCCCTTGGTTTTTCAAGTGATCAAAGACTGCAGCACACCCGCCTCAAAATGCTGTTCGATGTAGTCAGCCAGGCCGTCAAAGACGCTGTCCAGCGTCGGGGTCGTCACGCCAAACAAAGCTCGCATGACTGACGGGTCTTCAAACAGGCCATGCAGGTACAAACCAAGCACATTGCCGCATGCGTTTTGCCAGCCCAGCGCATGCGGCATGACCGGGTGCGTGCCGTCATTCAAATCGGCGCGCAGTGATGTTTGCCCATGGTGAATTTCATAACCAGCGACCTGAACTTGCGACAAAGCAGCCCATGCACCTTCAAGCGTTTCAAAATACGTTTGCCGATGCAATACCGTCTTCAACTCTTCAAACACCGTCACCACACCCAGCAAACCTAAACCCGCCGCGTTGCCGTCAATGCCATGCGGGTCAATCAATGCCTCACCCAGCATTTGCAAGCCGCCGCAGATACCCAAGACCGCTCCACCGCGTGCGGCGTGGTCGTTGACGACTTGATCCAAGCCTTGCTCACGCAGCCAGGTCAGGTCGCTGCTGGTGGCTTTGGAGCCCGGCAAGATGATCCAATCTATGCTGGTCAAACCCGCCAGTTCCGCCGGGCTGCGTGCCCACACCAGACGCACGCCGGGGACGTTTTTAAGGGGTTGAAATTCGTCGAGGTTGCTGATGCGGGGGTAGGCAATGACCGCGATGGTTTTGGTGACTTGCCCGCTGGACTTTGTTCTGTCGTCAAACACACTGTCTTCTTCAGGCAGGCCATGTTGCCACCACATAGGCAACGTGGCGACTGTCGGCACGCCCGTCAGGTCTTGCAGCATTTGCGGGCCCGGCGCGAGCAGTTTTGCGTCGCCCCTGAACTTGTTCAACACAAAACCTCTGATCAGCTTTTGCTCATCCGCCTCCAGCATCGCCCAGGTGCCATACAGGTGCGCAAACGCCCCGCCCCGGTCAATGTCCGTCACCAACAGACAAGCTGCGTTGGCATGCAGCGCTACCCGCATGTTGACAATGTCACTGTGCTTTAAATTGATTTCAGCAGGTGAGCCTGCACCTTCAACCACCACCACATCGTTCTCGGCCATCAGCTCATCCAGTGCGCTTGCTACTAGCGGCCACACGTGCGCACTGCGTTCGCGCCACGGCATTTTTGACAACTCTGCATTAACCTGCCCCATCAAAATGACTTGGCTTTGGGTGTCTTTTTCGGGCTTGAGCAGCAGCGGGTTCATGCGGACTTCTGGCGTGACTTTGGCTGCCAGTGCCTGGAAATACTGCGCACTGCCAATCTCCCCGCCTGCAACCACCCTGGCGTTGTTGCTCATGTTTTGCGCTTTGTACGGCACAACTTTCAAGCCTTGTCTGGCGTAATAACGGCACAAAGCTGTCGTCAGCCAGCTCTTGCCGGCTCCGCTGGTCGTGCCTAAAACCATCACGGTTTTTGCAGTTTTTTTCATTGAGTAATTGCTATTAAAATAAGAGCTGCTTGCGCCCATAAACAGGCAGCTACAACCACTTTTGATGCTTTTTTTCGAGCTAAAACAGCATCATTTGGCTCTGGTGGCCTGCCAGATGGGTTCAACACATACACACCGGGCTTTTGCAAACGCACACCGAGCGCCAGCGCCATCGCCGCCATGGGCCAGCCGCTGTTAGGCGAGGGTGTTTTGCGGGCTTCAAGACCAAGTTTTGTTAAATCGACACCTCGCGACAGCAGTTTTATCAGCAGCGCAGTGATGCGCGCTGGCAGCCAGCTCAGCACATCATCAGCCCATGCCGCCCACTTGCCCGCCCACTCCCAGTTCACGCCATTACGCAAACCCCGGTAGCCCCACATCGCATCAGCAGTATTGGCAAAGCGGTAAACCGCCGCGCCCGGCAAACCAAACAACACAAACCAGAAGATCGGTGCAACGACAGAATCATTGAGGTTTTCAGCCAGTGATTCCAGCGCGCTTTCACGGACTTCAGTCTCGCTCAGGTTGACCGTGTCACGGCTGACCAGCATGGCCAGCCGCTGGCGGCCTGCATCCAGCGACTCGCCCAAGGCAACCTCCACCGCTGCAACTTCAGACCGCAGCATCGCCCAGGCCAGCATGGGCTTGAGCGCCAAGCCCAGCAACAAGACAGCCAAAACCCAAGGCAACTGAAACGCAGCCCATTGCACAGCACAAGCTACTATCAAAACAAGAGCTAGTCCCGCCCACCAATAGGCGGCTGCAAGCCAAAATGACTGTATATCACGAACTTCTGGCGAAGGGCTTGGTTGAAGTTTCCTTGCAGCCCAGTTCAGGTAATTGCCCATCCAGACAACCGGGTGCAGTCGTGATGGCGGTTCGCCACACCAGCGGTCAATGGCCAACGCAACCATCAATGCACCGCAGCAAACCAGCGCCATCATCACCGCGCTCAGTCCTCAATCCCACGCTGCGCCGGTATGCCTGCCTTAAAGGCGTGCTTGACCATGGTCATCTCAGTTACCGTGTCGGCCAGCTCAATGATCTCGGGTGGGCAGCGCCGCCCGGTGATGACGACGTGGGTGTGGGTGGGCCTGTCAAACAGGGTTTGAATCACCTCTTCAACGCCACCCAAAGGTTCCATCCAGCCGTAAATCAGCGGGTAGGTGAATTCGTCGAGTACAACCATGAAATAGTCACCACTTTGAATGGCGGATTTGGCTTTTAGCCAACCGTCACGCGCCAATTGGCCTGAGCGCTCCAGGTCCTGGCTTTTCCAGCTAAAGCCGTCTCCCATGCCTTCAATCGGTATGCCCAGTTGTTCAAACATGCGGTGCTCGCCAAAGCGGGCGGTGGGCACTTTCATGAACTGGAAGATCTTGATTTTTTTGTTGTGGACGTGGGTGCGGCCAAAGGCACGCAACGCCAGGCCAAACGCAGCGGTGCTTTTGCCTTTGCCGTCGCCGGTGTTGACGATCAGCAGCCCGCGCCGCTCGCCCTCGGGTTTTTCGTAGGGCTTGTCTTTGGGAGGTGTTTCGATTTGCATAATGAATCCCCTAATTGGGGTCAGACTCCAATTAATTTTCAAATTAGATTTTGGGCAACGCCACCCATTGGCCTGCCAGGTTGTGAATGGCAATCCGCTGCTCAAACACGGCTTCAATCGCACTATGACTGGCAGCATCCACGCAAGCGCCCTGATGTGTGACACGGCCAGCGGCCATGACCACCACATCGTCAGCTTGCAGCGCAAACGATATTTCATGCAGCACACTGATAACCGTTTTACCGCTGGCCACCAGCGCTTTGACCAGCAACAGCCAGTCGGTTTGATGGGGTGGGTCCAGATTGGCCAGTGGCTCGTCCATCAACAGTACCTCGGCCTCAACCGCCAAGGCACGCGCCAGCAACACACGCTGGCGTTCACCACCTGATAGTTGCCCCAGCGCCCTGCCGCGCCAGTCCCAGGCGTGGGTTGAGCGCAAGGCTTTCTCGACCGCAGCATGATCGACTGCGCTTGAGGGCGCGAGCCAGGGCTGGTGCGGCAAGCGGCCCAGCATGGTCACGTCATAGGCGGTCAGGTCGTCGGCGGAGGCTTCGTTTTGGCCTAGCCATGACAATTGCTGCGCACGCTGTTTGGCAGGAACGAATTGAAGGGGTTGGCCGAGCAATTCGACTTCACCTGAATATGGAGTCAACCCAGCAAGCACCTTGAGCAGAGTCGATTTGCCCGCACCGTTCGGGCCAACTATGCTGGTCCAGCGCCCAAGCGGGAAATCAATTGAAACATCGCTCAAAACGTCGGTATTTCCGAGTCTGGCCCTTATTCCACGGGCGCAAGCAGCTATTGAATGCATAGCAATATTCACAGCCCTGTACCTCGCCCGACTCGCCGATGCATCAGCCACAGCAGGTAGCCGCCGCCCAGCACGGCTGTCAGTACGCCTACGGGCAGCTCTTGTGGCGCCATCAGCCAGCGCGCCAGAATATCGGCTGCCAAGAGCAGCACAGCACCCATCAGGCTGGACAACACAATCAAATGCCCGTGGGTGGTTTTAACCACTGAGCGCACCAAGTGTGGTGCGGCCAAACCCACGAATGCAATCAAACCCGTTTGTGCCACAGCCGTACCCGTGGCAAGCGCCAACACAGCCACCAGCGCGGCGCGCATTTGCGGCAACTGCAGTCCCAGGCTTTGGGCAGTAGCCTCGCCCAGTGCCAAACCGTCCAGCACATGGCTCATCAGCCAGGCGGCTATCAAACTGATGCCAAACGCCGAGACCATGACGGCGCAGGCTGTCCAGCCGACGAAAGCCGTGGTGCCCAGCATGAAGGCTTGCATGGCCTGCATGATGTCGGGCGTAAGCAGTAAAACCAGCGAGGTAAACGCCCCCAACACCACACCCACCACCACACCGGCCAGCAGCAAACGCAGCGTGTGCTGCACACCTTTGGCCAGAAGCAGCGTGAGCAGCACCGCAGCCACAGCTCCTAAAAACGCAGCACCCGTCAACCCGACCCGAGCCACCCATTGCGTGGCCAACGGCGAGACGCCGAACAGCGCCATGGCCAGTGCCACGCCTAGTGACGCACCCGATGCACTGCCCAACAAATACGGGTCAGCCAACGGGTTGCGAAACAGACCTTGCGCCACCGCGCCGGCCAACCCCAGCAAGGCACCCGCCAGCCAGGCGCCTACCGTTCGCGGCAAGCGGATCTCCCACACGATCAGTATGGCCTGCGGGTCACGCTGCATATTGGCAACCGATTCGAACCCCGTACTGCCCACAGTGATGCCCAGCAACAGCAAGCCGCAAGACGCAGCCACCAACAGGCTGGCCAATACAAGCGCCTGGCGATTTGATGCGCTACTCATACGACTCTAAACACTTGGCCATCAGCCTTGCGGCTTCCGCCATACGCGGACCGGGTCGCACCACCACATCAGAATCACCCACACCAAACACGCACACACGGTTAGTTTTCACCGCTTTGATGCTGTTCCAGCCGGGGTAGGCCACCGCGTTGACCATGCTCCGGTTGCCAATCATGATCACGTCCGGGTTGGCGCGAACTACAAATTCCGGGTTCAGTCGGGGGAATGGACCCAGCTTGGCGGGGACGACGTTTTTGACGCCCAATCGCGTGAGCGTTTCGCCAATAAATGACGCTTCGCCCGCCGCATACGGGCCGCGGCTGACTTCAAAATACACCCGCGCTGTTTTCGCCTTGGCGGGCAACGACTGCGCTGCTGCCGACACGCTGCTGTCAATGACGCGCCACAAACGCTCAGCACCTTGCGCCTCTGGCACAGCCAGCAGCACACCCAAAACTGAAAGCACACGTTTCACATCGGCATGGGTTTTGGTTTCCAGCGCCACCACTTTGATACCTAATGCCTCCAGCCGTTCACTGGAGCGCGACTTGCCAGACACCAGCACTACGTCGGGCTTCAAAGCCACGATGGCTTCAATGTTGGGGTCCATGCCGCCGCCGAGTTTGGGCAGGTTTTTAAGACTGTCGGGGAAGTTGGAGTAACGATCAACCCCCACCAGCCGCTGGCATTGCTCCATCGCGCAGACGCTTTCAGTCAGTGACGGCAACATGCTAACGATGCGCTGAGGTGTTTGCGCGAAAGTGACAGTCACGCCTCGGTCATCAGTGACTTGCAGGGCCTGGGCAACACTACAAAAAACCAGCAATAACATCAGCAACTTTTTCATGGTCAGCCCTTTAAATTCAACGGCAATCCGGCCGCCATGAAAGTGACGCGCTCACACGCAGCTGCTACTTCTTGATTGAGTCGCCCGAGTGCGTCCACAAAGTCGCGGGTTTCGCGCCCCATCGGAATCACACCCAACCCGATCTCATTACCCACCAGTACAACCGGACCCTGTGCGTTTTCGATTGCTACTAAAAAAGTAGCTGCTTGCGCCCGTATTTGTTGGTCTAGAGCCTCTTTAGATAGGTTATCTTGGTCATTTTCAGTGTTTTCATAGGGCATCAAGAGGTTGGTAAGCCACAAAGTCAAACAATCCACCACCACGATGGTTTGTGGGCTGCTGTTGGCTTGAATTGCTTGGCCAAGTTTTATCGGCTCTTCAACCGTCGCCATACCTGGCACACGCTCTGCCCGGTCTACTCTGTGGCGGGCAATACGTTCGACCATCTCATCGTCCCAGGCTTTGGCAGTGGCAATCATCACAGCTTTGTGGCTAGGCGATTGCTTCAACCAGTCACGCGCCAGCAGCTCGGCACGGCGTGACTTGCCGCTGCGCTGGCCACCCAAAATGAGTTCGCTATGCACTTGCATATTGGTCACTCCAGTCCATGATGATTTTGTGGATCTGCTCAACGCCGTCGGTGAGCGATGCAGGACCAGGCTGCAAAATTTCAGCCGATTTGATTTCAAACAACTGGTTGTTCTTCACCGCATTCACATCCTGCCAGCCCGGCCTGGCATGCACATGCGCAGGCCTGAACCGGCGGCCACACCAGGAGCCAAAAATAATGTCTGGGTTGCGCTGCACGATCTCCGCACCATCGGCAATGATCCGACCCTTGCCCATCGGCTCTTTGGCCAGTTCAGGAAAGCAGTCGTCACCGCCCGCAATCCCGATCAGCTCAGACACCCAGGCAATGGCGCTGATGTGTGGGTCATACCATTCTTCAAAAAACACGCGCGGGCGGCGTTTAAGCGTAGCCGCTGCCGATTCAATCTTCAGCAACCGGTTTTGCAAGGCCTGAATCAGCACCAAACCCTTATCGGCTTGCCCAACCATCGCGGCCAGCTGGTACATCATGGAGAAAATCTCAGCCACGCTGCGCTGGTTAAAAATCGTGACCTGAATGCCTTTCTTAACCAGCTGCGAGGCAATGTCGGCCTGCAAATCTGAAAACCCAATCACGCAGTCGGGCTGCAGTTCCACAATCCTGTCAATCTTGGCGCTCAAAAAGGCGCTGACTTTGGGCTTTTCTTCCCGCGCGCGCGGTGGGCGCACGGTGTAGCCAGAGATGCCCACAATGCGCTGATCTTCGCCCAGCATGTACAGCCATTCGGTGGGCTCTTCCGTCAGGCAAACGATACGTTGCGGCCCGTAGGTTTGACCTGTTGAATGGCCACGCCAGTCGCTGGCCTTACTCAGCATGTTGATCTTTCAAAAACAGGCTGGCCACCGCTGCCGGGTTTGATGCAAACCAGGCATGAAAGTAACTGGCCTTGACCGAGCCCTGCACATACAGCGCCTCACCCTCACCCCGCAATTTACGGCCTGGTGCGGCCTCGGTACGCGCTGTTGCAGGTAATGCGGTGGCACATGTCGAGTAGTGAAACGCATGGCCACGCAAAATGCTGCTATTGATGCCCAACTGCTGCGGCCCTAGAGCTGCCAAGCGTTTTTGCAACGCTACGCTACCGGGCAACACACCCCACATCGGGTAACTAGCGCCGTCAATGGTCGTGAGTGTTTCAAACAGAGCCATCATGCCGCCGCATTCGGCCCAGACCGGCTTGCCCGCTGCCACATGCGTCGCGATGCTGGTTTTCATGGCCGTATCGACGGCTATTTTTTCAGCATGCAATTCGGGGTAGCCGCCTGGCATCCACAGGGCGTCACATGCCGGCAATGCGCCGTCATGCAGCGGAGAAAAGTACACGACCTGTGCGCCCATCGCCTGCAAGCAGTCAATGTTGGCAGCATAGATAAAACAGAAAGCGGCATCACGCGCCACAGCAATAGTTTGGCCTTGCAATGCGGTGTGTGGGAAAACGATTTTGCTTGAATCAGGCGCCTCAAAAGGCGTAGACCAAACCTGCAAATCAGCCGAACTCATCTGCCCAAGCGGCGTTACGGCCAGGGCGTCAGCCGCCGCATCGAGCCTTTGCATGGCGTCGCTCAACTCACTGGCCACAACCAGACCCAAATGACGCTCGGGCAGCGTGAAGGCTTCGCTGCGCATCAGCGCACCGCGCCATTGGCTGGCATCACGCAAGCCAGCCTCCAGCATCTCGGCGTGACCAGAAGAGGCCACACGGTTTGCCAGCACCCCAGCAAAGGCCAAGCCCTCACGGTAGTGCTGCAAGCCCCAGGCCAAAGCGCCAAAAGTCCCCGCCATCGCGCTTGCGTCAATCACCGCCAGCACATGCAAGCCAAACCGCTGCGCCAGATCAGCCGCGCTGGGTTCGCCGTCAAACAAGCCCATCACGCCTTCAACAATGATGAGGTCTGCTTCAAGCGCAGCCGCATGCAGGCGCTCTGCACAGTCCGCTTCGCCAGTCATCCATAAATCCAGCTGATGCACAGGGTTGCCGCTGGCCAGCGTCAACCAGTGCGGGTCCAGAAAATCAGGCCCACATTTGAAAACCCGAACCCGCCTGCCTTGGCGGGTGTGCAGTCGCGCCAAAGCTGACGAGACCGTGGTCTTGCCCTGGCCTGAGGCCGGGGCAGCGATCAGGATGGCGGGGCAGCTTACGGATTGATTCATCACGAATACTCGGGGTTTACTGTGGAGCCCACGTCAGGCCTACGTACAAAGTGCGTCTAGGGCTAGCGTAGGTGCTGGCCGTCTGATACACCTTGTCACTCAAGTTATCAACACGTACCAAAGCCTTCCAGTCTTTGCCAACATCGGTGCTGGCACTCAAATTAATCAAGCTGTAGCCCGGCAGCTCGGTCGTATTGGCCGCGTTGTCAAAACGCTTGGCCGAAAAAAACACATCGCCAGCCAGCGTCCACGCGCCTAATCGTGCATCAATGCCTAAAGTAGCGTGCTCCATTGCACGACGTGGAAGCTGTTTGTTTAATGTCGTATCCCTCGGGTTCTGTAAGTCCATAGAGCCATGTAGGCGATAGTTGCCTATTGTTTCGCTGGCAGTAAAAGTAAAGCCTGTGTACTCGGCCTTGGCGGTGTTGGCATAGCAACCACGATTTGCCAAAAGCACAGGCACTTTTCCGTTGGGGCACGAGCCATTGCCCGTGACAAAAGTCAGCAGATTCGTCATCTTGTTGCGGTAAGTCACAACACCGTAATTGCTGCCGCCTTGGGCATAGCGCAAGCCCAGCTCAACGTTGCTACCTGATTCGGGTTGCAAGGCGGCGGGTGGCGCAAATACAGTAAACCGCTGGTACAGCGTCGGCACCCTGAACGATGTGCCCGCGCTGGCAGAAATTTTTACAGCAGGTGTGATGGCATATGCATAGGCAGCGGAGCCAGTCAATTTGCCGCCAAACTCGCTGTCGCGGTCACTGCGTGAATTCAGCTGCAGTGCATGCGCACCTGCAATCCAGCCGTAACCCAAAGCAAAACTATCCTGTGATTTATCTCGCGTCAGCGATGTCACGCCCGTTGGCAAGCCCGTCGTGCCCATCAAAACGAATTGCTCATTCTTTGTTTCGAATGTGGCACTTAAGCTGTGAGCACCAATTTGAAGATTGTTTTGCCAAGCAACGCCGTACGTCCTGGTTTGATCAATTGGCGGCCTGAGGGTCGAGCCATTGAGCGCATCTTCACCTCGGTCAACGCTTTCAGAAACTGACAAACGGGTACTGTAGTTGTCCGTCCACTTCGCCAGCCAATGTACGCCGACTGTTTGCAGGGTGTTGATGCGCCTGAAGTCGCGCGTTAAGCCGCTGTCATATTGGGCATCATTTTCATTGTTCAGCATGCTGGTCTCAAATCGGTGAATGGGATCGACCTGAAAACCAAGTTTGAAATTAACATTCAAACTTTTATAACCATCTGAATCCAGATTTTGACCAGCGATTGGTCGAACATTAAAACCATCACTGCTGGTCTGCGCAATACCCACCAAATAGTCAACTGAGCCTGTCGCGCCACTGGCACTGACTTCAACTTTTTGCGTGTTGTAGGAGCCGTAACCCAAGGTGATGGCCGGGCTGAAGCCGTTTTGCCCTTTTTTAGTAAAAATCTGGATCACCCCAGCGGCGGCGTCAGAGCCATACACGGCGCTGGTAGGGCCACGGACGATTTCAATGCGGTCAATTTGCGCCAAAGGTATCGCCTGCCAATTGGCACCGCCGCTGGTGTTTTGGCTGTCAACCCGGACACCGTCAATCAGCACCACAGTGTGGCGGCTTTCGCCACCACGGGTAAAAATATTGGTGGCATTGCCAACGCCGCCGTTACGAGAAATTTCGATACCTGGAACACGCGCCAGCACGTCAGCCAAGCCGGCTGCACCGCTGCGCTCAATCACATCACGATCAATGATGGTGACGTCTGCCACCACATCGCCTACGGGCTGCGCGGTGCGGGTGGCCGTGACAAACACTTCCTTGAGCTGCCCCGCAGTGGTCTGCGCAAAAGACGGAAATACAGCGGCCAAGGCCAAAGGCAGTGCGGCAAGGCGCACATTTTTCAAACGGGTTTTCATGAAATAAACAATCAACAAAATGCCCTCACCGGCTTCCCCGCCAATGCATGAGCGATACGGCAACACACCTTATGAGAGGCGCGTCGTCACCTTGTTGGCCGGTATCCGGGCTGACGGAGCTGCTCTCATCGCCTTCCCAAATCCTTGTTCAGGGGTCTCAGTGGCGAGTGATGAAAGCTGACTGCAAGCCGAATAAATTCTGGTTTGCAGTCGTCCGTTTTACCGTTGCGGGGGCAGCGCAGGTTAAAAGTGATGGCCGTAAGTGAGCCACTTTCTCCTGCTTCCCGTTGAACTGCGGCATTTGTTCCACACCGCGAGCACCAACATCCAAGATTCTAAGCGCTCAACCTTCTGTAAACCCTACAATTGCACGGTCATGCCAAACACCACCCAAATCAACCAGATCACAGAGCGCGTCGAGCGGCTTTTGCTGCGCTACGAGGAATTGCAACGCACCAATGCCCTGCTGGCTGAAGAAGTCAGTGTGTTGGCACAGGAACGCGATTCGCTCAAGTCGCGTCTGGGCGCTGCGCGGGCGCGGGTGGATGCCCTGCTGGAGCGCCTGCCCGAAAACGCCAGCCACAGCCAGGCCGCACCTTTGGGGGCTGCATGATGAAGCAGCTTGAAGTGCAAATCATGGGTCAAAGTTATTTGCTGGGCTGCCCGCCCGATGGCGATGCACGACTGCTGGATGCCGTTAACCGCGTAGACCTGGCGATGTGCAAGATCCGTGATGGCGGAAAGATCAAGGCACGTGATCGCATTGCTGTGCTGGCCGCGCTGAACCTGGCGTTTGATGTGCCTGAGCCTGCGGCCATTGCAGTTGCGGCAACGCCCGGGCAAGAGTCAGCTGAACTCGCAGCACTGCTGGCTCGGCTTGACACAGCGCTGGGCCAGGACGGCCAGCTTTTATAACCCCTGTTCTCATCCCAAGCCTACAATCTGTTTTGTCTGCGGTACTCGCTGGGCTTTATATTTCCTTGTACCAATGCTTTTAATAGCACGGGCTTGGTAAATTGCCTGGTTGGCGCGCACGTCTCGCGTCAGACGAGCCCAAAGCCAGGCTGCCCTCGCCCACCTGAACCCCGGTTCAGGATGACGGCCCAGCGGTACTTGCAGACACCTTCCAGTTTTTGAATCCACACCCGCATGACCTTAGAACCCTTGTTGATCATTGAGCTCGCCCTGCTGGGCGTTGGCACCGGCTTTCTTGCTGGGCTGCTGGGCATAGGCGGCGGCATGCTGATGGTGCCTTTCATCACACTAATCATGTCCAACCGGGGCATTGCGCCCGACCTGTCCGTGAAGATGGCGATTGCGACGTCGATGGCCACCATCATTTTCACCTCGATTTCAAGCGTCAGGGCGCACCACAAGCGCGGTGCTGTGCGCTGGGACATCGTCAAACGACTGGCGCCTGGCATTGTGGTGGGCAGCCTGCTCGGCAGCTTGGGGGTATTTGCGCTCCTCAAAGGGTCTTATCTGGCGATATTTTTTGGCCTGTTTGTGAGTTTTTCGGCCACCCAGATGTTTCTGGATAAAAAACCCAAACCCAGCCGCCAGATGCCGGGCACAACCGGGCAGTTTGTCGCGGGTAGTTTTATCGGTTTTTTGTCAGGCTTGGTGGGCGCAGGCGGCGGCTTTATCAGCGTGCCCTTCATGACCTGGTGCAACGTGGCCATTCACAGCGCTGTGGCGACATCAGCGGCGCTTGGCTTTCCGATTGCGCTGGCCAATGTCATTGGCTACATCATCAGCGGCAACAGCGTGCAAGGCCTGCCGCCCAACTCATTTGGCTACATCTGGCTGCCAGCCCTGGCGGTGATTGCCACCTGCAGTTTTTTTACTGCACCTTATGGTGCCAAAGCTGCGCACAGCCTGCCCGTGGGCAAACTTAAGCGCGTCTTTGCCAGCATCCTGTATGTGCTGGCGGCCTATATGCTCTACAAAGGCATTGCAGGCTAAACAACAGTCGGTGCGGGCATCACCACCATGCCGTCTTCGTCGGCGTAAAGCCAGTCTCCTGGCCTGACCCATACGCCCTGAATCTGAATCGCCACATCGCACTGGCCTTCACCACGTTTTTCAGTTGGCAGCGGCATGGCTGCCAATGCGCGTATGCCCACCACGCTTTGCGCCAGCTCAGCCACGTCGCGCACACAGCCGTCAATCACCACGCCAGCCCAACCGTTTTTGGCCGCAGCCGCACCCAGATTGCCGCCCAGCAACGCGCGCCGCAATGACGCACCGCCATCGACGACAAGCACACGCCCCTGCCCTGCGGAATCAACCACCTCCTTGACCCGTGAGTTGTCTTCAAAGCATTTGACGGTGACGACCTCACCACAAAACTTTTGCAGCGCGCCATAGTTTTTAAACACGGGAGGCAGCACCCTGAAGTGGCCCGAAGCATCGTTTTTATGGCCGTCGCACAGATCGCAAGTGGCAAATTGAAGTGAGTTTGTTGTGGTCATGGCTAAGATTTTGAAATGGATCGAATTCGTATTTTCTCCTCTGAAAAGCCAACAAATTGCGCTGATTTTGATTTTCAGAGGCAAATAAGCATCACAAACAGTCAAAAAAGTGCTTTTCTCCTATGAAAACAGCTCTTTCTCCAGTAGCATCCGCAGTGCCACTAAAGACTAGTTATCTCGGGTGGTGATTTATCAACTTCTAGAAGGAAAATCAATCATGGCAACTGCAAAAAAAGCACCGGCTAAAAAAGCGCCTGCAAAAAAGGCTGCTCCGGCAAAGAAAGTAGCTGCGAAGAAAGCAGCTCCAGCGAAAAAGGCGCCTGCGAAGAAAGCAGCACCCGCCAAGAAAGTAGCCGCTAAAAAAGCAGCACCGGCCAAAAAGCCAGCTGCCAAAAAAGCGCCTGCCAAAAAGCGGACTCCGAACGCCGCGTTCATGAAGGCACTGACCTTGAGCAAAGAACTGGCAGCAGTTCTGGGCGACAAGCCACTGCCACGCACGGAGATCGTCAGCAAGCTGTGGGTCTACATCAAGGCCAACAAACTGCAAGACAGCATCAACAAGCGCATGATCAACGCTGACGCCAAGCTCAAAGCCGTTTTCGGCAAAGCCCAGGTGTCGATGTTCGAGATGGCTGGCCTGATCGGCAAGCACGTCAAGTAATCTGCTTTAACGCAGACCCTAAAAAGCCGGTGAAAACCGGCTTTTTTTATGCTTTTTGGCTATGTTTTAGTGCTCTAGGCCAATGAATCCGGGCGCAAGCAGCTTCTTTTTTGATAGCGATTAATTTTATTAAACGGAGTTACTTACGCTTCAGCGCTTGCTCAGTAATCGCCGACAGCGTAGCCCGCGTAGTGATGACTTCGGGGTCCAGCATCACTTCAATCACCGTGCCTTCAACTCTAGCCAGCGCGGCCAACAGTTCACCTTCAAACTCTGCGGTATGTGTAATGCGTACCCCCGCGTAGCCGTAGGCGCGTGCCAGCGCGGCGAAGTCGGGGTTTTGTAGATGAGAGCCGCTTGAATGCGTTGGGTACTCGCGCTCCTGGTGCATGCGTATCGTGCCGTACATGCCGTTGTTGAGCAGCACGATGATGGTCTTGGCACCGTGTTGTACGGCGGTAGCCAGCTCTTGACCGTTCATTAAAAAGTCACCATCACCGGCCATCGTCAACACCACCCGCCCGGTGGTGATGGCAGCAGCTATGCCTGCTGGCACGCCGTAACCCATCGCGCCTACCGTGGGTGCCAGCTGTGTTTTGTGCCCCTTGACCAGGCCATGATGTTTGTAAAACCGGTGTACCCAGCTGGCGAAGTTGCCTGCGCCGTTGGTCAGCACCGCATCTGGCGGCAAATGCTTTTGCAGCAGGCTGACGATGGCGGGCATGTCGATGTCGCCGGGCAGTTTGTTCGGTTGCAGGTTGGCGATGTAATCAGCATTCGCGTCAAGCGCCCACTGCTCCCACGGCACATTAACTGGGGCAGTCAGCACCTCCAGCGAGCGTGCAGCGGCGTTCATGGTGGCGTTGATGGCCAGGTTGGCCTGGTACACACGGTTCAGCTCTTCTGCACTGCTGTGGATATGCACCAGCTTTTGCTTTGGGGTGGGCGCTTCAAGCAGTGTGTAGTTGTTGGTCGTCATCTCACCCAGGCGTGGGCCGATGGCGATGATCAAATCAGCCGCTTTGACGCGCGCGGCCAGCTTGGGGTTCAGGCCAATGCCAACGTCGCCCGCATACAGCGAGTGGTGGTTGTCAAAGGTGTCCTGAAACCTGAAAGCATTGCCAACAGGCAAGCGCCAGTTTTCAGCAAAGCGCTGCAAGGCCTGCGCGGCCTGCGGCGTCCAGCCGCCACCGCCTGCAATGACGAAGGGGCGCTCGGATTGCAGCAGCATTTCGCGCAGCGTGCGCAAAGCGCCGGGGTCGCTCCAGGCTTGTACCGCCTCGACTCTAGCCAGCGGCTGGGCAGCGGTCATGCGGGTCAGCATGTCTTCAGGCAGTACCAGCACCACCGGACCGGGCCTGCCATTCATGGCGGTGGCAAAGGCGCGCGCGACGTATTCAGGAATGCGGTCTGCATCGTCAATGCGTTCGACCCGCTTGGCAAAGCCTTTGGTACTGGGGCCGAAGAAGCTCTGGTAGTCCACCTCTTGGAAAGCTTCGCGGTCGCGGCAGTCGCTGGCGACATCGCCAATCAGCAGCACCATGGGTGTGGAGTCCTGAAACGCCGTGTGCACACCAATCGATGCATTGGTAGCGCCTGGCCCGCGTGTGACCATGCACACGCCTGGCCTGCCCGTCAGCTTGCCGTGGGCCTCAGCCATGTAGGCCGCGCCGCCTTCTTGCCTGCAAGTGATGAAACGGATGACGTCTTGCCGCGCATGCAGGCCGTCGAGCACGGCCAAATAACTTTCCCCCGGTACGCCAAAAGCGTGGGTCACGCCCTGGGCGATCAGGCAATCAACTAAAAGGTGTCCGGCGATTTTTGCTGTCATGTGTGTCGTTATCAATCGTTATTTATTCTGCTTTTATTCAGGCGTTGTGTTGTCGCCATCAGTACCACCCGCCTCAAGCGCCTGACGGTCCAGCTCTTCGTCGCTCAAAGGAGGCGCTTGTTCAAGTGCCGCAAGCTCGTCGAGAAACTCTTGCGTCGGCGCTTCATGCTCCAGCAAAACTTCTTCAAGTTTTTGTTGCCCTGTTTCTACATGTACTGAAGGAGAATGCAAAACAGTAGGCGGCACTGGGAATTTTTCACCCAGTTCAAACTTGAGTGCCTCAGATTTTTCTTCAACCCAATGTGCAAAATCGCCATCTTTCGGTGTGTTTGAATCGCTCATATGGATCTCCTTGTGTTTGGCGGCCAGTGTTAGGCAGGGGTTGCGAATGGCAAGACCTGCTTTACACCCTGATTATGGTGGTAGCCACAACGCATGGGTTGTCATCAAGAGTCGCTTGATAGCCAAGAAGCTTGCATTAATTCACCAAACAGTTAAATTATAGACATGCCAACCCCTACAACGGACCCTTCAGAACCCCGCTCACGCGATGCCGACCGTTCGCAAGCCATCATCCTGAATGCGGCACGCGACGAGTTTGCCGAGCACGGCCTGGGCGGCGCCCGTGTCGACAGAATTGCCGAACGCGCCGGGCTGAACAAGCGCTTGATTTACTATTATTTTGAAGACAAGGAAAAGCTTTTTCAGGCGGTGCTTGAGCAGGCTTACCTGCACATACGCGAAGCAGAACACAAGCTCAATCTGTTAGAGCAAAAACCCGCTGACGCCATCCGCAGTCTGGTTGAGTTCACCTGGAACTATTACCTGGCGCATCCCGAGTTTCTCACCCTGCTGAACAGCGCCAACCTGCACCGCGCCCGGCATTTGGACACATCGCAAAGTGTGCGTGAAATGAACTCGCCACTGATAGCCACACTCGGTGAAATTTTAGAGCACGGCCGCAAAGACGGCAGCTTTCGCGGCGGCATTGATCCGCTGCAACTGTATGTGTCCATTGCAGGCTTGTCTTACTTTTATTTGTCTAACAACCACACGCTGTCGGCCATTTTTGGCCGTGACTTGATGTCACCCAAATCACGCAGTGAACGCCTGTCGCATATCTGTGAAGTCACCCTAGGGTATGTCCTTAGGGTCTAGCACTCAGCAGGACTTGACCCGACCATGCAACGGTTTTATATTCACCATTTAGTTAACTAAATCGCCTGAATCACTTTGGGCTATTTGTTTTGGTGTTTTTAAACCATTGACCCAGAAGGAGACAAACGTGAAACCATTTATTGCACGTCGCACAGTTCTTGCCATCGCTCTTGCCTTGTCAGCTGCTACACCCGCTCTGGCGCAGTGGAAGCCCACTCGCCCCATCACGCTGATCGTGCCTTGGGCACCGGGTGGCTCCACAGACCAGGTCACGCGCGTGACCGCCGCTGAACTTGAAAAACACCTGGGTCAAAAAATTGTGGTGCTCAACCAGCCCGGCGCATCAGGCTCAGTGGGCACAAAAAACGCCATGGAAGCCCCCAAAGATGGCTACACCTGGACGGCAGGCGGTGCCAAAGACCTGGGCACGTACAAGGTGCTGGGCATGCTGGACACCTCTGCACGCGACTGGAATCTGTACCTCAACGTGGCGCACATTGCAGTGGTCGGCGTCAACGCTGACACACCCTACAAAACCATGACCGAACTGCTGGCCGCCATGAAAGAAAAGCCCGGCGCTATTTCAGTGGCCACAGCGGGCGTTAACTCCAGCGGGCATTCGGCCATTGAAGCGATTGCCCGCGCTGCTGGCGTGACCTACAAGCACGTGACCTATGACGGCGGTGCGCCCGCCTCAGTGGCGGCAGCATCAGGCGAAACGCAGGTCACCACGCAACTGGCAGCCGAGCAAACCGACATGATTCGCGCGAAGAAAATTCGGCCACTGGCTGTGGTGGGTGACAAGTCCATCGAGATTGAAGGCTACGGCACCATCCCGCCGCTGTCGCAGTTCATCCCCGGCTTTAAAGACCCGATCAACTTCTTTGGTATTTTTGTACCCAAAGGCGCACCGCCTGAAGTGGCGCAAACACTGGACAAAATCTGGGCCACAGAAATCATGAAAAGCGAGGCACTGCGCAAATACGCGCAAGCCCGTGGCGCGATGTTTGCACCCATGATGGGCGAAGACGCACAAAAAGCCGTGTTCCCGGCCATCCAGTCTTACGCCTGGACGCAGCAGGCCGCAGGCAAAGCCAAAGTGTCACCTGACACAGTCGGCATTCCAAAGCCCTGAGCAAATCGGGACACACCATGAACGAGAGCGGTAATACCGCCCGCACTGACCTTTGGGGCGGTGCGGGTTGGATGGCCTTTGGCCTGTTGATTCTGATTGAAGCGTTGCGCATGGACCGCTTCAAGTCCATGGGCGCCAGCGTGTACACCATGCCGGGGTTTGTGCCCGGCATCGTTGGCTCGGTCATCATTGCACTCGGACTGATGCTGGCGGTTCGTGGCTGGCGTCACCGCACCGTAACCCCAGCAGACGCTGCACAAACCGCACAACCTCTCATCAACAAGCGCATCGCGCTGATGCTGCCGCTCACGCTTGTCTACGCCGCAGTCCTGCTGGGTCGCTTGCCCTTCTGGCTGGCCACCGCACTTTTTGTGGCCAGCTTTACCTGGGCCTTCACTCCACCTGAACAACCCAAACTCCGCCGCATGGCCACAGCACTGCTGTCAGGCGTCATCACCACCGCCGTGGTGATTTTTGTGTTTCAGGAAATTTTTCTGGTTCGCCTGCCGTAACTGGTACAGGGTTTTAAAACATGTTTGACGGACTCATCGCCTTTGGCCATTCAATCGCCACCTTCAGCACGCCCACGGCAATTGGCTACGCACTGCTGGCCTCGCTGGTAGGTGTGGTGATGGGTGCCCTGCCCGGCCTGACAGCCACCATGGCGCTGGCCTTGATGACCACCCTCACGCTCAAATTGCCAGCGAACGAGGCCTTGCTGATTTTGATCTGCACCTATGTTGGTGCCATCTACGGCGGCTCGCGTTCGGCCATTTTGCTGAACATTCCCGGCACACCGGCGTCTGCCGCATCATGCCTTGATGGTTTTGCACTGGCCAAACAGGGCATGGCCGGGCGCGCCATGGGCATTGCCACCAGCGGTTCGGTACTGGGCACCTTGATTGGCATGTTTTTTCTGATGTTTTTCACGCCCTACCTGGGTGGCCTGGCGCTTAAATTTGGCGCTTATGAATTTTTCTGGCTAGCACTTTTTGGCGTCATCATTGCGGGCACATTAACGGGCGATGACCCATTAAAAGGCTGGATAGCCGGTATTGCGGGCCTGTTTATCGCAGGCATTGGGCAAGAACCGCAGTATGGCTACGAGCGCTTTGCCTATGGCGTACGCGACCTGGCAGGCGGCATTCAGCTTGTGCCCGCACTGGTCGGAGCGTTTGGCTTTGCAGAGCTTTTAACAGCCATGAAAGAGCGCCAGTTGCCCGTCAAAATCAGCGCCTTTGACACGGTGATTCCCAAGCTGCGCGATGTGACGAAATACTGGCGCACTATTCTGCGCTCCGGCCTGATTGGCACAGGCGTGGGCATTGTGCCGGGCGTGGGCGAAGACGTGGCGGCCTGGTCGTCCTATGCAGCAGCCAAACGCGCCAGCCATGAAAAAGAACTGTTCGGCAAAGGCTCTGTTGAAGGCCTGATGGCCGCAGAAACGGGTGACAACGCCTGCGTGCCGGGCGCGATGATCCCGGTGCTCACGCTGGCCATTCCGGGCTCTGCACCAGCGGCCGTGCTGATGGCCGCAATGATCATTCATGGCGTTAAACCAGGGCCACTGATCATGATTGAAAGCCCGCAGTTTGTGTATGACGTGGTGGCCATGATGCTGTTTGCCACCATCGGCATTTTGATTTACGGCCTGGTACTGACCAAGGCACTGGTGCAGGTGCTGCGCGTGCCGCAGCACTACATCGTGCCGATTATTTTTGTGCTGTGTGCGGTGGGCAGCTTTGCCATTGCTGGCCGTCTGTTTGACGTTTACGTCATGCTGGCTTTTGGCCTGATCGGCTTTTGGCTGCGCCACTACGGCTACCCCATGGCACCGCTGGTGCTGGGCATTGTGCTGGGCGATTTGTTAGAGAAAAACCTGCGCCGCGCGCTGCTGCTGTCAGATGGTGACCTGCTGCCCTTCTTCACCCGGCCCATATCGGCGGCGGTAGCTGCGCTGATTTTTGGCACCATCGGCTGGAAGCTGTGGAGCATGCGGCAAAGCAACCAGAAACCCCTATCGAGCGCACCATGAAGCTCGCCCTGTGCAACGAGGTCTTGCAACCGCTGGCTTTTGAGCAGCAATGCATCATGGCTGCGCAACTGGGCTACGACGCGCTTGAAGTTGCGCCCTTCACCCTGACGCAAGACCCGTATACGCTCAACGGTGCCATTGCCCATCATTTGCTGGGTGCGGCCCAGTCTCATGGTTTGTGCATCTCCAGCTTGCACTGGCTGTTGGTCAAGCCTGACGGCCTGTCGCTCGTTACGCATGATGCTGCCGTGCGCCAGCGCACCATTGATTTGCTGCGCCGCCTGATCGACTTTGCAGGCGATTGCGGTGCCAAGGTACTGGTGCATGGCTCCCCCAAACAACGCTCGCCCGAGCCGGGCCAAAGCGTGTTGGATGCCACTTTCAGGCTTGAAGAAGCGCTGGCTGAACTGGCACCACATGCGCTTGATGCAGGCGTGACGTACTGCATTGAGCCACTGTCGCCGTTTGAAACACCCGTCATCAACACCGTGGCTGAGGCTGCTGCCATGGTGAACCGCATTGGCTCGCCAGCGCTGCGCACCATGCTGGATGTCAGCGCTGCCTCGCACAGTGAAACGCAGCCTGTGCATGAAGTACTGGCACAGTATCTGGCAAGCGGCCACATTGCGCATGTACAGGTCAATGACAAAAACCGCCGGGGGCCAGGCCAGGGCAACACAGCCCAAGGCCCGGTACTGCAGGTGCTGCGTGACGCTGACTACAGTGGTTGGGTGGCGGTTGAACCTTTTGAATACTTGCCCGATGGCCCAGGCTGTGCGGCGTTTAGCGCAGGCTATGTGCGCGGTCTGTGGTCAGAGTTAAGCCGAGCCAAACCATGATTCAACTGCGTGTGTTGTCGGTTGACTTGTTTGAAAGGCATGTCACGTTGCGCCTGCCGTTCAGGTTTGGTGCAGCCACAGTCACGCAGTGCCCGCAAGCCTTTGTGCGGGTGCAGATTGACGTGGGTGGCAAACACTTTGAAGGCGCAACCGCCGAGCTGATGGTGCCCAAGTGGTTTGACAAATCCCCCGCCCTCACGCATGAACAAAACTTTGAGCAATTGCGCCAGGCCCTGCGCACGGCGGCACAGTCTTATGCCAGTACGCAGGGTGCATTGAGCCCGTATGCCTTGTCACAGTCGGCAGGCGAGGCTGCCATTCAAACAGCGGTTACGCATGGTCTGCCGCGTTTGGCAGCGCAATTTGGCCCGGCACTGCTGGACAAAACCATTGCAGACGCCGCTCTGCGTGCTGCCGGGCTAGGCTGGGTGGACGGCCTCAAGGCCCATGTGCTGGGCGACCCATTTAGCCGCAGCCTGAACATCATCAAACCCATGACCGTTGCACTGCGTCACACGGTTGGCTTGGCCGACAGGCTGACCAGCAGTGATGCTGGCACTGACCCGGCTGACGGCCTGCCCGCCACGCTAGAGGCGGCCATCTCTTTTTACGGCTTGCATCACTTCAAGCTCAAGCTGTCGGGGCAGCTCGATGCAGACATTGATCGCCTGTCGCGCATCAGCGCCGTGCTTGACGCGCAAACCAGCGACTACCGCGTGACGCTGGACGGCAACGAAAGCTTTGCCGATGCGCAGGCACTCGGCGAGTTTTGGCAAGCACTGTCGCACGCCCCACTTGCCTACAGTCTGCTCAGGCGTACTTTGCTGCTGGAGCAACCCTTGCCCAGACGCATCGCGCTCGATGCATCCATTGCCAGCCTGGGCATCAAAGTACCCGTGATTCTGGACGAGTCTGATGACCACGACGACGTGCTGGAGCGCGGCCTGGCACTTGGTTACAAAGGCATATCGAGCAAGGCCTGCAAAGGCATTTACCGCGCCATGCACAGCGCCGCCCGCATTGCGCAAGACCCACTGCACCTGCTGTTGTCGGGCGAAGACCTGACCTGCCAGGCGGGCCTGGCGGTGCAACAAGACACGCTGCTGGCAGCCAGCCTGGGCATTAACCACATTGAGCGCAATGGCCACCATTACGTCGACGGCTTTGGGGTTGCGCCCGAGCAGGAAGCACAGGACTTTGCCACAGCACACCAAGGCTTTTACACCACAGCCCAAGGCCGTACGCGGCTGGCTGTGCAGGCAGGCCAGCTTGATTTGACGTCACTGCACACACCAGGCTTTGCCAGCGCGGCCCAACCGCTGTGGGACAGCCTGCAACCCATCACTTGAAACTTTATAGAGAAAATCATGACGACTAAAACCCTAGGCATCATCATGCACGGCGTCACCGGGCGCATGGGCATGAACCAGCATTTGATTCGCTCCATCGTCGCCATTCGCAAGCAAGGCGGCGTGAGCTTAAGCGACGGCAGCAAAGTCATGCCTGACCCGATACTGATTGGCCGCAATGCCGAGAAAATGGAGGCGCTGGCCAAAACCCACGGCATTGCACGATGGGGCACAGACCTGGATGCTGCGCTGGCCAATCCGAGCGATACGGTTTTCTTCGACGCTGGCACGACGCAAATGCGCCCTACCCTGCTGGCCAAAGCTATTCGGGCTGGCAAGCATGTGTACTGTGAAAAGCCGATTGCCACCAACCTGAATGAAGCAGTTGAGATTGCAAGATTGGCTGAAGCGTCAGGCCTGAAGCACGGCGCGGTGCAAGACAAACTCTTTTTGCCTGGCCTGCGCAAGCTGGACATGCTGCGCCGCGCAGGCTTTTTTGGGCAGATGCTCAGTGTGCGGCTGGAGTTTGGCTACTGGGTGTTTGAAGGCGACTTGCAGCCCATACAGCGCCCCAGCTGGAACTACCGCAAGGAAGACGGTGGCGGCATGATCTTGGACATGATGTGCCACTGGCGCTATGTGCTCGACAACCTGTTTGGCGAGGTCAAGTCCGTGTCTTGCCTGGGCGCAACGCACATCCCCCAACGTTGGGACGAAGACGGCAAACCTTACGAAGCAACTGCCGACGATGCCGCCTACGCTACGGTCGAGCTCAAAGGCCACAACGGCGAGCCGGTGATTGCGCAAATCAACATGTCGTGGGCCACCCGCGTGCGGCGTGATGATTTGGTGACGTTTCATGTCGACGGTACGCACGGCTCTGCGGTGGCGGGCTTGTCAAGTTGCCGCGCCCAGTCGCGTGTAGCCACGCCGCGCCCGGTGTGGAACCCAGACGAAAAGCAGACCATGAACTTTTTTGACCAGTGGCAGGAGATCCCTGACTCGCAGGTGTATGACAACGGCTTCAAGATTCAGTGGGAGCATTTCATCCGCCACGTGGTCGAAGACGCGCCCTACCGCTGGACGCTGCCCGAAGGTGCCAAAGGCGTGCAACTGGTCGAGGCTGCACTGGAGAGTTGGCGCGAAAGGCGTTGGGTAGACGTGAAGCCTTTGACGATCTAATGCTACTTATTTAGGAGCTGCTTGCGCCCGTATTCATTGGTAAAAACACTTATTTGATACCTAAAAACAGCACTTGTTATGCCTTTAACACTCGTTTTACCTGAAACAGCCGACAGCTCACACCTGTACACGGTGCGCAGCACACCGCAAGTCAAAACCAAGCCCGGCTCACGGTTTAACCGCATCGCCTATTCAGCAGCGCATGTGGTGTCTAACCCGCTGGCTGACAACAACCCCAGTCTGGACTGCGCCATCGACTGGGACGCGACCATTGCCTACCGCCAGCACCTGTGGTCACTGGGTTTGGGTGTGGCGGAGGCAATGGACACGGCCCAGCGCGGCATGGGCTTGGACTGGCCCACATCGCTTGAATTGATTCGACGTACGCTCGACGCCGCCAAAGACATGCCCTATGCACTGGTTGCATCAGGCTGCGGCACTGACCATCTGGACATTGATGCCGTCAAAACCATAGACGACGTGATTCGCGGCTATGAAACCCAGATGGAAGCGATTGAAAAACTGGGCGGCAAACTGATCGTGATGGCCAGCCGCGCGCTGGCTCGCGCGGCCAAGTCCCCTGCGGACTACGAAAAAGTTTACAGCCGGGTGCTGAGTCAGGCCAGGCAACCCGTGGTGCTGCACTGGCTGGGCGACATGTTTGACCCGGCCCTCGAAGGCTATTGGGGCAGCAACGATGTGGATGCCGCGATGGATACCGCACTGAACGTGATCAACGCGCACCCCGACAAGGTCGATGGCATCAAAATCTCGCTGCTCGACAAAGACAAGGAAATCGCCATGCGCAGGCGGCTTGCGCCCGGTGTGCGCATGTACACGGGGGACGATTTCAATTACGCAGAATTGATAGCAGGCGACAGTTTTAACAACAACCCCATGCACAGCCAAAGCGATGCGCTGCTCGGCATCTTTGACGCCATTGCGCCCGCAGCCAGCGCCGCCTTGGCAGAACTAGCACAAGGCAATCTCGATAAATTTCACGCCATTCTTGGCCCCACCGTGCCACTGTCGCGCCACATCTTCAAAGCGCCCACCCGCTATTACAAAACCGGTATCGTCTTCATGGCCTGGCTCAACGGCCACCAGAGCCACTTCACCATGGTGGGCGGTCAGCAAAACACGCGCTCGCTGTTGCACCTGGCAGAACTCTTCAGGCTGGCCGATGCCGCCAATGTGCTGGAGCAGCCCGAACTGGCCGTGCGCCGCATGAAGAGCCTCTGCGCTTTGTATGGTCTTGAATAACTTCATGCATCAAACCCTCGTCAGCCCCATCAGCATTGTTTCTGCACCACAACCCTAGGAGACTTTCATGAAAGCAGCTTTTACCACCCGCCCTCTCGTTGCCGCCATCGGCGTCGCGCTAGCCATGGCTTCGGCCAGCGCTGTCGCCCAAACGGCTGCGAGCTTCCCTGACAAGCCCGTCAAGTTCATCATTCCGTTCCCGCCGGGTGGCACGCTGGACAAAGTAGGCCGCCTGCTGGCGCTGAAATTGACTGAACAGTTCGGCCACAACGTCGTGGTAGAAAATCGCCCCGGCGGCAACGGCGTCATTGGTGCTGATGCGGTCGCCAAGTCGCCGGCTGACGGCTACACCCTGCTGTTCAATGCCAGCACCTTTGTCACTGCACCCATGACGATGAAGTCCGTACCTTACAAAGTGCAAACTGACTTTGCGCCCATTGTTCATGTAGCCTCGGCGCCCCTGTCGGTGGCCATCAGCAACAAGGTGGGGGTCAGCGACATCAAAGGTCTGGCCGCAGCAGCTAAAGCAAACCCTGGCAAGTTCAACTTTGCGGTCGGCTCAATTGGCTCTGCGGGTCATTTGTGTACTGTCAAGCTGGAGCAAGCAACTGGCACCACCTTGACCATCGTGCCGTACAAAGGCACAGGGCCCGCCATGACCGATCTGGTTGGTGGCCAGATTGAAGGCTTTATAGACCCAGTGCTGGGGTCAGTGCAATTCCACAAGAGCGGTCAGGTCAAAGTGGTAGGTGTCACGTCTGCCAAGCGGCTGCCCAATCTGCCCGACGTGGCAACTGCAAGCGAGACACTGCCCGGGTTTGAGTGCGCTAGCTGGTACGGCTTGTGGGCGCCTGCCAAAGCACCTGCTGATGTGGTGCAAAAGATCAATGCGGCGGTGAACAAAGCCCTGTCGGGCGACATGCGTGACCGCCTGATTGCCGATGGCATTGTGCCCGCCGGGGGCAGTGTGACCGACTTCGCTAAGTTCCAGGCGGATGACATTGCCACTTCCGGCAAGATCATTGCCGACAAGAAAATATCGCTGGAATAGCATCTTTTGAACAAGACGATGGTGCAAAACATGCCAAAAACTGCAGTCGTCACCGGCACCAGTTCGGGCATTGGCCTGGCCATTGCGCGCAAGCTTTTGGCCGATGGATGGCAGGTGCGCGGACTTGATCGAGCGCAGCCCGTAGTGCGGGCAGACAACTTTACAAGCCAGGTGGTAGACCTGACCGACGGCAATGCGCTACAGACCGCTTTAGACGCTGCCCTGGGTTCAGTTTTGGGCTCAGCCTCGGGTGATGTTGTGCCAGATGCAGTGGTTCATGCCGCCGGACTGTTTCGTGTGGGTTCGTTGGGAGCATTGAACCCCCTTGAAGGCGAGGCCATGTGGCGGCTGCATGTGGACGCCGCCACACACCTGGCCAACAGACTGTTGCCCGCCATGCAGGCAAAGGGGCGCGGCAGCATGGTGCTGGTAGGTAGCCGGGTGTCGGGCGGCATGGCTGGGCGCAGCCAGTACGCCGCCAGCAAGGCGGCATTGGTATCGCTGGCACGTAGCTGGGCAGCCGAGTCAATAGCCAAGGGGGTCACCGTCAACGTCGTGTCACCCGCTGCCACAGACACACCCATGCTGGCAGACCCGGCGCGCGCCAACACAGCGCCACAACTGCCGCCAATCGGCAGATTGATTCAGCCCGAAGAGGTTGCCGCGCTGGTGGCTTTTTTGTTGTCGAATGATGCTGCCGCAATCACCGGCCAGGACATCGCCATCTGCGGCGGCTTCTCCGTCAAGGTGTAAAGCAGATGACAACATTGGATTCGAAACCCCAGCAGATTGGACTGATCGGTCTGGGTCTGGTTGGTCATGCGCTGGCGCAGCGCCTGCGGGCCGCGGGCTTTGCCTGCATCGGCTACGACCAGCGCGCAGAAGCCATCGACCTGTTTGCCCAAGCGGGTTATGCCACAGTCTCCAGCGTGGCTGAACTGGCCGCATCAGCACGCACGATTGTGCTGGCGGTGTTTGACACGTGTGGCGTGCTGCAAATCACCGAAGGAAACGACTCCATGCAGAGCTTGCTGCCTGATACACGCGGCCTCGTCGTGATTGATTGCTCTACCGGAGACCCCGAACGCCTGGCCGCACTGGCAGGCCGTTTGCAGACCCGAGGTATCGCCTTTATTGAAGCACCGCTGTCAGGATCCAGCAGCCAGATTGCATCGGGTGATGCCACGCTGCTGCTGGGCGGCGACGCGGTCACGATTGCCGATCAAAGACCCGTGCTTGATGCCATATCCACCCGGCGCATCCACGTGGGCGGCGCTGGCATGGGTGCCCGCGCCAAGCTGGCCACCAACCTGGTACTGGGCTTAAACCGTGCAGCGCTGGCCGAAGGCATGGTGTTTGCTGAAACTCAGGGGATAGCACCCGCCACGTTTTTGCAACTGGTCTTGCAGACCCCGGCCCGCTCCGGCGCAGCCGAAGCCAAAGGCCAGATGATGGTGGACGGCAACTTCACGCCCCAATCGCGCATCCGCCAGCACCTCAAAGATGTGACGCTGATGCTGCTAGCCGCTGGTAGCGTCGGGCAAAAACTCCCACTGTCTGAATCCCATGCCGCACTGATGCGCGAGGCTATATCCGCTGGTGATGGCGACCTGGACAACGCCGCGATCATCCGGCAAATTCGTAGAGAAAAATAACCCCCTATGCGCGACTTCACCCAAGACCACCGCTGGTTGTCCATCAACACCGCCACGGTGCGCAAGCAGCGCGGCGTTGAACAACCGCTGACAGCCATCATTGAAGACTGCGCCCGGCGCGGCATACGCGCCATATCGCCGTGGCGTGACCAGGTGGCTGCTGCTGGCTTGGCCAATGTTTCAAAACTCGTCAAAACGCACGGTCTGGCGCTATCTGGCTATTGCCGGGGCGGCATGTTCACGGCAACCGATGCTACAGGTTTGAAATCAGCCCATGACGACAACCTGCGCGCTGTTGATGAAGCCTGCGAGCTGAACGCGGCCTGCCTGGTGCTGGTGGTAGGCGGCTTGCCGGGGGCTTTGGCTGGCAAGGCGGCGCACAAAGACATTGCGTTGTCGCGGCATCAAGTCACCGACGGTATTGCCGCATTGCTCGACTACGCCAAAGCCAGCCTCATGCCGCTGGCCATTGAGCCGCTGCACCCGATGTATGCGTTTGAGCGCGCCTGCATCAACACGATGGAACAGGCACTGGATGTGTGCGATGCCTTGAACCCGTCTGGCGACAGCGCGCTGGGCGTGGCGGTTGACGTGTACCACGTGGCATGGGACCCGAAGCTGCATGCGCAAATCGAACGCGCGGGTAATAACCGCCTGTTGGCTTTTCATGTGTGCGACTGGCTGACACCCACCACCGATTTGCTGAACGACCGGGGCATGATGGGCGACGGCGTGATAGACATCCCGCAGATTCGCGGCTGGATGGAATCTGCTGGCTTTGCAGGCTACAGCGAGGTTGAGATTTTTTCAAGCCACAACTGGTGGCAACGTGATACGGGCGAGGTGCTGGACACCTGCATAGCTCGGCATAAAGCCTTTGTCTAAGCCGCTACCAGCTCTGTGCGCCGCACCCGCCGCACATTAAAGGCACTGGCCACCAGCACCCCTTGCAGCAGCACCAGACCCAGCAACACGCTGCGGTACTGGCCGTTGTCCATCAGCAGGCCAAACAGCAGCGGTGCCAGCGCCTGGCCAATGTCCAGCCCCGCATACACCACGCCGTACACGCGGCCTGATGCGTTGTCAGGCGTGGATTTTTTGACCAGCAAGTCACGCGACGGCCCTGCCATGCCAGATGCAAAACCCATCAGCCCAAACAGCACAGGCACCGTCCACGCGGCCAGGTTGCCCACCGCCAGCAGCAATGCCAGCACGGCGGCAATGCCAAAGCCCGCGCCCACCACACGTTCACAGCGCTTGGCATCTGCCGCCAAAAAACCGCCCAGCACCATGCCGCCCGCACTGCCCAGCATGTAAATTGTCAAGCAGATCGCCACCAGCGCGACCGGCACGTCATGCAGGCGCTGCGCAGCAGACGGCGCAAAGGTTTGAATCACGCTCAGCACCGCGGCATACCAAAAGAAAAACGCAAAACACATCCACACCGCCGGGATTTTTAAAAACCCGAAACTGCTGTCGGCTTGTGTCGTGTTGCGAGTTGCGGTAATGACTGGCAGGATCAGTTTCTCGCGGTTCAATAACTGAATCGCCAGCACGACAAATGCCAGTACACCGGCAGCCATCAGCGCCACCCGCCAAGAAAAAGCAAACGCCAGCGGCACCAGCATGGCCGGCGCCAGCGCCCAGCCCAGGCTGCCGGTAATGCCGTGAACGCTGTAGGCATGACCCAGGCGCGGCGCGCTGACTTTGCGATTCAGCAGCGTGTAGTCCACCGGGTGAAACACGCCGTTGCCCGCGCCACCCACCACCGCAAAAGCGGCCAGCATCCAGTAACTGGTGCTTAGCGAATAGCCAAATGCAGCCACACCAATCAGCGCCAGCCCTGCAAACAAAACCGGGCGCGGGCCAAACCGGTCCACCACAAAACCAGACGCCGCCTGCACGCCGCAAGACACCACAAAAAATACCGTCATCAAAAACCCCAGCTCGGTATAGCTGACGTTGAACTCGGTCTTCAGCCAGGGGAACAGCGACGCCAGCAGGAGCTGGCTGAAGTGACTGATCAAATGCGCCATGCCCACCAGACCAATCACGCTGGCGTCTTGCTTTAACGGTGCGGCGGTGGGCAAATTCAAGGTGCTTGAAGGGGTCATGTGCTTATCGTAATGTCAATCGAGCCATGGGTGGTGTTGCAAGTAACTGGGAGCATTTGGGAATGATCGGTATACGCTATGCTTTCAGGAGCTGTTTGCGCCCGTATTTATTGGCTTTAAGGGCTAAACGATACTAAATTTTGCCTTGAAACCACTTTAAAAGGCTGTTTTGGCTCATCAACTGATCTGATTCGGCAGAATTTCGCTATTTTTATTAGCGGCCATCGCTTGATAGCCATCATTTGATTTTTTTGCGTGTTCATTTTTTGAATTGCAGGCAGACATATTGCAAGCATGCAATGCATTGCCAAAATGCAATACTCATTCAATCAACCCGAATCGCCAAAGCCAAAGAGGTGCCAGACGACGGCTGATACAAAGTAGAAATCTGGAGCTATTGATCCGGCACGAGTTATCAATGAACCCGTTCGGGCTGAGCTTGTCGAAGCCTAACGACCAAGCTCAAGGCGAACGGATTTTAGATTCCGTCATAACTCGTGCCGGATCAATAAGTCATGAAAGCCATCATCGAAATAGCATCTCACGGCTCAGTCTTCAGCGCCGCACGCCAGCAGCTCAAAGCTGCAGAGACCCCCCAGCCTACGGCGCAGACTACAACTTGAGTTTTGAATCAGCCAAAGCGCTTTTTACAGAGCTGACACCCGCCCGCATCGACCTGCTAGAAGCCCTTCGCCGATGTGGCCCCTGCTCAGTCTATGCACTTGCGAAAAATGTGGCGCGCAATTATTCCAATGTGCATACCGATATTGGAAAAATCGAAGTACACGGCCTGGTCAAGCGCACGCCCGACGACTTGGTGTTTGTGCCGTTTGAATCGGTTGAGATTCATTTGGCTTTGTTTAAGAAGGCGGCTTGAGACCAGTCACTACTGAATTAGGAGCTGCTTGCGCCCGAATCTATTAGGCTGGAAGCTTAAATGAGGGTGTATTTTGGCCTTTAAACAGCTTTTCAGTGGTCAATTTGGCTCTTGAACTGGCGCGACTTGGCAAAATCGGGCACTTTTCAGGTGTCATTTAGGCCTCTAACGCCCTGTTTATGTGCGCGAGCAGCTATTTATTTAGTAGCATTAAACTATGAAAATCAAACTTAACTCTGCCAACCCACAAACCTGGCCAGAAGGTCGGATCAACGCTGCTCGGCTAGACGCGACTACTGAAAGCCAGCTGGCAGCCCAACCAGCCAGCGACGAAAGCGCCGCCATGCAGAATGCAGCCAAATACGCACGCCGCGTTCGCCAGCGCCTGGGGTTAGCGCAACAAGAATTGCCGTAGCGCATCGACGTGTCGCTTGAAACCATCCGCAATTGGGAGTAAGGCAAACGCAGCCCGACGGGTGCGGCAAAGGCGTTGCTTCGGGTGCTTGACCGGGCGCCTGAGGCTGCGTTGGGGGCGCTGGGTTGAGGGGTGCAGGCTTGGTGTAAGCGTTTGCCTGTTGCAATTAAAAACTTTTAAAAGGGAATGTCATCGTCCATGTCATCGAAACCGCTCGGCGCACGAAGTTTTGTGTAACGCGGAATTGAATCGAATCGTGAATGCAAATTCGCTAAAGCGATGCGTTGCTTTTCCAAGGAAACTTTTTGAAGAAGCTGTAGAAACTGTTTGAGACTAGCAACGGGAAACCCATCTTTGCTGCAGTAATACTCACCATTCAAAAAACACCTTAGTAATGGCACAACATCTGGCATGTGGGTTTCGAGTGCGACGTTCCTTGCAACCGCTTGTAATGCCGTTCGTAGCTTGTCTAGATCATCTGCGTATTTCAATCCATTTTCCAATTTGGAAATGCGAGCTGTGATGTTGTCAGCAAACTTTCGATAGATAGAGAGTTCGTCTGCGGAAAATTCGATTTCGCGAAATAAGTCGTTTTGAACGGCCTGTTCGACAGCAGAGAAACTTTCAATTCGATCCTCCGATTTTTTTGCACTCATTCTGTTCAAAATACCAGCATATTTAAAATGCTGAATGTTTTCAGCGATCAGTATTTGTTGGAACAACTGACCAACAAAATACACCTCCGTGCAAAAGTCATAAGTGCCAAGAAGAAACTCGTTTGGCGGGTCACACCAAAGATTTAGGCTAATACTCTTGTCAAAGTCGACATCTTGCTCGACTCTTTTACCGAAACCCAAGTCGATAATTTTCACGACGCCATCGTCGTTCACCATCAAGTTTTGAGGGCGAATATCACGATGCAAGACGCTCTTTGACTCTAGGTGTTTAAAACCTTGAATGACTTGTAAAAAAATCTCATTTGTTTGCTCCGGGTTTTTCTTTAAGTACGTCGGTAGATCGTCGCCACAGACGTACTCCATAAGAATAAATCCAGAGACTTGTTCTGGATAAAGGTAGTAGTTGAATACCCGCAAGACGTTCACGTGGTGAAGATCATGAAGTAACTTAATTTCTCTGACAAAATTTTGAAAAAGTGCGGATCGATCAAGACCTGGTAATGGTGAGTATTTTTTGCAAACAAAATTTTGGTCGAGCAGATCGTCTCTTAACAATACCGTTTGACCGCAAGCTCCCTGCCCCAACTCTTTGACAAAAACATAGTCTCTGCGTCTCAAAAATGTTACAAATTTCGTGTTGCTGCTCATACAAATATTAGCAATCAAATATTGAATGAGGTTTTGCTTGAACTTGCATCCATTGGTCTTTCTAATGTGATTTTTTCTATCAGTCCATCCTGCAGAGAAGAATCGAAACACGCAGCTATCAACTTGTCTTGCGCAGCACTTTGCGCATAAGCCTCAGCCAAACTGATCTCTTGTGCTGTCGGATTTGCCGAATTCAGAGATTTTGTAGCTGTATTTGTCATCTTAAAAATCCCCGCCCCCACTCCCATGCGCCAAGCTTTCAAACTTGGTAATCCGGTTGATAAACGCGAGCTTGACGGTGCCTGTTGGTCCGTTACGCTGTTTGCTGATGATGACTTCGGCCACGCCGGGTTCTTTGCAGGCTTCTTTGGTGTAGTACTCGTCGCGGTAGATGAACATGATGATGTCGGCGTCTTGCTCAATCGCGCCGGACTCGCGCAGGTCGCTCATCATGGGGCGTTTGTCGGTGCGGGACTCAACCCCACGGCTCAACTGCGACAGGGCAATCACGGGGCATTGCAGCTCTTTGGCCAGCATCTTCAGGCCGCGCGATATTTCGCCAACAGCCGTAGCGCGGTTTTCTTCGCTCATGCTGCTGGACACGCTCATCAGTTGCAAATAATCGACCACGATCAAACCGAGCTTGCCGCACTGCTTGGCCAGGCGCCGGGCATTGGCACGCAGCTCGCTGACCGTCAGGCCCGGGGTTTCGTCAATGTGCAGCGAGATGTTGCGCAATTTTTCAATCGCCTCGGTCAGGCGCGGCCACTCTTCGTCTGTCAATGCGCCGGTGCGCAAATGGGTTTGGTCGATGCGGCCAATCGAGCCAACGATACGCACAGCCAATTGCGACGCGCCCATCTCCATCGAAAAAACGGCCACGGGCAGGCCTTCGTTTAGCGCGACGTGTTCTGCGATG
Organism: Polaromonas sp.; assembly: GCA_049653085.1. GTDB lineage: Bacteria > Pseudomonadota > Gammaproteobacteria > Burkholderiales > Burkholderiaceae_C > Polaromonas. Next base: position 82,797 of record JBASFP010000054.1, read on the forward strand.
TTGATGGCGAGGGCTGTGTTGTGTGTCACCACGTCCTGGTCGGTGATGTACAACTTGCTGGGGTGGCTGACCGATATGCACTGGCACGGCGCTTTGCGAGCGGGCGTGATGCTGCTGACCGTGAGGCGCTTTTTGCGCTGCAATTGAGCGGCGGTAGAGGCGGGCGCTCGGGCTACTTTTTCAGCCAAAGTAAAGAGTGACTTTGGCTCAGGGTGCGAGATGTTGCAAACGTAGGCCGTCAAGCCTGCCATGCGCATACCTGCCACGTTGGTGAAGTGCGGTTGCTTGGGGTTGATGGAACACCAGCCACCCAGTGACCGGGCGAGTTCTTGCACGTCTTTGGCCAGCTGGTGGCTGGCGGTTGAAAAGCGAACGCTGCCCCACTTTTCAACCCAGCCATCGGTGTCCAGCAGGCCGCGCAGTACGGCCAGGCGTGCTGCCTTGTTTGCTTCAAGGTACGTGCGGGGAATGAATTTGTGGTCACTGGCCAGGCCAGACAAACCCAGCGCTTGCAACTGCATGCGCAAGGGGTTTGACTGAACGCCCGCCACGCCTTTGGCATGAGCGCCGTCTTGCCTGACGATGCGCCAGTCATAGCGCCCAGTATGGTTCATCTTCATGCCCTGCCCAATGCCTTCGGCCATCAGCTCCAACATCTGCGGCGCGGCGGTTGAAAAGCGAACGGTGCCTGTGCCTGTGAGGCAACCATCACCTAGAAGACTGCCAAGCACCCAGGGCTCAATTGGCAGCTCTTCAGTGTGGCCAAAGTCACCCGAGGCGGGCTCAACCCACAGGCGGTTGATGTAGCGCTTGCGTTGCAGCATGTCGGCCAGCTTGGTGGTGTTGACCACCCGTGGCGCGTCCCAGTCGCGGTACTGGACTTGCCACAAATGCTCAGCACAACATTCGGTGCTGCGGCCATCTGAAAAGCTGATGCGAAACACCTCTTTTTCCCCCTGCGGGAAAACGGCTGTGACGATGGACGGTTGTCCGTCAACCGACGCAATAGCGTCGCCCACCGCCAAGTCGCCCATCGTGGTCCAGCCGGTACGAGTGCGCACGCGCGCATCTAACGGCTGGGCTTTGCCCATCGACGGTCTCGCCGCCAAAATCACCAAGTCACCAGCCTGAAAACCCGATGTCATGCGGTCTAAATCGTAAAAACCTGTCGGTACACCCGTCACGTCGTTCGGGTTCTCGCTCATTTCGGTGACGCGGTCGAGCAGGCTGACGACCAGCGTGTCCATGCTCTGAAAACCTTCTTTCATGCGGGAGCCTTGCTCGCCGATTTTGAAGATTTTTTGTTCGGCTTCGTCCAGGATGGTGGCGATGTCTTTGCCCTGCGGGCTGAAGGCGTTGGTCGATATTTCGTCGCTGGCAGCAACAAGTTTGCGCAAGATGGAGCGCTCGCGCACGATCTCGGCATAGCGCCGAATGTTGGCGGCGCTGGGAACGTACTGCGCCAGTGAATTGAGGTAGCTCAGGCCGCCGACGTCATCGGCCTTGCCCTGATTTTGCAGGTGCTCGTAAACGGTGATGACGTCGGCCGGCTTGGTGGCGTTAATCAGCGCGCCCACGGCAGCGTAAATCAGCTTGTGCTCGGCGCGGTAAAAGTCCTGGTCAGTCAGCAGATCGCCCACGCGGTCCCAAGCGGCGTTGTCAAGCAGCAAGCCGCCCAACACACTGGACTCGCCTTCAATCGAGTGCGGCGGGATGCGCAGTTGGGCTATTTGGCGGTCGGGGCTATAACCCGGTTGGTCGAAGACTGAAAGTACGGCGGACATGGGTTTCCTGAAACTGGATAACTAGTTGGTCCATCCTCTTGTGTCATTGCGGACTTGATCCGCAATCCATGCACTCAGCGAACACCTGAGAAGCCATGGATCCCGGGTCGAGCCCGGGATGACAAAACATAAAGACGGGTAATTTTTAAAACTGGCCAAATGGTACGCCTAGCGCGCAACAACGGCTTGTATAAGGCTGTGGATAAGCTCTGGAAATTGGGTGTAAATGTGGCGGGAAGTTGTGCGCAACCAAGTCGAACCCACTGCCATAAAAAAGCCCATAAAAAAAGCCGCCCAACAGAGCGGCTTTTCTAAAGGGGAGAAAAGCTTACGCTGTTTCGCCGTACACCGTCACGGTGATGTCCACCAGCACGTCGGTGTGCAGAGCCACGCTGACCGAATGGTCACCGGTGGTTTTCAGCGGGCCGACAGGCATGCGGATTTGTGATTTGGCCACTGCAAAGCCTTGCTTGGTCAGCTCGGCAGAAATGTCATGGTTGGTCACAGAACCAAACAAACGGCCATCCACGCCAGCTTTTTGCGTCAGCTTGATGGTGGTGCCGCCGAGTTTTTCGCCTTGGGCTTGTGATTCAGCCAGCTTGGCAGCGGCTGCTTTTTCAAGTTCGACGCGCTTGGCTTCAAACTCGGCCTTGTTGTTTGCCGTGGCGCGACGTGCGCGGCCTGAAGGGATCAAAAAGTTGCGTGCGTAGCCGTCTTTGACTTTGACGACTTCACCCAGCGTGCCGAGGTTAACGACTTTGTCTAACAAAATGATTTGCATGGTCGTGCTCCTTACAGGCTTTTGTGCTGGTCGCTGTATGGCAGCATGGCCAAAAAGCGGGCGCGTTTGACAGCGGTGTTGATCTGGCGCTGGAAAATCGCGCGCGTGCCGGTCAAACGGGCCGGAATGATCTTGCCGTTCTCGCTGACAAAGTCACGCAGGGTGTCGATGTCTTTGTAGTCGATTTCTTCGACGCCGGCAGCGGTAAAGCGGCAAAAGCGCTTGCGCTTGAACAGCAATGATTGTGTGTTGCGCTTGGGGCGCTTGTCTTTGTTGAAACGTTTTGGTCCGGGCATGATGGACTCCTTAAGAAATGGGTAATTCGTTGTGACGAATTGGTTGAATATCTTGAATGTGAAAGACGATGCTTTTGCGGGCAGCGGCATTGATCAAAAAACCGGTAAACAACTGGAGCTTGCCTAGTTCGGCTTTGGCTGAGGTTTCAGCCAGTGCGCCAAAAGCGACTGCTCTGACTGTCAATTTGACTTGCCTTTTAATACCTGCTTCTTGAACTTCGGACTCGTGCTCGAGAACCAGGTTAAGAGCGGGGATACCGGCTGGCGTGTAGCGTAGAGGACTTGCCTCGGCAATACGCGCTGACAATTTGACAGTGTTTATCGGGTCCAATGAATCAATGATCAGCGGTCAACTACTAGCGGTCGTTACCAGCGTATTCAGCTTGCTGTGTCTTGCGGGCTTCTTCACGCTCGACGTTGCGCATCATCAAGGATGGGCCGGTTTCGGCTTTCTTCTTGAGCACGGTCAGGTGGCGCAACACCGCATCGTTGAACTTGAACGCATGTTCAATTTCGTCCATCACGGCCTGAGAGGCTTCGATGTTGATGCACAGGTAGTGGGCTTTGCCAAGTTTTTGAATCAGATAAATGAGCTGGCGACGGCCCCAATCTTCAACACGGTGAACAATTCCACCGCCGGCAACAATCATGCCCTTGTAACGTTCCAGCATGGCTGGGACTTGCTCGCTTTGATCCGGGTGGATCAGCAAGACGATCTCATAGTGACGCATAAGACTCCTTTTGGGTTGTAAAAAGCCGCCCCGGCGTCAAGACGGGTGCGGCAAGGTAAGCCCATGATTATAGCCCGAAGCGGGCTACACACGGTCTGCTAGTTGGCCAACTGCTTCCAGGTGGCAATCACAGTGTCGGGATTCAGGGAAATCGAGCCAATGCCCTGATCTTTCAACCATTGGGCCAAGTCCGGGTGGTCGCTAGGACCCTGACCGCAAATGCCAACGTATTTGCCTTGCCGCTTGCAGGCAGAAATGGCCATGGCCAGCAGCGCCTTGACGGCCGGGTCGCGCTCGTCAAAGTCTTGCGCCAACACTTCCAGGCCTGAATCACGGTCAAGCCCCAGCGTCAGTTGCGTCAGGTCGTTCGAGCCGATCGAAAAACCATCGAAGTATTCGAGGAACTGATCAGCCAGCACCGCATTGCTCGGCACCTCGCACATCATGATGACCCTCAAGCCGTCTTGCCCGCGTTTGAGGCTGTGCTGTGCCAGCAGGTCAGTCACTTTGGCAGCCTGGCCCAGCGTACGCACAAAGGGCACCATGACTTCAACATTGGTCAAACCCATGTCGTTGCGCACCCGTTTCAGGGCTTCGCACTCCATCGCAAACGCTTCGCGGAAGTCTTCGCTGATGTAGCGCGCTGCACCGCGAAAGCCGAGCATTGGGTTTTCTTCTTCCGGCTCGTAACGCGAGCCACCGATCAACTTGCGGTATTCGTTTGACTTGAAGTCTGACAACCGGACAATCACCGACTTGGGCCAGAAGGCCGCCGCAATCGTGGCGATGCCTTCGGCCACCTTGTCAACATAAAAGGCACGCGGTGAGGCATGGCCCCGGGCCACGCTTTCAACCGCCTGCTTCAGGTCAGCATCAATGTTGGGGTAGTCCAAAATGGCTTTGGGGTGCACACCAATGTTGTTGTTGATGATGAATTCGAGCCGGGCCAGGCCCACGCCCTGGTTGGGGATCTGGCAAAAGTCAAACGCCAGTTGCGGGTTACCCACGTTCATCATGATTTTGATGTCGATGGGCGGCATCTCGCCGCGCTGCACTTCAGTGACTTCGGTTTCCAGCAGGCCGTCGTAAATGTTGCCGGTATCGCCTTCGGCGCAGCTCACGGTAACCAGCATGCCGTCTTTGAGCATTTCAGTCGCGTTGCCGCAACCCACTACTGCCGGAATGCCCAGCTCGCGCGCAATGATGGCGGCGTGGCAGGTGCGGCCGCCCCGATTTGTCACGATGGCGCTGGCCCGCTTCATCACCGGCTCCCAGTTCGGGTCGGTCATGTCGGTGACCAGCACATCACCGGCTTGCACCTGGTCCATGTCCTTGATGTCATGCACGATGCGAACCGGGCCGGTGCCAATTTTCTGGCCAATCGCGCGGCCTTCAGCCAGCAGCGCGCCTTTGGCCTGGTTGGCTTTGAGCTTGTAGCGCATTTCGGCCTTGCCTTTGGCCTGGCTTTTCACCGTCTCGGGCCGCGCCTGCAAGATGTACAGCAGGCCATCGGTACCGTCTTTGCCCCACTCAATGTCCATCGGGCGACCGTAATGGGTTTCAATGATCAGCGCGTATTTGGCCAACTGCTCCACGTCAGCGTCTGTCAGGCTGTAACGGTTGCGCAGCTCGGTCGGCACGTCGGTGGTTTTGACCAGCTTGCCGCCTGCTTTTTTCTCGTCCGCCGTGGTGAATTCCATCTGCAAGAGTTTGCTGCCAAGGTTGCGGCGAATCACCGCGCGCTTGCCGGCTTTCAGCATCGGCTTGTGTACATAAAACTCGTCGGGGTTCACAGCGCCTTGCACCACCGTTTCACCCAGGCCGTAGCTGGATGTGATGAACACCACGTCTTCAAAACCGCTTTCGGTGTCGATGGTGAACATCACGCCGGCTGCACCCAGGTCACTGCGAACCATGCGTTGCACACCTGCAGACAGCGCCACATCTGAATGCGCAAAGCCCTGATGCACGCGGTAGCTGATGGCACGGTCGTTATAGAGCGACGCAAACACCTCTTTCATCTTGTGCAACACGTCGTCAATGCCGACCACGTTCAAAAAGGTTTCTTGCTGACCGGCAAAAGATGCGTCTGGCAGGTCTTCAGCCGTGGCAGATGAACGCACGGCAAAAGAAGCCAAGGCGTTACCCGCGCTAAGGGTGGCAAAGCTCGCTCGCACAGCTTGCTCAAAATCAGCGGGGAAAGGCTGGGCTTCAACCAAAGCGCGTATCTGGCTGCCCGCAGCGGCCAGGGCACGCACATCGTCGGTGTCGAGTGCGTCCAGCACCGCGTTGATTTTTTTGTCCAGGTCCGCGTGGGCCAAAAACACGCGAAAGGCATGCGCCGTGGTGGCAAAGCCAGTCGGCACCCGCACCCCTTCGGGGCCAGTGGGCAGTTGCGAGATCATCTCGCCGAGGCTGGCGTTTTTGCCGCCTACCGCCTCGACATCGCTCATTCTCAGGTTTTCAAAGGCAACGACTAACGCATCCTGTGCAAAAAGGTTGGACATAAAAATACTCCGGGAGGTTTAAAAACCGGGGGGCGAACATATGCCGGGTGCAACCGTGTTGTGTTGTTATGGGGTTGGGGCGAGTCATGTTGCCAAAAAACTGGATAATTGGCGCAATTGTAGGGCGCGGTAACCACCCAAGCTTTCAGTCCCCTGAACCCTCTTTATGTAGGCCAACATGCCCAATCGCACGGTATTTTTCATCTCGGACGGCACAGGCATCACCGCCGAGACCTTTGGCAACGCGATTCTGGCCCAGTTTGAGATGACGCCGCGCCACGTCCGCCTGCCGTTTATCGACAGCGTAGACAAGGCCCACCAGGCGGTGCGACAGATTAACCACACGGGGGAAACTGAAGGCAAGCGCCCCATCGTCTTCACCACATTGGTCAACATGGAGATATTGGCCGTTATCAAAGCCAACTGCCACGGCATGCTGCTGGACATGTTTGGCATGTTTGTGGCGCCCCTTGAGGGCGAACTGGGCCTCAAATCCAATCACCGGGTCGGCAGGTTTTCTGACGCATCCAAAAGCAAAGCCTACGACGACCGGATTGAAGCGATCAATTTCTCGCTGGCGCATGATGACGGGCAGAGCAACCGTGACCTGGCGGGCTCTGATGTGATTCTGGTGGGCGTCAGCCGCAGCGGCAAAACGCCAACATCGCTCTACCTGGCCATGCAATACGGCCTGAAAGCGTCCAACTACCCGCTGATCCCGGAAGATTTTGAGCGCCGCCAGTTGCCGCCCGCCCTGGTGCCGCACCGCCAAAAAATCTTCGGCCTGACGATTGCGCCTGAACGCCTGGCGCAAATCCGCAATGAGCGCAGGCCCAACTCCAACTACGCCAGCCTTGCCAACTGCCGCAACGAGATCCACGAGGCAGAAGCCATGATGCGCCGCGAAGGCATACGCTGGCTGTCCACTACCACCAAGTCGATTGAAGAGATTTCAACCACCATCCTGCAAGAGATTCGGCCAGAGCGGCTGGTGTATTGACCCCCCTCGTCTCGTGTTATTTTCTGGGAATCAAGTCCGGCCTGCAATAACTCGCACCATGCAAAAAGTCATCCAAAAGCAAGTCAAAACCAAAGTCGCTAACCCTTCTTCTGCAGACCAGCCAGATCAAGTGCTATGCCTGACTGGCGTGACGCGGCTGGCAGACTTCATCACTTTTGTGCGTGAGCGCACGACGGGGGGCGTTGAACGCGAGTTAGGTGAGCTTGCCGGGACTTGGCGTAAAGCCGCTTGCTCATTTGAAGCGTTGCAAGCGACTGAAGCAGGTATTGCTGACAGCGTGAAAGTGTTGCCATTGCCGAGAATGCTTCGAACGCATGTTAAAAAATTAACCAAATTGGCTCACTTTCAACAGACCTTCTCATCAGTACCTGTCGCTTTCGGCATGGTCGAGTTGGACAAACTGGTGGTCTACCAGCAGCACATCATGAGCTCGTCCGTATTAAAAATGACCCAGACACTGACCCCTGATATGAATCACACAGCAATGGCCGACCTGTGCCTGCCGTTAACCCAGACGGATGCGGGTTTTCGGATGGTGTCGCAAGATGACGGTCGCTTTATTTTCCTGTCTGACAACCATGACGCACGATTTCAGGGGGCTCAATTGGTCAAGCCGTCGGATATCAAGGGTTTAAAAATCAATGGCTACAGCCAGGCGGTGGTGGCGCTAAGTGTTGGCTTTACCACCAATGTGCTGAATGTCGTCAGATACGGCTCACGCATGGTGCTCAACAACGGTTATCACAGAGCTTTTGCGTTGCGCCAGATGGGGGTAACGCATGCGCCCTGTCTGATTCAGGTATGCGCTCACTGGGAAGACTTGAGCCTTGTCGGCAGCCGGGAGATGATGGACAACGGCCCGGTTTACTTCAGTGCAGCACGCCCCCCGCTACTCAAGGATTTTGCCGATCCAGGGCTAACTCTGGCCTTTCCCGCCAAAGCGCTGCGTAAAGAAATTCGCATCAAATATGACGCCGACAGCGCCCAGTTGGCTCTTTGAAACATGCAACTCGAAAGAAATCGCTATTTTTGTGACAAATTCACGTTTATTTTTCTACAATTGTTTATTTAACACGTTACACACTTGTTACAAAGACGAAATTTGAATACACTAAGGCCTGTTAGAGAAGTTTGATTTAGCCCTTCAAAACAAAATTTGGGTCAAAAATTTGTTTTGAATAACATCGACATTTTTTTGAAACAGGACATTAACATGCGAATATTGACTCTTGAAGAAATGGAACAGGTCGCCGGCGGTCGTGGCACCTGCGGCGGGCGCTCAAGTCCAAAGCCAAAGTACTCCCCAAAATCCCGCAACCCACGTGGTGGCTGCAACAGCGACGGTAGCAGCAACAACAGCTCTAGTAGTGGTGCTGTAACTCCGCCACTGCCTCCCCCACCACCTCCCCCTCCCCCACCACCTCCACCTCCACCGGTAGAGTTTTAATCGTCATAAAATCGTCACAAAAGCCCCTCGCGGGGCTTTTTATTGCGTCAAAATTATTCGTCCGGTAGCAACCTCAAGCCGCAAACGGGCTTGAGCCAACCCTATTTGGGCCAGCACCAGTTCAGAGCGAGCGGCTGACAGTGATGATTGCGTGGTGATCAATTCCAGAATTGAGCCAACCCCAGCCTTGTACCGGCCAAAAGTAATTTGATAGCTTTGATTTGCGGCACTTAGTAAAAGTTGGGCTGCTTGCAGATTTTGGATTCCAGTCTCCAGCAGCTTGATGTTGCGCCACACCTCTGCAATCAGGTCGCGTTCAACCAGAACCACCGCCTCCTCACGGCTGGCGATTTGCGCCAGCAGCTGAGCCTCTCGCGCCTGCTGCTCGCCGCCGTTAAAGATGGGGATGCTGGCCAGCAAACCGCCGCTCAGGCTTCCTTGAAATCTGCTGCCTTGCGTGCTCAAGTCTTTGGTGGCACCCGAGGATGCGGACAAAGACAAGGTTCCAAATCTTTCAGCGCGGATGGCATCCAAACGTGATTTAAGAACCATCACTTCTGCACGCGCCACACGCAACCGGGGGTGCTGGCTTCTGGTCATATCCATCAAGTCATGCCGTGCCTGGCTTGCGCTGGCGGCAGGAAAAGCGTCATGGATGGGGGCTAGCTGTAGCGCCTGATTGACTGAAAATCCCATCGAAAGTGCCAGCAAACCGCGTGCTGTTTCCCACACACCTTCCGCCCGCACACGATCCAGCGTGGCCTGAGCCAGTGCCGTTTGTGCCTGTAATTTTTCAGCCAGAGAGACAACAAAAGCATCGTACTTGACCTGAGCCGCCTGCACACTTTGGCGTGCCACAGATTCGGTCTGCTGCAGCGCGTCCAGTCGCGCAAAAGCCGTGGCCGCCTCGACATAAAGCCGTAGCGCTTCATTGACAGTGTTTAGCGCCGCCACTTGCTGGTTAGCTTTGCTCGAACTCAGTGCCTGGCGTGATTGCTCAACCGTGGCTGCGCGGACTCCTGCATCCAGCAGCACCCAGGACAATCCGACAGAACCCGTTGCACTGGAGTCTAAAAAGCCGGCCCCACTGTTGCTGGACGGAATACCCCGAGCCGATAACTCAGCCCGAGCCGAAAGCCGGGGGCGAAATGCCGATTGCGCAATATCGCTAAGCGCCTGCTGCTCATCAATCAATAGCAAAGCCTGATTCAAGGCGGGCGTGTTGCAAAGCACATGGGTCAGTGTTTGCATCAATGTCAACGCTGTCAAATTTGAAGGAGACAGACGCTGGCAAACTACTTTGTCGGGCAACATCACGCTGACAATATCTGGCGGCGTTAAATCGGGTGTTGCGCCAGCACTGCCTATGCTAGCAGCAGCCAGCATGACAGCAGACGTCAACTGATTCCAGCGTAAAGGTGAATGTGTCACTTGTGGGTTGCCCGGCTTGGCAAGCCGAGCTTCGCAAAATAAGCGTCTGGCGCACCGTCAAATACCACCTGACCCCTGTGTATCTCAATTACTCTTTGAGCCGCACCTATGGTTTCAGGTCGGTGCGCTATCACGATGCGTGTGATGTTGAGCCCAGCTATAGATGCATTGACCTCGGCCTCGCGCCTGATGTCCAGGTGGCTGGTGGCCTCGTCCAGTACCAGTACCTGCGGCTGCTTGTACAGCGCCCGGGCCAGCATGACACGCTGCTTTTGCCCACCTGACAGCACAGTACCCATGTCGCCCACCAAAGTCTGGTAGCCCATCGGCATGGCTTCAATATCTTCAGCAATTGCCGCAAGCTGTGCTGAAGACTCGATCCGCATCGGCTCGGGGCTAGGGTCAAAGAAGCAGATGTTCTCAGCGACCGAGCCTGAGAAAAGCGTATCGTCCTGCATCACCGTGCCTACCTGCTGGCGCCAGGCATCGTTGCCCACATGCTCTAACAGCACACTGCCTATGTGAATGCTGCCTTCCACAGGTTTTAGCACACCCATCAGCAAATTGGCCAAGGTGGTTTTGCCACAGCCCGATGGGCCGGTAATGGCCACAGCCTCACCCGGCTGAATACGCAGATTGATGCCGTCCAGCACCCACGGGTCTTGCTCGGCATAGCGAAAACGTAAACCTTCAACCTTTATTTCAGGCGCTTGCCTGGGCGGCTCGCTTGTCAACAGGCGGCGGGTGTCCTGCTCGCCCGGCGTCAGCACCACATCGGCCAGGCGCTCCCCATAAAGCTGCAGCATTTTGAGAGCCAGGAACTGGTCAATCAAACCCGTCATGCGTGAATCAAACTGCCCCCGGTAGGCCAAAAAAGCCATCAGCATGCCGACGCTCAGGTTGCCCGTCAGTATTTGCGTGGCACCCATCCACAGCAGCAAGATGTTGGTGATGCCGCTCAGCGTGCTTTTGGCAAGGCTGTACAAGATTTGCAGCTTTTGTATTGTCAACGACGCATTGGTTTCATTGATCAGCAGTGTCTGCCAGGTGCCGCGCCGTATATCTTGCCGCGAAAACAGTTTGACAGTACGCATGCCGCGAATGGTCTCCAGAAAGTGGGTTGACAGGTTGGCACCACGCACAATTTGTTCTTCAGTGGCCAGGTAAAGCGGCTGGTACCAAACCAGGCGCAAGGCCAGATACAAACTGACTGCCACAATCGATATCCAGGCCAACGTCGGGTTGTAGATGAACATCATCACCAGCGTCAGGATGACCATCAGCCCATCGAACAGCGCCTCCACAAAAGCGCTGGTCAGCACACGCTGGATTTCATCAATCGCATTGGTGCGCGACACAATATCGCCCAGATGCCGCTTGCTGAAATAATCCAGCGGCAACTTCAGCAGATGGCTGAAGACATTGGCCTTCCACTGCACCCGCACGGAGGTGCTGATGGTTAGCAGCAACCATGACCTGAAGATACTGATACCCTGCTGCATCACCAGCAGCAGGCCGAAACCAATCGCCAGCGTGGCAAGCAAATTAACGTCTCGCGACACCACCACGTTGTCGACAATCACCTGCAACAACTGGGGACCCAGCAACACCAATACCTGCAGCACCAGCGACAAAGTCAGCACCTGCGCCAGCATGGGCCAAAAGCCGCTGACCTGACCAATCAATTGACCTAAAGAAATAACGGTTTTTTCTTTTCGCGGTGCAAACCCCGGGTCAGGCCATAACTCCAATGCCACACCAGTGAAGTGTTTTGACACTTCAGCCAGGCTGTAGCGCCGCACACCCATGTTGGGGTCATGCACCAGTACCCCATCTGCCTTGACGGACTTAAGCACCACAAAGTGATTTAAATCCCAATGCAAGATGGCTGGCAAACGCAACTGCGCAAGGTCTGGCAATTCAAGCCGCACCGCACGAAAGCCCAGCTTTTCTTCCCCCGCCATTTTGGCCAAGGTGGTCAGCGTCATGCCCTTGAGCGAAATGGCATGACGCGTGCGCAGCATGGCCAAATCAGTGATGACACCGTGGTAACCCATCACCATCGCCAGGCAGGCCAGGCCGCATTCAGCCCCTTCAGTCTGAAGGACGACTGGCAAACGGCGGCGCAGGTCGAGTGACAAGGATTCAAGCCAGGCCATGCAAATCCTTCATCACATCTTGCCTGTGATGCTGTACAGAGGCTCTAACATCCACTCGTACAAACGCCGGGTTTCCTGCATCACATCAGCATCCAGCCGCATGCCAGCCTGTAGAGGCAGGTTTTGACCATAAGCTGTCACGACTTGTTGCTTGAGCCGCACAGTGATGGCAAACACCGGCTCACCAGCAGGCGTGTCAGGCAGTGCAAAACCGATCTGCTCCGCGCTGGGCACCGACGCATTCGAGACTGAATCCACCACGCCTTCATACTGGCCAAATTTTTGGTACGGGAACGACTGGTAGCGCACCTGCACTTTGTCGCCCTTGCGCACAAAGCCAATCGTGCGACTGGGTGCATACAGGCGCGCCTGAAGCACAGCATCTATGGGCACCAGGTTCATGATCGGCCGGGTTGAATCAGCCACCTGCCCCACCTCACCCAGCACCAGCGTGGCGCGGCCTGACTCCGGTGCTGTAATCACCACCCTCCGTTTGGCATCCACCTCGGTCAGCTCCTGCTGCGCAGACGAAATACTGCGCAGCAAAAGCGCATTCTGGTTGGCGTAACGCACACGGGTGTTTTCAATCTCACGCACTGTGGTGGCCAGCTCGCGCTGCGCGACCAGTCCTTCACGCTGTAACGCTTGCAGGCGCGACTGCTGTTCGCTCAGTTCGGTTTCTTTCAAGAAAAGCTGTTCACGCGCGATGTAGTCCTGGTCGGCCAGGCTCTGGTACCGCGCTTTGGCATCTTGCGCCAGTTTCAGGCGAATGGCTTGCTGCTCCAGTTGGCGCTCAATGGCTTGCGCCTCAGCGCGCAGGGTATTGGCGCGGCGCTCCAGGTGGCTGACTTCGCCGCCCTCAACGCTGCGATTTCTCGTCACTTCAGCCTCCATCGAGCGGCGGCGCTCATCAACCTGCTGGCTGATGTCAGCTTGAATCTCTCGCGTGCCTGAACCAATGCGGTCACTGCTGAGCACGTACAACACATCACCTTTTTTAACGATCTGGCCTTCGATCACGTTCTTCTCAACCACCACGCCGACCTGCGGCGTCAGGATGCGTATCACGCCTGTCGACGGCAGCAGTAAACCGGTGACGGTGGCTCTGCGTGTGTAGGTGCCAAATATCAGAAACAGAACAATGGCCAAACCCATCAACGCGACAGCCAGCGCCACCCAATACATTGACACGCGCGGTGTGAGGATGATTTGCCCCATGGCACTGGTGTGTTGGGCCTCAAGCACGGCGTCGCGAAACAGCTTGCTGCCGGATTGCGATGGCGGGTTGAGGGTCAAGATGCTGGGGCTTTATAGGTAGGGTTACACAAAAACACAGGTTTTGAGTTTAAACGACTATCAACGCCAAAATCGCCTTAAAACGACTATTTTGAGCTTAAAAAGAGGCTTAATTCATGCTCCAGACCAATAAAATCGGGCGCAAGCAGCTCCTAATTACGTAGCATTCTTGGGTCATCATCAAAACAGCATGGCCACCGCTCGCGCTTCCAGGCTCAGCCCCTGACCGACAGGGCCCAGCTTTTCAGCCGTTTTGGCTTTCACATTCACGCGGCTCTCGTCAAGACCAAGTGCATCAGCAATCCGCTGGCGCATCGCCGGGATGTAGTCGGCCAGCTTGGGCGCCTGGGCAATCACGGTGCTGTCAATGTTGCCAATTTTGTAGCCCTGCTCGGTAATCAGCCTTGCGGTTTCAATCAACAGCAGCATCGAATCAGCGCCTTTGAACTTTGCATCCGTGTCTGAAAAATGCGAGCCAATATCGCCCAGCCCGGCCGCCCCCAGCAGCGCGTCAATGATGGCGTGTAGCAGCACATCTGCATCTGAATGACCCAGCAGTCCAGTGGTGTGCGGTACTTCAACCCCACCAATGATGAGCTTGCGGCCTGGCACCAGCGCGTGGGTGTCCCAGCCTTCACCGATGCGAATGTTCGGGAAATCAGTGCTCATTTTTTGCTTTCATTCGGCTTTGCAATATCGCTTCAGCCAGGGCAAAGTCTTGCGGGTAAGTCACTTTGAAATTTTGCGCACTGCCCGCTACCAGCAAGGGCATTAAACCCTGCGCCTCCATGGCACTGGACTCATCTGTCACCGCGTCGCCAGCCGCATCAAGCGCCGCCAAAAGCGCGCCTATGCGAAACATTTGCGGGGTTTGCGCCAGCCATTTGTCCGCTCTTGAAACCGTTGCTGCAACACGGCCTTCAGCGCTGCTTTTCAGCGTGTCTGGCAGAGGCAGCGCCAGCAAGCCGCCCACCGTATCGTTTTGGCAGGCGTTTATCAATGCAGCGATTTGCTCTGGCGTGACCAGACAACGTGCTGCATCATGGACCAGCACCCAGTCATTGGGTTGGGCTTCCTGCTTTAACAACGCTTTCAAACCATTGCCTACGCTGAGTGCGCGGGTCGCGCCGCCCGCTGCCACAGTCATGTCGCCTGGCTGCTTGAAGTCCGGGCAAGCCTGTTTGAAGCCCTCATCGCCCGGGGACAGCACCACCCAGATCCCCGACATAACCGCCACCTGCCTGAAGGCTTGAACCGTGTGCCAAATCATGGCTTGACCCGCCAACAATTGGTACTGCTTTGGACTGGCTGTGCCTGAGCGGCTGCCGTTGCCAGCACAGGGAATCAAAGCAAAAAATCGGGGCTTGTCAGCATCTGGCGTCATGCAGTCATCATAAATTCTAAAATAGAGGAATCGACCCGCAAGCACCCCACTCTTTTTAGTTTGGGGTGCTTGCGTTTGTCCAGCGCTTATTGATTGATCAGATTCATGGATTTACCTAAACTCACCACCGGCAAACGCTACACCCTGCCCCAGCCTGTTGGCTCAGCCGATGCGCTCTTGATTGGCCAACTTGGTATACGAGAAAAAACCGCTGGCAAGCTGACGGCCATCGTCACATCAGACGCCACCACCGCCCAGCGGCTGATGCAGGAACTGGCCTTTTTTGCGCCCGACCTGCGCTGCGCATTGTTCCCGGACTGGGAAACGTTGCCGTATGACACCTTTTCGCCGCACCAAGACTTGATCAGCGAGCGCCTGGCCACGTTGTGGCGCATTCAACAGCGCAACAAAGATTCGGGTGCCGATGTCGTCATCGTGCCCGCCACCACTGCCCTGTACCGGCTTGCTCCGCCCAGCTTTTTGGCCGGCTACACGTTTGAATTCAAGGTCAAGCAAAAGCTCGACGAGGCCAAGCTCAAGGCACAGCTGACGCTGGCGGGTTACAGCCATGTCACGCAGGTTGTCAGCCCGGGCGAATACGCGGTGCGCGGCGGTCTGATTGACCTGTTCCCCATGGGGTCGCTGGTGCCCTACCGTGTTGATTTGTTTGACGATGAAATTGACAGCATCCGCACCTTTGACCCCGACACCCAACGCAGCTTGTACCCGGTGCCTGAAGTGCGCCTGCTGCCAGGCCGCGAGTTCCCGATGGACGACGATGCGCGCACGCGCTTTCGGAGCCGATGGCGCGAATTGCTGGATGGCGACCCGACCAAAAGCCGCATTTACAAAGACATTGGCAATGGCGTGGCGACGGCGGGCATTGAGTATTATTTGCCGCTGTTTTTTGAAGAAACGGCGACGGTGTTTGACTTCCTGGGCGAAGATGCCACGGTTGTTCTGCACGGCGATCTGGAGCCCGCGTTCCAGCGCTTTTGGCAAGACACCAAAGACCGTTACAGGCTGGTTAAAGACGCCCCCGACAGGCCCGCTTTGCCGCCAGAATCGCTGTTTTTAACAGCAGAGCAGTTTTATGCCCGCGCCAACGACTACGCACAGTTGGCACTGCGCGCAGGTGTGGAAGATGTTGAACACAATGCCCATTTCCAGAAATTGGAAGAAATGGCGGTGGTGCGTGGTGCTGAAGACCCGCTGACCCAGCTCAAAGTCCACATCAAAAACACGCCGCATCGCGTGCTGATCCTGGCCGAAAGCGATGGCCGCCGCGAGAGCCTGCTGGACTTTCTGCGCGCCAGCGGCGTTAGCCCACCGGCGTTTGATTCGCTGGAAGACTTCCAGACCAGCCCTGAAAAGCTGGGCATCGCCACCGCCGCACTGAACGTCGGTTTCAGCTGGCTGGAAGGCGACATTGACTTCATCACCGAGACAGAGCTGTTTGCCGCTGGCATGGCCGTGCGCCGCCGCAATAAAAAACAGGAAAAAGTCAGCGATGTTGAAGCGTTGATAAAAGACCTGTCCGAACTGAACGTGGGCGACCCGGTGGTCCACAGCGCCCACGGCATTGGCCGTTACAAGGGCCTCATCAACATGGATTTGGGCCAGGGGCCCAGTGAGTTTTTGCATTTGCAGTATGCCGACGATGCCACGCTGTACGTGCCCGTCAGCCAGTTGCAGCAAATCAGCCGCTACACCGGCGTCAGCGCTGATGAAGCACCTTTGCACCGGCTGGGCGGCGCAGCATGGGAAAAAGCCAAACGCAAAGCAGCCGAGCAGGTGCGCGACTCGGCTGCGGAGCTGCTGAACATTTACGCACGACGTGCCGCACGCGAAGGCCATGCGTTCAGATATTCACCCAACGACTACGAAACCTTTGCCAACGACTTTGGCTTTGACGAAACCGCCGACCAAAGCGCCGCCATTCATGCAGTGATTCAAGACATGATCAGCCCGCGCCCGATGGACCGGCTGGTCTGCGGCGATGTGGGCTTTGGCAAAACCGAAGTCGCCTTGCGCGCAGCTTTTATTGCCATTACCGGCGGCAAACAGGTCGCGTTGCTGGCCCCCACCACGCTGCTGGCCGAGCAGCACTTTCAAACGCTGTCAGACCGCTTTGCCAAGTGGCCTGTGAAGGTGGCCGAAATGAGTCGCTTCAGGTCTGCCAAAGAAATCACCGCCGCCATCAAGGGCATTGCCGATGGCACGATTGACATTGTGGTGGGCACCCACAAGCTGCTGAGCAAAGACATCAACTTCCAGCGGCTGGGGCTGCTCATCATTGACGAAGAACACCGCTTTGGCGTGCGCCACAAAGAGCAGATGAAAGCCATGCGCGCCGAAGTCGATGTGCTGACGCTGACTGCCACGCCCATCCCGCGCACGCTGGGCATGGCGCTTGAAGGCTTGCGCGATTTAAGCGTCATCGCCACCGCGCCGCAACGCCGCCTGGCGATCAAAACCTTTGTGCGCAGCGAGAGCAATGGCGTGATTCGGGAAGCCGTGCTGCGCGAATTAAAACGCGGCGGGCAGGTTTACTTTTTGCACAATGAGGTCGAGACGATTCAAAACCGCCGCGAAAAGCTCGAAGCCCTGTTGCCCGAAGCGCGCATTGCCGTAGCCCACGGCCAGATGCCAGAGCGCGAGCTGGAGCGCGTGATGAAAGACTTCATCGCCCAGCGCTACAACCTGCTGTTGTGCTCCACCATCATTGAAACCGGCATTGACGTGCCCACCGCCAACACCATCGTCATGGCGCGGGCCGACAAGTTTGGCCTGGCGCAGTTGCACCAGCTGCGTGGCCGCGTGGGCCGCAGCCACCACCAAGCGTATGCATACCTGATGGTGCCTGACATTGAAAGCCTGACCAAGCAAGCCGGCCAGCGGCTGGAGGCCATTCAGCAGATGGAAGAACTCGGCTCAGGCTTTTATCTGGCCATGCACGACCTGGAAATTCGCGGTACAGGCGAGGTGCTGGGTGAAAACCAGTCAGGCAACATGATGGAAATCGGCTTTCAGCTCTACAACGAGATGCTGAGCGAGGCGGTGCGTTGCCTCAAAGCTGGCATCGAGCCAGATTTGCTGAACCCAATGACCGTCACCACCGAGATCAATCTGCACGCCCCCGCCCTGCTGCCCGACGACTATTGCGGCGACGTGCATTTGCGCCTGTCCTTCTACAAAAAGCTGGCAACAGCCAAAAACACCGACCAGATTGATGCGCTGCTAGAAGAAATAGTCGACCGCTTTGGCAAGCTGCCGCCGCAAGGCCAGACGTTGATTGACGTACATCGCCTGCGGGTGATTGCCAAGCCGTATGGCGTTGTCAAGGTAGATGCAGCCCCTGGCGTGATCAATATCACCTTCAAAAAAGACCCACCCTTTGATTCCATGGCCATCATGCATCTGATTCAAAAAAACCGGCACATCAAGCTGGCTGGCAACGACAAACTGCGGATTGAAAAGGAACTGCCAGAAGCCAAAGACCGGGCACAAATGGTGCGGGATGTGCTGCGGAGCTTGGGGCAGCCAAAGGTCGAGGCAGTTGCCGTATAAGTTATCCACACTTATAATTGTTAATCTAATTTTAAAGGGTTCACCATGTCCCAAGTCACGATTTACCTGGAAGAAGACACCCTCGCCGCAGCCAAGACAGCGGCGGCGCGGGCACAGATGTCAGTCAGCAAGTGGTTTGCGCAGTTTGCAGAAGCTGAAAAGCAAAAGCCTGTTCAGAGCTGGGACGGCTTTTTCGCTGAACTCGATAGCCTGAATTTCGCAAATCCTGGCGCAAGCGACGGCTGGGACGCCCTGCTCAAAGACAGGCACAGCGGACTGGGTACAGACACACCCAGGCAATCGTTTTGAAATACCTGTTGAACACCGACACGTTGATCTACGTGTTCAAACGCGCAGGAAATTGCTTGGCACAGCTCAATCGGCAAAACGACACTGACATCGCCATCTCCACCATCAACCTTTTTGAGCTTGAGTATGGAATGGGCAAGTCCGACAACCGAATCAAGATGGACAGCTACGTCGCAACCCTGTGCAGGCGCTACGCGGTTTTAGACTTTGACCTTGCTGCCAGTCAGCAAGCAGGTGTGATTCGCGCGCTTTTGGATACCCGCGGCACACCCATAGGCCCCTACGACATACAAATGGCGGGCATTGCACTGTCAAAAAATCTGACCATCGTGACCCGCAACACGCGTGAGTTTGTGCGCGTTCCCGGCCTACAGGTTGAAAACTGGTACGACCAATGACTGACCCCATGCTGGACACCATCACCGTCACGCTGCAGCGCGATGATGAAGGGCAGTTTTTCAATATTCCGCTTGAGTTTGAGCTTGCGTCTGATGTTGTGCTGTTGATTCAAGACGGAAATCGGCTAGTTATTGAGCCTACCAAAGCATCTATCGATGAAGCATCATTAAATAAGCCTATTTAATGCCAATTAAGACATAATATAAGACATCAAATAAATCCAGGAATCACTATGCACAGCGTATTAAGCCAAAACTGCGTCAGCGTGACTGAGCTCAAACGCAACTACACACAGGTATTGCTACAGGCCTATAACCAGCCCGTGGCGGTGCTCAACCACAACCGCCCAGAAGCCTATTTGCTGCCCGCTGCCATGTATGAAAAGCTGCTTGACCAACTCGAAGACGCCGAGGACGCACAACTGGTGCGTGAGCGTGCTGCGGGTCCATTCGTTGAAGTCAATTTGGCAGATCTGTAATCGTTCCAGATGATTTACAAACTGCGGTTTCATGAAAAAGCCCTGGTTGAATGGCATAAGCTCGACGGCTCGGTTCGCGAGGTCTTCAAGAAAAAACTGGCTGAGCGGCTCGTCAATCCACGCCTGCCGAGCGCGGCCTTGTCCGGCATGGCGGACTGCTACAAAATCAAATTGCAAGCCTTGGGCCTGCGACTGGTTTACCGGGTTGACGACGGCTTTGTGTTTGTGACAGTCATTGCCGTTGGAAAACGCGATAAAAAGCGCGTTTATACCGCTGCGCAGGCCAGAATTTGAATCAAATCAGTCTCTAGCCCAATAAATACGGGCGCAAGCAGCTCCTGAATTAATAGTAAAAAAACCACCGAACTGGTTTGCAATTCAAGCCAAACCAGCACCTGCCGCAAACCGGGTTCGCTCTGCCTTACTTGGCAAACTATAGTCAAACCGACCAGACCGCGAGACCGGGCTGGTTAGCCTCAATGAGGTCGGTAAATGCTACAGGGTTTCACGGTATTTTTATAGCTAGCTGGATAAGCAGTTAGATGCCTTGAAATCCAACAGGGAAGCCAGTTTCAGGAGATTTTGATGTTCAGATTAGGTTGCAGGGACATTTACGTACCGCAGGTTTTGCGGAATGCTTTGACTCAATGCGCTGAATGAATAGCGGGCCACTTATCATCGTTGCTGTGCTGCTACTTGGGGCGCCGGTTCGCGCGCAGCAGCAACTCGATTGGGATCATGCGATTAAGCAGAAGAATCTGTGTTCGTCGGGCTCGATGATGGAGATGAACGAATGTCTTGCGAAAGAGTACGCCCGTGCTGATCGGCGCATGAACGCTACAAATCGACGGTTGCAAAGCGAACTTCTTGATCCTGCACCACTGAAGAAGGCACAAATCGCTTGGCTTCGGTTCCGCGACCTGCACTGTGAGTTCCACGTTCCCAAGAAATCAGAAGGAAGCCTCGCTCCGTATTCGCGCAATGCTTGCCTGATTGACCTTACCGAAAAGCGGTCGCTGGATCTCGAAGCGATCATTCCCTGCAATGGTTGTGTTTTATTCAAGCCTGAGATCTATGAGCGTCGATAAACTTCAACAGCCGACCCTTACACGCCTGAAGTCCCCACCAGCGGTATCTCGGAAGATACCTTAGTCTAGTTGTTAGGTACTGATACACATAAAACAACAATAGAATCAGCCTAAAGTCCAATCAATTCGGGCGCAAGAAGCTCCCTTTTTTATAGCAAACTACGCTTGAGAGGCTACCAAAATCCGCGTATATGGGTGCTCAGGCGAGTCCATGATTTGCGCCAGTGTCCCAGCTTCCAGCACCACGCCGTCTTTGAGCACCATCACCTGGTGCGCCATGGCGCGAATCACGTCCACGTCGTGGGTGATCAGCAAATAGCTCAAACCGCGCTCACGTTGCAGGCGCTGCAGCAGTTGCAAAATTTGTTTTTGAATCGTCACGTCAAGCGCGCTGGTGGGCTCGTCCAGCACCAGCAGTTGGGGTTCGACCATCAGTGCCCGTGCAATGGCAATGCGCTGGCGCTGGCCGCCTGAAAATTCGTGCGGGTAGCGCTGTAGCAAGCCGGGGAATTGCGCCTCCGTCATGCCGACTTCTTGCAAGGCCTGCAAAACACGCTGCTGGGCTTCATCGGCTTTGATGTCGGGGCGGTGTACCGCCAGGCCCTCGCCCACAATGTTTTCAATCGTCATGCGCGGTGACAGCGATGAAAACGGGTCTTGAAACACCACCTGCACGGCTTTGCGAATGGCTTTGTTGTTGGCTGCTTTGTTGCGACCACCCTCATTCCATTTCATACCTGCCATGCTCAATTCGCCCTTGGACGGATGCAAGCCCAGGGCAGCGAGCGCCAGGCTGGACTTGCCCGAGCCCGACTCACCAATCACACCCAGCGTTTGTCCGGCAGGAATCTCAAAACTGGCCCCCTGCACCGCCACAAACTCACCCGTTTTGAACCAACCCTTGAAGCCCGGCAAACTGACCGGATAGCTGACGCGCAGGTTTTTGGCTTGCATCACGGCAGGCAAGGCTGCATCAGGTGAAATCTCCTGCACATCGCGGGTCGGCTTGCTGTCCATCAGTTTGCGGGTGTAGGCGTGCTGCGGATTGGCAAACACGTCTTTCACTGCGCCCTGCTCCACAATCACCCCGTTCTCCATCACCGCAATGCGGTCCGCAAAGCGGCGCACCAGGTTCAGGTCGTGCGTGATCATCAATACGGCCATGCCGTTTTTACGTTGCAAGTCGCCCAGCAAATCCAGAATTTGGGTGCGTACCGTCACGTCCAGCGCGGTGGTTGGCTCGTCGGCCAGCAGCAGCTTGGGCTGGCAGGCCAGCGCCATGGCAATCATGGCGCGCTGGCGCTGGCCGCCCGACAACTGGTGCGGAAAGCATTTGGCACGTCGTTCCGGCTCGGTAATGCCAGTATCTGCTAGTAATTTAATAGCTGCTTGCGCCCGTATTGATTGGGCCAGGCCTTGTTTTAATGCCAATATTTCTTCAATTTGGTTGCCTACAGTGAACAGCGGGTTCAGCGCCGTCATCGGCTCCTGAAAAATCATGGCGATGTCTTGCCCCCGAATGCCGCGCAGCAGGCGCTCAGGCATGCCGAGCAGTTCAACCTCGCCTTTGGGCGACTGAAACACCGCCGTGCCACTGACTTCAGCGTTTTGCACCAGGCGCAGCAAGCTAAGTGCGGTGATGGTTTTACCGGAGCCGGATTCACCGACCAGTGCCAGCTTTTCGCCCGGCGCTATCGAAAAGTCGATACCGTGGACGACCTCTTTGCCTGCGAAGGAAATACGCAGGTCTTTGACGTTGAGGAGTAGCTTGGTCATGAAGAAAATCTAGCTTCCAACGCAAAGGCGCAAAGATGCAAAGTTCGCGAAGGGGGAAAACAAAAAATCTTTGATGTTCTTTGCGTCCTTTGCCACTTAGCGCCTTTGCGATGGAAACTCTGACTTTTGACTTTACCGAAACTGCTCATACATCCGCCTTGCGAGGATCCAGCGCATCGCGCAGCGCATCGCCCATAAACGTCAGCAGCAGCAACGTAACAACCAGCACCCCGAAGGTTGACAGCGATATCCACCACGCGTCAATGTTCGCCTTGCCCTGGCTGAGCAGTTCACCCAGCGACGGCGTGCCGGGCGGCACACCCAAACCCAAAAAGTCCAGCGAGGTCAAAGCCAAAATAGCCGCGCTCATGCGAAAAGGCAAAAATGTGACCACCGGCGTCATGCTGTTCGGCAAAATGTGCCGCCACATGATTTGCAGGTTGCTCACGCCCAGTGCCCGCGCGGCGCGCACGTAGTCGAGCTGGCGGTTGCGCAAAAACTCAGCGCGCACGTAGTCTGATAAACCCATCCAGCCGAATGCACTTAACAAAATTAACAGTAGCGTGATGCTGGGCTTAAAAATAGCGGAAAAAATAATCAGTAAGTACAGTTCTGGCATCGCACTCCAGATTTCAATGAACCGCTGTGTCACCAAATCGATTTTTCCGGCGAAATAGCCTTGTAACGCGCCGGTCAGCAGCCCCAAAAACACACCCACGACTGTCAGCACCAGACCAAACAAGGCGCTGATGCGAAAGCCATAAATCAGTTGTGCCAGCAAGTCACGCCCACGCTCGTCAGTACCCAGGTAATGGGTACTACTTGGCGCGGCTGGATTGGGCTCTTTGTCAAAATAATTCAACGTTTTGGGTCCGTACGGATTCGGCGCAAAAAGCGCAAAGTTGCCAGGCTTGACTAATTGCTCACGAATGAACGGATCCAGATAATCAGCCTGCGTATAAAAATCACCGCCAAATGTGGTTTCAGGCAAATCCTGCACCACCGGGGCATACCACTGGCCGTTGTAACGCACCACCAAAGGCCTGTCGTTGGACAGTAATTCAGCCGCCAAAGACAAAATCACCAACAGTGAAAAAACGCACAAGCTCCAGAAACCAAGCTTGTTCTTTTTAAAGCGCATCCAGGCCCGCCTGGAAGGGGACGGCGATGCCGCCCGCGCTTGATCAACAGGGCTAAGGGGCTTAGTCATACTTCACACGCGGGTCCACCCAAACGTACATCAAGTCGCTGATCAGTTTTGTGATCAGTCCTATCAACGTGAATAAAAACAAAGTGCCCATGACCACCGGGTAGTCACGGCGTATCACGCTCTCAAAACTCAAAAGCCCTAAACCGTCCAGCGAAAACAAAGTTTCTATCAGCAATGAGCCTGTAAAAAATGCGCCCACAAACGCAGCCGGGAAACCCGTGACCACTGGGATCAATGCGTTGCGAAAGACATGTTTGTAGAGCACCGCGTTTTCGCTCAAGCCTTTGGCTCGGGCGGTTGTGACGTATTGCTTGCGTATTTCTTCCAGAAAAACGTTTTTGGTCAGGATGGCAATCACGGCAAAACTGCCCAACACCATGGCCGTGACTGGCATGGCAATATGCCACAGGTAGTCCGTGATGCGTGCTGGCCAGGACAAGTCTGCCCAGTTGCTGGACACCAGCCCGCGCAGTGGAAACCACTGCAATTGCCCGCCCAAAACAACCAGCAGCAACACACCGAGCACAAAGCCAGGTATGGCATAACCGACCAACACAAACAGGCTGGTCACCAAGTCAAACCGCGTGCCAGCGCGGACTGCCTTGGCAATACCCAACGGGACGGCAACCGCGTAGCTGATCAGCAGCGTCCACAACCCGAGCGAGACGGACACCGGCAATTTCTCTTTGATCAACTCCCACACATCTTTGTGATGGTAAAAACTTTTACCCAAATCAAAGGTGGCATACGACTTCAGCATGACCCAAAAGCGTTCGGCCACTGGCTTGTCAAAACCGTAGAGCTTTTTAATTTCGTCAAGCTGCGCGGCGCTCACGCCTTGGCGGCCACGGTAATTGTTGCTGCTGGCGGTTGCGGCTTCACCGCCGCTGCTGCGGTCTTGCAGTTGCGCCACCATTTGTTCGACTGGCCCACCCGGTACAAACTGCGTCACGGCAAAGGTGATCAACAGCACGCCAAACAGTGTGGGCAACATCAACAGTAATCGTTTGGCGATGTAGTTAAACATAGTTAGCTAAGGTTTGCCGGCTTGCAATGGGGCGGCACCGGGCGGGGTCGACCACCAGGTTGAATTTACCCAGTTTTGCACCGAATAGTATTTGGGGATGACGGGCGGGCGCTGAAAGCTGCGTGCTTTGTACGCTACGCGGTAACTGGCTGAATACCAATTGGGCACGGCGTAGTAGCCATGCGCCAGCACCCGGTCAAGCGCCCGTACTGCGGCAGCAAGCGCAGCACGGCTAGGGGCGCGTTCAATATTTTCTATCAATCGGTCTACCGCCGGGTCTTGCACCGCCCACAAGTTCAGATTGCCCTCGCGGGTTGCGGCATCAGAGCCAAACAAGTCTTTCAAACTTGAACCGGGCGTTGCACTTGTGCCCAGCGCAATGCTGGTCATGTCAAAGTCAAAAACATCCAACCGCTTTTTCGACAGGGCGTAGTCAACAATCCGAAAGTTCATTTTGATACCGAGCTTGTCCAGATTTTTTTGGTACGGGCTCAAGAGGCGCTGCAGCGATCCGTTGTCAAACAGCATTTCGACCACCATGGGCTTGCCGCTTTTGTCACGCAGTGCGCCATCGCTGTAGACCCAGCCTGCCTCACCCAGCAGGCGGCGCGCCTCCAGCAAATTAGCCCGCAGGCTACCTGGCGGGCTGGTGTTGCTGGGCTTGGCCACCTCGCCAAACACCACAGCGGGCAATTGGCTGCGCAGGAGCTCTAAAAACACCAGTTCCTCAGCACTGGGCACGCCCACAGCTGCAAATTCGGCGGTCGGAAAATACGCCGGGATGCGCGTGTAGGCGTTGTAAAACAATTGGCGATTGAGCCATTCAAAGTCCATTGCCAGGCCAAACGCTTTGCGCACGCGAATGTCTTTAAAAATCGCCCGCCGGGTGTTGAACACATAGCCTTGGTAGGCCGCCGGGTTGGGGTTGGGAAACTCGATCTTGACCAACTCGCCTGAGTCAAACTTACGCCCGGTGTACTGGCGCGCCCATCGGCGTGCGGTGTTTTCCTCTAAAAAATCAAATTCACCGGCCTTGAAGGCTTCCAACCGAACCGTGTCGTCGGTGTAAATTTTGTAGGTGATCTGGTCAAAGTTGTAGGTGCCGCGGCGCAGCCCCAGGTTTTGGCCCCAGTAGTCTTTGCGGCGCTCGTAGTTGATAGTTTTGCCAAAGTCAACTTTCCCCACCTGGTACGGCCCGCTGGCAATCGGCAAGTCAGTGACGATTTGGTCAAACGGCTTGCCGCCACCCCATTTGTGGCTGAACACCATCACACTGCCGGCCACCAGCGGCATTTGCTTGTCGGCTGTTTTGAAGTCAAAGCGCACCAGGCGCTCGTCCAATACGCTGACGCTTTTGATGTCTTCAAACAGTGACTTGGTACGCGGTGATGCCAGCTTGCCCGTGGTCATGTCAAACGAATGCTTCACGTCACGCGCCAGCACCGGGTCGCCGTTGTTGAACTTGGCCAGCGGGTTCAGCCTGAAGACGGCTGACAGCCCATCGGGTGCCACCACCACATCGTCAGCCAGCAAACCGTAGCCGGTGGTGGCTTCGTCTGCTGTGCCGCCCAACAATGTTTCAAACACCAGGCTAGAGTTTTGCCCCTCGTTGTGCAGGCCCGGCGGGTGTTCGCCCTTCAAAATAAACGGGTTGTATTTGTCAAAATTGGTCGCGCGTGAATTGGGCACCAACACCAGCTTGCCGCCCTTGGGCGCGTTGGGGTTGACGTAATCAACATGTGTGAAGCCGGGTGGGTATTTGATGTCGCCAAACTGCGAATAAGCGTGAGCTGCCCAGGCCGGGTTGCAGGCCATCAAAACGAAAGTAAGCAGAAGTGCGCGCATGTCACAATTCTGCAAGATTTTTTACAAGGAATACGTCATGGGTTTTTTAACCGGCAAAAAATTATTGATTACCGGCGTTTTAAGCAACCGCTCGATTGCCTACGGCATTGCCAAAGCATGCAAAGCGCAGGGCGCGGAACTGGCTTTTGCCTATGTGGGCGAGCGCTTCAAGGCCCGCATCACAGAATTTGCAGCGGACTTTGACTCCACCCTGATTTTTGACTGTGACGTGGGCAGCGACGAGCAAATCACTCAACTATTTACCGACCTGGCCAAAGTCTGGCCCAAGTTTGACGGCTTTGTCCACAGCATTGGCTTTGCGCCCAAAGAAGCGATTTCAGGTGATTTTCTGGAAGGCTTGTCGCGCGAGGGCTTCAAAATCGCCCACGACATCAGCGCCTACAGCTTCCCGGCGATGGCCAAGGCTGCCCTGCCTTACCTGAATGACAAGTCAGCCCTGCTGACGCTGACCTACCTGGGCGCACTCCGCGTGCTGCCCAACTACAACACCATGGGTTTGGCCAAAGCGAGTCTTGAGGCATCGGTGCGCTACACGGCTGAGTCCCTCGGCCCCAAAAACATCCGCGTCAACGGCATTAGCGCCGGGCCGATCAAAACCCTGGCGGCCAGCGGTATTGCGGGCTTTAGCAAAATCCTGGGCGCAGTTGCCGCCGCCGCGCCGATGCGCCGCAATGTAACGATTGAAGAAGTCGGCAACGTGGCCGCGTTTTTGATGAGCGACTTGGCCAGCGGCGTGACGGCTGAGATCACTTATGTAGATGGCGGCTTTAGCCAGGTTGTTGGCGGAATTGCAGAGCCAGTTGGTGCTTGATCTATGCAGTTACCCCAGGCTTGTCATTGCGGCCTTGAGCCGCAATCCATCCCCGAATTTAGAGTCGCACTGCGCATGCATGGATTGCGGGTCTAGCCCGCAATGACAGCCAACAGAGTTGTAACCCAATGAATACGGGCGCAAGCAGCTACTTAAAACATAGCATCGCAGTTTTGTTGATTGCAGCGTTTGGCCACCTCGCTACGCCCGTGGCGCTGGCCGCCGATGTCAAACCGCCCCTCATGCTGGCCAATGTGTATCACCCCGGCGTGCAGTTGGCTGACTACTGGGTGAGTGAAAAATACGACGGTGTGCGCGGCTTTTGGGATGGGCAAAAGCTGCTCACACGCGGCGGCCAGCTAATTAACGCGCCCGACTGGTTTACCGCCAACTGGCCCACAACGCCGATGGACGGCGAACTGTGGGCTGGACGCGGGCAGTTTCAAAAAGCGGTGTCAACAGTGCGCCAGCAAAGCCCTGATGATGCGGCTTGGCGCGGCATCAAGTTCATGGTCTTTGACTTGCCTGCCGAGCCTGGCCCGTTTACTGAACGCCTTTTAAAACTCAACACCACGGTGGCCAAGCTGGCTGTGCCGTGGGTACAAGCCGTAGCGCAAAGCAAGGTGGCCAGCCACGCGGCACTGCAAAGCCAGCTCAAGCAAATCACGAAAGCCGGCGCTGAAGGCTTGATGCTGCACCGGGGCAGCGCGTTGTACAAAGGCGTGCGCAATGACGACTTGCTGAAAGTCAAAACCCATGACGATGCAGAAGCCAAAGTCATTGGGCACCTCCCCGGCAAAGGCAAGTACGCAGGCCAGCTGGGTGCGCTGCTGGTTGAAATGCCCTCTGTAGACGGCAAAACCGCCAAACGGTTTAAGCTGGGTACTGGCTTTACCGACGCACAGCGCCAAAATCCACCCGCAGTGGGCAGCCAGGTCACGTACCGCTACCGGGGCTTGAACGACAGCGGCATACCGCGTTTTGCCAGTTTTATGCGGCTGCGTGAAGACTGACCGTCCATTCATTTGCTATGTATTCAGGAGCTGCTTGCGCCCATATTCATTGGCTTAAAGCTCATTTTTACCTGATTAGATACCTGCCTCAGACAAACTTGACATTGCTTGAGAGATGTTTAATACTGTATATATACACAGTTATTAGCAGAGGTATCACCATGGCAATGAACCGAATCCAGTTCCAAGCAGGTCTTTCGATGCGCGACTTCCAAAGCCAGTACGGCACAGACCAGCAATGCGAGAGCGCATTGTTTGCCTCGCGCTGGCCCAAA
>JBASFP010000055.1:0-95856 GCA_049653085.1 Polaromonas sp.
TCATGTTGATGCGGTTGTCGCGCACAAACTGCTCCATGCCCCATTCCTTGATAAAACCGTGGCCGCCAAACACCTGCATGCAGGCGTTGGTCGAAATATGGCCGTTGTCGGTCAAAAAGGCCTTGACGATAGGCGTCAGCAAGGAGAGCACTTCACCGCTTTCCTTGCGCACCGCCTCGTCAGGGTGCTCGTGCTCTTTGTCAAGCAGCACGGCGCAGTAAGTCGCCAGGGCGCGGCCACCTTCGGCGTAGGCTTTGGCCGTCAGCAGCATCTTGCGCACGTCGGGGTGCACGATGATCGGGTCGGCTGGTTTGTCTTTGGCTTTGGGGCCCGACAGCGAGCGCATTTGCGTGCGGTCTTTGGCGTAGGCCAGGGCGTTTTGGTACGCCACTTCGGTCAAGCCCAGCGACTGGTTGCCTACGCCCAGACGCGCGGCGTTCATCATCACGAACATGCCCTGCATGCCTTTGTTGGGCGCGCCGACCAGTGTGCCAATCGCACCGTCGAGCACGATTTGCGCAGTGGCGTTGCCGTTGATGCCCATCTTGTGTTCCAGGCCGCCGCAGTAAATGCCGTTGCGCGCACCCAGCGAGCCGTCTTTATTCACCATGAATTTGGGCACGATGAACAGGCTTACGCCCTTGATGCCGGGGGGCGCATCGGCCAGTCGGGCCAGTACCAGGTGAATGATGTTGCCGGCCATGTCGTGCTCACCGGCACTGATGAAGATTTTGTTGCCGGTGATTTTGTACGTGCCATCGGGCAAAGCCTCGGCCTTGGTGCGCATCAGGCCCAGGTCAGTGCCGCAATGCGGCTCGGTCAGGCACATGGTGCCGGTCCATTCACCGCTGGTCATTTTGTGCAGGTAGGTCTCTTTTTGCTCTTCGGTACCGTGGCTGTGCAACGCGGCGTGTGCGCCATGTGTCAGGCCCGGGTACATGGTCCAGGCCTGGTTGGCACTGTTGAGCATTTCATAAAAGCACTGGTTGATAACCAGCGGCAAGCCCTGGCCACCAAAGGCCGGGTCACCACTGAGTGCAGGCCAGCCGCCTTCAACATACTTGGCATAGGCTTCTTTAAAGCCTTTAGGCGTGGTCACAGAATGGGTGGTGATGTCCAGCTTGCAGCCTTCCTGGTCGCCGCTGATGTTGAGCGGGAAGATCACCTCGGTGGCAAATTTAGCGCCTTCTTCCAGCACTGCGTTGATGGTGTCAACGTCCGCATCGGCGTACTTGGCCATCGGCTTGAGTTCTTCAGTGACCTTGAGCACTTCGTGCATCACAAATTGCATGTCGCGCAGGGGTGGGTTGTAAACGGGCATGTGTAGCTCCTAAAAAATGAGTAAATATGAGTTATGACGCGCTGCCGTAGCGCGCCAAAATGTTGGCAAAACCGGTGTGTGCTCTGGCCACCGAGCCAGGCGTTTTTAAAAATCGGGCTTCATAGTGCAGCGCCAAAATCAGGCCATGGATTTCAAACGACATCTGGTGTTCATCGACATCGCCGCGCAAATGGCCAGCCTCTTTGGTCTGCACCACTGCACGGTGCATGGCAGCCAGCCAGGTTTTGACGGAGCCCGCCAGCGCGTCACGCACCGGGCCTGGGCGGTCGTCAAACTCCACCGCGCCGCTGATGAACAGGCAGCCTGAATCAATCTCGACCGATGTGCGATTCATCCAGTTTTCAAACAAGGCTTTCAGGCGTGGCATACCTTTTGGTGCTGTAAGTGCAGGGTAAAACACCTCTTCTTCAAAGCGGGCGTAGTACTCGCGTATCACCGATATTTGCAGTTCCTCACGCGAGCCAAAATGCGCAAACACACCCGACTTGCTCATGCGCATGACTTCAGCCAGCGCACCAATGCTCAGGCCTTCCAGGCCAATTTGCGTGGCCAGACCCAAGGCTGCGTCCACAATGGCCGCTTTGGTTTGCTGGCCTTTATGCACTGCTACGCCGCCCACTGCGGGTGAGGCGGTGCGGGCAGCTTTAGCAGAGAGTTCAACAACGGCCATGGTGTGCAAATTGGTTTAGAACAAAATAAAACGAACGGTCGTTCTATTTTGCAGCAATTTGCAAATGGGCGCGTCTTTTTTGGCCGAAATACCGCTTTTTAGGTGCGGTTACCTAGGCAAATAACAGGTAAACCCTGATTTGCCTCTTGTGGCAACTTCAAATTCAAAGTTTGAAGGGAACCACCACCTGCCGCTGCTCACCCAAGCCCTCAATCCCAAGCGTCATCACATCGCCTTTTTTCACATACAGCGGTGGCTTCATGCCCATGCCGACGCCTGGCGGCGTGCCGGTGGTGATGATGTCGCCGGGCTCCAGCGTCATGAACTGGCTGACATAGCTGATGATTTTGGCGACGCTGAAAATCATGGTTTTGGTGTTGCCGGTTTGCACACGCTTGCCGTTCAAGTCCAGCCACATGCTGAGCTTTTGCGGGTTGGGTACGTCGTCGCGGGTCACCAAATACGGGCCAATGGGCCCAAAGGTGTCGCAACCCTTGCCCTTGTCCCAGGTGCCGCCGCGCTCGATTTGAAATTCACGCTCGCTCACGTCGTTGATGGTGCAGTAACCTGCCACATGGTTGAGCGCGTCTTTTTGCGACACATAGCGGGCGCGTGTGCCGATCACCACGCCCAACTCAACCTCCCAGTCGGTCTTGACCGAGCCCTTGGGCAGCATGACCACATCGTTAGGGCCCTGAATGCAACTGGTGGCCTTCATGAAAACAATCGGCTCTTTGGGCACTGGCAAGCCTGACTCCGCCGCGTGGTCAGCGTAGTTCAAACCAATCGCGATGAACTTGGGCGTACCCGTCACTGGGCAACCCATGCGCGGCGCGCCTTTAACCAAGGGCAAGCTGGCGGTTTTGATTTTGCGCAGCTTGGCCAACGCTGCATCACTGAGCTGGGCCGGCCCAATGTCTTTGACATGCGCGCTCAAGTCACGCAGCTTGCCATCTGAATCTATCAAGCCGGGCTTTTCTTTACCGGGGTTGCCATAGCGAACGAGTTTCATCAAAGAGTCCTTTTTAAAAAGTTTCAGATCGTCATGCCGCCGTCAATACCGTAGGCCTGGCCAGTGACAAAAGCCGATTCATCACTGGCCAAAAACACCATCAGCGGTGCAATTTCATGCGCCTGCGCCAGCCTGCCCATGGGTTGGCGGGCGATGAAATTTTGACGTGCTTCAGCCGGGTCGTCATAGACATTGATACGGTCTGCCAACGACGGCGTATCGACCGTACCGGGGCAAATGGCGTTGCAGCGAATGCCCTGGGTCACAAAATCTGCCGCCACGCTTTTGGTCAGGCCGATCACCGCCGCCTTGGACGCACCGTAGACAAACCGATTCGGCAGCCCCTTGATGCTGACCACGCTGGCCATATTGATGATGCTGCCCTTTTTATTCGCCAGCATGTTGGGCAGTGCGGCCTGTATCGTCCAGAACTGCGAACGCACGTTCAGGTCAAACGCAAAGTCCCATTGATCATCTGTCGCGTCCAGCGCCGTGCCCGCATGTACAAAGCCCGCGCAATTAAAAAGCACGTCAATCGCGGGCATGCCCTGAATCATTTTTTGAATCGCCGTCTTGTCCATCACGTCAAGCACGGCTGTGTGAATGTTGGGTATGCCAGCGTAGCTGGCCAGCAGCTTTTCATTCACGTCAGTGGCCCACACGGTGGCTCCCGCAGCCGCCATGGCCAACGCGCTGGCTTTGCCGATGCCCTGGCCAGCGGCCGTGACCAGCGCCTGTTTGCCTTGAAGTCTCATGATTGCTCCTGCGTGGGTGATGGCATGACCGCCAGATGGTTGATCAGATTATTGACCAACAGCCTGCGAGTCGGCGGGTTGCAGGCCATGGGTTTGAGCGTATTCAGATGTTTTGACGTGTTTTTGAGCTGTTGCAAAGTGTTTGATTGGCTTTTAGACCAATAAATACGGGCGTAATAAGCTACTAAATACATAGCGAAAAAGAAGAAACACTAGCAGTTGTAAAATATACTCTTTCGTGTATATTGACGGGTCATGATTCCGCACGAAAAACCGCTTGAATGGATTGCCAGCAGTCATAAAGACTTGATGGCGTTGCCACCTGAGGTGCGGCGGTTTTTTGGCTTTGCATTGTCTTTGGCGCAGGCTGGAGACAAGCATGACGCGGCCAAGGTTCTCAAGGGGTTTGGTAGTGCAGGTGTGTTGGAGGTTGTCGAAAGCGACGTGGGCGGCACATACCGCGCGGTTTACACCGTGAAGTTTGCAGAGGCTGTATTCGTGCTTCACTGCTTTCAAAAGAAAAGCAAGCACGGTATCGCCACACCCAAAGAAGACATGGACATCATTAACGCCAGGCTAAAAGTAGCTGAAGCGTTCGCCAAGGAGTTACGACATGAAAACCAGAAACATTGACGGCACGCAGGTAAAACAAGGCTCAGGCAATGTGTATGCTGACCTGAGTCTGCCGGACGCTGACAAACTTAAAATCAAAACTGGTTTGGTCATAGAAATCAGAAAGGCCATGCGCAATTTGGGCTTGACGCAACAGGAGGCCGCCAAACGCATGGGCATCACACAGCCCAAAGTCTCTGACATGATGCGCGGTGATTTCGCTAATTTGTCAGAGCGAAAACTGATGGACTGCCTAACGCGCTTGGGTTATGACATTCAGATCAGCGTGCGGCCAGCGAACTCCGACATTGGGCATTTGATGCTTGCTGCGGCCTGATGAGCAGCCAGACTTTTAGTTGAATTTGAGTGTTTTCAGCCATTTTTTAGTGGTTAAATTGGCCTTTAGCCAAATAAATACGGGCGCAAGTAGCTACTCAATTAATAGCATCCAGCATGATGCCACCAAAAAATTCAGCCAGCGCCGCCGTGTTAGTTAATGGCAGAACATGTGCAATGTACTGGTCAGGCCGCACCACGACCAGGCAGCCGTGTTGGCGGTTGATGCCGCGCAGCTTGTAGATGTTTTGGCGGTCATCAGCCAGCGCGCAAAAGGCTTTTTCATAGTCGCGCAGGCCGTAAGAGCCTTTGGGCGGGAAAAGAATGTCAGGCAGTTCTGTCAGTGCCAGCGCGTGATGACTTTGCTGAAACACGGCGCGCACGTCCATCACCGAATCGACGTCCGCGCCTGCTGGCGTCAATCGTTTGATGGGTGATTCAGCTGACTCACTTAAAAACCCGCACAGTCTGGCGATGGGCGAGCCGGGTGCGCCGGCATCATCAGCGCCTGCAAAGGCCATCAATCGCCAGCGGCCATCGGCCAAAAATGAGGCACCCAATTGCAGTTGCTTGCCGTCGCCAACACTAGTGACGAGCGCGGAATGAAAGCGCATGCCGATCTGCAAACCTGTAGCCAGCGCCTGGTGCGTTGCCGCGCCAGTCAAAGACAAGGCGTTTTGCGCAGGCTTGTACCGCGTGGCTGTGCCAGCGGTGTAGCGGCCATGCTGCACAAAGTAGCTTTGCACCTGCGACCTGTCCAGGTCGGGGCGACTGAGCATGGCTGCCCACTCGCGGTCAAAGTCAATCAGTTCTTGCGCCACCGCTTGCCGCTCGGCTGAATAGGTGTGCAGCAAGCTGGCTGGGCTGCGCTGTTGCAGCACGGCGGCCAGCTTCCAGCCCAGATTGAAGGCGTCTTGCATCGATACATTCATGCCCTGCCCGGCCTTGGGACTGTGGGTGTGGCAGGCGTCACCGGCAATGAAGATGCGCGGCTGACGGCTGGCCACTTCCTCGGGTTTCAGGTCGTCAAACCTGTCGGTCAGCCGCTGGCCAATGTCATACACAGACCACCAGGCCACTTCTTTCACATCTAGTGTGTACGGCCTGAAAATCCGCTGGGCGGCTGCAATCAGTTGCTCAATTGTGATGTTGCGGCTGAAAACACGCTCGTTGGGGTTGAGCTTGTCCATTTCGACATACAGGCGCACCAAATAGCCGCCCTCACGCGGAATGATGAGCACAGTGCCCTCATCAGCCGACCGGATCAGTGACTTGAAGCGGATGTCCGGGAAGTCAGTGACCACCAGCACGTCCATTACGCCCCAGGCGTGGTTGGCAGAGTCGCCCTTCAATGCCAGGCCCATGGCCTGGCGCACAGCGCTGCGGGCACCGTCGCAACCGACGACGTAGCGGGCGCGAATGGTTTCAATGCTGCCCGTGTGGCCTGCGTCTTGACGCTCAAATTGCGCAGCCACGGGGTAGGCGTTGGACTCGTCAGCATCGCGCACCAGCGAAGCCAGGCGGCGGCTGTAGTGCGGTGTCAGTCGCGCGGCTGACTGCGCCATCTTTTGAAGATAAAAGTCATGCACCCGTGCCTGGTTCAAGATCACGTGCGGCATGTGCGACAGGCCGTCTTCCACATCTTGTACGCGGCCGCTGCGCGCAATCTGCTGTGGGTCTGCGGCAGAAGGTGTCCAGAACGTGGTCTCATTGACCCAATAGGCTTCTTGCAGCACCTTGTGTGCAAAGCCGAAGGCCTCAAACATCTCCATCGTGCGGCAGGCCACGCCGTCGGCTTGGCCCAACAGCAATGGACCAGGCTTCTGGTCAACGATCACGGTGCGAATACTGGGGAAGACCGCCAGTTGAGCCGCCAGCGTCAGCCCGGCGGGGCCACAGCCGACGATCAATACATCGGCCTGGCTTGGGAGATCGGCGCTGCGCAATTGGGCTGATTCGGCAGCATCCAGCAGGTTGGGGTCACCCGCTTTAAAGCCGTTTAAGTGAAACTGCATGGATTTGTCCCGTTTTGGCTGTTTTTGAGCCGTTTCTGAGCATTTTTAAGTATCAAATTGGCTTTTTATCCAATGAATACGTGCGCAAGCAGCTCCTAAAATAATAGCAAACGACAGCTTCCGCCAGCCTGCCATCAAGCCAAAATCGTTGCCAGACTGGCATCCAGGTGCTCAGACGGCAAGCGCTTGAAGCCTGAACGGGCAAAACGCTGCAAACGGCCGACCATGAAGGCGGTGGCAACTGACGCCCTGACCTGCGCATCTACCGTGGGGGTGGCTGCGCCACTGGCGGCGCTGGCGTCGCGCAGGCTTTGCTTCAGGCTGGATTCCAGCTTGTCAAAAAACTGGTTCATGCGTTCTTGCAGGCGGTCGTTTTCAAACACCAGAGCGTCACCCACCATCACACGGGTCATGCCGGGGTTCTTTTCGGCAAACTGCAGCACCATCGTCACCAGGCGGCGGCTGCGCAATGCAGGGTTTGGCTCACGTTCGGCAATCTGGTTAACAAGGGTAAAAACGCTTTGTTCGATGAACTCAATCAACCCCTCAAACATTTGTGCCTTGCTGGCAAAGTGGCGGTAGAGTGCGGCCTCACTGACTTCAAGCCTGGCGGCCAGGGCTGATGTGGTGATGCGCTCTGCGCCGGGCTGCTCCAGCATGCTGGCCAGTGCCTGCAAAATTTGCACCCGGCGCTCGCCCGGCTTGGGGCGTTTGCGGGCTGCTGCATCGACAGCCGTTGAGCCTTGCGGGGAGGTGTCGGCATCAAGCGCTAAATCGGACATGGTGGATTGAGAAATGAAGGATGTGTCAAACAGCTAAGAACGTGTACAAATGATTCTCTCACAGGGCTGTGTCGGTTTTCAGGCTGTGCCGTGCGGGTTTTCCTGCTGAAGCACGAGCCGCACCCGCAGGCCGCGCGCACCTGCCTGGCCGTCATGTGCGTCACCCAGCACCAGCTGGGTTTTATGCACTCGGGCGATTTCATCGGCGATGGCCAAGCCCAGGCCATTGCCCTCGCCCGCCGTGCCCAGCACCCGGTAAAAGCGCTCCAGTGCCTTGGCGCGTTCATCTGGCGCAATACCGGGGCCGTCGTCTATCACCTCCAGAAATGCGCTACGCATCGGGTCTGGCAGCATGCCGCAACGTATCGTGACAGCGCCGCCAGCGGGCGTGTACTTGACGGCGTTGTCAACCAGGTTGCCCAGCAGCTCGCGTAGCAGCCATTCGTGGCCCAGAGCCTGTGCGGGCTCGGCCTCTAACCCCAGGTCAATGCCTTTGGCTGTGGCAGCATCCAGGTGCAATGCCAATAGGGACTCGCACAAGTCCTTTAAATCAACCCGCTGCATGGGTTGGGCCGCCACATTCAGTGCATCGGCTCGTGACAAGGCCAGCAACTGGTTGGCCAACTGCGATGTGCGGCGGGTGGCGTTGCGCAGCTTGATGATTTTGTCTGCAGCCAGCGTGATCGCACCTTCACCGCCCTTGCCTTTTGACACCCTGGCAGCTTGCGCCCAGGCCTCCACCTGCGCCTGCAAGCCCGCCAGCGGCGTGCGCAACTGGTGCGCTGCATCGGCGACAAAACGGCGCTGCCCTTCAGCCTGGGCATTGACCAAGCCAAACAGGCGGTTCAGGGCGGCTACCAGCGGTTGCACTTCGGCGGGGGTGCTCAGGGGGTCGATGGCGTTCAGGTCGCGCGGGCTGCGCCGCTCCACAGCATCTGTCAGTACATTCAAGGGCCTGAGCGCCCGCGTCACCGCCCAGTTAACGGCAAAGCCAGCCGCCAGCACCAGCACCAGGTTGGGCAGCAAAACTTTGAGCCAGATCGAGCGCAGCCACTGCTGGCGCGCGTCCGAGCCATCGGCCAGTTGCACAATCAGCTCGCCCGCGGCGGTCTCTGCGCGCTGGGCAGCAATGCGGTAAGTGATGCCATCGTCTTCAATGCTGAGAAACTCTGGCTCGCGGGTGGCCGGCAGCACACTGTCGATCCAGGCATCGCCGGCCAAAAAGCCGCCGGCTGAATCTGAAATGCGAAACCCGGCAGAACGGTTTTTGTCCCTGATGAAGTCTTCAATTTCAGGCGCCAGCAGCAAGATCAGGGCGGCGTCTTCTTTTGAGTCAACAGCCAGTACGGAATCAGCCAGCAAGGGGATCAGGCGAACCAGTTGCTGGTCTTTTTGCAAGGCCACGTTGCCAGCCGTCTGGTAGTCAAAATAAACATTGATCACCGCAAACAGGCCCAGCGGCAACAGCAACAGCAACAGCAGCCGGCGCTGCAAGCCCGACCGCATGGCTGCGGGGATCATTCAGCCCCGCTGCTCGTGGCTGCCCCTGCTATCTCCAGCCGGTAACCAAACCCGCGAATCGAGCGCACGCAAATGCCATGCGGCTCCAGCTTGCTGCGCAGGCGCGAGATGTAGACCTCAATCGCGTTGGTGGTGATTTCCTTGTCCCAGCCGGTCAGGGCTTGCAGCAGCTTGTCTTTGCTGACCGGCTTGGGCGCGTTAATGAGCAGATACTCCATGACCGTCCATTCACGCGGGCCCAGCTCTATGAGCTGGCCGTTGGCACGCGCCTGACGATTGGCGGAGTCCAGCTCCAGCGCGCCAAAGCTTAAAGTAGCGCTGGTGGCAGCCTGCGAGCGGCGCAGCAAGGCACGCAAACGCGCCAGCATTTCAGGCAATTCAAAAGGTTTGACCATGTAGTCGTCAGCACCCAGATCAAGCCCCTGCACCCGGTCTTGCAGGGCGTCCCGGGCGGTCAATATCAGCACCGGCATGGTCACGCCGCTTTTTCTGATGCTTCGGGTCAGGTTCAGACCATCCATTTTGGGCAAACCAATGTCGATGATGGCGGCGTCGAAGGTCTCAGTTTGCAAAACCTCCTCCGCTCGCTCGGCGCTGCCCACCCAATCGACGGCATAACCCGCGTCACACAGCCCCAGCTTGATGCCGCTGGCCACCATCACGTCGTCTTCAACAAGAAGTAATCTCATGGTGTACCAGCATAGTGGTGTGCATCTGCGTCGTTCATCGGGGATTACACCAGCGCCGATTCGGCTGACAGCCAGGTGTCAGAAATCGTCCAGACTCAATGCGAACGAATCATGGTGCCAAAGGCCTGCTCGGTCAAAATTTCAAGCAGCAGCGCATGCGGCACCCGGCCATCAATGATGTGGACTGAATTGACGCCGCTATTGGCCGCATCCAGCGCGCCCGCAATTTTGGGCAGCATGCCGCCAGAAATCGTGCCATCAGCAAACAGCTCATCAATCTCGCGCGCCGTCAGGTCGGTCAGCAACTGACCATCTTTATTCAACACGCCCGGAATGTTGGTCAGCAGCACCAGCTTTTCAGCTTTCAGCACCGTGGCCAGCTTGCCCGCCACCACATCAGCGTTGATGTTGTAGCTTTCGTTGTCTTCACCAAAACCAATCGGGCTGATGACGGGGATAAATGCGTCGTCTTGCAAAGCTTTGACCACACTCGGATCAATGCTGACGATGTCGCCCACAAAACCCACATCGTGCTCTTTGCTGGGGTCTTTGCTGTCGGTCATCGCAAGCTTTTTGGCACGAATGAGTCCACCATCACGTCCCGTCAAACCAACCGCTTTGCCACCGGCCTGGTTGATCAAACCCACAATGTCCTGCTGCACCTGACCAGCCAGCACCCACTCCACAACTTCCATCGTCTCATCGTCCGTCACGCGCATGCCCTGAATAAATTCACCCTTTTTACCCAGGCGATTCAAAGCCGTTTCAATCTGCGGTCCACCGCCATGCACCACCACCGGGTTCATGCCTACAAGTTTCAAGAGCACCACATCTTCAGCAAAGTCAGCCTGCAACGCAGGATCAGTCATGGCATTACCGCCATACTTAATGACCATGGTTTTGCCATGAAACTTGCGAATGTAGGGCAGCGCCTGAGCCAGGATTTCGGCTTTGTCGCGCGGGGAGATGCTAGAAAGGTCTGGATCGGTCATGGCTTTTACTGTTCGAAAGTTAAAAATCAACTCGCGTGTCTATGAATCCCTGCGATCAGGCAGTGCAATATCACTTCCCGCCTAAATACCAGTTGGCGGTTTTTTTCAAGGCAATGTCAACAGGGACTGGAGGGCACCATCCCAACAGCTGGCGTGATTTCATGATGTCTACCTGCAAAGGCTCGCAGAGTCGATGAATCACCGCCTGCTTTCCAAAAATACGCCCTATCAACTTTAACAAAGCCATTGGCATGGTCAACAGCCTTGCCCGGCGGCCAAGCGCCAAGGAAGTTCGCTCCATCAAATCGGAGACAGTCAAGTCTTCACCATCACTGACAAGAAAGGTTTGATTGGCGGCGGCGGGGTGTGACAGGCAAATAGCAATCATGTCAACCAGGTTGTCGAGCGCGACCATACTTCGCTGGTTGTCCAGCGCCTTCAACGGAAGTGGAACTCCTTTTTTCAACCAATCCATCATTTGGTAAAAGTTGGCTTTGACACCTGGCCCATAAACAAGCACCGGACGAACGACGACAACCTCCATGCCAGTAGTCTTCGCCAATTGCATCAGCAACTGTTCAGCCTCGTGTTTGGAGATGCCATAAAAATCCGTCGGGCACGGCATATCTTCGGCGGTAAAAGGCTGCCCAAAGGGGGTGTTTTCTCCGTTCACCTTGACGGAGCTGACAAATATGAAACGGCGTGCACCCGCCAAGGCAGCTTGACGCGCCAGGTTCAAGGTGAGATCAACATTGACACGCCGGAACTCAGCCAAAGGATCCTGAGCGGTGTCGTTCATCAAATGAACACGTGCAGCCAAATGCACGACACAATCCACTTCCTTGACAACGGAAGACCAATCGGTCGAATCATCCATGTCGCCCATGCTCACATAGTTAACCGAAGCAGACTCGTGAACCGCATTGCGTTGACGCACTGCCCCCACAACCTGATGCCCTCTAAGCTGCAGATCAGAACAAACCGCCTGACCAATAAAGCCGCCAGCCCCGGTCACCAGTACGCGCTGCTTTGAGGGTACTTGAACCTGCGAATTTGAAGACACGTCAGCTGCATCCCTCGAATGACGCAACTCCACCGTCGAGCGACTCGAAAAAAAACCACCCCACTTGCGCCAATACAAAAACCCGGATCTGACTGTGATCAGTTTGGCTTTCAATGAACGGTGCGTATCACGAGCCCACTGGTGAACCACCTTAACCTGCGGGACATACACCACACGGGCGATCTTCAGGATTCGACGACCAATATCTGCATCTTCATAATGCAGAAAGTAGTCCGGATCGAATCCTCCTATCTCTTTCAACGGCTGCGTCCGAAAAAACATGAAACAACCCGTCGGATATTCAATCGGATGAATTGATTTTTCGTAGTCACAGTCCCGCATTTCAAAGCTATCCACGACAGGTTTCAGTAAAGACTGAAGCCAGAGTGGCGAAAAACTGCGCAAATACATGGTGAGCAGCGTCGGGTTTCGCTTGCACATGTAGTGCCTCTCCCCCTGCTCGCCAAAAACGGCGGGGGTCAACAAGCCCACATCCTGGTTCTGCGCCATGTATCGAATGGCCTCCAGCAAGGCGTCTTCTTGTACAAACAGATCCGGATTAATCACCAAATGGTATACGGAGCGGGCTTTGGCAATCACCAGATTGTTGCCACGACCGTAACCCAGATTTTCTCTCGGCTGGATGAGTTGCAAAGTCCAGCTCGGCACACGCTCACGAAAATTCTCAAACCAGTCACTGATCGTGGTGTCAGAGTTTTGATCGCTAGAGTTGTCGACAAGCGTCAATCGCAACTGCAGTTCATAAAACTCACTCGCCGTTTGGGCGGCACGCTCCAATGCCTGCAAGGTGCGTTCAACCGTTGCAAAGTCCGGTTTGTATAAAACCAGAGAAGCGCTTATAGCAACAGGGTTCGTATCAATCAGCATGGGTTTGACAATCAGGATGTTTCGCCAAGATTCTCGCAGGTACGCCAACGGCCACGGCATAAGCGGGAACGTCACACAGCACAACGGCATTTGCGCCGATCTTGGCATGGTCGCCAACTGTGATGCCCCCCAGCACCTTGGCGCCAGAGCCGATGACGACATCGTTACCAATCACAGGGCGCGTGGCTCGCGTAAAGCCCAAGTCAGATTCCAGCGCACCCAAGGTGACACCCTGCATGATGGTGCAATTTCGGCCAATGCTGGCAGCACCTATAACGGTACCGACCGTGTGCGGCAAAAACAAGCCACCTTCAATTTTGACCCTGGGTGACACCTCAATACCAAAAATGAAGACGTTGAGCATTGAACACAATTTAGCCAACACACCCAAACGTTGGGTATAGAAAGATTCTGCCAGTCGTATCAAAACCACGGGCAGCATGCGGGGATTGACGCAAGCCAAAACGAACTGGAATGTGCTGACTTTTGCAGCGTGCCCACACAAACGCTTGAAGTGTTCAATATCAGAACGCAAATTTTTCACAAAACAGCTTTCTTGTAAGCAGCCAACGCTGCAGCGCTGACAGCCAGTCCACAAAACATGAAAAAACCTTGTGCAAACATCCCAAACTGCTGATCGAATGAGCCTGACATCCAGGCCAGATAAAACAACGGAGCTGTACCAGCCAGAACCAGAGGCCAAATAAATCGCCGCCTCATTAAACCGTTTTTTTGCCTTGCATATTCCACGACAAAAACAAGGTATAAAAAATTGGGCAAGACGAAAGCCCAACTCAACGCTTGAAGTGAATCGAAGTTTTGCAAAGCATAGCGCGTCGTTGCCAGCAAGAGCAAATTGAGTGCGACATCCGAGACCAGCAAAACACGAGCCTTTCGGGTTGCGAGAATCAACGTGCCGTAAACCCAAGAAACGCCACGGAAAATCACCGCAATGACCAGCACCATCAATACCTGACCCGATGCTTCAAATTCTGGACTGTAGAGCAAATGAATCAAGGGCAGCTTGAGCAATACCATCGCATAACAAATGGGCAAACTGATACCTAGCACCAGGTAAGCGGTTCTCAGCATGTAGTTCTTTTGGTTTTCAGGATTTTTGGCACCTGCAAGCAGCGGCAAATATATAACACTACAGGCTGTTAAAAAAAGCGTGGTGTAGTTAAACGTCAAAGTCCAACCCGCATCGAAAAGACCAGCAAATGCCAGCCCCTTCAAGTCGATCATCCAGGCACGAATCACCAACAGCGACATGGTGGCCGTCAATGCAGCAAACAGGTTTGACAAAGCGAAGCGGATAAAAGCGCGACGTTGCTCAGCTGACAAATATCCGGTAATTACAGATTTCTTGAACCTGGGCAAGCGCGACATGCCCCATGCCCCCAAAAGACAACTCACGCCGAAACAAAGAACAAATGAGCCCGCCAGATATTGCGGTGCTGGCGAAAGGCTCCACCAACGGGCACAAAGCAATGCCAGCATGAGTGCCAAAGGGCCCGCAATCTGCGCCACGGCCAGATACGCATAAGCGCGATAGCCATTCAGTACGGCAAGCGCATAGGTTGCACCCACATTCAACAGCACGGCGAGTGCAATCCAGCGCACAGTAGCCACGAGGTCGGGCATCACCGATGACAAGAAAAATTGCGAGAGTGCAGGAGCAGTCGCCATCATGGCCGACACCACAACCACGTTTGCGACCCCAAGGACACGGCTCGCAGTGGCTCGAAACTGGATGCGTGCAAGCTCATCTTCGCGCTCTGCAAGACCTTGAACCACAGAATTGGTGCCGCCAAAAGTAGCGCCAATCGTTGCTGCCTGAGCCATTTGTCTGAGTTGCGAAAACAACCCAACACCTTCAGGCCCCATCCACAGAGCCACGACCTTGAAGCCCAGCAGCCAAAGCAAGGCGGCAATAAAAACACCAGCAGTGCTGATGAGCGCCCCCATTTTTTGACCTGAAAAGAACCTCAGCATTGAACTGTAGCCGGCTCAGGTCTTGAGCA
The DNA here is from genome assembly GCA_049653085.1 of Polaromonas sp. Classification (GTDB taxonomy): domain Bacteria; phylum Pseudomonadota; class Gammaproteobacteria; order Burkholderiales; family Burkholderiaceae_C; genus Polaromonas. The sequence continues at coordinate 14,702 of JBASFP010000055.1, forward strand.
TAGGTAAACCGGAGAATCGCAGTCGTGACAACAAAATACCCCAAAGAAAGAAAGTGAAAATCCCGGGATATGGCTGACGCAAAGTCACTTTAAAGCTGCTGTCAATCACAACCAGGTAAAACACGATGGCAAGCAGCCACCAAGTTTCGGTTGGTAGCGATTTTCTTTGCCTCCAACACAGAAAGGCCGTGTAACCTATTAAACCGAATATAGGAATCAGCGCCAACACGCCAAACGTGTAGGCGATGTCAATGTAGTAATTGTGCGGACTTGATCTGATTTCGCGAGGCATGGGCTGCGCATGCCCAACCAGGAAGGTTTGCCTGCTTTCAACAATTCCCTTCCCAAAAAGCGCCCAGTCACCAAAACGCTCATACACATTTGCAGGGACTTTCCCATCCAGAAGTTCTTTGAACTTTCCGTAATACAGAGGTTGCAAGCCTTCGACTGAGGATCTTTGTCCTTCCATCTTCTTGAAGTAGGTGTAGCTTCCCAGCAATGCGAAAACAATCAGAATTGAAGCAGCCGCAATCAGCTTGGGACTTGACCGATACGACCAAAATTTACAAAGCATAAAAGCAAATATGAATGCAAAAAAGGCGAATATGGTCAAAAAGGACAGGCTGGACACTGCGTAAATTGAGACGCTCAAGCCAACGATGCATAGCCAGATTTTGTGTTGATCCCAAAGCGTTACGAGACAGAAAATGTAGGCGCAGACAAGAATCAACGCCACGTACTGTAAGTGCGCATAGATGCTGAAAGCATACAAATAGTGGGTCAGGATCAAACCGCCCTGAAGCCAGGTGGCGGCCAACTGCATTGGAATCACAATTGAAAGCACCACTAAAAAGGAACGTGCTATGGCCTTGTTACCGTCATGAATCAATGCCCCAAGCAACACCCCCCCTAGCGGTAGCAGCACCTGCGCCGTTACCAGAAGTTTGCGTTGATGCGGCGTCACACCGTCCGAACCCAGGATTACTGAAACAAGGCTGATGACAAGCACGCCTGCGATCATCGCCAATCCAGGCAGGGCGCGGCTAGGATTGCCAAGCAATATGCCGACGGCAAACAAGCAAGCAAGAATAGAAAGCGGCAAAGGCAATTTTGCTATGTTGCCCTGGGAATCAATGAGCACACCCAAGCCACGATAAATTCCACCGTCGAGCTGAAAGAAAACGGGTAGCAATATGCTGATGCCAACGAGCCACAGCAAAATATTTTTACGAGAAAAATTCATATTTGTAAAAATAAAAAGTACGTTTTATGCAGGACAAAGTTCGTGATAAACAGCAAGAGTCTGCTTGGCAACTTTCATCTCGGAAAATTCAGACTCCACCATGGCCCGACCCTTTTGCCCCATGGTATGCCGCAACTCGAAATTGCCCAACAGGCGCGCCATGGCTTGGGCCAAGCCAGGAACATCGCGCAAAGGCACCAATAAACCATTTTCACCGTGGCGAACAATTTCCCGGCAACCAGGCACATCAGTGGCAATCAGGGGGCGGGCGCACGCTGCGGCCTCAAGCAAAACTTTGGGCAAGCCTTCGCGGTACGAAGGCAGGCAAACAACATGCGCCTTGGCCAATGTTGCAGGCATATCTTCACAGTGACCCCATCTCTCCACGACACCACTGTCATGCCATGCTTTGAGCTGGCACTCTGGAATGGAAGCTGGGTTATCAGGATCACCATGACCCACTAAAACAAAGCGTGCGGCGACCCCTCTGGTGCGCAACATTCGAGCCGCCTCTACGAATTCGCCTACGCCTTTGTCCCACAGCATGCGCGACGGCAGCATGACAACAGGGGCTGATTGCGTTTCAGGCATGGGGGCAAAACGCTGAACATCAACGCCAGAGCCTTTGATCAACCGAATCCGTTCAGCCTTCACAATACCGCCATTGACCAGCATGGCTGCATCATCCGGGTTCTGCAATATCAGAAGATTACGGCCAGAATTAAGCAAGAAGCGAAAAAGGCGCGACACGACCATACGCAAAATGGTGGCCTGGCGAGAGCCTGAAGTGAATAAAAAACCCATACCGGCAAGTGCATTCACCACAGTTGAGTTACGCACAATGAATGCAGCGAAAGAGCCATACAGAACGGGTTTCATCGCGACATGATGAACCACATCCGGGCGTTCCCGCAGGTAAATCATGACGATTTGTGCAATGGCTGTGAGTTCGCGAAAAGGGTTGCGGCTTCTCCTTTGCAAATCAATCGGTATCAGCTTGAATCCTTCAGAAGTAATGTCTGCACCACGGCTTCCAACACGTGTTGCCACAATGATGTCATAGCCAGCAGCCATCGCAGCGCGCGCAGGCGGCAAACGGTGCGAGCAAAAATACCAGTCTTCTGTCACAAGAAAAAGCAACTTTTTGCGAACCCGTGCTCCCGAAGATGGATGACTCGCGGTATCAGTAACCACAGGCAACATCACAGACGCAGGTCAACTGCTTCAGCCGTCAATACATATTTCAAGTCGTACAAAACATGCATTGACTTGCCCAGCGCCCGAATACCCTCGGCACCCATGGCACGAAACTCATTGTGTGCAACAGCCAGAATGATGCCGTCATAAGTTGCCGGACTCAAAGTTGGCACAGGTGAAATGCCGTATTCGTTCACTGACTCTTCGGGCGTGACCCAAGGGTCGTATACATCGACTTCGCAGTTGTACTCTTTCAGCTCTGCAACGATATCCACTACCCGGGTGTTACGCAAATCGGGGCAGTTTTCCTTGAACGTCAAACCCATCACCAAAATACGAGCACCATCGACCTGAATGCGTTTTTTGGTCATGGCCTTGACAAACTGCGCCACCACATAGTTGCCCATGTTGTCGTTCAAACGCCGCCCGGCCAAAATGATTTCAGGGTGATATCCGAGTGCCTGTGCTTTGTGCGTCAAATAGTAGGGATCGACGCCGATACAGTGACCGCCCACCAGACCTGGCCTGAAAGGCAGGAAATTCCACTTGGTACCGGCAGCTTTGAGCACCGCTTCCGTATCGATATTCATCTTGTTGAATATCATGGCCAACTCGTTGATAAGGGCGATGTTCAGGTCACGTTGCGTATTTTCGATAACCTTGGCAGCCTCTGCAACCTTGATGCTGCTGGCCTTGTGCGTACCCGCCACAATGATTTCGTTATAGAGTGCATCAACAACATCTGCAATTTCAGGAGTCGATCCTGAAGTTACTTTTTTGATGGTTGTAACCCGATGCTCTTTATCACCTGGATTGATTCGCTCTGGACTGTAACCTGCATAAAAATCAGCATTGAATTTGAGGCCAGAAAATTTCTCGAGTACCGGAACGCAATCTTCTTCTGTTGCACCGGGATACACCGTTGACTCGTAAATCACAATGTCACCATGCTTGAGCACTTTGCCGATGGTTTCACTCGCCTTGATCAGCGGCGTGAGATCGGGGCGCTTGTGCTGGTCAATCGGTGTTGGCACAGTCACAATAAAAACATTACAGGCTCGCAGATCAGCCGGGTTGGTTGAAAAAGTCAGGTGTTTGGCATCCAGCAGTTCTTGTCGTGACGTCTCCAACGTGTGGTCGACGCCGTTTTGCAATTCTGCAATACGCTTGGTATTGATATCAAAACCCGTGACAGAACGTTTTTTGCCAAACTCCACAGCAAGTGGCAGCCCAACATAGCCCAAACCAACGATAGCAAGTTTTATTTTTGACATATTTAATTATTGGCGGCGGGAATCAAATCTTGAACATACCAATCCATCGCTTCAGCCATTCCTTGACCAATTGTGTGAGTGGGCTGGTAACCTAGCAATTTACTGGCTTTTTCGATACTCGCAAGAGAATGACGCACATCTGCAGCCCGAAACTCGCGATATTCAGGCGCGGCGACCTGTAACAGTGGCAACCGCTTTTCAAGCTCATTTTTAATCAACAGGTGCAACTCACGAAGCGTTGTTTGATCACCGACAGCGACGTTATAAACTTGATTGAGTGCTTCAGGAGCTTGCGCGGTGGCGGCCAGTAAATTAGCCTGAATGACATTCGACACAAAACAGAAGTCTCGGCTGGTTTCACCATCACCATTGATATACAGCGGCTCCCGATTGAGCATCGCGGAAATCCACTTGGGGATAACTGCCGCATAAGCGCCATCCGGGTTTTGGTGAGGACCGAAAACATTGAAATATCGCAGACCGATACTTTGAAAACCATAGGTACGCGCAAATACCTCCGAGTACAGCTCATTGACATACTTGGTCACTGCGTAGGGCGACAAAGGCTTTCCAATCCGATCCTCAATTTTTGGCAGTGCGGGATGATCGCCGTAAGTGGAACTGCTGGCAGCATAGACAAAGCGCTTAACCCCGGCATCGCGAGAGGCGACCAGCATATTCAGGAAACCATTGATATTCGCCTGATTGGTCGCAATTGGATCCGCAATAGAGCGAGGCACGGAACCCAACGCCGCCTCATGCAACACGTAGTCAATACCTTGAACGGCTTTAACGCAATCAGCCAGCTGACGAATATCGCCTTCGACAAACTGGAAATTAGCCCACTGTGTCGGGCTGACTGCAGCTCGAACCTGGTCAAGATTGACGCGGCGGCCAGTAGCGAAATTGTCAAGCCCTACAACACGCTGATCCAGACTCAACAACGCCTCAAGTAAATTACAGCCAACAAACCCAGCTACTCCCGTCACCAGCCAGGCGCGTGGATGCTGTTGTAGCTCTGTTTTAATTTTTGTGTAGGTGTTCATGCTTTTATAGGGAGTTTGCAACTGAACTTTGCTGCGATTCCAGCCAAGCCTGAAACATCAATACATTCCACAGCGGGTATTGCCAATTACGTTTACCTGAAAGATGCTCTTGCCACTTTTGCCGTATCGGCATCGGTTGCAGATAGCCTTCTTTTTCAAGACGAGACTCGTCAAGCAGCGCTTCCGCCCAGTCGCGTAAAGGCCCTCGCAGCCAGATGTCAATAGGAATACCAAAACCCATCTTGGGGCGCTCCATTAAAGCGGGCGGAATGTACTTGTACAAAACTTGCCGAAGTATCCATTTTGACTGGCCGTCGCGCAACTTCATTGCCTGAGGCAAACGCCAAGCCCATTCAACCACGCGATGATCTAAAAATGGTACGCGAGTCTCCAAAGAAACACCCATCGCTGCGCGATCTACTTTGGTCAAAATATCATCTGGCAAGTAGGTTAGCAGGTCGAGCGCTATCATTCGGTCAACATCTTTCAGGCCTTTCAGCTCAGGCGTGTTTCCACTAAGCAGCGTAGGTGGCTCTGCCCCCATGATGACGACGGAAGAAGGGTCTTGCCATTGCGAAACCAACCCGAGATAGAGTTCGTCAACTGAACCGCTGGCCAACACGCCAGCACCTTTGTGTAACTTGTCGCCAAGTTGCGCCAAGTCTGGCATCAAGCCACCTGACATGCGGCCAAGTTTGTTCCACGCGTTAGGGGACACACAGGTAATTGCGTTGGCGGCCAGTCTCCTCAGAGGCTGCGGCACCAAAGACAGCTTATGCCAGAGCTTGTCCGTCAACTGATATCGGTTGTAGCCACAGAACAATTCATCTCCTGCGTCCCCCGAAAGCGACACGGTGACATGCTGACGCGCCAGTTGCGACACCAAAAAGGTTGGGATTTGCGACGAATCCCCGAAAGGTTCGTCATAAAGCTGCGGCAGTCGGGAAACGACATCCAGCGCCTGCTCAGCCGATACATACAACTCGGTGTGGTCTGTTCCCAAATGCTTTGCCACCGCCTGAGCATGCTTGGCTTCGTCATATCCTTGCTCGTGAAAACCCATAGTGAAAGTTTTCACGGGGCGGGCAGATTGATGTTGCATCAATGCCACGATAGTAGATGAATCTATTCCACCCGACAGGAAAGCACCAAGCGGTACATCCGCAACCATCTGCTGACCCACCGCATTGAGCAAAAGAGCTTCAAGCTCATCGACTGCCTGTCCAGGCGAGCCGCCAAAAGCATTGGCAACACCCTGTTCAGCCACAACTGCACCCGACCAATACGTTGAAACAACAGGCTCGCGCTGAACTAGCGAGACCGTCAACAGCGTCCCAGGCAACAGTTTAGAAATTCCATCAAAAATCGAATACGGGGAAGGGATATACCCGTGCCGCAGATACAAACTTAAAGCACCCCGATCAATCGTGGCGTTGAATGCCGGATGCGCCTGTAGTGCTTTAAGCTCGGAGCCGAACAAAAATGCCGAGCCCTGCCAACCGTAATACAAAGGCTTTTCGCCCAAGCGATCACGGCCAAGCGTTAGGGTACCAGTCCGTTTGTCCCACAGCGCGAAAGCGAACATGCCAGTGGCCATCGCAATGGTTCTCTCAATACCAAGCTGGCTGAAGCCAGCCAGCAGCGTTTCGGTGTCCGAGTGACCTCTCCATACGGGAGTGGATGCTGAAGAAACCTGAAGCGTCCCTCGTATGTCGTTGTGGTTGTAGATTTCGCCATTGAAAACAATGACGTAACGCCCATCAGCTGATGCCATGGGCTGGCTTCCGGCATCGGAAAGATCAAGAATTGAGAGCCTACGATGGGCTAGTCCAATGCCGGTGGAGTGATCACTCCAGAAGCCTTCAGCATCAGGTCCACGATGGCTGATACGCGTAGCCATGCTCCTGAGCAGATCGTCTGTCAATCCCGATTGATTTTCGGTCAGAAACCCGGCCAAACCGCACATTGAAATTCCACATCAGTGATGGCTGGAAGGTCACATCCAAGCCGTCGTATTAAGCCTCAAGAACACTGCAAATCAGTCAATACTACCTATCGGCAGTTGAATCCAAGCGCTCCAGCCAGCGAGGTCTGATTTTAGCCATCTGCATTAGTCCAACCATACCAAGACTTATAAAGATCATGGCAAACGGGAATCGCATACGGTACAGCGTGCCGACATTGGCCACAGTCAGCCCGAGCAACAAGGTAAGACCCAGAGCAAAAGCTACGGGTAACAGCAACTCGATACGCCAGCGTCTGTAACTGACTAGCCAATACAACAAGCCGATATATGCCACATAGCTGTAAAACATTTCCACCGCTGAAATATAAATTTCTACTGCGCTTGAGTTGCGCTTCTCGGTAGAAAACCATTTAGAAGGAAATGGCGCGAATAACGCAATCTGCATCGCTCGCGGAATGTAGTGAATCAAGTCTTCGTTTTTACAAAAATTAATGCCTTTGTCAATATTGCTGGCAGCGGTCGCTCCACCCGAACTTGTAAATCCTGCTCTAGCTACTGCAATTTTCAAAAAAATGCGGTTGATCGTATTTTCCACGAAGGCATCATCGCGTAAGATAACGATCGGACGGCACTCCTGAACAGCCTTGATGGCTGCTGCTTCAAGATTTGCCATTTTGAGACTGGCGTCGCGAGCTTCCGCAGACCCCGCAGACCCCGCAGACCCCGCAGAATAAAGCCTAACTGTATCTGCACTGCGCACAGTTTCATTTGATTTCAAAACAAAAACAGGAAACACGAGCCTGTACTCTGAATCATCCGACCCAACCGACCGCATATTTACGTCCAGATAGGTAATTGACAAGACGTAGACAAGGCCACTGACAAAGGCCAAGATAACCGCAGACTGAAAACTAAACTTCAACTCCGGGTAAGGTCGTGGCCCACTCAACCTAGCCTGAAGTCTGGTCAGCTGCCAGCCGATCCGTAACACATTCCACGCCAATAGCCCTAGCGCGAGACCCAAAAATGGAAACATGAAATAAGGGCGAAAGACGGATACCAATATCAACGCGAAAGCACTGATCAGCAGCAGCGGGAATACTTCAGAAAGTTTTCTTTCTTTTCGAAGCAAACCCACCCATGCCCATAAAATCACCAGCACGCCAGCAGTACAAAAAACATCTTTATGAATTTGCCCGTACTGCAGCAATGCCGAAGGGAAAAACAGGTACGGCAGCAATGCAATGCCGGCTTCACTATCGTCCAGGTTCAAGCGCTTGAGCATGGAAAACAACGCCAAACCACCCGTCGCAAACATGGCCGCACTCAACGGCAAGAGGGTCCACGGGTGTGGTCCAAAAATCACATAGAAAAAAGATGTCATCCCAATAATGGCGTTGTCGCCGTCAGGGCGAAGACGAAATGTCTCCCATCCATTCAAAGCAATTTGTTGAGCATGCACGGCCGCTTGCTCGTGAAAACCAACCCAATCACGCCCTGCCAGCAAGCCGTTGCCAGCATGGAGCTGCGAAAAAAAGTATGGCAGCACAACTAGCTGAATCAACAAGCCAGTAAATATGGCGTACAAAAATATGCGTAGCCAAACCTTAATGGATAAATGCTTCATTTGAATATGGACACGCATGAGACCCAATATGAAGAGCTATCGTTTTAAGTAGTCCGCCTTGAATACTTCCGCATACTCTTCAAGACAAATCTGCCAATCACGCATCAGATTCAGGCCGCGTTGATTGAGCTTGAGATTAACCAGCTTTTCACTGGCCGGTCGCGGTGCAAAATATTGCTCTTTGAAGTAATCAGACGGCACAACCGTGACCTTGACCTTGTCGGACAAGCCCATAAGTCGTACAAACTCCTCTGCCACAACGAAGCGACTCGCAGCGCCATTGCAGACCTGGTTGTACAAGCCGTACTGTTCGCTCTCGACAACGCCACACAGGCCGTTAGCGAAATCCACTGTGAAAGTCGGGGTACCGAGCTTGTCGTCGACGACAAACAACTCGGTTGAACCGGCACAAATTTGCTTATATATTTTGTTGATGAATTTTTTATCTTTGCGTGGGCCGCCACCCATCATCCATCCAGCCCGCAACACATAATGTTTTTTTACGCTGTTGCGAACATATTGCTCTCCGTAGTACTTGGACTGCGCATAAACGGAAAGCGGGTTGGGTGCATGAAAGTCGTTGTACAGATCACGCTCCCCCCCAAAAATACCAGCTGTAGAGATGTAGACATAAGGCACATCCAACTCGTTGGCGATTAAGCCCAAATTCTCTGCGCCAAGGCCATTCGTCAGCCAAGAGTTTTCCTGCTCTTTTTCACAAAACTCCAAGTCAGTCAGAGCCGCAAGGTTGATGATCAGGTCAGGCTTGAAATCAACAATACTTGTCCGGATAGAACCGAAATCACGCACATCACCATACTCAAGCCAACTCTCAATGCAATTGATATCAGTGGCCTTTATCGTGGCACCGCTAGACATAAGACGCGCGTACATCGCATCACCAAGCATGCCGCCGCAGCCAGCCACATAAACGCGGGTTTTGTTACTGATCTTCACTCGCCTTAACCTTTAAAGAATGCTGTCTACAAGACAGGTTGTTGCTTACTTGCCGAAAAGAGCCATGTATGTAGGCACTTGCGAACGAACCGAATATCGGGAGTCGATATATTCACGCGCTGCTTGACCCATGGTCTCGAGTTGAACTGGATTATCCAGCAAAGATGACAGTGCGGCCACCCAAGCCTCGCAAGTGTTGTCCACAACAAGGCCGGTTTTACCCTGTACGACGACTTCATGGCCAGATCCGGTAGATGACACCACGGGTGCCGCTGCAACGCCGGAATACTGTATCGCCTTAAAACCGACCTTACCCTGCTCCCATTCACCTTGTGGAACTGGCATTAGCCCAACATCCATGCCTGCAAGATCCTCAATCTCTGAGGCTAGAGCCCATTTGATAAAACGGTAGTTTTTTAGCGTCGGGAATTGGGGGTCAACATCGCAGATGACGCGAAACTCAAAGTCATAGCTTTTTTGTAGTTCCGCAAGTGCTTCCCGCACCAAGTCAAGGTACACCATGGTTGACTGCGTCCCGGTCCAGCCGATCACCGGTCGCCTGGTCGCAAGCGGCGCTTTGACAATTGGTCTGTGATACTTCAAATCAATGGTTGTTGGCAGCAGTATGGCATTCGGGTTGTACTGCTTGACCCAATTAACAAGGTAGTTATTGCATACGGCAACTTTTTCACTGTGCCTTGAGATGAAGCGGATCTTCGACGACCATTTGGCGAATGCGACGATGCGGTTCACTTTGGATGTTTTGCTGATGAAAATTGCATCATCAAAGTCAAATATGACACGCCGTCGCAAAAGAAATAAGGCAGCTTCAATAAATGGGGGGCCAATCGGTGTCGCCTCACGGTGAATGAAAACAAAGTCGTAGTCGAACACACGACGCAAACCCGCAATACGGCGAAGAAAGCCAGCCAACACGTTTGTGACCTTCTTGAATACATGCCCGGGTTTATAAAGAATGCGCATTGTGTCCATGTCAAGGAATGACTGAATTTCAATGACAAACCCATTCGCACGCAGTATCTCAAGGTACTGCTCGAAACGAAAGCGCTGGCCAGGACTTATCCCCAGAGGGTAAGGGCAAAGAATGAGGACTCGAGGATTCTGGTTCATGAATTCACTACAGCCGCGCGGTCATTCCTGATGGAGAACACGTTCTCTCCAAGATAAACAAAGTCACGATCCAGACCGGCAATGGTTTTGAGAAAATTTGTCGACGTACGTTGCCCCGGAAACAACCAGTCATGCATCTCGATGATGAGCACGGGAAAATCATTGATCCAGTCGGTGTTTTCGGCAAATAGATCAGACTCAAAACCTTCGATATCAATTTTGACAATGAAAGGTAAGTAGCCCCCAGATTTTGGGTAGCGATCAAGGATTTCTGGAACGGTTACGCCCAGTACACCACCGTCGATGCCGGGCTCAATCGCAGTGGTGGTGAAGGCGTTTTTTTCAACGCTGGCATCTGCAAGTACAAGTCTTGACGGCCTACTAGAAATTCCAGCAAGCATGGCTTCGAGTTTTTCGTTGGAGCCAAAATTTTGCCGCAGAACAGAGAAATTATCTCCGCTAGGCTCTATCGCAACAATTTTGGCATTCGGCCACACATGGTGAAAATACACGCCAGACAGACCAATATTGGCACCAAGATCAAGGATAAGTGGAGTTCCTTCTGCGCTGTATTTTGCGTACATCTCCGCAAACTCTCCATACCGCTTCAATGCTTTAAGGTTGTAATCTTCGTGTATGAAGATTTGATCAAACGTAAACCAATCGGAAGTTCCGGAACGCAATGCAATCTGCGATGAAAGGCTGTTGAGGTTGTTGGTCACCGTCAACCTGTCCATGCCATCTCGTGCAGCATTTTTTCGATAACTAAAGGTTTCGGGAAAAGCTCTAACGATTTTGGCATTAGCCACAGAAAGAAGAAAACCGTTCAGCAATTGAACCAATTTTCTTTTTGTTGGTATCCAGTTCTTCATGATTTGTATGTGCGCGCCAGCTGCCGCACTCAACCTTTTTGTTCAGGAGTGGCTTCGTGGGTGATCCAGTCCGAAAACTGGGCAATAGTCACAACACCTGGCAAAGGCTGAAGGCTACTCCACTGCACTTCTGCAGTGCTCTTTCTCGACGACTGAAGTATTTGGGAGAAGCGTTTCCAGCTCGCTTTGTCAAAGAAGGAAAGCAACAAACCGCCCCAATCACGGAGCGACAATAGTTTTAGGTTGAACAAAAAGTCAGCAAAACTCAAAACACCCAGCTTTTTTTGCATGTACCAAGCAAAAACCTGTCTGCGTACGTATCCACCACGGTCTACCTCAATACCTTGTAGTTTGTCACCCAGATTTTTTTTGAGCAGGTTCAGCCACATGTGCATGCCGTTGGTCAAATCACTACCCGGAAGCATGCCAGGGAAATCAGGATCAATACCCAGATAGGCCAGACCACTCTTGTGCTTGCTGCTATAAAAGTAATGCCCAAACGACTTGGGAGATACGCCGACAACCAGTAACTTTTCAGGGCTGAAAACCCATTTGTCAGCCGTCAAAAGAAGCGAGTTAAGAGCATAGTGGTCTGGAAAGGGCGGGTGAAACTGCGGCAGCTTGTCCCGACGCACTAGTGTGGTTTGCATATTCAGAGGAATGCGCACCTTGAAGCGAAACATGTCATGGACGATTGAAAACCGCTGAGCCATCGACATGACACCCTCCTGCACCATATCAGCATCAAAATTGAAGTGCGCTCGGCTATAAAAGCCGTGCTCATTTTGGCCGATCGAGTTGGGAGCTACGTACGAATACCCGTTATGCAAGACACAGTCGGGCTGGCTGTACTGGTCAATGATTTGGGCCATCCTGACAAAATAACCGGGTAACAACAAATCATCGTCACCCATCATCATGATGTAGTCACCAGAAGCAGAAAATAACGCATTGTTCCAGTTGTCGGTCACTGAAATGGTCTGCTCAAGCCGCAGTACCTTTACCCGCGGGTCAGTTGCGTAGTTGGCAATGATTTGAGGCGTCTGGTCGGTATTGGCGTTGTCAGAAATGATCAACTCCAGGTCGTCGTAGCCTTGCCCGAGGATCGAGTTGATACAGTTTTCGAGGTAAGGCCCGCCGTTGCGGGTTGGTAGTAGTACAGAGAATTTCATTTTTGATTCAGTTTCTATAACTTGCTTGTGTCAACATCCAGCCTCACCCATCGCCCCATCGCATGGTCAAACCGCTTGATCGCCTTTGCTGGCACGCCAGCGACAACGGTGTAAGCGGCCACCGATCGTGTCACAACACTGTTGGCACCGATAACAGCGTGCTCACCTATCGAAACATCGCCCGCTACGAAAGCACCATAGCCAATCCATGCACCGTGGCCTACGGAAATCGCACCAACAAGCAGTGGCTGATCAAGTACACCCAAATGCGGGTCACTGTACCCGTGCTGAGAGTCGGCTATGTAGACATTGTCCCCGATTGTTACGTCGTGTCCAATATTCAGACGATTAACACAAGACAGAGTGCAACCAAACCCCACGCTGACTTTGTCACCAATCGTGATATGAGGACTAAACACCTGCTCCCCATAGCCTTTTAAAGCCAATAACCGGGTATTGCGGCTGATTCTGGAATGACTTCCAAGAGTGACGCAATCAAGACCTACAGACTGAATAAAAGGACTGACAAATGAGCCTGTTCCGATATGCCGGAATAAGGCACGGTAGATCCACCCATACGGAATGGCGAGAATTGACTCCAAGCGAAACCGTTGAAGCGCGAAGCGAATTAATTGCATCATCGCAGGACAAGTCTTTTAATAGCGCCCATCAAATCAGCGCGAAGGGAGACCGATAACAAAAACCAAGACGCCGCCGAGTACGTGGCAACTCCTAGTAGCAACGACAAAGCTGTCAGCCATGCAGATTGCGACGTCAAAGCAAGCATTTTCGCACCTCCAAATGCGCCGACTCCAATAAACACAAAGGGCAACAGGTTCTGGCGCAACCAAATGGCGAAACCCTGCTTGACAACACGCGCTTGCACCAACGGTAGCAATGAAAAAACGTAATAAGCATTCAAGCCCGCGTATGCAGCAGCCGCGCCGTTGATACCGTACAGATGAACCAACCAGTAAAGCGCTGGTAGATAAACGACCAGAGCGAACAGGTTAACTTTTAGTGGCAAATTGGGTTGCCCGCAGGCGACGGCCGCCATGTACGCGTTAGAGACTACAGCATTAAAAAAGAACCCTATCGCCAGCCAAGCCATCGTGAGTGACGCCTCATCTGCGGCCTTCGCATTAATCCACACAGTCAATACTTCGTGCCCAAAAAAAACCAATGCAAAACAAGGCAAAGCCACAACAATGCACATGAGCTGGCTCGCCTTGTTGTAGCGCGACAAAAGCTCTGCATGTTCACCACGGCTGAATGAATGGGAAAAAGCCGGAAACGATGCGTTGTTGATCGCGCTCTGGACAAGAGAAATCACAATTGACGCGTTGTAGGCTATCGAGTAGTAGCCAAGCGCTTCAAGGCTCAGAAGCTTGGTCACCGCAAGCCGGTCGGCTTGACTCAATAGCAAGGCTGTTAGCGCTATCAGGTTCATGGCGGCTGAGTACCTCCAGATGCCCTTGAATGATGCCAGGGAGAAATACGGCAACAAAGTCAAAGTCGGAAGCATTCGGTAGGTCACCACCCCGTAAACCAGCAATTCAACTGCCGAACTGATGGCAAACCAGACCAGGAAAGCCAATAAGTCGGGCTGAAAAAAGAGTACCACCACCCCACCCAGCAAGCGCAATGTGTTTACTGATGCTTTGATGATATTCAACGCATCCATACGCTGTAACCCGCTGATGACCCCAGAGTAAAACGCAACTGGCCAGCGCAATCCTAGATAGACGGCAATGATTTGTATGCCCAGCGTTACGGTGGCAGGGTCAAGCTGTGTGTTGCGCAACCAGAAAGAGGCAACGCTGCCAGAGTTTGCCCACAAAAGTATGGCGATCAAAAGCGCGATAGCCCAATAGACACTGGAAGCTGTATTCAAAACCGCCGCACTGTCACGGCGCTGAACGCTGTGATCAGAGGAGACGACCTTGGTGACAGTGGCTGCGATGCCAAGATCAAGCGAACCAAGCAACACCTGAAGTATGGTGATGAGACCCACAAATCCAAATGCCTCAACGCCCAAAAAGTGAACCTGCAGCGGCGTGACGGCAAGCGTTAGCAGCCCCAGCCAGGCGCTTCCCAAAAAGTTAAAGATGATGTTGGATTTAAGCCGCGCCAAAATTTTGCCCGCAGTCCTCAGGTGCCGGGCATGCCCGGCTGCTGACGCCACCAGGCTATCGTGTCGTCTAGCCCACGATCAATGTCAAACGTCTTTTGCCAACCTGTCGAAAGAAGACGAGCGACATCTGGCAGCAACAAAGCAGGTTCGGTACTGGGCAACAAAGAGGGGGGGCGATACCTGATGAGCTTGCTGCCATCCAGTTTTACAGCGATTTTTTGAACCAGATCATGCAGACTGATACCGTCCCCAGAGCCAATATTGACGGGGCCTTCAATCGGACTTTCAAGTATTGCAACAAAAGCCGCCGCGACGTCTTCGGCATGCGAGTAGTCACGAACCAGCATACCGTTTCCGCACGTCGCCACTTCAGACCGTAGCAGAGCGCGAATGACCGAGGCAACGAGGCGATCCGGAGACTCCGCAGGCCCATACAGTGAAAATACCCGTCCCCAAGCACCCGACACACCGTTTTGGGTGCACCAACCACGCTGCATCAGTTGCATAGCGTGCTTATAAGTGCCGTAAAGCGTTGCAGGCACAAGTGGGGTTTGATCCTCAACACACACGCCGTGATTCCATTCGTACTCGGCACAGGTGCCAGCAGACACCAGCCGACGACCACCCGCCTCAGAAAACTCCTGCATCAGCGCAAGACTGCCTTTAACCCAGTCCAGGTTTTCAGGGGCTGTCCAGTACTTGCCGTGTTTGGTGTACCAGGCCAAGTGCAGCAAATGGGACGGCTTGACAGCACGCACAAGCGCACGACTCTGACCTTCATCCAACAGGCTGGCCTGATGCCATTTAACCGAATCAGTGTTGGGCCTAGGCATGGATGAAACTGAATGCACCTCATAGCCTTTTGCATGCAGTTGCTTCAGGCAATATTGCCCAATAAAACCACTGCCGCCAGTGACAAGAACTTTCATCAAAATATGCGTAACTCAGGTACCGCAACCACGAACTTCCCGCCCCATTCGCCGACGAAAGAGTTCGAAGCCACCACCTCTTCAGCAATGTTCCAGGGCAAGATGACGACGTAATCCGGGCGTCGTTTGCGGAGCTCATCTGGCGCAAGGATAGGAATGTGGCTACCAGGCATGAACTTATTTTGCTTGGCAGCTGCGGCATCACACACAAAAGTAATCAAATCAGGTTTGACGCCTGCGTAGTTCATCAATGTGTTGCCTTTTGCCGCCGCTCCGTACGCCGCAACAGTCTTGCCGGCTAGCGATGCCTCAACCAGAAACGCCAGCAACCGATTCTTGACAATATCAGCCGCACGTTGAAACCGCTGATAGGTTGGCAAGTGCTGCAAACCGTTGCTTATTTCTTCAGCAAGGACGCGCCCAACCGCCGCTGTATCCACGCGACCGTCAGCGTCATGGCAACCAAAAATGCGCAAGCTACCACCGTGGGTTGGAATCTGCTCTACATCAAACACACGCAGTCCCGCTTTTGCGAAGATGGAACGCACCGACTGCAATGAGAGGTACGAGTAATGCTCGTGGTAAACCGTGTCAAACTGATTAAGGTTCATCAGGTTCATCAGGTGTGGAAACTCAAGGGTGATGGTTCCACCTGGTTTGAGCGCGGTCTTCATGCCTGCTGTGAAGTCATTGATATCTGGGACATGCGCATACACGTTGTTGCCGATGATCAAGTCCGCCTGTTTGCCCGACGCGACAAGTTTTTCAGCAAAGTTTTGGCCGAAAAACTCACGCGCTACGGGAACACCGAGCGCTTCAGCCGCAGCCGCCGTGCTGTCTGTCGGCTCCACTCCCAGGCAAGGCACACCGTTTGCCACAAAATTCTTGAGCAGATAGCCATCATTTGAAGCAACCTCTATGACAAAACTGTCGGAACTCAAACCAAGCCTCGAAGTAATCATGTCGACATACGATTTCGCATGCGTCAACCATGTGGTCGAGGTCGATGAAAAGTAAGCGTAATCTTTGGTGAACAGTTCGTCAGATCGAGAATAGTCCTCTGTTTGTACCAGCCAGCACTTGTCACATACAAACAGCTTCAACGGGAAATACTGCTCCGGCGCCTGAAGGTCTGAAGCGCTCAGATAAGCGTTGGATGGTGGCGCAAAGCCCAAGTCCAGAAAAACATGCTCTAGCGGCGCATGGCAATGACGGCAATTCATAAGGCAATACCCTGAAAGTTTTTATCAAGAAGTGGATGTTGTTTGTCCCGTTCAGACGAGTCAGTAACGGGTAGCGGCCAAGGTAAATTTAATGCCGGGTCATCAAAACGGATGCCGCCTTCTGCAGATGGCATGTAACTGGCCGTGTGCAAATACAGCAACTCTGAGTCGGGTTCTAGCACCTGAAAGCCGTGCGCGCAGCCTTCGGGGATCATCAACATCAGCGCATTTGATGGCGACAGCTCCTGCGCATGATGCTGCAAAAAAGTGGGTGAGCCTTGTCGCAGATCAACTGCGACATCCCATACACGCCCTTTGAGGCAACGCACCATTTTCATTTCAGCGTGAGGCGCAAACTGAAAATGCATGCCCCTGACAGCCCCAACAGCGGCTGTCCGTGAGTGGTTAATTTGTTGAATGGTCCGCCCAGCCAAAGCGTCGGCCAGTTCGGCCTCGCAAAACAAGCGTGCAAAAGCACCACGGCTGTCCTGGAAGGCATTCGTTTGCGCAACGAAAACACCTGCAATCTTGGTAGAAACAAGCTTCACGTCAAATCGCCCAGCCGATACGCTTTAGCCGCGCAGCGTCCACATAGTCAGCCAGTTGCTGATGCGTGCTGACCTCACCTTTTTCAAGATAAAGACGATACCAGTCGGCCGTGCGCTTAAGACCTTCATCCAAGCCCCACACAGGCGTCCACTCAAGCAGGCTGCGTGATTTGGTGCTGTCGAGCTGAAGCAGGCCTGCCTCATGTGGCTGTGGCGTGCCGGTGACATGCCAGCGTAGCCCGCTCCAGTTTTGATTCAACTTTGACAGAACGGTAGACACCGTCTGGTTGCCAGACTCATCAGGGCCGAAATTCCAGGCCTCGGCAAAGCCAGGCCGCATTTGTAGCAAACGCTGCCCCAGCAGCAAGTAGCCGGACAAGGACTCCAGCACGTGCTGCCAGGGTCGGGTTGCGTTCGGCGACCGGATTTCAACCGATTGCCCACTGGCGCTGGCGCGCACCATGTCGGGTATGAGTCGATCTTCCGACCAGTCGCCACCACCAATCACGTTACCCGCACGTGCAGTTGCAAGCAAGGGCGAGCCCTCTTTGCTGAAATACGACTGTCGATAGCTGGCCGCAACAAGCTCGGCACCGGCTTTTGAAGCGGAGTAAGGGTCATGGCCACCCAAGCGATCGTTTTCACGATAGCCCCACAGCCACTCTTGATTTTCATAGCACTTGTCGGTCGTCACTGCAACGACGGCCTGGACGCTTGCCGCATGCCGACAAGCTTCAAGCACATGGGCAGTGCCTTGAACGTTGGTAGACCAAGTCGTCAGCGGATCGGTATACGAGCGGCGAACCAGCGGTTGCGCGGCCAAGTGAAAAACAATGTGGGGCTGAACATGGTCAACAACTTTTTGCACGGCAGCATAGTCCCGAATGTCCTGCAAATACTCTTGCATGTTCAGTTCTAGCAACTGCCAATGACTGGGTTCAGTGCTGGGCGATAGCGACAGCCCCACAACTTCAGCACCCAGTTGCTGCAACCACAAGGCAAGCCAGCTGCCTTTAAAGCCAGTGTGCCCGGTCAGCAGTACTTTTTTACCTGCGAAAACGCCATCAAAAGCAGTCATGATGAAGCTACCGATTGCCAAAGAGTTACGTAAGACTGCGTCATTTTTTCAAGGCTAAAGTTATCCACAATCCGATTTCGGGCATCAATACGACGCGAAGCGAACCCAGGTGTGCCAACACTTGACACAGCAGCTTTAATGGCTTGCGCCAACAATTGCGGACTTTTTGGCGGAACAACCCAGCCCGTATCGCCAACAATCATGGCTGCATCGCCCGCATCAGTCACGACGCAGGGCACGCCGCACGCCATTGCTTCAGCCACAACATTTGGAAATGCCTCGCTGACACTTGCCAAAACGTGCACGTCTAAAGCATTCAATACATCCGGTATGTCGCTACGTGAATCCGCCAAAATAACAGACTCTTTTAGATTGTACTTAGACAGCAAATCAATCAATTCCGTATTTTCAGCCGACATACCTGCACCGACCAACAGGCACCGTACAGAAGCTCCTGAAGCCGCAATAAGCGACAGCGCATGCAGTAAATTTGGATGATCTTTATAAGGATTCCAACGGGCCACACAGCCAATCAATATCTGACCGTCAGAAACGCCCCACACATGCCGCATTTGCTGCCGCTTAGAGTTATCAGGTGCGTAGCGACTTAAATCATAGCCATTGGGAATCACATTGAACTTGCGAGCACTGTACCCCATTGCCTTGTGTTCTTTAGCAGCTTCAATAGAACAGCTAGCGATAGCAGCAGGGACAAAATCAGACACTCTGGCACAAAGCCAGGCAACAATTAAAGTGAAACGGCTAATCAGGTCAGGATTAAGGTTGCACGTGCGGATACCCCAAACCACGTGCCTATAACCAGCAAACCTTGCGGCTAACCCGCCTATCAAATCAGCATGATAAAGCCAAGTTTGCACCACATCAGGAGCCAAGCTTGCAATCAATCGAACCAGGCGCACAAACTCGAAAAGACTGGCTAACTCAAAAAATCTAGCGAACTGAAAATAGTGCGGCTGCACACCGCTTGCCTCAAGCGTTGCACCGTAGAAGCCTCTGCCTTTAAGCGAAATCACTGAGTACTCCACATCGTCTTTTCTTGCAGCAACCAATCGGCAAAGCACCGCCTCGGCGCCGCCCTGGTCAAGGCAAGTAATGATGTGCAGGACTTTCAATTTACAGCAGTCGACTGAATTGGCCCTGGCTGCCTTGCAGCTCAGACCACGTACCTGATTCAACAATTTTGCCCTTGTCCATCACATAGATGTAATCGGCCATACGCACAGACGAGAGACGATGGGAGATAACGATCATGGTGACTTTCCCCTTCAACGATTCCAGTGCCCGCGTTACCGCTGCGTCTGTTTCAGCGTCCAGCGCACTGGCAGCCTCGTCAAGTATCAATAGACCCGGATTACCCAGCAAAGCCCTAGTCAAGCCCAGGCGCTGACGCTCGCCGCCAGACAACTTGCCTCCTCTGTCACCCACCATGGTGTCAAGCCCCTGCGGTGCTTGCGCGATAAAGGTGTCAGCAGCAGCCAGGCTGGCGGCTTTCATGACCACCTCATCAGAGTGCTGTGGTTGACTCCACAAAATATTGCCACGAATCGTGGTGTTGTACAGCATGGTCTCCTGGCCCATGTAGCCAATCCGCCTGCGCAGCCCCTGTAGCGGCAATTCGTGGAGGTTGATGCTGTTAACATCAATTGAACCGGCAGTAATGGGCACCAAGCCCAGCATGGCGTCTACCAGGGTTGACTTACCCGCGCCCGAACGCCCCACCAGCGCGATACAGGCTCCCGCCGCAACAGTCATCGACAAGTCGGCGATGACCTGAACATCACCTTGGTTGACGGCAATACCCTGTAACGACAAACCTAACGGCCCACTGGCAAGCGTAGTAGGCAAAGGCCCAGCAATATTGGCCTCAGCCTCTGCATCTATGACGCGCGCCATATCGTTCAGATTGGCAACCGAGGGTAGGCTACTGGAGAGCGACTGAAGGCTTTGCTGAAGCCCGGTTAGCTTGGGTATCAACCTGACAAAGATAGCCAAAATAACCAATATCACTGCCGCATCAATATTCAGCACACTACGGCTGATGACCAAAATACTGGCAACCATGGCAGCAGCGCCGAAGTCAAAAATCCCCTTAACTATTTGAGCATCAAACGCATTCGCCAACATGTGTTTGCGCAGCCTCTTCACGATCCCGTTCATCACACCTAGCGCTTCGTCTTCAGTTGCGGTAGCCTTCAAGAGCTTGGCGCTGGCTACAAACTCCCCCAGCTTGACCTGTAGCTCGGCGTTTTCGTGGGTGATGCCGGCCCCGACGCGATAGGCGCTCTGAATCAATGGGCGCGTAATTAAGAACAAAAAAGCGCCACCCGCAATCACACCCAGCGTTGTCAAGCCTGACAGCATGGCGGCCAAGCCCATGTAAATGGCGCTGTGCAGCAACCCTGTTACCAGCAAACCCGCCTGATAGAAAGCGCCACCCAGTCTTTGCGTTTCAGTCACCACCGAATTGATCAAGTCTCCGTTTCGGGTTTTTAAAAACAGCCCCCACTTTGCTGAAAAAATGCTTTTCAATAGGCGTCTTTGCCAATGGCTGACATAGGCAGTCTGCAAAGATACGCCTATGTACGCCTGCGCCAGAAAAAATAAAGTACTTAATGAAAGCGACACCAGTATCAGCGCGGCAATGGCAGGCACAGACACGCCAACCCCAAGCCAAGTGAGCACACTCAAAACTGTGTGACTGATAACACCGCCAGCGCCACCCTCCCCAATACCAATAGCACTCAACAATGGTACGACACTGGCAATCGTGAGCCCTTCGAGCAGGCCGGTGATAGCCAGCAGACATAAATACAACGCATATCGGAGGCCAAATACGGACCAAATGTCAGCAAACAGGTCTCGCAAGGGTTTTATGTCAATCATCGCCCTGCCCCGAAGAAACCGAGCAGGGGACACGTAGACTTGTTTGCAAGTTGTCTGACCTCATGAACGTCAACAAAGTCAAACGGCCGCACTAAATAAAATCCAATAGAACATAAAACAAACAGTCTCTCAAGATATTGGCGGCGCAACATCTATGTGTCGCTCCGGCACAGGTTCATTAGCCAGTCAGACTCATTTTTGCAGCTAAGTCGAAATTGTAGCCGCCATGACACGGCCAAATGCATTCCAAACGCGTCAGGCTAATGCTTTCAAAGCTCGATAGCGTTGCAGAACTGCTCCCACGCCCATCCCGACCAGTAGCATCAAGAAGCCATAGCGCATTCGATGCAAAGCACCTAAATTAGGAGTGACAAGTGCGTACAAAACAACCATTGAAACACCAAACCCCAATAGCATCCAAAATTCAGGGCGATTGAAAAATCGCCGTCCATAACAAATCAGGGCAAACAAGGCGAGGTAACTGAGCATCATCTCAAGCCCAACAATCATTCGTGATGCTCCGCCGCCGTGACTGTCGGACTTAACCCATTGGTCAGGGAAAGGCGCCAGCAATCCCACCTGGACCGCTCTTGGAAGATAGGCGACCAAGTCATAAAAGCTGGTTATGCAAACTTCGCGGTCAATTGTGCTGCCAGCGCCTGCATACACTTCATCATAGTAGCCACCTCTGACGATAACAATTTTTGAGGTAAGCCTGCTTAGCGCAGCCGGGATAGCGGGGGAGTCAGTCCAACCCTTACATCTACGAGCACCAGCTTCATCGATTGTTGAACCGCCTACAGCAACACTATTGCCAAGCGGCCTGCCAACATAGACACTATTTTTTAGCTCTTGCCCTGTCCACTGACTCATTCCAGGCCTGGTGTCAGATTTATTGATGCCATATCCAACTGCCAACAGGCAGCCTGCAAGCAACGCGATTTCAACAATGCGAAGCATATAGTTTTCTGTATTCCGCCGCTGTGCAATCGTCCAGAAGATCAAAAAGACACCCAACACAATTGTTGTTGAGGCCAATATCGCCAGCATGTAAGGACGAACCGCCCAGATAACGACGAGTCCCATGGATGCCAGCAAGAATGCTACCGGGAGCCGACGAGCTGAAGGCAAGTTCAATTTAGCCGCCATGATCCAGGATGCAAGGTAGGCATAAATTCCAAGTATAAAAATGCCGTCCTTCAAGAGCTGGCTATGCCATGAAATCGCTGTGGGAAAAAGTATGAAAGGTAAAGTGGCAATGAACGAGTTTTTCTTGTTCTGAAAAAGTGCTTGCAACATGCCCAACAGCAACACGGCACTGGCTGCATGAACCGCCGCATTGAAGGGCAGTAGCAATAGTGGATTAGTCCCGAAGGTAGCGTAGATGGCAGAGGCGATTCCAGAGGGGGCAGCAAGAACAAAAATATCCGACCCGGGGCGCAACCGCCAAACACCCCAGCCTTCTGAACGAATGCGCTTGGCGATTTCAGCGGCAAACTCGTGATAGCCGATGGAGTCCCCCGTCATAAACCCCAAGCCAGCATGCAATCCAGGTAGCAGATACGGCAAAAGCAGTTGACGGACAAATATACCCAGCAGCAAAGTGAATACAAATACTGTGATGAAAACACTCACGTTCTCTCGCGCAGTCATCGCTTTTGCGAGTAACAATTTTGTGTCCTGCACAACCAATTTAGCCAATCATTTCCAGCTCACTGCCCGCCCGAGGTCGAAGCGCATCATGTCCACGACTTCCAGGGTGCTTTACCGGACACCCAAAGCTCTTCCAGCAAGTTTTTCTCGCGCAGGGTATCCATGGGCTGCCAAAATCCATCATGCTCAAACGCCATGAGCTCACCTTTTTTACTGAGCATACTAAGCGGTTCAACCTCCCAACTGGTTTGGTCGCCAGCAATCATGTCGATGCATTTCGGCGAGAGGATGAAAAACCCGCCATTGATCAAGCCACCGTCACCTCGTGGCTTCTCAGCAAATCCTGTCACCAGCGAGCCCTGCATTGCCAAAGCACCATAACGGCCGGGTGGTCGCACAGCCAGTACCGTGGCAAACTTGCCATGCTGTTTGTGAAAAGCGATCTCAGCCTTGATATTCACATCGGAAACGCCGTCACCATAAGTGAAGCAAAACGCTTCCTCATTGACCAAATAGTCGGCTACGCGCTTGAGCCGTCCGCCAGTCATGGTCTCCTCGCCGGTATCCACTAAAGTTACGCGCCACGGCTCGGCTTTGCGTTGATGTACTTCCATGCTGTTATTTGCCATGTCGAAAGTTACGTCCGACATGTGCAGAAAATAGTTAGCAAAGTACTCTTTGATAAGGTAGCCCTTGTAGCCGCAGCAAATGACAAAATCATGGATGCCATGAGCTGAATACTGCTTCATGATGTGCCAGAGAATTGGCTTGCCTCCAATTTCAATCATCGGCTTTGGTCGAATGTGAGTTTCCTCAGAAATACGGGTACCAAGACCCCCAGCAAGAATGACAGCTTTCATTTTTTCCTCTAGTTCATTTACTAACTTCTAGGTGCCAGGCACCAATTGCCAAATCGCTGCACGGCTGACTTTTCAATCAGCCCCTCGCTTATCAATCGCGTTTCACCTTCCGGCCAAAAGCGACTATTCCATAAAACCCAATTCACAAAATGCCTGGTAAAGAAAGTTTCCAAAGGTCTTGTAAGTACAGGAAAAAAGTCTTCCATGTTACCGAAACCGTACCCATGACCGCCCCACAAGACGGCGTGATGGGTTCTTGCCGCTACAGGCTCTGCAGACTGAAGCGGAAACACCGCCAAATTTGCCTTGGGCAGAGCAGAGATGTAACGAATGACCTCTTTAAAATCATCGCCAGTAGCCACAGACCTGGTTCGTATGATCCGCCACGCCATCACAAGTGAAACTACCGTCAACAGCGCCCCAGCAGTGAGCCAAAAACCAACCATCAAGGTTTGCGGCAGATAAGCCACATACAGAGATGCAGGTACGATTGCGTTAAAAACATACAAGTGGCCGCCGCCCAAGCATTTTAGTGGCGCTACAAAAAGCGTAAGCAGTGCCCAGGCGTACACCCCCCCCAGCCAAACCAATACCCATGACGGCGGCCATACACCTGAAACAAGGCTGCCCACTGGCAGTACCAGCGCAAAAGGAGCATACGACACGACAACCCGCAAGTGCTTGGCCACACCACGCCAGCCTGCTTGGTGAAAGCAGACTGAGCGATCGGCGCTAGCGTCACCATACAAAGGCGAGTGCCCGAACTGATGCGCCCCTAGATCGCGCCAATGCCGATTCCAGAAAGTCACAATGTCCCAATGCGCGCGAAACTGGTACTTTGCAAACCCTACACCTACAAATAAGGTGTATAGGGCAAAACCAGCCACAGTTACGAAAGGGATTTGCCAAGCCCCCAGAGCCCACCACCAGAAAGGCAGTAACACGAGATGGAGTTGCAGTGTCATTTTGTGGGTCATGACCATAAGCGCCAACAAGAAGGCCGACGCGCCCCAACAAAGCCATTGCACCTCGACAGGAATCGTCTTAAAAACCGCAACCAGCTGCAAAGCCATCGCAGCAAATAAAAAAAGATCGCCAAGAATACGTGGCGTCAGTTGTGCGTTGTAAACAACCAGAACTGGTGCAGTCGCATAAAAACCCAGAGCAACAAGCGCCATATCTCTTGGCAGCCCCAAGGCAAAAAGCAATACACCCAGAGCCGCGAACTCAATCAGTTCAAGAGCATGGGTTAAAAACTTCCCTGTACTTTTGCCAGTAATGCGACCCAAAATCATGCCGAACAAAGGTGGGTAACCCTGCTCTTCGTCCTCTAAAAGGTATTTGTCACAGATACGGACTGGTAAAGTGCGCTGCTCACGATAAGCTCGAGCAGCTAGGAACCAGTAGTGCTGATCCACAGCGCTTGCGGCGGCCGCTCGAACAATCAGCACCCGCGCAGTCAGCCCGACAAATAGCAGGGTGCAACCCAGCACGCCTAACAAGGTCAATCTACCTTACTGCCCTGCGCACGCTTGTCATGCCAAACAATCGGCGAACTACCCAATGGCATGCTCCCCATAGGAATATCAAGCCTGGACTCATCCAGCGTCAGGCGCTTGATCTCAAAACCCACAGGTTTTTGGTGCAGCAATTGCGGCACGCCATAACCAGAGCACAACTCGCATATGTCCACCTTATTCTGCGCAGTGACAATGCGACTCCTGAAGGCTCGCATTGCCTCCCCATTCCATATTTTGGTCAGCGGCGTTTCAAACACATTTCCAAACACATGCTTGCCATTAGGGTCGCGGCAACACGGGACAACCGATCCGTCCCAATTCACCATCACAGAATTCCATATCCAAGTACATTCATTATTGGGTGTGTGTTTTGGCTTCAAGATGCCTTTAGCAAAAGCAGCCTCATCGTAAAACCAGTAGCGTTTGTCTGAAGGCAGCATGCTGTTGCCCTCTGCCACAGTTCGCACACAAGGATCAATAACGTTCGCTTGATCGACGCCAATCTCTTTCGCCCATCGCAAGAATTCAGGCACTTCATGCTCGTTATGCTTCATAACAACGAAACCCACATTGATCTTGACGTTACTCTGCGGGTTCTTGCGCCGCTCCTCAATCAGTTCGTGCAAGTTTTTATGGACGCGGTCAAGCTTGCCACGCACGCGATAAATTTCGTGCGTCTTTTGCGTCATGCCCCCGACCTGAAAACTGATGTCGTTGACATCAGAAAAAACGACACCTTTCGCATCAGCAAAGTCACCATTGGTGCAGGTCTCGACATACAAATTCTTTTGCCGTGCATAACGAATCATCTCGTAAGCACGCTTGTTAAGAAACGGCTCACCCATAAAGTAAAACATCAACACAGTGGTGTGCGGTGCTATCTCATCGATAAACTTGCAATACTTGTCGAAATTAAGCAGCCCGGTCGGCCTTGCCATAGAGCCGTTACCCGTCTCACAAACAGGGCACTGTAAATTGCAGGCATTTGTAGGCTCAATCGACACATGCGCCGGCATCATCAATGGCCCGACACGCTTTGCTTTGGCCATCACCGTGTTGTAAATGACCGATTGCCAACCCTTGGGACGCGCAGTTGCCAGCGACAGCGCGCGGCCAATATTGCTTGTAAATGTGTTCAAGACTCAGGGTCTCCTACAGGTGACAGGGTAATTGAAAAACTTTGAGGTTCTAAAACAGCAAGAAAACAATCAAATGGCGATTGGGCGATCAGATCTTCGAGTATTTACGGTCCTGTTAAAGCCCCTACAGCTCAGAATCAGGATCATACTCGTTGCCCATCTGTCGGGGTAAGGTCAGCTTTGCAAGGTTAAGCGACTCCTTTATCAATCGTGCCGTGTTGCCGGTTCCAGATATAGGATAAACGCCAGCGCCCACAACCTTGGTGGTCAAAGGTGACTACTTACGACTATGATAACCGCTATATTTTTAATAGCTGCTTGCACACGTATTTATTGATCAAAATTCCAAACTTGTCAGTAAAAAAAGCCTCTTTGATCGCTGAAAACTCGAAATTTGATGATGCAGATCTGCACGGCAATAAGCCGGATATCAGTCACTTCCAAATAAATCGCGCGTGTAAACTTTGAAGGCCACATCTGCCAAGGCTGGAGTCCGCCGGTTTGCAACAATCAGATCCGATTGTTTTTTGAACATATCCAAATCAACCTCTACGCGAGAACCGTAAAAATCACGATCCTTGATGAGAGGCTCATACACAACTACGTCTATGCCCGTGGCCTTAAGCCGCTTCATGATGCCCTGCACGCTACTGGCACGAAAGTTATCAGATCCCTCTTTCATAACAATCCGATAGATACCGACAGTTTTTGGCTTGCGGGCAAGAATATCTTGGGCAATGTAGTCCTTGCGGGTACTGTTGGCCTGCACAATTGCAGTAATGAGTGTTTGAGGAACGTCCTCGTAATTGGCAAGTAACTGCTTTGTATCTTTTGGCAAACAATACCCACCGTATCCAAAACTGGGGTTGTTGTAATAATTGCCGATCCGAGGGTCGAGACTCACCCCATCGATAATCTGCCGCGTGTCCAATCCATGAACACCGGCGTAAGTGTCGAGCTCATTAAAGTAGGCTACTCGCATGGCCAAATAAGTATTTGCAAATAGCTTTATCGCCTCGGCCTCTGTACTGTCCGTTAGCAAAATGGGTATGTCAGCTTTAGTTGCACCAGCTCTGAGCAGGTTTGCAAAAATTTCAGCACTCTTTGAACGGTCACCCACCACTATGCGCGAAGGATTCAGATTGTCATAAAGCGCACGACCTTCGCGCAAAAATTCCGGTGAAAAAATCAGGTTCTCACAATCGAGCAACTGTCGCAACTTGGCTGTATAGCCCACTGGAACAGTGGACTTGATGATCATAAAAGCCTTCGTATTGATGGCCAACACATCTGTGACAACAGACTCTATAGACTGAGTGTTGAAGTAATTCGTATTTGGATCGTAGTCCGTAGGTGTTGCTATAACTACGAAATTTGCGTCTGTATACGCGTCCAATTTATCAGTCGTGGCACGTAAACTGAGTAGCTTATTCTTAAGGTAAATCTCTATTTCAGCGTCTGCTATTGGCGACTGTCGTTGGTTGATCAATTCGATTTTGTGAGAATCGATGTCGATCACAACCACCTCGTTATGCTGTGCCAAAAGTACAGCATTAGAAAGGCCTACATAGCCAGCACCGACAACGGTAATTTTCAAAATATTAAAGCCAAAATCAAAAGGCCGTCAGGGTCAGATTTAATACAAAAAACAAGTCTGGCATCAAGAAATTACAGGCGACGTCTAACACGCGGTCAAACATAAGCTCGAGCCTGTTGTGTGCGCAGTTTGACTGTTTGGTTCAAAATAATTATATGCGGCGCTGTGGGACGTGTTGATGAACTTCATGGCTGAGCGAAATCTACAAAGACACTCAATCAGCGCAGTATCGGCCATGTAGTGGTCTATTGCTGGTTGCCAGCGAAGGTCAGGCTCAGCGATTTGTTTGCACAATGCTTGCTATATATTTAGTAGCTTATTGCGCACGTATTTATTGCCTTACAAGCGAAATAAGCCACCGAAACACTTACACCACATGGTTAGCCAAAATTGGTGTTCTAACCTTGGTGCGCATCACGTGCCGCATCTGCAGCTTCAGCGAACGCGCCAGATATTACGTAGCACCCATCGGACCATCTAGCACCACCAAAGCAGTTATTTTTTACAGCTTGTAGAACAGCTTGAAATTGACGCGCCCGAGCACTAACCGTGTGCGAATGCAAGACTACGTCCTGGCCAAGGCGCGCGATTTTCTCAACAGCATCAGGAGACGTACGTATATCGCGATCAACCCCCAGCACGTCCTCTGGCGAGCAAAGGCGACAGTTAACGCCGTCTACGAAGCCATAGTCGGCTAGGCCGCGACAGGGTTCTGATACGAGTAGAGCGCCAGACGCAGGGATCTCAAAAAACTTTCGAATTGGTTGTTGCAAAACTGAGCCGCAGGTATAGACCGCCCTGCTACGTTCCAGTTCGCGCCGAAATAGACGGTTGCCGAGAAGCAGCCCCAAGCTTGGCATAAAGCCGATAGTCTCTGAAACACGATGAATCCAGCGACTCGGCGATATCGAACGAAAACTATAGCCAGCTGAGCGCAAATACATCGCTGCTACGCGGCGCGCCCTGTACTGCACACCTGGCACCGCCCATGTATTCGGACGATTTGCATGGCTACCACGATAAATTTCGGCACCTGATACAAAAAGAGGGAACGACGCAAATCTGGATAGGTTGGACTCCATGAAATTCACAAAAACGTCAGAAGCTCGCAATGTCCACGGTTCATCTTCTCGATTTTGCATTTCAGCAGTTCGAATTGCGTTTTCAGGGCCATTGCCCAGAAAAAAGTTAGCAGTTTCGCTAGCCAAATCTGCATAGCGCTCGGTCCAGCCGTATAAGTCGTCTTGCAGTAGCGATAGAAATTTTGGCATTTCCAGTTTGCGAAACGCCGTTGATATCTCTAGAAGATGCTTGAGTTGTTCAACGGGGAAGTCAAAGTTATAAAGCCGCTTTATCCGCCCATAGAGATGTTCCATGTCTGATTTGATTGACACAGTAAGGGCTTGTAACTCTGTCGTCACTGCAACGTCAAATGGCCCATGTTGATCAACGAATCTCGCTAGCCCACCTACAAGATCATCAGATGAAACAAAGCCGGGACCAAAACAGGTGGTTTCACCACACTCAGAAAGCATCTCAACGAGTAATTCCCCGGTTGGGTTCATGTAGCGCAGTGCCGGACCGACAAAGAGAATGCGAGGAAAGCTCATCCTTTGACATCAAATACGATGTTGTAACGCTTATTGACAGCACGCTTTTCAGCAACCTGATTTGTGATGCGCCAATCCACATCAAGCCTGTCCAGCATATCCACAACAGTATGCAGGTCGTACGCGTGATAGCCTGACCTGGATACTTGACCGCCAAACAACATGTCGGCAATCACTACTCGTCCTCCAGGTCGCAGCAAAGACTTAATTGATTGCAGAACTTCCTTAAAGTATGCATCTGTCGGAAAATAAAGTGCGACCCCGGCCATAAGAATTCTGTCAAAACTCGCCGGAGCAAAAGGTTGCTCTGCGGCTGCACAGACCAACGTTTCGGCACGACCTTGATAAGTTGCAAGCAGCGTATCGCTGATATCTGTACCCACAAGTCGCCCTGCGAGTTGCTCCAGCGACTCAAGGTGCAACCCGGTTCCACAGCCGATTTCGAGTACATCATCACCGGCCTGCACGGCCAACGCAGCGAGGTTGGGCGCAACTACGGCATGCACATAAGCTTCCAAGCGCATTGGAACGCCATCGATGCAATAGTCAACTAGCTCAATCCGGTTCGTGCCTGTACGTCCAAGCCAATAAGTGCGCCACTCTTCCAATGTTTTCACTGCGGTTTTCTCCAAGAATAGGTTTCGCGAAACATTCCAATTTTTGTAAAATTTTCTTTGAACTCAAATATGTTGTGTCGCGGTTGCATGTCGTAAGTTGAGGTACCAAAGCTAAAGCACTTCACCTCCTCATCGAGTTTTTCAAGTTGTTCCGATATCAGCAATGACAACGCTTGCGAATGTTGCAGCTCAGGATCCTGGCAAATATAAAACGCACTGTCGAGAATACGGGAAACTCTAAAACAACCAATTGCGGCTGCTGGCTCCCCCTCAAAGTAAGCCACAGGAAAACGTATCCGCTCTCCCAAAAGAGTGCGCAAGCTTAGGATATTCTCAAAAGTATGGGTTGGTGTAACACCGTGCTTGCGATAGGTCGCCATCATGACCTTCCAGTAATCTTCGATCGGTGGCGACCAGTCAATTTTCACACCTAGCTTCATCGCCTTTTTTGCTGAACGACGCGCTCTTTCGCTGGGCACGCTAAGCCCGCGAACGAATACCGACGTTACATCTCGAATGGCAATCGAAAATCCACGAAATGTCAAAGCAAAAGACGCCGTATCAAGTGAGCCCTGATAACTCGCTGCGATGGGATTGGCTAAAAAGGCTTCTTCGACCCCAAGTAAATCAAACAGATTGATCAACGAATCTGTGATTCCAATAGCGTCGCGCAATGAGGGATGTTGCGCAAAAACAATGCCACCATAACTACCCCCATATGGGGAAACAAACACTCTACGGCCTTCTTGCTCAACGACGGCGAATGCAATACGAGCCAATATTTTTCCCCTGCCCTCGAAGCCGTAGAAGCGTGCGGTTTGGGCAAAGCGGTCACCGTGATAGCCGAGAAATTGACGCAAATGAAACAGCGTGCCATTGACAGACGATTCAATGCCGCGATCCCATTCATCAGCAGGCTCGCCGCCCAGGTCAACGGCTTTGACCAATCCAGAGTCCATCAGAATGAGGGCTTCCTAAACGCGACGATCAGTCCCGTCGACTGAGAGGAGAAAAGCCTGGCCAAAATGGAAATGACTTTTCTGCCTGCACTGGTTTCTCTCAGACGAGAGTAGATGCCCAAATGCGGCACGAAGAAACCTTCTGTCAATGCTGGACCAAAAATATCTAGCTTTGCAAGCGCGGTTTTTTTTAACAGTGTTTTTAAGGTGTAGAAATGAATGTGATCTGTTGTACGCAAGATAGATCGTTGAACAACGTGGTTACGCAGCCACCCCAATGCGCAGCCTTCGTTTGGTACAGCAATGATCATCAATCCAGACGGTGCAAGAATTCGTTTTAATTCAAGCAAGGCAGTAACATCCTCATGGATATGTTCAAGCACATGACTACATAGGATGACATCAAATTCTTCATTCTTGAAGGGCGTTTTTAGCAAATCAGCCTCTACGACCGGGAAAGATCCATGCGCAGCCGCACGTTCCAGGCGAACGCCGTTGTAGTCGCTACCCACAATATCTGCTTCAATACCCTTGCTGGCAAATATATCCTTGAGCACAGACATATTGATGCCATCTCCACAACCTGCATCAAGAACTCGAATCTGCTTTTGATTTGGACCGCGTTGGCTTACCCAGTGATTGATAAGCTTCGCGAAAAGTCGCCAGCGCCCCTCCAATGCCCATCTTGAGCCGGGCGTTCCAAGTTGGTTGTGACGCTGATCAGCAAGATACCATTCATTTCCTTGCTCAATCTTGCGGCGAACTGCATCGTCCATTAAGAGAATTCCTCCAGCATTTGTTCATACAAATCAGCGCGCTTGCGACTTACGGATGTTAGATCATGCAGGGCAAATGCCCTTTCGCGCCCAGCTATACCGATGGAGTTGGCAAGTGCTTCATCGTCAAGCAATTCGTTGATGGCCGCAACAAGCAAGTCAACCGAATGCTCTGGCACTAAGAAGCCTGACCGCCGATTTTCAATCAGCTCTGAATGCCATTCAACGTCGTAGGCTACCGTGGGCCGACCAGATGCACATGCCTCAATAAGGCTAAAACCGCCCATGGGTGCCAAGTTGACGGCCGCCATCTTACGCAGCTCCAGGACTCGGTCTCTGGGCAGAAAGCCCAACATTTGAATAGCCAAGCCTAATGCAGGTTCGGATGCAAGTTGATCCAAAAGACGTTTTTCTTCTGGCCCAGCGCCTGCCATCACCACCGTAACATCGCCGCGCTTTGCAAGTCGACGCCCCACCTCAAAGACATCATCAATATAGTTTTCACGAGAAAGTCTCCCCGCAAAAAAAACCATGCGTCGCCCAGAAGTTAGCAGTGGATCGTGACCCGGCGGTGGCCTTCGAAAAGGCTGAAGATCAATCCCGTGCGTGAAGATGCGGATTTTTTGCTCGCTTGCACCTGCACGAACAACCCCGGGCACCAGGCTTGGCCTGATGCAAAGCACGCGCTTGGCGCGCGTAAGCATTGCCGTAGCTAAAAGCCCGGCAGCGAAGCGTGAGCCAAACAATTTCGGGGCACCAGATTTAGGGTCAAGCTTGTGCCTAAGATCCCAATCAGCGTGAATAGAGATCACAAAAATAGCATTTGTGCCAAGGGTTGCCAACCAGCCTATCGGTGCTGCCCAATACGGATCACTCGCCCTGACTATGTCTATCTGTTCTGCCAAAATCAAACGACGTATGCCGATGACAGCGCGAAAAACATAAAGCGGTGCATAAAGCAGTCGCAAAAACCGAAATCTTGCGCCGAACGGAAGCGCATCAAATCCGAATTCAACCAGCTCGTGTCCAACTGCGATAGGTATTGTTCGACTTTTGCGGGCCAGTGGATGCACTGAGATAACGCGATCAAAATACCCACCTTCTGCGCGCTGTGCAATCATCCCAGTCACGCCTTTGGCAAGGAGCGCATCGTAGTCTGAGCTCGATATAAAGATCAAAGAACGCCTGGAAGTCATCTGAGTCCCATGTCAAGCGCCTGGCTCGACCCGGCAGCTTGCCAAACCAATCGTGTACGAAGACTTTTACCAATCAACTTCTTGGCATCGTCGGGCTGCATACCCGCTATCTCGACCTCCTCAAGGCGCAGCGCCCCTTCACCGCAAGCAATGACAGGGTCGTCGTCGGCTCTTAACATGACCTGGCCAGGGACGGCACAAAAAGGTTGGGGGTGTGCGAAGGGGCTTGCACGCCAAACTCTGGCCAGACGCCCGTCCTCCAGACATGTGAAAGCGCCATCGAAGGGACGAGAGGAAGCCCGCACAAGGCGATGTACAAAATCAACACTGAGTCGCCAGTCAATGCGTGCATCTTCCGCCCGACGCGGATAGCATCTCAGCGCCAGCGCGGGTTCGGTAGGTTGGGGCGTTGGGGTAACGATGCCTTTTGCCAAACCGTCGATTGCTGCGGCAAGTAAAGTGGGGATGCGGCCATCAAGCCAGTCATATACATCTCCGATATATGTAGTGGCGGATACGGGCAAATAGTCTTTTAATAAGATAGGGCCAGCATCAACTGCATCGGGAGCCATCCTGTGGGCACACAAGCCGATATGTGAATCACCGTTCAAAATAGCCCAATTCGGGCATGCGTTGCCTCGGTAGCGGGGGAGATCGCCGCAATGGGCATTGACGATGCCATGTGGAAACAGGTTGATGACTTCTGCGCCAACAATCGTTGGCCAATTGATCGAAAGCGCGATATCCGCACCAGTGGCTGCAAGCTGCGCTTGCACCTCCGGGCGACTTAGCGAGACTTCACCCAAGTACTTTGCACCTGTACGCGCAGCAAGCAAAGAAAAGTCGTCGCTTCCGCATTTATAAAACGACTCTGACCGTGCGGTCGCCACAGCAACAATACTGTGACCAGCAGCCGCGCACGCATCTGCCGTATCGATGAGCCAGCGCGTGCGGCCAAGAATGGCTATTTTCATAGCGCAAGTTCCTCCAATTTCAACTCAAGGCCGTAGCCGCTTGCAACTGCGGCTTCGACTGCCTGCTGTGCACTGGCACCGCCGCGTCGCGCCTTGACGACAATCGATGCCGCCTTTAAACCAGCGGCATGAAGGTCAACAACGGGGCGGCACCCCGCATAGGCGGTTGTCACGGTCATAACGCCCGGTACAGCGTCAACATCTGGCAGCAAAGTTACGCCATGGGCACGCACAACAGCAGTGTCGATAACCCCGCAAAGTCTAACGATAGGCGACCCGGCAAGGGCCAGTCTGTCAAGCAGCGCAGAGTCGGTGGATGTGACGATGGGAAGGTGATGACGGTGCTCAACGATAACGACAGCATCCGGAATAAGGTCACCCTGCACCAGCGACTGCCAGGCTTCACGGCTCCGGCGCTCAACGACTGCTCCGGCGCGCGTTAACCATCCGGCCACAGCTTCACCGAACGGGTCAGAACCAATCACGACGATCTGAGAATGCGAAATTTCAATGCCAGCATCTAGCAACAGTCTGCCAATTGTGGGCCCAAGGTAGTCAAAGGTACGAACCTCGGGATGCCCCTCATTCGTTGCGACAACAGGTACACCTGTATCGGCTATTGCAAGCATGTCAATATCACCCGGCCTAAACTCCCAGGGCTCCCACATGAGGGCGACGGCGGCATGCGGCGACAGTGCTTGTACCAGGGTGCGGTCAATTGGGCGTACAAAACCCAAATTGGTCACCAGGTCGCAACCGGTTGCAAAGTCACAAGCAGCACCCGTTTTAAAAGTGATTTTTGATAAAACGCCAAGCCGCTGGGCAAGTGCCGCTACTTCGCCGAAAGCTTTGTCGGCCGACCCCCAGCGGCTGCTGCGCGAGACCGCTATAACCTCAGCAGCACCGGCAAAGGCCCCCAGGGCAGCTGTTGCTGCAAATGCACCGGTAGCAGCCTCGGTCAGGACACGCATGCCCGAAAGGTCCAGAGACATAACTCGCACTGCCCTGCGGCAAAGCCGCTCAAGGCGTGCCAAGTGCATGTCCGAAGTTGGGATTTGCGCAAGAGTCATACCCATTGGCAGTTGTTAGTCTTTGACTGCCTGTTTGTTGCTACGCATTCGAATGCATCCAACGTCCACTGAAACATGCTTCTTCCTGATGAAAGAAAACCTCACTCATATTGTTCGAAATCGCCAACTGCTTGATTTCAGACTTGTCAAACCGCCTGGCGTTAGAAGGGCTGTACCAATCAAAATTGCAAGATATTGAATTCTCCAAACCAAGATCTGCGTTCCAGAAGCATTTCAGAAAGTTCCAGTAAACAAAGCGTTGCACATCGTATGTTCCAGCAGCTATGCCCAAGGCCGGTATAGCGGGTGACTCAAAGGTTATGCTGAGCTCGGACAGGCGCTTGCCAAGCTCAGTCAACTGCGCAGACATGGCCCAAAGCTCTTCAGAAGTCATGTGCGCACATTTTGTTCGGAAATGCTCGTCAAGCAGCTCACGTGGGAGCGCTTTTTTGGCATAAAAGTAGCAGGCGAACTGGCCATCAACAGGCCTTGTCAAGGCAGCCAGGTGCGCAAAAGTTTGTTCTGGATGTTGCGTGTGCATGATGACTTGATCACAGCTCACATAGTCAATACTGCCGGATTTGAAAGTCGGCACGGCGATATCGCCCTGCAAAAAATACAAGTTCGGAATAGCGGCGTACGTCTTTGCTGCAATGGCTGCTGCATCTGAGTAGTCCATTCCAAACACAAGGGAGTTAGGCGCGAGTTCTGCAAACCAGGCCGCCTTGTAACCCAAACCGCAGCCTGCGTCGTAAATAACAGGCTTGTCACTCAAGAAGGCCGCCAAGGCAGGCTCGTCCTTAAAACCGTAAAGATCCAAGTACCAGTTTTTTTGCTGCGTCCAAGCCTTGTCTTGCTCATCGTTTAGCGCTTGCCTATCCCATTTTTCAGAGAAGGCTGCATTGGTTTGCAACTGTTCTGTACGTGAATCTTGCGCTTGCAGACTCAAAAAATTACTTTTAAATTCGCGTTTTTCAAGCAGCACATCTTGCAGCGCTTTGAGCGCATCTTCTCGTTTCATACTCCACCTTCTAAAACTTGTTCCATATACGCATCGAGATTAAGCAAGGACCAGATCAACAAGCGCCGGTTCTGCTTCCCATCAAGATGCTCATTGACCAACTCTTGAACCGCCCGCCGATCTACCCATGTGTAAATGGGCGAATCACCATTCAAAAGCTTATGTTTGACAAACTCAATGCTTTCGCCTTTAAACCAACTGCTGTCGGGCGCTGAAAAACCCTGTTTCTCAGCATTGGCAATGTCTTCGGGAATATACCGGCGCATCACATCACGCAGAATCTGTTTACCGTCTTTGGTTTTCTGAAAAAACTGAGCAGGCTTGTTGCCCTGCGTGTTCTCATTCATGGCAACGGTACTTGTGAGGTTGTTGAGCTTCAAATGTACGGGGCACTGCATGGCGAACTCTACAAGGTCGTTGTCCATAAATGGGACTCGCGTTTCAAGGCCATGGGCCATGCTCAGCTTGTCTTCGACAACAAAAAGCCCGTGCAAGAAGGTTTTCGCTTCAAAATACAGGGAGTGGTTGATGTAATCCTCAGGGCGCTTCAGGTCGTTGTCGTGCGTCCGAAATACATCACGAAAAATATCACGAGTTTTGACGTGCTTCACGTCTGCCCAAATGGGTGCAAACACCTTGGCCAGCATTTTGTTTGGAACCATACGCTGCCAGAACAAATAGTACTGATCAATGTACTGTTCAAAATCCTGATTGACGGTAGCTCTGTAGTAGCGCCACGGATAGCCGCCAAAAAGCTCGTCCCCGCCCGCACCAGACAGCACGACCTTGACAAATGCACGGGCCAGTTTTGCAGCGTAGAAGTTGGGGTAGCTCTGCCCAACACGCGGCTCTTCAAGATGCCAGGCCAGCTTTGGCATGCACCTCTCCATGTCACCGGCCTTCAGCACCATCTCATAGTGCTCTGTTTTAAACCGCGCAGACATGGCCTCAGCCCTGGTGCGCTCGTCAAAGCCCAGCTCAATGCCGGAGGCTGAGCTCAAGTCAAAGCCACATGTAAAAGTCTTAAGGTAGGGAAAGGATTTTGTGGCTATGGCAGTAATGGAGCCAGAATCAATCCCGCCGCTGAGGTAGCTACCCAGCTCAACATCCGTCACCAGTTGGCGGTTGACGGCTTGCTTGAACAAACGATCCAGCTCTTCACGGTATTCGTTATCACTGGCATGATGATCGGGTTCGCGAAAGCGATAGTCCCAATAACAGGTGCGCTTGAGCGATGGCCTTGACTGATTTAAATCCAGCAATGCATGATGACCTGCTGGCAGGAGCTGAACATCTTCCAGCAAAGTACGGTCAGTGAAAATGTTCTGAAAAGTAAAGTATTCCAGCAAGGCTGGCTTATCAAGTCGGCGTTGAAAATCAGTCTGAGCCAGAATTGCTTTTTGCTCAGACCCAAAAGAAAACGTGTTGCCCTGTTGGCTTACATAGAGTGGCTTGATGCCATAGCGATCTCTAGCGAGCAAAAGGGTTCGCGCCTTGCGATCCCATAATGACAGTGCAAACATGCCGTTAAATCGCAACAGCGCGTCAGTACCCCAGTGAATCAATGCATACAACACCACCTCACTGTCAGTTTTGGAACGAAACCAATAACCAGCGGCCTCCAGCTCACTGCGCAACTCTTTAAAGTTGTACACCTCGCCGTTGTAGCTAAACACGTAGCGGTGATCCGCACTAACCATTGGCTGGTGCCCAGCTGGGGAAAGGTCCAGAATGGCGAGCCTTCGGTGGCCCAGACCCACATTGCCTTCAATCCAGTGTCCCTCACCATCTGGCCCGCGATGGGCTATGGCGTCCGTCATCCTTTGTAAAATCGGGGGCGCCACCGATGCGCCGTCGAGATGGATGATTCCCGTTATGCCGCACATTACTGAAAACCTTCAACCACCACACCAATGACGTATGACTGCTCTGCTTCTGTCATGCCATGAAACAAGGGCAGAGAAATGCTGCAGTGATTTGCGGCGTATGCCGATGGGAAATCTTCCGGCTTGAGTTCATACTTTTCACGATAGAAAGTCAACATGTGTACTGCGTGCGTCGCAGGCCTGGTGGAGATCCCGCGCTTTTGCAGTTTGTCCATCCATGCGTTGCGCATCTCGTTGACTCTTGAAATGGAATCCGCATTGACCAACTCTGGCTGAAAAAGGCATGGATAGGATTGGTAACCGTGCTCACAACCACCAAGCTTTGCAGGCGTGCGTAACCAGCCCAAACCTTGAAACGCGCGGTCATAAATTGCCGCCAATCGCTGACGCTCGACAATGATGGGCTGGGCGCGCTCCATTTGCGCGCTACCCAAGGCAGCTTGCAAGTCTGTCATGCGCTGGTTGTAGCCGGCATCAGGGTGATCAGCCAGCAAATAGGGCCGTGCCCCCAAATGACGCTGTAAATCTGACATGGCCGCGCCATGGTCGCGCAAGCGGCGCAACTTGGCGGCGAGCTCGGCGTTGTTGGTAGTCACCATACCGCCCTCGCCCGTTGTTATTGCCTTGCGCGGATGAAAACTGAAGCAACCGGTATCACCCAAAGTACCCACATGTTTGCCTTGGTATCGGGTGCCGAAGCCACAGGCTGCGTCTTCTACAACTGACAGCTTGTGTTTTGTAGCAAACGCCAAAACTGCGGACATGTCAGCAGCCAAGCCAAACAAGTGAACGGGAAGAATGGCTTTTGTTTTGGGCGTGACCAGTTTCTCAAGCTGGGAAACGTCCAGATTAAACGTTGCCAGATCGATGTCGCAAAACACCACCTTGCCGCCTAAGTGTTCTATCACGTTAGCAGTTGAAATCCAGGTGAATGCAGGCACGATGGCTTCATCGCCTGGCCCAAAACCCAATGCGGCCAATGAGAGATGAAGAGCTGTCGTACACGACGTCACTGCAATCGAATGCTCTGCGCCAGTAAATGCAGACCACTTTTCCTCAAATTCACGAACTTTAGGCCCCTGCACCAACCAGCCACTGCGAAGCGGCTCAAGCACGCTCTGAATTTCAGCCTCAAGCAGGCTCGTACGCGCGATAGGGATATTCATCGTTGCAACCTCGCTCATGCCGCCAACCCCACAGCGCGGCGTCTGTCCGCAACCTCGGCCTTATGAGTTGCGCGCCACTCAATCAGTCGCTTCAAGCCGTCCATCAAATCAATGTCGGCGGTGAAGTTAATTTCTTCGCTGGCGCGTTTGGCTGACCCAATACGGTTGCGAACCAAAGTTGCCTGGCTGCGCGGCGCATAGGTAATGGGCTTTTTGCAGTCCGTCAGTACCAGCAGCATTTCTGCAAGCTGTTTGAGGGATGTGCGTTTGCCTGTGCCAACGTTATAAAAGCGGTCTTTTGTTTCAGCCTTCATTGCGCAAACATTGGCAAGGCCGCAGTCTTCGACGGCAACAAAGTCAAAGGCTTCTGAGCCATCGCCCATGATGGTCGGGCTGTCGCCACGATCAATGGCGTCGAGCATTTTCATGATGACGGCGATGTACGCGCCATGGTAGTCCTGGCGCGGGCCATAGACGTTCATGTAGCGCAGGCCGACATAGTTCAAGCCGTAGCGGTAGTGAAATGGCCGCAACATGGCTTCGCCACAGATCTTCGTAGCGCCATAAAAATTCTGGTTGTTGAAGGGGTGGTCTTCAGTCATGGGCTCTTCAACGGCATCACCGTACACCGATGCGGAAGATGAATACACAAGACGTTTGACACCTTTTTTGACGCAGGCTTCCATCACATTGAAGGTGCCGCGCACATTGACATCAAAAGCACTTCTGGGGAATTCGTGGCACTGTAAGAGCCATAGCGCCGCAAGGTGAAACACGCCATCGGCACCCTCAAGGGCGGCCTCAAGAATGTCGGTCTGAAGTACATCACCGCCCGCTTCAAAGATTTTGACGCGCGGGTCTTTCAATGCTTGTTGAAGGTTTTCAACGCGGCCACGTACAAAGTTGTCGTAAATAACGATTTCTTTGACATCTTCTTTAACGAGGTGGTCTACCGTGTGCGAGCCAATCAGGCCTGCACCGCCGATAAGTACCAGTTTTTTACCTTGCAGTTCCATTTAAATACTTCTTTCTAAGACGGTTGTTTCAGCTAATGCAGCCGCGATTCGATTGACTTCAAGAGACGACAGGTCCGGGTGCATGGGCAAGCTCATGACGCGTTTGGCAACAGCGGCAGCATGGGGTGTGCAGTCGGGGCAACAAAGGTGGGCATAAGCTGGCTGTAGGTTCAACGGGATTGGGTAATGCACCGCAGTCGGTATACCTGCCTCTTTCAGCTTTTGTTGCACCACATCGCGGTCGTCCACAAGTACCGTGTATTGGCCATAGACGCTGTTGCGGTCGGCCCGCTGCTGCACACGGGCAACGCCAAGCGCATCCAGTGTTTCGTTGTAAAGCTGGCCAATCTCAAGGCGGCGTGCGATTTCCCACTCAAATCTTTCGAGCTTGGCAAGCACTACAGCACATTGCAAAGTGTCCATGCGCCCACCCAAGCCAACGCGGGTATGCACGTAGCGGCGGCTTTGACCATGAACTCTGATTTCACGACAAGCCAATGCCAGCGCATCGTCATTGGTAAACAGGGCACCGCCATCGCCATAGCAGCCCAACGGTTTGCTGGGGAAAAAGCTGGTGCAACCAAAGGTGCTCAAGTTGCAGCTTTTACGGCCTTTGTAATCAGCGCCAAAGCTTTGCGCGGCGTCCTCAATCACGGCCAGGTTACCGTGCCGCGCTGCAATGGCATTGATTTCGTCCATGTCGGCTGCCTGCCCGTACAGGCTGACCGGCATGATGGCGCGCGTCTTGGGTGTTATTTTGGCTTCTATCAACGCCACATTGATGTTGCATGTGTCAGGCTCAACGTCAACAAACACAGGTTTTGCACCCAGCAACACAATCATCTCTGCCGTTGCGGCAAAGGTGAAGGGTGTGGTGATCACTTCGTCGCCAGCACCAATGCCAAGGGCCATCAGGCTGATCAACAGGGCTTCGGTGCCGCTGGCGCAGGTGATGCAGTGTTTGGCGCCCGTGTAGGCTTCAAGGCGCTCTTCAAGCTCGCGCACCTCAGGGCCCATGATGTACTGGCCGTGGTCGAGTACGGCATTGATACGTTGCTGAATTTGAGGTTTTAAAGCCTGATATTGAGCTTTGAGATCGATAAAGGGAATCAACGGGCTAGACATGTACATTCATCGTTTATCAATTGGTAGGTATCGTCGGTATTGGGGCAAACAAAAGAGGCATTGCCTGTAAGCGGCAGCCCCAGACGTTCACCAAAGCGGCTCATCCACCCGATCTGCCGGGCAGGCACGCCCGCCATCAAGGCAAATGATTTTACGTCACGCGTGACGACAGCGCCCGCAGCGACAAAGGCATACTCACCAATGACAGTGCCGCAAACGATGGTGCAGTTGGCGCCCAGTGTGACGCCCTTGCGTACGAGGGTGGGGAGATACTCGTCTTTTCTGCTAACGGCGGAGCGGGGGTTGTAGACATTGGTAAACACCATGCTCGGCCCACAAAACACATCGTCTTCGATCTCGACGCCGTCGTATACCGACACATTGTTTTGCACTTTGACGTTATTGCCAATAACAACGCGGTTGCCCACAAACACGTTTTGGCCAAAGGAGCAGTCTTTGCCGATGCGGGCACCGCCACAAATATGAACCCAATGCCACACCCGGCTGCCCGAGCCAATTTGCGCGCCTTCATCAACAATGGCGCTGGGGTGAATGCTGACGCTCATGAAGGCAGGCCGTCAATAGTCCAGCGGCAAGGGAACACGCTTGCCATCCCGGGCAGACAGGTAAACCGCAATCAGCACTTCAAGTGCTTTGAGGCCTTCGCGCCCGTCGGCCTCGGGCTCAGCCTCGCCACGCAGGGTGTTGATGACGTTGTTGTAATACAGAGGGTGGCCAAAACCATAGACCGAGGTGGTTTCATAGCTGGCCGCTTTTACTTTGTCGTCATCTGCATGAGGCTCGGCAAAGTCCCATTGCTGGATTTCATTGACAGCAACACCACCGACGCGGACGGTACCCTTTTCCCCAAGAATGGTGATACTGCCTTCCAT
Source organism: Polaromonas sp. (assembly GCA_049653085.1). Taxonomy (GTDB): domain Bacteria; phylum Pseudomonadota; class Gammaproteobacteria; order Burkholderiales; family Burkholderiaceae_C; genus Polaromonas. Next base: position 57,081 of record JBASFP010000055.1, read on the forward strand.
GTTTTTGGGGTAGGTCAGCATGGTGACATTCATGGACCCAAGCGCACCCGAGCGCCAGCGAACATTGAGCACGCCTGAATCCTCAACCTGAATATTGCGCTCTAGCGTACTGGTATAGGCCTGTACGCTCTCGATGGGGCCGATCAACCAGTCGAGCAGATCGACGTAGTGGCTGGCCTGGTTCATGAAAGCGCCGCCATCGTACTCCCAGGTACCGCGCCAGGCAGCGCTGTCGTAATAAGCCTGTGGGCGTGTCCAGAACACATTGATATTGACCATGTAGATACGGCCAAAGCGCTTTTGCTCAACCGCACGCTTGAGCAATTGCAAGGTGGCATTCAAGCGGTTTTGTTTGACAACGAACAACCGCACATTTGCTTCGTCACAAGCCTTGACCATGCGCTGGCCGTCATGCCAGCGTGTTGCCATCGGCTTTTCGGTCATGACATGGCGACCCGCTTGAGCAGCTTGCACGGCCTGCTCTGGATGCAGGCCGCTGGGCGTGGCCAAAATCACCATATCTGCATCGGTATTTACAAGCAGCTCAGACAGGTTTTGAAACCCTGGCACACCCGTGCGCGCAACCGCATTTGCTAGCGCCGATTCGTCGCTGTCGCACACACCGACAAGCTCCATGCGCTCGGCGTGCTTTTGGATGGCCTCAAAATGATTGTTGGAAATACGGCCGCAACCGACAACAACAACGCGGATTTTTCGACCAACGATAACGGGATAGTTATGCATGAGGTGCTGTGTGCAGTGTGGAGTTTGAGAAACGGATCTGATAGCTTGAGTATTGCATGCATGATAAGCAACCTGATCGGTCAAAACGTCAAGAGTGCTTTTGCCGCCATAGCGCAGGTTAAAATTGTAAGTTGTTCTGGTCTTGCTGACCCACCAGCGCCCAGGAACAAAACACTTGTATCTTCAGAAATGCCGCGATTTAACGCTGTTGAATGGCTTTTTTGAAGATTTTATTGCGACAACTGCTTATGAAGCGCGAGGTTGGTCATTGAAACGACTATTTGATTTAGCACTGGCTCTGCTCTTGACGCTGGTTCTGGCAGTTCCTTTATTGATAGTCGCTTTGCTGGTACGGCTGACATCGACCGGTCCCATCCTTTACTGGTCTGACAGGGTGGGGCGCGACAACAAAATTTTTAGCATGCCGAAGTTTCGCAGTATGCGTACAGGCACACCAGAAGTTGCGACGCATCTGCTTGCCAACCCCAGTGCGCACCTCACGCCCATAGGCCCGCTGCTGCGCAAGAGCAGTCTTGACGAGTTGCCTCAGTTATGGAGTATTTTGACAGGCGACATGAGCTTTGTCGGTCCACGTCCGGCATTGTTTAACCAACAAGACTTGATTGATTTGAGGACACAACATGGCGTTCACACGCTTGTGCCAGGACTGACCGGCTGGGCGCAGATCAATGGCCGGGATGAGCTGCCGATACCCGAAAAGGTCGCCCTTGATGCGGCTTACCTGGCAAAAAAGTCATTTTGGTTTGACATCAAAATACTTTGGCTGACCGGACTCAAGGTTTTGCTCGGGCAAGGCGTGATTCACTGAACAGGGCAAAACATTTCTGGTTGGTCAATGACGCTTTGCGAGAACACTAAAATTCAGAATTCTTGAAACTCAGCCCTGCAATGTCTTTGACCGACAGTTTGGGGGGCACGTCCAGCGGCCACTCAATCCCCAAATCCGTGTCGTTCCATGCGATGCAGCGTTCTAGCTCCGGCGCGTAGTAGTCGGTGGTCTTGTATAAAAAATCAGCACTGTCACTCAGCACCAAAAATCCATGAGCCATACCAGGCGGCACCCAAAGCTGCCGGTTGTCATGCTCATTGAGCTCCATGCCAAACCATTTGCCGAAGGTGGGTGATGCTGGCCGAATATCAACCGCCACGTCAAAAACAGCGCCGCGCACCACCCGAACCAGCTTGCCTTGAGGCTTGCCTAACTGGTAATGCAGGCCGCGCAACACACCTTTTCCTGAACGGCTGTGGTTGTCCTGTACGAAACTGAAGTCGATGCCCGTTGCGGCATTAAAGTCGCGCTGGTTAAAGCTTTCAAAAAAGAACCCGCGCGAATCACCAAATACTTTGGGCTCAACGATGAGGACGTCAGCGATGGTTGTTGCGGTTACTTTCATGGTCTACCTTGTTCATTCAGCAGGCGCAGTAAATACTGGCCATAGCCATTTTTAGCCAGTGGTGCGGCCAGTTTTGCCAGTTGGGCATCATCGATGAAGCCATTGCGCCAGGCAATCTCTTCCAGGCAGGCAATTTTTAAACCCTGGCGTCTTTCAAGTGTGGCAATGAACTGCCCTGCGTCCAGCAGGCTGTCATGCGTGCCCGTGTCCAGCCAAGCATAACCACGGTTCATGATTTGCACCTTGAGTTGGCTGCGCTCCAGGTACGCCTGATTCACGGCTGTGATTTCGAGTTCACCCCGGGCGCTGGGCTTGATGGATTTTGCAATGTTAACGACCTGCTCGTCGTAAAAATAAAGACCCGTTACCGCATAGTTGCTTTTGGGTGCAGCGGGTTTTTCTTCAATGCTGCTGGCTTTGCCCATTGCATCAAACGCCACCACGCCATAACGCTCAGGGTCATGTACATGGTAGGCAAAGACGGTTGCGCCCACATCATTGGCATCAGCCTGTATCAGTAGCGTCTGCAGGTCATGGCCATAAAAAATGTTGTCGCCCAGCACCAGCGCGCTGGGTGCGCCTGCCAGAAACTTTTCACCAATGATGAAGGCTTGCGCCAAGCCGTCAGGACTGGGCTGCACTGCGTATTGCAGCTTCATGCCCCACTGCGAACCGTCGCCAAGCAGTTGTTCAAACCGTGGCGTGTCTTGCGGCGTGCTGATGATGAGTACATCACGAATACCCGCCACCATCAAGGTGCTGAGCGGGTAGTACACCATGGGCTTGTCGTAAATCGGCAGCAACTGCTTGCTCATGGCCAATGTGGCCGGGTGCAGGCGTGTGCCAGAGCCACCAGCCAGGACGATGCCTTTACGGGGTTTTGATGGAAGGGTCATATTTTGTTGGGTTGGGATTCAGCCAGCATTCGTGCCACGCCTTGTTGCCAAGACGCCAGTTGCAGTGCGAAAGTTTGCTGAAGTTTAGTTGTGTTCAGGCGCGAATTGTGAGGGCGCTGAGCTGCTGTGGGGAAGGCGCTGGTAGTCACTGGATTAATCTTTTTTACTATTATTTCAGGAGCTGTTTGCGCCCGAATTGATTGATCTACAACGTATTTTGCATAGTCAAACCAGGTGGTTTCACCGCTTGCAGCCAGGTGATAAACACCTGCATCATCAGGTTTGCGTATGACACTGACAATCGCGTGCGCCGTCACATCTGCAATCAAGTCTGCCCCGGTAGGCGCACCAAACTGGTCGTTGATCACATTCAGTGTTTCACGCTCCTGCGCCAGGCGGAGCATGGTCTTGGCAAAGTTACCGCCGCGCGCGGCGTAAACCCAGCTGGTGCGAAAAATCAGGTGTTTGTCGCAACGGCTGGCGATGAGCTTTTCGCCTTCAAGTTTGGTTTGGCCATACACATTGAGTGGCCCAGCGGCATCGGTTTCAAGCCAGGGTGTGCTGCCACTGCCGTCAAATACATAGTCGGTTGAATAATGCACCAGCCATGCGCCAACAGCATTGGCCGCTTCGGCCAGAACGCCTGGGGCTGCTGCGTTGAGAATTTGCGCAGTCTCAGCGTCGCTTTCAGCCTTGTCTACGGCCGTGTAGGCGGCGGCATTAACGATGACATCAGGCGCTACCCGCCGTACAGTTTCTGTGATGCCGCTCAAATCAGCCAGGTCACCACACAGCTCGGTACTGCGCCTGTCCAGCGCAATCACTTCACCCAGCGGACTCAGGCTGCGCTGCAGTTCCCAACCAACTTGGCCGTTTTTCCCAAAAAGCAGAATCTTCATGAAGGCTGGATTTTCAGGGCGGCTTGATGACGGTGCGTTTGCCATCGAGGGGTTCTATCCATACTTCTTTGGCACCCGCTTTTAAATACAAACCTGCCTTCATGTGCATTTCAGCCCAGGTGTTGCTGGGGGACATGATTTCAACGCACAACTCAGGCGCTTGTGGGTAGGGGGTTTGAGTGCCGAACCGGGCGTAAAGTGCATTCGATATCCACGCAACGTCGGCTACGCGCACGCCGTCGTCGGTTTGGATGCTGCATTCCGAAATAACAATGCCTCCGCGTTTTTTTCGTAGTTCACTTGAAATGTCAACCTGCCGCTTGCCATGCAGGTTGGATGCAGGGCTCATTTCAACTTTTCCCCATTTACTCAGCTCAATTTTGAAAGGGAGATTTTGTAAATAAGGGCTGTCTATCACTTCTTGCCAAGTCATTGCCATGCCGCACTCCTGGTTGATGCGAATCGAAAAATAATCATACCTTGGCGTACTGTTTGGTCACCCATTCCCGATAACTGCCGTTTTGCACATTCGCCACCCAGTCGGCATGGGCCAAATACCAGTCAACCGTTTTGCGAACGCCGGTCTCAAATGTTTCTGCTGGCCGCCATCCCAGCTCTCGCTCAATTTTGCTGGCATCAATCGCGTAGCGCCTGTCGTGGCCCGGGCGGTCTGTGACGTAAGAAATTTGTGACTGGTAGCTGTTGCCATCTGCTTTAGGTCGCAGCTCGTCCAGCAACCGGCACAGGGTATGAACGATGTCGAGATTCGGTTTTTCATTCCACCCGCCGACGTTGTAGACCTCCCCCGCCCTGCCACCGGCCAGCACTTCACGTATGGCGCTGCAATGGTCTTTGACGTACAACCAGTCACGGATTTGCTGGCCGTCGCCATACACCGGCAAGGGTTTGCCCGCCAGCGCGTTGACAATGATCAGCGGAATCAGCTTCTCAGGAAAGTGATAGGGGCCGTAGTTGTTGCTGCAATTGGTGGTGAGCACCGGCAGCCCATAAGTGTGGTGGTACGACCGCACCAGATGGTCGCTGGCCGCCTTGCTGGCTGAATACGGGCTGTTAGGAGCGTAAGGGTGCGACTCGGTAAAGGCGGCATCGCCCAAGCCCAACGAGCCATACACCTCGTCGGTTGAAACATGCAAAAAGCGAAAACTGGTCTTGGTATCACCTTGCAAACCGCCCCAATAAGCACGTACCGCCTCCAGCAAATGAAACGTGCCCACGATGTTGGTTTGAATGAAATCTTCTGGCCCGTGAATTGAGCGGTCTACATGCGACTCCGCCGCAAAATTGACGACGGCGCGCGGCTGATGCGTTGCTAGCAACTTGGCAACCAGTGCTGAATCACCTATGTCGCCTTTGACAAAAACATGGCGACTGTCACCCTCCAGCGATGTCAGATTTTCAAGGTTGCCAGCGTAAGTCAGCTTGTCTAGGTTGACAACAGGCTCGTCTGACTGTGAAAGCCAGTCCAGCACAAAATTCGAGCCAATAAAACCAGCGCCACCAGTCACCAACAGCATGGGAGTCCTTGTAAGCAGCGCCAGTTGGCTGCGCTTAAATTATCCCATGCCTTAACTGCTGAACAGGATCAGAAATGAATGCCGCGCATCATCTCGGCCATCGCCGTGGCTTCTGCTGACAAGCCTGGCTTGGCAACCTTTTCGCCCTTGATGCCCTTGGCAGCCGAACTGTCAGGGAACATCCTGAAGGTGGTGTTCATCATGATCTGCGTGACACGCGGCGCAACAGCGTGCAACAACGCTACCGATGTGCCCAGGCGCGTAGCCACGCGGGTGGGTTTGTTGATGCACGACTGCACCACCATGTCGGCGGCGACTTCTGGGTCCAACAACGGCATGTTTTCGTAGATCTTTGTTGGCGCTGTCATGGGCGTGCGAACCAGCGGCATGTTGACGGTAGTGAAAGTGATGCCCTGATCCTGAAACTCGCTGGCGGCGCAAGCTGTCCAGGCGTCAAGTGCCGCTTTAGATGCAACATAAGCTGAAAAGCGAGGGGCATTGACCAGCACGCTGATGGAGCTCAAATTCACCACATGGCCTTTGCGCTTGGCTACCATGCCGGGCAGCAAGCCCATGGTGACGCGTAACGAGCCAAAGTAGTTCAGCTGCATGGTGCGCTCATAGTCATGAAAGCGGTCATAACTGGCTTCAATCGCGCGGCGGATAGACCGGCCTGCGTTGTTGATCAAAAAGTCAACGCCACCGTGGACTTCTTCCAGCGTTTTGACGAATTCTGCGCAGCTTGCGGCGTCGGCAATGTCCACTGAATAGGTAAAGACTTTTGCATCTTTTCCAGCAAATGCCATGATTTCTTTTTTCGCCTCGGCCAGCTTGTCTTCACCCCGGCCGCAAATGATGGTGATCGCGCCCGCCTCGGCGAACTTCATGGATGCCGACAGGCCAATGCCTGACGAGCCACCTGTGACCAGCACCACTTTGCCGCCAACTGTGCCTTTGAGCGAACGGTCAATGTGCAGCGCGGGGTCAAGATGCCGCTCCCAGTAGTCCCACAAGCGCCAAGCGTAGTCACGCAAATTGGGGCATGAAATATTTGAACCCTTGAGCGCTGCCGTCATGTCACGGCTGTCAAAACGCGTGGGGTAATTGATGAAGGTCATCATGTCCTCGGGCACGCCCAAGTCCTTCATCACGGTTGATCGAATCCGGCGCACTGGCGCCAGTGCCATCAAGCCTTTTTTAACGCTTTTCGGAATAAAGCCCAGCAGCGCGGCATTGATGAACAGATTCATCTTGGGCGCATGCGCCGCCTTGCTAAAGATGTCAAGCACATCGCCCACGCGGTAGCCGACTGGGTCCACCAAATGGAAGCACTTTTTGGTCACATTTGCCTGGTGGCTGATGTGGTCCAGTGCATCGACCACAAAGTCAACCGGCACGATATTGACGCGCCCGCCTTCCAGGCCAACAGACGGCATCCACGGCGGCAGTAACTGGCGCATGCGCTGGATCAGCTTGAAGAAATAGTATGGGCCGTCAATCTTGTCCATCTCACCCGTGGTGCTGTCGCCCACCACCATCGCGGGGCGGAACACTGTCCACGGCACTTTGCATTCTTTGCGGACGATTTTTTCACTCTCGTGCTTGGTTTTGAAATACGGGTGATCGTAGTTTTCAGCCTCTTCAAACATGTCCTCACGGAACACACCCTCATACAAACCCGCCGCCGCAATCGACGACACATGGTGAAAGTGCCCGGCCTCAATCGCCTTGGCAAACTCGACCGTATTGCGCGTGCCGTCGATGTTGACGGCAGTCTGGCTTTCTTCGTCAGCGCCCAGGTCATAGACCGCTGCCAGGTGGTAGAAATGGTCGATCTGACCTTTGAGTTTTTTAACGTCATCGGCACTGACACCCAATTTTTTCGTCGTCAGATCACCATGCACAGCCACAGCGCGCGCAGCGCTCACGCCCCAGTACTCACGAAGAGCAGCGGCCTTGCCAGCGCTTTCAGGGCGCAACAGGAAATGCACGACGCTGCCTTTGCGCTCCAGCAGTTTTTTAACCAGGCGTTTGCCGATGAAGCCTGTAGCGCCAGTGACGAAATAATGCATGTTGGGTTTCCTTTTATGGGTTGCTGCAAACAGTTCAGCTTGCGATTCTTGCCTGAATCGCGGGTTTTCCTATTCAGCGAAAACCCGCGCTAAAGCTTAGCTATGCGTTCAATAGGCAGCACACCCTAGTTTTCTAGAAGCCCATGCCTACCCAATCAGCAGTGGGGCATTTACATTAATGCACATCAACGACTCAAACCGAACGGAGCACCCCATGGTCAAAAAACTGCAAAAAATGAGCGCCGACAAGGCAGCGAGCCCGCATCTGGCAAGTGCCGTGAAAGAATCAGCCCAGCAAATCTGGCTGGCCGGTTTGGGCGCATTTGCCAAAGCACAAGAAGGCGGTGGCAAGGTTTATGAGTCACTCATGAAAGAAGGCCTGTCGATCCAGCGTAAAACCCAAGCCGTGGCTGAAGAAAAGCTGTCTGAAGCCACCAGCAAGATGGCCAACATGGCCGGCGACATCCAGTCAAAGGCTGGCCAGCAGTGGGACAAGCTGGAGAGCATTTTTGAAGACCGCGTGGCCAAAGCGCTGAACAAGCTGGGCGTGCCATCAGCCAAAGACGTTGAAGCGCTGATTGCCCGCATCGACGAGCTGAACAAAAGCGTCCAAAAAATGAGTGCAAAGGCGCCTGCTGCTACAAGCTCGGCAAAAACCGCAGCCAAGCCTGCGGCCAAGAAGGCAGCTGCACCAGCAGCCAAGCGACCCGCTGCTAAAAAATCAGTTTGAAAAGCAACTCAGTCGCAAAAAAACCGCGCATCGGCCTCGCGCTTGCAGGCGGCGGACCGTTGGGCGCGATTTACGAGATCGGTGCGTTGTGCGCCCTCGATGAATCGCTAGAAGGTATTTCTTTTACCAACCTGCATCATTACGTCGGTGTTTCTGCTGGCGGGTTTATTGCGGCAGGCTTGGCCAATGGCATGACGCCGCGCGAGCTGTGTGCGGCCTTCATTGAAACCGACGCTGAGCCGTCTGAAGTGTTTGACCCGGCCTGGCTGATGGTGCCTGCTTATGGCGAATTTTTGCGTCGCAGCATCATGCTGCCGGGCTTGCTGGCGTCCAGCTTGTGGCGTGCCACTTTTGGCGGCAAAACGCTGCTCAACGCACTTGAAGCGCTGGGCTCGGCATTGCCGACTGGCGTTTTTTCAAACGACGAAATTGATGTGCGTTTGACACGATTTTTTACCAAACCCGGCCGCACCAATGACTTCCGCGCGCTCAAAGCCAAACTGACACTGGTCACGACCAACCTCGACAGCGGCGACGCCGCGCCCTTTGGCCAGCCCGGCTGGGATCATGTGCCGATATCAAAAGCCGTGCAGGCCAGCTCGGCGCTGCCAGGGCTTTTCCCGCCGGTAGAAATTGACAACCAGTATTTTGTCGATGGCGCATTGAAAAAAACCATGCACGCCGGCGTGGCGATGGACGAAGGCATTGACCTGATGTTTTGCCTGAACCCACTCGTGCCCTTTGATGCGACCCGGCCACAGCCCTTGGCGCAAAAGTTCGGCATCAGCAAACGCATCCCCCGCATCATTGACGGTGGCCTGCCTGCCGTGATGAGCCAAACCTTCAGAGCCATGATCCATTCGCGCCTTGAGCTGGGCATGAAGCACTACGAGCACAGCTACCCCAACACTGACATCGTGCTGCTGGAGCCTGACCACCGAGACACAGCCATGTTTTTGGCCAACACTTTCAGTTACCGCGAGCGCCGTCAGATGGCCGAGCATGCTTATCAGAGCACCCGGCACATGCTGCGCTCACGCAAAACCACGCTGGCGAGCCAACTGTCGCGGCACGGCATCACGTTAAACATGGCGCTGCTCGACGACCCCAAGCGCCAACTGGCAGCACCCTTGCCCGCTGCCACACGGGTGGGCCGGGCGATTGCGTCGCTTGAAGAAATCATGAACGACCTTAGCCACGCCGTTAAACCAGCGCGTGCGCTTGCTGGACATCCCTAATGACCAGCATCTAGCGCTGGGTTAGAGTACAGTAAACTACTGGGCCCACACCATGGCGAAAAAAGCGCCGCGCCGCACTGCTGAACGCATCCTTGAAGTCACGCTGGAGCTGTTCAACCGCTTTGGCGAGCCCAATGTGTCGACCACGCTCATTTCAGCCGAGTTGTCGATCAGCCCCGGCAACCTGTACTACCACTACCCGGCCAAAGACGAGCTGATCAACTCGCTGTTTGACCGCTATGAAAAGTCTCTGAGCGAGCTGCTCAATGCCAGCGACGGCGTGCGCAACGTCGAAGACGCCTGGTTTTTCATGCACACGCTGTTTGAACTGATCTGGCAATACCGCTTTTTGTACCGCGACCTGAATGATTTGCTGAGCAAAAACCGCAGGCTGGAAACACATTTTCAGTGGGTGCTGAAGAACAAAACCCGGTCTGTCAAAGCCCTGCTAGACAGCATGAGCCGGGCAGGCGCCGTCAGCATTGACTCCCGCGAAGTTGAGGCCACCGCCACCAGCATGGTGGTGGTGCTGACCTACTGGCTGAGTTTTGAGTACGTGCGTGACCCGCGCAAGGCGCTGGAGCCTGAAAACGCCCAGGCCGCCCTGCTGCGTGGCGCGCACCATGTGCTGAACCTGCTGGTGCCGTATCTGGAGCAAAGCCAACGGGCGCATTTGCAGGCGTTGGTCAGCGCTTACACCAGCGTTCACACAACTTGAGTAATATCGGGTTTTAGACCACGACTTAAATTAAAACGAAGGAGACAAAAAATGGCCAAATGGACAGCTTTCCCCCACGCAGGCGACTACAGTTTTGACGCCGCCAGCTTGAAGAAAAACTGGGCACGCCTGCACCAGGGCGACTGCGAACCGCTGCCCAAAGACGCAGCCGTGCTGGCAGCCTGGGTGCTGTTTCACAACGGTGAATTTCAAAAGGCGTTTGACGCGGGCATGAAAGTTGGCGATGAGGGTGTGACGGTCGCCAACAAGGCGGCCTGTATTTACGCCAACTACCTGGAAACCAAAGAAAAGCCCAAGCTCGATATGTTCATGGAGGCCGCCGAGCGCGCCGAAGCCCTGCAAAAAACCGACCCCAAAAACGCCAATGCCTTCTACTGGCAAGCCTACGCGCTGGGCCGCTACGGCCAGGGCATCAGCGTGGCCAAGGCACTGGCGCAGGGCTTGGGCACCAAGGTCAAGCAGGCGCTTGAACAAGCCATCAAGCTGCAACCCAAACATGCCGACGCCCACATTGCACTGGCGGCTTTCCACGCCGAAGTGATTGACAAAGTCGGCTCGCTGATTGGCGGCATGACCTACGGCGCGAAAAAAGACGTGGGACTGAGCCTGTTCAAAAAAGCGCTTGAACTGAACCCCACATCAGCGATAGCGATGATCGAGCAAGCCAACGGCATGGTGATGCTGGAAGGCGACAAAAAAATGAAAGACGCCACCAAGCTGTACGAACAAGCCGCCGCCAGCAAACCACTGGACGCTACCGAGCGACTGGACGTGGAAATGGCCAAGGCTGAACTGGAAGATTGATCGCTACGGCACTGAAATTGCTCTTATTTCAGGAGCTGCTTACGCCCGTATTCATTGCGCTGCAGGCCTAAAATGCACTTAAAAAAGCGTGTTTTCAGGCTTTTTTAGCCTTTCCAGGGCTTGCTTCGATAAAAAGCATGCGCCGCCAACCGCAGCATGGGTTTGTCGCCTGATGTGTCGCCGTAGGCATACACAACTTGTGCGCCGCTACTCAAGCCAAAGCGCTCAGCCATCCAGGCCTTCAGGCGCAGCACTTTTTGATCGCCGTGGCAATTGGGTGTTTTCATCTGGCCTGTCAGTCGGCCGCCCTCCACCGCGATCTCGGTACACAGCAGTGCGTCAAAACCCAAGTCCTTGGCGACGCGCTTTAAATAAATGTCGGGCGATGCGCTGACCAGCACGCAGCAGTGACCAGCCTGCTGGTGCTCGGCCAGTCGGGCCATCGTCCAGCCTTGCAACTGACCGGGGAAGTCGTTGGCCAGCCAGCGGCTTGTCCAGTCGTCCATGTCAAATGTGGTTTTGTTTTTGAGCGTTGCCAGTAACAGCTTTTGCTTGGCAACATGGTTCGGAATCAAACGCAATACAAAAGCAGCCAGCCAAGGTGAACACATCAGCAACGCCAGCAAAAATCTTGGCCAGCCTAGGCCGCGCGCCAAAAACGGCATCAAAGTGTCGCGCCGGGTCAGCGTGCCGTCAAAGTCAAACGCGGCAATCACAATCGGCTGATTCAAGAGCATCTGACTTGCCCACAATACCGCTCGCAAAACGGGCAACCCGTCATGGGTAGCCATATGGGGATGTTGTACCAGCGCTTGAAAATCTCACCCAGCACGCCTTGCTGGTAGGCAGGGTAGTTAAAGCGAACACCTTCAACGACATAAAAAGGCACGCCGTTTTGCGTCACTGTGATGGCAGAGACGTTTTCAAAATAGGGTTTGAAGTCATCAAGGTTGGGCGCAGCACCCGTGATGACGCGAATCGTTTTGCCCTGGTAAACCGAAAAATCCACCAGCATGTCGTCTTGCCGCGCATGAAAGCGCCCTGCCCCAAACACCGGCATGTACTGGCGTCGCTCAAAGCCGTAGATCGACGCGGCTGTGTAGGCATCGGCCATCAGCACCACGCCGGGCTTGTCGATTTGTTGGAGGATGTCCGCCGTCTTGTAGCTGCGGATGACTTGTGGGTAGATTTTTGACAGCGGTGTAACGGTACGCCAGGTATCCAGCGTGGTCATGTACAGCCCGCCAACAACCGCCACATGCAAACCCGCAAACACAGCCAGACCCAGTGCCGCCGTTTTGAGTTTTTCAAGCGGCAAGGCAATCGCCAGCAGCGCAAAACCAAAGGGGTAAAACGACAGCACCCAGTGCAGGCCAATGACTTTTTTGCCTGACAGCAGTGCAAAAAACAGCAATGGCACGACCACGAGGCAGACCAGCAAACGATGCGTGCATGACCTGCAGCCGACGCCTGCAAGGGCACTGCGATGTTTGAACGCCAGCCACAACGCCACAGGCGTGACCAGGTAAGCCATCATGCCCACATACATCAGTGGCTTGCGCCACTCAAACACAGCGCCTTCGTTGCGGTTGTACAGGTTAAACATGATGTTGGGCCAGCCGTGCGACACGTTGTAGCCCAAGTTAATCAGAGCGAACGGCAGTGAGCAAATGACCAGCAGCGCAAAGCCCGCCAACCTGTCGCGCCGGTACAGCGCAAAGTAAACGATGTACGTCAGCCCCAGCACCACCGCAAAATACTTGGACAAAAAAGCGCAACCGATGAACACCCCAGACAGTGCATACAGACCGTAAGCGGGATGTGTACGTCGCTCAGCCCGCATCAAGGCAGCGACTGACAGCACCGACCAGAAGATCAGCGGCGTGTCGGTGGTCATCAGTGTGTTGAGCCAGTTCAGGGGCGCGAGCCAAAACAAAGCTACCGCCCAGGCGGCGCGCGTTCTATCAACACCTTGTAAACCCCACCAGAGTGCCGCCCCAATGCCCAGCGGCAGCAACACCACGGGCAAACGAATCGACCAAAGGCTGTCGCCGAAAACAGCGCGCATGGCCGCTATCAGCCAGCCGACCATAGGCGGGTGGTCGTAGTAGCCCCAGTCGGAGTAAACGCCCCACCAGTAAAAAAACGCTTCATCGCCCGTGATGGGAAATGTGTTGGCGATGTAAAGCCGAAGCAGCAACGAGCCCAACCCTGCGGCAACCAGCCAGCGTGACACGCTCACTGCAACCGGTCCCAGAAGCGGCTCAATACAAAAAAGCCAACCCAGCAGATGCCGGTAACGATGATCCAGGGGTCGCGCAGCAGGTCGCGCGCTACGTCTTCACCCCGACCCCGGTGTACCTGGAAGGTATAGCGCAGCATGGCAAAAATCACCAGCGGCGCGGTGTAAATCAGCCGCTCACCATGACGAAACTGCGACTCGGGGCTGATGGCAAACAAACAATAGGTGATCAGCATCGCCGTCATGGTCATGGCGATAAAAGTGTCAAGCAGCGCTGGTGGATAAAGCGCCAGCACCTGGCGCTGACTGGCGGGCGCATGAAAACTTTCGGCCTTGCGTTTGGCAAAGCCCAAAAACAGCGCCACAAACATGCCGGTCAGCAGCAGCCAGTGCGACGGCGCAATCCCCACCGCCACTGTGCCCGCCAGCAAGCGCAGCATAAAACCCGATGCAATGATGAACACATCGACCACCGGCACGGTTTTAAGGCGCAGCGAATACGCCAGGTTCAGCAGCCCATAAATCGCCAGCAGCGCCAGCAAAACCGGGTTGCCCCACGCCAGCCATACAGCACCAGCCAGCAGCAAGGCAGCCAAAGCAAGACCAGACGTTGCAGACACAGCCCCACTGGCAAATGGGCGGTTGCGTTTGGTCGGGTGCAGCGCGTCCTGCTGGCGGTCATGCCAGTCATTGAACAGATAAACCAGGCTGGACGCACAGCAAAATGCGGCAAAAGCCAGCAGTACCCGCTCGACAAAAACAGTGTTGCTCCAGAGCTGGCTGAACAGCAACCCAGCCAGCACAAAGCCATTTTTAAGCCACTGGTGTGGCCGCAAGAGCTTGATGAGGGCTGAAGGAGGGGGCAAAGGCATGGTGAGAAGCAAATATCAGGGGCGGTGGTTAGCATAACTGACCACGGTTGCTGCTCTGATGCTTGCGCTACTCCCGCACCCGCCCCGCCCCGTCAATCAGACTCAACTCCACCATCTTGGAGCCCACCCTGTCGCCGTCAAAGTGGATTCTGAAGCCGCCCAGGTTCATCTCCTGCAAGCCGTCCAGTGCCTTGCGCAGCTTGGCGCGGGTCGGCTCTTTGCCAGCTTTGCGCAGCGCCTCGGTGTACGCCCATGCGGCGATGTAGCCTTCGAGCATGTAGACGTTGGCTTTACCCACTTTGGCAGCGGCTGCGTCGGCCAGCAGCTCGCGCACCAGGGTGCTTTTGGCGTTGTCTGAACGCGGCGTGACGCGCACCAGCACCACGCCTGCCCCGGCAGCGCCCAGTTGCTCGGCCAGCAGGCTTTCACCGGTGTTTGAAAAACCGTATATCGGGCCTTTGTAGCCTTTGGCGCGCAGGTCACGAATGGTTGTCGCAGCCGCTTTCGGGTCGCTGATCAGCAAAACTGACTGGGGCTTGGCCGCTACAGTTTTGTCCAGCGCATCAAAGCTGGCCTTGATGACCAGGTTGGCACCCAGGCCATGCATGGTACGTTCGGCCGAGTCAAGTGCCGCAAGCGATTCTGCGTCTTTGGCATGCACGATGGCCAGCTTTTTCATGCCCAGCGTTTCAGCATGCTTGGTAATGACCGCCGCCTCTTCAGAGTAGCCGGGGCGAATGGAATAGACGTTGGGGTAGAGCGAGCCGCGCAACTCGTCAGCCCCCGCCATGGCACCAAACAACACAACATCTGCACTGTTGAGCTGGGCATTGACCGCTGTCACCTGTGGCGAGCCAACATAGCCAAACAATGAAAGCACGCCTTGCGACAACAGCTTTTTGGTGTTGGCCACCGCTTGCTCCGGGTTGCCTGCGTCGTCGATGCTGACCAGCTCAACCTTGCGGCCATTGATGCCGCCTGCGTTGTTCAAGCGGTCAAAATACAGCTTGGCACCCTGGGTAAACGGCACACCCAAAGTCGCTGACGGCCCAGTCAGGGCGGCGGATTGGCCGAGGGTAATGGCGCTTTTGCCGATGCCGTCTTGCGCCTGGCTGGCCAGTGCCAACAGCGCCAATGCCGCTACCATGAAGGTTTTGAAGCGCCATGCTTTGATTTGAAGGATTTTTTCTGTATGCAACATGTTTGTCTCCAGCAACGTTTTTTTGTCTCATGACAATATAGGCTCAGCCCATGCAAAAAACCACTAGTAAGAGCCCTGTCATACAAACGACTGTCAGCCATTTGAAAGCTGCGCCGTCAACCGTGGTGCGTGGCGCTTGCCCGCATGACTGCCCCGACACCTGCGCGCTGTTGACGACTACTGAAAACGGCATGGCCATCAAAGTGCAAGGCAACCCGGCGCACGCGCAAACGGGCGGTGTGCTGTGCAACAAGGTCTCGCGCTATGCCGAGCGCACCCACCACCCGGAACGGCTGCTCACGCCGCTCAAGCGCACGGGGCTCAAAGGCTCTGGGCAATTTGCGCCTGTCTCTTGGGATGAGGCGCTCACCGACATTGCCAGCAAGCTCAAAACCATTGCCGCCAGAGACCCTGAAGCGATAGTGCCCTACAGCTATGCCGGCACGATGGGCCTGGTGCAGGGCGAGGCCATGGCAGGCCGGTTTTTTAACCGCCTGGGCGCATCGCTGCTGGACCGCACCATCTGTTCTGCTGCGGGTACTGAAGGCTTGACGCAAACACTGGGCGGCAAGGTCGGCATGCGGGTCGAGTTTTTTGCCGAGTCCAAACTCATCATCATCTGGGGCAGCAACTCAATTGGCAGCAATCTGCACTTTTGGCGCTATGCGCAACAGGCCAAACGTGATGGCGCGAAGCTGATTTGCATTGACCCCAGAAGAAGCGAAACCGCTGAAAAGTGCCATGAGCACATTGCATTGCTGCCAGGTACAGACGCTGCATTGGCTTTGGCAGTCATGCATGAGTTGATTAAGAATGATTGGCTCGACCATGACTTCATTGCCCAACATACGGTGGGTTGGGCGGCATTAAAAGAGCGTGCCCTGCTATGGAACCCTGAGCGGGCTGCAACTGTATGCGGCGTACCTGCAGAGCAAATCAAAAGCCTGGCGCGTGACTATGGCCAGTGCAAGGCCCGCCAACAGCCCGCTGCCATCCGGCTGAACTACGGCATGCAGCGGGTGCGCGGCGGCGGCAACGCGACGCGGGCTATTGCCTGCCTGCCCGCGCTGATTGGCGCGTGGCGGCATCGGGCGGGCGGCGTGTTGCTCAGCAGTTCAGGCCAGTTTCCGGTTGACAAAGCGGCATTGCAGCGGCCTGATTTGCTGGCGGGTCACACGCCACGCACCCTCAACATGAGCACCATTGGCAATGCACTTTTGCAAGATGGCTCGAATGACTTCGGCCCAAAAATTGAAGCGCTGATCGTCTATAACAGCAACCCTGTGGCTGTCGCACCAGAGTCGGGCAAGGTGGTGCAAGGCTTTGCGCGTGAAGACCTGTTCACCGTGGTGCTGGAGCACTTTCAAACCGACACCGCCGACTACGCCGACTACATCTTGCCGGCCACCACGCAACTGGAACACTGGGACATTCACCTGTCTTACGGCCATACCGACGTGTTGCTGAACCGCCCGGCCATTGCGCCGCTGGGCCAAAGCAAAACCAACACGCAAATCTTTCGTGAGCTGGCGGCGCACATGGGTTTTGATGAGGCTAGTTTCAAAGACGATGACGAAACCCTGTGCCGCGCGGCGTTTGGCGACAAGGTTGACTTTGATGAGCTGCTGGCCAATGGCTTTGCCACGCTCCAACTGCCCCAAGCGCCGTTTGCCAACGGCAACTTCCCCACGTCATCTGGCAAGTGCGAATGTTTCAGCCAGCGGCTGGCAGATCAGGGCCTGGACGGCCTGCCAGACCATGTCGCCAACTACGAATTGAGCGGTGCTTCAAACGACTATCCGCTGGCGATGATCTCGCCGCCCGCCCGCAATTTTTTAAACTCCACCTTCGTCAACGTGACCAGCCTGCGCAATATTGAAGTTGAGCCGGTGCTGGAAATCCATGCGGACGATGCAGCACCGCGCGGCATCACCACAGGCACCATTGTTAACGTCTTCAATCAGCGCGGCAGCTACAAAGTCAAAGCTGAAGTGTCCATACGCGCCCGGCCCGGCGTGGTCAATGGCCTGGGCGTCTGGTGGCGCAAATTTGGCCTGGACGGCACCAACGTGAACCAGCTCACCAGCCAGCACCTGACCGACATGGGCAAAGGC
Organism: Polaromonas sp.; assembly: GCA_049653085.1. Lineage (GTDB taxonomy): Bacteria > Pseudomonadota > Gammaproteobacteria > Burkholderiales > Burkholderiaceae_C > Polaromonas. The sequence continues at coordinate 74,582 of JBASFP010000055.1, forward strand.
CCGGTGTTTTACGACTGCCTGGTAGAAGTCAGCGCCACATGAAGCTGTTGCTCACGTTGGCCTGTGCGCTGCTTTTAAGCGGCTGCAGCACGATCAACGAGTCTGTAGGCTACTACTGGCAATCCGTCAGCGGCCACATGCAGATGCTCAACGCCGCGCGGCCTGTAACAGAGGTGATGGCCGACCCGCAAACGCCCGACCCACTAAAAGCGCGGCTGGAGCTCAGCCAGCGCATCCGCAGCTTTGCCGCCAGCGAGTTAAAACTGCCCGACAACGCCAGCTACAAGCGTTACGCTGACCTGCGCCGCCCTGTTGTGGTGTGGAACGTGGTGGCCGCACCCGAGTTTTCACTAACACTCAAAACCTGGTGCTTTCCGGTGGCGGGCTGCGTTGGCTACCGGGGTTACTTTGATGAATCCGAGGCACGCCAGATGGCCGAACAGCTCAAAAGCGAAGGCCTGGAAGTCAATGTGTATGGCGTGCCAGCTTATTCAACCCTGGGCAAGCTCGACTGGTTAGGTGGCGACCCGCTGCTGAACACCTTTATCAACTACCCTGAAGGCGAGTTGGCACGGCTGATCTTTCATGAGCTGGCGCACCAGGTGGTGTATGCGGCTGACGACACGATGTTCAACGAATCATTTGCCACCGCCGTCGAGCGCCTGGGCGGCCAGCGCTGGCTGACCACTCAGGCGAGTCAAACCGCAAGGGACGAGTACGCCGCACTGGATGCACGCCGCCAGCAGTTCAGAGCATTGACAGCGGCTACAAGGCGTGATTTAACCCGTTTTTATGCATCAAATGCGGCTCTAGACCAACAAATACGGGTGCAAACAGCTCCTAAAAACATAGTAATGCAAAAGTTCAGATCAGACTATGCACAGCTCAAACAAGGCTGGGGCGGCTTTGCTGGTTACGACGGGTGGGTTCTACGCGCCAACAACGCCAGCTTTGGCGCGCAAGCTGCTTACGACGAGCTGGTGCCTGGTTTTGAAGCACTGTATGAAGCCGCTGGCCAAGACTGGCAACGGTTTTATGATGCTGTCAGGCGCTTGGCAGCGTTGCCAAAAAACGAACGCCACCAGGCACTCACGATTCAAAAATAAGGAGACAACACATGGCAGACATCAACATCACCCGCCAGCACGGCATGACATTGGCCGAAGCCCGCAAAGCCGCCTTCAAATGGGCCGAACAGGCAGAAGAAAAGTTCGACATGGCCTGTACTTATGAAGAGGGCAAAACGACTGACGTGTGCGGCTTCACCCGGTCGGGCGTGACAGGCACTTTGGTGGTTGACAAGGATACGTTTGAACTCAAAGCCAAGCTGGGCTTTTTACTCGGCGCTTTCAAAGACAGAATTGAGGGTGAAATTGTGAAGAATCTGGACGCACTGATTGCTGGTAAAGCGCCTGCTGCCAGAAAAACAGCCGCTAAAAAAACAACCACCAAGAAAGCGTGACCGCGACGCAAAAAGGCCCGCTCGCTGGCCTGAAAGTCCTGGAACTCGGCCAGCTGATTGCCGGGCCGTTTGCCGCCAAAACACTCGCGGACTTTGGGGCGGATGTCATCAAGATTGAGCCGCCTGTGACGGGCGACCCACTGCGCAAATGGCGGCTGCTCAAAGACGGCACATCAGTGTGGTGGCAAGTGCAGTCGCGCAACAAGCGCTCACTGGCACTGGACTTGAAGCAACCCGAAGCACAAGACATTGTGTACAAGCTGGCTCTTGATGCTGACGTGCTGATTGAAAACTTCAGACCCGGCGCGATGGAGGGCTGGGGCTTGGGGCCTGAGGTGTTGCAAGAGATGAACCCACGCCTGATCATGCTGCGTATCAGCGGCTACGGCCAGACTGGGCCGTACCGTGACCGGCCCGGCTTTGGCGTGGTGGCTGAGGCCATGGGCGGCCTGCGTCACCTGACCGCCGAGCCGGGGCGTGTACCTGTTCGGGTGGGCGTGAGCATAGGTGACACGTTGGCGTCGCTGCATGGGGTGATTGGCATCTTGATGGCGCTGCACCACCGCAACACGTCGGGTATGGGTCAGGTGATTGACGTGGCGCTGTATGAGGCCGTGTTCAATTGCATGGAAAGCCTGCTGCCCGAGCATTCAGCCTTTGGCGCGGTGCGCGGCCCGGGTGGCAGCGCCCTGCCCGGTATTGCGCCCAGCAACGCCTACCTGTGCAATGACGGCGGTTACGCACTGATTGCTGGCAATGGCGACAGCATTTACAAACGGCTGATGAAAACCATTGACCGGGAAGACCTCGGTAATGACCCAGCCTTGAAAGACAACGCAGGTCGCGTGGCTCGGATTGCAGAGATTGATAACGCGATTGGCCAGTGGACTTTGCAACGCAGCGCGGCAGAGGCGCTGGCCGCTTTAGATGCGGCGTCCGTCCCCGCTGGCCGCATTTACACAGTTGCTGACATTGCCGCCGACCCACACTACCAGGCGCGCGGCATGTTGCAAAGCATGACGATGGCTGACGGCAGCGCTTTAACTGTTCCCGGCATCGTGCCCAAGCTGTCAGCCACACCCGGCGGGCAGTACCGAAACGCACCTGAAATAGGTGAAGACACCGACGAGGTGCTGCGCGGTATCGGCCTGAGCGCTGCGCAAATCCAAGCTTTAAAGGACAAAGGGATTGTGCAGAGCGTTACCAAATAAGTAGCTGCTCGCACCCGTATTGATTGGGCTTCAGGCTGTTTTTTAGCTCAATTCAGCAATCAAATCCACATACTGCTGCATCGCATCGTCTTGCGTCGTGCCTTTGAGCTTGGCCCAGGCGTCCCATTTGGCGCGCGCCACCATGTCGGTAAAGCCGGGCTTTTTCTCTTCGTTGTCACCGGTACTGCCCTGCTTGTACAAGGCGTAGATTTTGAGCAGCGTGGCGTTGTCGGGGCGCTCGCTCAGGTTTTTTGAGTCGGCCATGGCTTTGTCGAAGGCGGTTTTCAGTGCTGACATGAGATTGCTCCTTAAAAAAACTCGGGGTTAGTTCGCGGTATCTTAACGGCCTGAATGCCTGCAAAATAGCTGGCTTACCCCATATGGGGCTTGGCACTCAGAGAAAGCATTCATGGTCACCCGAATCAAAAACGGCAGAACAGTCGCGCAGGACATGGCAGCGGACGTTGCCACCAAGGTACAAAAAAACGTCAAGCGCGCGGTAGCGGGTACGCTGGGCATCAGTGGTGAGCGCATGACCAAGGTGGACACCGCCTGGCTGCGCATGGACTGCGATGCCAACCTGATGATGATTGTGGGCGTATGGCAACTGGCACCCGGCGTCAAACACGCGGCGGTGTGCGAACGGATTGAAAACAGCCTGCTCAAATACAACCGCTTCAAACAGCGGGTCATGGAAGACGCGGCAGGTGCGACCTGGGTCAATGACCGCAAGTTTGACTTGTCCAACCATGTGGTGCTGGAGACCCTTCCCAAAGCTGTCAAGGGTGGCCACCAGCAAGGCGTGTTGCAAGACCGCGTGGCCGAACTCGCCACCCAGCGGCTGGACCCCAAACGCCCGCTCTGGCAAATTCATTTGATTGAGGACTACACCGGGCCGGATGGCGTCAAAGGCAGCGCCATGGTGGTTCGCATTCACCACTGCATTGCTGACGGGATTGCACTGATCTCGGTGACGATGTCACTCGTCGATGGTGGTGCGCCGCCGCCGGAGCGACGCAAAAAACAGGCTGCCACTGGCGCTGAGGACTGGATCACCGATACCCTGCTCAAACCGTTTACTGATTTGACCGTCAAGGCGCTGGGCGCAGTGGGTGAAGGCGCATCACGTTCACTGGGTATGCTTGACATGCTCAATGACCCGAAAGGTGGCGCCAAGAAGGGCATGGGCGCATCCATGAGAATGTCCGGTGATATGGCCAAGGTGATGATGCAGGTCGTCAAAGACGGCGCAGCACTCGCCTTGATGCCCGATGACTCCAAAACCCGGCTCAAAGGCAAACCTGGCGGCAGCAAAAAAGTCGCCTGGTGTGACCCGATTCCACTCGATGAAGTCAAGGCCGTCGGTAAGGCGCTGAACTGCTCGATCAACGATGTGCTTTTAAGCTGCGTGGCTGGCGCGCTGGGCGAATACCTCAAGTCGCACGGTGACGACGTGAAGGGCCAGGAGATTCGCGCCATGGTGCCGGTCAATTTGAGGCCGCTCGACCAGGCCTACAAGCTGGGCAACCGCTTTGGCCTGGTGCCGCTGGTGCTGCCAATTGGGGTAGAAAACCCGATTGAGCGCGTCTATGAAGTGCGCCGCCGCATGAGCGAGCTCAAAGGCAGCTACCAGCCGCTGCTGGCCTTCAGCTTGCTGGCGGTGGCGGGGCTTTTAATCAAGCCAGCGCAAGACATGATGCTCAACCTGTTCGCCAAAAAAACCACGGCGGTGATGACCAACGTGCCCGGCCCGCGTGAAAAACTCAAGTTTTGCGGCAGCACGCTGGAGCAAAGCATGTTCTGGGTACCGCAGTCGGGCGACGTGGGGCTGGGCGTGTCGATTTTGAGCTACGGCGGTGGCGTGCAGTTTGGCGTCATCACAGACAGCCTGCTGTGCCCCGAGCCGCAGCGCATCATTGATGAGTTTGTGCCCGAATTTGCCAAACTGTCAGTCGTGACGCTGATGCTGCCTTGGGGTGAATAAGTCGCTTCTGGATGCGTTTTGAGGCATTTTCAGATGCTTTTTATACCTCTAGGCCAATGAATACGGGCGCAAGCAGCTACTGAATTTATAGCAAATTTATCTTCACATCTTGAACCGCCGCTGCGCAATCTCCAGCAGGCCGTCAAAAATCAGGCTTTCGACCAGCTCTACGCTCACCGACATGCTGGGCGCCATCTTCCAGCCTGCGCCGCCCGTCATGATGCACACCGGTGCCTGGCCGCAGTAGCGGGTCACGTTGTCAACCATGCGCTGCACTGCGCCAGCAATGGCAAATGTGCCGCCACTGGTCAGCGCGTCGCTGGTGTTGGTGGGAAAGTCGCACACCTCACCGGTGGGCACATGCAAGCCGGCCGTGCCCGACTCCAGCGCGCGCAGCATGATGCCGTGACCCGGCAAGATAATGCCGCCCAAAAATTTGCCCGAGGCGTCTATCGCCTCAACGGTGACGGCTGTGCCGACCATCACCACAATGCAGGGTTTGTTCAGGCCTTGAGCCAACAGGCGATGCCGCGCACCAATCACCGCCACCCAACGGTCTGCGCCCAAGCGAGCCGGGTGGTCGTAACCGTTGGTCACCCCGGCTTCTTGCGGGCTGGAGATCACCCAGTTTGGCGCAATGTCCCACAGCTCAAGCTGCTCAACCACGCGGCGTTTGATGGCGTCGCCCGCCACAATGCAGCCCAAAATTTTGCTGGGCGGACTGATGCTGCGCCAGTCGCCTTCAGCCAGTTTGTCGATGTTTTCCAAAAACACAGCGCCTTGCGCCAGCAACGGCGCGCCGGGCGCAGCCGAAGCGTATTGCGCCCATTTCAGGCGGGTGTTGCCAACATCAAGGGCGAGTAGGGTCATTGAAGGGGATTATGAACAGGATTACAGGCCACGCCAGCACTGGTGACTAGAGGTTTTCCCTCTCAGGTCATGCGCTGTTTAATCTTGCTGCCACGGCAAGCCATGAAACTGCCAGCCGCCGGTTTTGCCGCGTTGCCCGTTGGCGTCTGCATCGCCCTCAAACCCTTCAAGGATGTTGTAGGCCTGCAAGCCCAGCTCGGTCGCACGTTTGGCAGCAGCAATTGAGCGTATGCCGCTGCGGCATAGCAGCAGCAACTTTTTGCCACTGGCGCCTGCTGCGCTGATGCCCGCGTCAAAGCCAGGGCTGACCTGCATACCCGGCCACTGTTTGTAGGCCAGCGGCACAGCGCCGGGCACAAAACCCACCCAGGCTCTTTCAGCGTCGGTGCGTATATCAACCAGTACCGCTTGTCCTGCAGCCACCCAGTCAAAGGCTTGCTGCACTGTCACATCACCCGCGTAACCCAGGGTTGAACCGAGCACTGAACCAAGGGCTGAATTTTTTACATCAGATGACACAACCGTGACCCCAGCTTTAAAAGTCTGGAGTGTAGCTTTTCAAGCCATGCCGATATAGTCAGCCAAAGCCCACAACACAACTGGAGACATGAATGAGCAAATTACTGGACGCATGGCAACTGCCCCTGGCAAAAAAACGCCTGCTCAAAGACTTTGACCCGGCCGCCAAGCCGTACACCACGGGTGGCAAGCAAGCCGACATCGCCGCGACTGAAGCACTGGCCAGTGAGCTGGACGGCTTGCAAAACCTGTTTTACGCCGACAAGCGCTACAAGTTGCTCATCGTTTTGCAGGGCACGGACACCTCAGGCAAAGACGGCACGGTGCGTGGTGTCTTCAACCGCATGAGCCCACTGGTTGTGCATACCATCGGCTGGAAAGCACCGAACGAAGAAGAGCGCGGCCATGACTATTTGTGGCGCATTCACCAGCGCATGCCAGCCAGCGGTGAGATCATGATTTTTAACCGCAGTCACTACGAAGATGTGCTGGTGCCGACCGTCAATGGCTGGATCACGCCTGAGCAGACCGAACAGCGCTACGCACAGATCAATGACTTTGAACGCATGCTGACAGAAAACGGCACGACTATTTTGAAGTTCATGCTGCACATCAGTTTTGACGAGCAGCGTGAGCGCCTGCAAGAGCGGATTGACGACGAAACCAAGCACTGGAAATTTGCCCTCGGCGATATTGAATCCCGCAAGCAGTGGCCGCAGTACCAAAAAGCCTACGAAGCGCTGCTCAATGCCACCAGCACGACTTGGGCGCCGTGGACAGTGGTGCCCGCCAATTCAAAATCGCACCGCAACGTGATGATTGCCACGCTGCTGCGCGACGCGCTGCTCAAACTCAAGCTGCGCTTTCCGCCGGGAGACCCAAAGCTTGAAGGGTTGGTCATTGTGTGACTACACAAGCCTGACGTTTTGTTGACGACCCGAAGCCAAAGTGCTCAGTAAAAACCCTCTGACTGAACGCCTGTGACTCATGAACAATAGGCAGTCTCAATTTCGTGTGTATGCTTACTTTTTTAACCCCAGGAGACAAAACCTTGACCGACAATAAAACCCCACGCCGCCGCAGTTTGCTCAAAGGCGTAGCAGTCGCCGCCGGCGCGATGACAGCGCCCATGGTGGCCACAGCACAAACAGGCCCGATCAACATGCGCTGGCAGAGCACCTGGCCTGCCAAGGACATCTTCCACGAATACGCTCTGGACTACGCCAAAAAAGTCAATGACATGACCGGTGGCGACCTGAAAATTGAAGTGCTGCCAGCCGGCTCGGTTGTGCCTGCATTTGGTTTGCTTGAAGCGGTGTCCAAGGGCACGCTGGACGGCGGTCACGGTGTTTTGGGCTACCACTACGGCAAGCAAAATGCTTTGGCCTTGTGGAATTCAGGCCCTGCATTCGGCATGGACGCCAACATGATCCTGGCCTGGCACAAGTACGGCGGTGGTGCAGAACTGCTGACCAAGCTGTATGCCTCGATTGGCGGCAATGTGCAGTCGTTCCTGTACGGCCCGATGTCAACACAGCCGCTGGGCTGGTTCAAAAAGCCCATCACCAAGTCAGCTGACTTCAAGGGTCTGAAGTTCCGCACCAACGGCTTGGCGATTGACCTGTTTACGGCCATGGGCGCAGCTGTTAATGCCTTGCCAGGCGGCGAGATTGTGCCCGCCATGGATCGCGGTTTGCTCGACGGCGCTGAGTTCAACAACGCATCGTCTGACCGCCTGCTGGGCTTTCCCGATGTGTCCAAAGTCTGCATGCTGCAAAGCTTTCACCAGAGCGCCGAGACTTTCGAGATCATGTTCAACAAGACTAAGTACGACGCGCTGCCCGCCAAAATGAAAGCCATCATTGCAGGCGCCACTGAAGCAGCATCTGCCGACATGTCCTGGAAGGCGATTGACCGCTACTCCAAAGACTACATCGAGCTGCAGGGCAAAGACAAGGTCAAGTTTTACAAGACGCCTGACGCCATCTTGCAAGACCAGCTCAAACTGTGGACTGACATCGTGGCCAAGAAATCTGCCGAAAACCCACTGTTCAAGGAAATCGTTGCGTCGCAAAGAGCCTTTGCCGAGCGCGCCGTCAAGTGGGACCAGGACACCAATGTGAATCGCCGCATGGCAGTGAACCATTTCTTTGGCCCCAAGCCCAAGAAAGCATAATTTTTTGAGTGATTGACTTGTCAGCCACCCAGGCCTGGTCTGGGTGGCTGATTCATTTAGGCGGTTTGAAAATGCAAAAAATATTACTGGCAGTGGACAAGCTCAGCACCGTGATCGGGCAGGCGTTTTCCTGGCTGATTGTGGCGCTCACACTGATGATTTCCTGGGAGGTGTTCTCGCGCTACGTGCTGGACAACCCACACCCGTGGGCGTTTGACGTGATGAGCATGATGTACGGTACGCTGTTCATGATGGCGGGTGCTTACACGCTGTCTAAAAACGGCCATGTGCGTGGCGACGTTCTTTACGGGTTTTTTCCGCCGCGCCTGCAGGCCGGGCTGGACTTGACGCTGTACATCCTGTTTTTTATTCCTGGCGTGGTGGCTTTGGCCTGGGCCGGGTATGGCTTTGCCGCCGAGTCCTGGGCGATCAACGAGCACTCCAACATCACGGCCAACGGCCCGCCCGTTTACCCGTTCAAAACCATCATCCCATTGGCGGGCGCTATTTTGCTGGCTCAAGGCCTGGTTGAAATTGTGCGCTGCATTGTCTGCCTGCAACAGGGGCAATGGCCCTCGCGCGGCCAAGACGTTGAAGAAGTTGATGTCGAAAAATTAAAGGAAATGGTTCACGTGAAAGACGAAGACATTGCAAAACTCGACGCTTACGTCGTTCACCCAAAAGGTAGCCAGCCATGAAAAAAGAAGTCTGGTTTGGCCTGTCGATCATGGCCATGGTCGTCATTGCGGCCTTCGTCCTGTTACCTGCCCCGGCTCAAATGGCCAACGGCCACCTGGGGCTGCTGATGCTGGCTCTGGTGGTGGTTGCCATCATGCTTGGCTTCCCGACGGCTTTTACCCTGATGGGCATGGGCATGGTGTTTGCCTGGATTGCCTACCGAAGCTCAAACCCGGATCTGGCTGTGCAGCAAACGCTGGACTTGATGGTGCAGCGCACCTACTCTGTGATGTCCAACGACGTGCTGATCTCGATTCCGCTCTTCGTCTTCATGGGCTACCTGATTGAACGCGCCAACCTGATCGAAAAGCTGTTCAAAAGCATGCACCTGGCCACGTCGCGTGTGCCGGGCTCGCTGGCTGTGGCCACCATCATCACCTGCGCCATTTTTGCAACCGCCACCGGCATTGTGGGAGCGGTGGTCACGCTGATGGGTTTGCTGGCTTTGCCAGCCATGCTGCGCGCTGGCTACAGCGTGCAGTTGTCCGCGGGCGCCATTACGGCGGGCGGCTGCCTGGGGATTTTGATTCCGCCATCGGTCATGCTGATTGTGTATGGCGCAACGGCTGGTGTGTCGGTGGTCAAGCTGTATGCAGGCGCGTTCTTTCCCGGCATCATGCTCGCGTCCTTGTACGTGGTGTATGTGGTCATCATTGCCAAATGGAAGCCGCACCTGGCGCCACCGATGTCTGAAGAAGACCGCCGCGTGCCCTTGCCGCCATTCGCTGAAATCGTCTCGACCAGCGTCAGCAACAAAGTGTTGCCTGGTTTGCTGGGTGCCATCAAGGGCAAGCGCAATGCGGCGGTGCCGATGCGCGAGCTGGTCAACCATCTGGTGATTGCTGTTTTGCCCGCGCTTGCGGTGGCGCTGATCATGGGTGCGATTTATTTCAAGGTGACCGCACCCCTGCCGCCTGAGACAGTAGAAGGTGTTGTTGCCATGGGCGGCGGTTTTACCGAGTCGGTAGAAACTGCGACGCCTGCGAGCAGTGGTTTGCAAGAGCCAGCTGAAGCAGGTGGCTTGCAGCCGCCACCCGCAGAGGCAGGTGCACCAGCAGATGCCAAAGTGGCTGAGGAAGTCGCCAAGCCAGTCGCTGAAGTTGCTGCCGCACCCGCATCTGCTGCCGCGCCAGCAACGACCAGCAGCGAGTTGCAGGAGCGTGTGGCAGCGCCCATGAGCTTCTGGATCGGATTGGCCAGCTGCGTGGTGGCATTGGCCTTGTTTTATGCCTATTTCAGCTTTGCGCGACTTGAAATTTTCAAGATGTTGCTGGGTTCTTTCTTCCCGCTGGCCATGATGATTCTGGCGGTGCTGGGCACCATCGTCTTTGGCCTTGCAACGCCGACAGAAGCGGCTGCCATGGGGTCTTTGGGTGGCATTTTGCTGGCTGCTGCCTACAGGCGCCTCAATATGCAGGTGATGCGCGAATCCGTTTATCTCACCGCAAAAACCAGCGCGATGGTGTGCTGGCTGTTTGTGGGTTCCAGCATCTTTTCTGCGGCGTTTGCGCTGCTGGGTGGGCAAGAAATCATCAACACCTGGGTTCTGTCAATGAACATGACGCCAGTTCAATTCATGATTTTGGCTCAAGTGGTGATTTTCCTGCTGGGCTGGCCATTGGAGTGGACGGAGATCATCGTGATTTTCATGCCGATCTTTATCCCCTTGCTGCCGCACTTCGGTATTGATCCGCTGTTCTTTGGCCTGCTTGTCGCGCTGAATCTGCAAACCGCTTTCCTCAGCCCACCGGTGGCCATGGCGGCGTTTTACTTGAAAGGCGTGAGCCCGCCGCATGTGACGTTGAACCAGATTTTTGCAGGTATGCTGCCGTTCATGGCGATTCAGGTGTTTGCCATCTTCCTGTTGTACCAGTTCCCGGCGATTGGCATGTGGCTGCCCGGGGTACTTTACAAATAAAAACCTGACTCAGGCGCGCAGGTGCCGGGTGATGAATATCGGGGCGCTCAGGCGCCCCGTTCTTTTTGGGTAAAAAGTAGCTAAGATTGACGTTTACGTAAACGTCAACCTAAACGTCAACTTTTTGAGCGACTTAAAGAGGCAACCCATGACCGACCTGTCCGCAGAATACAAAGCCCTGGCCAGCTACCGCCCAACACACAAGGTGCGCTTTGTCACAGCTGCCAGTCTGTTTGATGGGCACGACGCTGCCATCAACATCATGCGGCGCATATTGCAAAGCATGGGGGCTGAAGTGATTCACCTGGGTCACAACCGCAGTGTTGACGAGGTGGTGACAGCCGCCTTGCAAGAAGACGCGCAGGGCATTGCGATCAGCAGCTACCAGGGCGGCCATGTCGAATACTTCAAGTACATGGTGGACTTGCTCAAGAGCCGGGGCGGCGAGCATATTCAGGTATTTGGCGGCGGCGGCGGCGTGATTGTGCCGCCTGAAATCAAGGAACTGCATGCCTACGGCGTGACCCGCATTTACAGCCCCGAAGACGGCCAGAAGATGGGTTTGGCCGGCATGATTGGCGAGATGGTGATGCGCTGCGACAAGGATCTGACGGGCTATGCACCCAGCAGTATTGATGCGGTGGCTGGCCATACCGAAGCCGCTTGGCGGGCATTGGCGCAGCTCATCACGGCTCTGGAGAATGACAAGATAAAAGAGCCCGTAGCCCAACAAATACGGGCGCAAGCTGCTACTAAAAAGATACCGGTTTTGGGTATCACAGGTACCGGTGGTGCTGGCAAATCGTCACTGACTGACGAGCTGATTCGCCGTTTGCGGCTTGACCAAAACGACGCGCTGCGGGTTGCGGTGATTTCAATCGACCCATCACGCCGCAAGAGCGGTGGCGCATTGTTAGGCGACCGCATCCGCATGAACGCGATCAACCCGTGGGCGACTACTCTTACTCCTTCCCCCGCTGGGGGAAGGCAGGGATGGGGGCAAGATCAAGAGCAGGGTCAGAATCCGAGGGCAGCCCCCACCCTACCCTCCCCCAGCGGGGGAGGGAACAATTCCAGAGTCTTCATGCGCTCACTCGCCACACGCGAGTTCGGCTCGGAAATCAGCAAAGCCCTGCCCGACGTGATTGCCGCCTGCAAATGCGCAGGGTTCGACTTGATCGTGGTCGAGACCTCCGGCATCGGCCAGGGCGACGCGGCCATCGTGCCGCATGTGGATGTGCCGATGTATGTGATGACGCCAGAATTCGGCGCGGCCAGCCAACTGGAAAAAATCGACATGCTGGACTTTGCCGAGTTTGTGGCCATCAACAAGTTTGACCGCAAAGGCTCGCTCGATGCCCTGCGCGACGTGGCCAAGCAGGTGCAGCGTAACAAGGAAGCCTGGGGCACACCGGCTGACCAGATGCCTGTGTTTGGCACGATGGCCGCGCGCTTTAATGATGATGGCGTGACAGCGCTTTTCCAGGCCATGAAACCGCGTTTGGCCGAACTGGGCTTGACATTGACAGAAGGCACGCTGCCCATCGCCGACGTGCGCCACAGCACCAACCAGACACCAGTCGTGCCCGCCGCCCGCACCCGCTATCTGGCCGAGATTTCAGACACGGTACGCGGCTACAAAAAACGCGCGATTGCCCAAGGCCAATTGGCGCGTGAAGTGCAGCAGCTCAAAGCGGCAGCCGCCATGCTGAAAATTGACAAGCCAGGCCGCGCCCCCGCTGCCGAAGCCGCACTTGATTTGGCAGGCCACCGCAAAGCACGCATGGACGCTGACGCACGCGCCTTGCTGGCGCAGTGGCCTGACATGCAGGCCGCCTATGCGGGTGACGAATATGTGGTGAAGATTCGTGACAAGGAAATTCGCACCGCGCTGGTCACCAAATCCCTGTCAGGCACGCCGATTCGCAAGGTCAGCCTGCCCAAATACCACGACGATGGTGAAGTTTTGCAGTGGCTGATGATGGACAACGTGCCCGGCAGCTACCCCTACACCGCAGGCACTTTTGCCTTCAAACGCGAAGGCGAAGACCCCACCCGCATGTTTGCCGGTGAAGGTGATCCGTTTCGCACCAACACCCGCTTCAAGCTGCTCAGCGAGGGCATGGCCGCCAAGCGCTTATCAACAGCGTTTGACTCGGTCACGCTGTACGGCAACGACCCCGGTTTGCGGCCTGACATTTACGGCAAGGTCGGCAACAGCGGCGTGAGCATTGCCACACTCGACGACATGAAGGTGCTGTACGGTGGCTTTGACTTGTGCAGCCCGTCAACGTCGGTGTCCATGACCATCAACGGCCCGGCACCGAGCATTCTGGCGATGTTCATGAACACCGCCATTGACCAGAACATGGACAAATTCAAAGCCGACAATGGCCGTGACCCCACCGCTACCGAGGTTGAAAAAATCCGCGAATGGGTACAGGAAAACGTGCGCGGCACGGTGCAGGCCGACATTTTGAAAGAAGACCAGGGCCAGAACACCTGCATCTTCTCCACCGAGTTCAGCCTGAAAGTCATGGGCGACATTGCCCAGTATTTTGTCCACAACCGGGTACGAAATTTTTACAGCGTGTCGATCAGCGGTTATCACATTGCCGAGGCAGGTGCTAACCCCATCAGCCAGCTCGCCTTTACTCTCAGCAATGGCTTTACCTTTGTTGAAGCCTACCTGGCGCGCGGCATGCACATTGATGACTTTGCGCCTAATTTGAGCTTTTTCTTCAGCAACGGCATGGATCCTGAATACACCGTGATGGGCCGTGTGGCACGCCGCATCTGGGCCGTCGCGATGAAAGAAAAGTACGGCGCGAACGAGCGCAGCCAAAAGCTGAAGTACCACATCCAGACCAGTGGCCGCAGCCTGCATGCGCAAGAAATCCAGTTCAACGACATCCGCACAACGCTGCAAGCGCTGATTGCGATTTATGACAATTGCAACTCCCTGCACACCAATGCGTTTGACGAAGCCATCACCACGCCCACCGAAGAATCCGTGCGCCGGGCGATGGCGATCCAGCTCATCATCAACCGCGAATGGGGCCTGGCCAAAAACGAAAACCCCACGCAAGGCGCGTTCATCATTGAAGAGCTGACCGAGCTGCTGGAAGAAGCGGTGCTGCAAGAGTTTGAACGCATCGCCGAGCGCGGCGGCGTGCTGGGCGCGATGGAAACCGGCTACCAGCGCGGGCGTATTCAAGACGAGTCCATGCACTACGAAATGCTCAAACACACCGGCGAGTTGCCGATCATCGGCGTGAATACCTTCCGCAATCCACATGGCGATGCGGTGCAAGACAAGCTGGAACTGGCCCGGTCAACCGAGGCAGAAAAGCAGAGCCAGCTCAAGCGACTGGATGAGTTTCACGCCAAGCATGCCAATGAATCGCCGGCGATGCTCAAACGCCTGCAAAAGGCCGTGATTGACAACGCCAATGTGTTTGAAGTTCTGATGGACGCGGTGCGCGTTTGCTCACTGGGGCAGATCACCAATGCGCTATTTGAGGTGGGTGGGCAGTATCGACGGAATATGTGATGAAGTGAGGCCAGCCGCTGCTAATTAACTGCCAACAATTTCTGAACGTTTGCGTCAAACCCAGACCACTCAGTAAAGCCATTGGTGACCAAAATACGCCCTGTTTTACGGTTGATGCCCACTCTTTGCGCACTGTGACCAAAGAACCAGGTGTTGCCATCTGCGCCGGTATGAAGGGCGTAACCCCAATGCGGTGCTGAGCCCCAATAGCCTTTTGCGACCAACGGTGAAGCCGCCTCGCGAACGTAGGCGTTCATGCAGGCGTCGGTCGATTTGTCATTAAGTCGGTCTACAACATACATGGCTATCCGAGCTGCATCGCGCGGACTGACAAATGCATAGGTCTCAGCAATACCGTTACCCTCTTTGTCCACTCTCCAGGTGGCAGCAGACTCTGCACCCGATTTTTGCCACACCGTTGATTCAAACCACTGCGGCAACGACATGCCGGTAGCCGCTCTGACCACCAGGCTGAGGGTTTCAGAATCGAGCCCGTTGTAGATAAATTTTTCGCCTGCTTTGAATCGGCCCGGTGCGCCATGTGTTTTGATCATTTCCAACAAGCTGATTCGCCCTTGGAGCATGCTGATCCAAACATTGCGATCATGAACACCTGAATACCCAGCGCCCCCAGGATCAGGCCCGCCACTGGTGTAGCGCAGCAAATTTTTGATGCTTGCCGCCCCGTACACCGTGCCCGCCAGTTCAGGCACGTAAGTGACGGCCAAGTCGTCCAGACTTTTAATCTTGCCGCTGCACAGCGCCTCGCCTACCGCCAGTGAGGTGAAGCTCTTTGTCATGGAGTAGGCACTTAACTGCGAGTCCGCCTTGGCGCCATTGGCGTAGTTTTCATAAACGACTTCATCTTTGTCAAAAACCAATACTGAAAACAGCCGCCCCTCGATGTCGCTGCTCGCAGCCTTGATACGGTCTTTGAGCGCCGTGTTTTGACTGGCTTGCAGGGGCTTGGGCGCAACCGATGGTTTGAGTGCATGGGCGATCGCCTTGAATTTTTCAGGTTGCTCCAGGATGTTTTGCGCTGACTCATGGTCGGCAACAGCCGGTAGCGCAGCAGCTAATGCGAAAAGAGGTACGAGAATAAATCGTGGAAAAGTACAAAACATGCAGTCTCCGTTTCATTTTTTGCTATCTAATTAATAGCTGTTTGCGCCCGTATCTATTGGTCTAGAGGCCTATTTTGCACTAAAAAACGGTTGTTTTAAAGCTTTTTGAAGCCCCAAAAACAAAAAAGCGGCCTCAAAAGCCGCTTTTTATCCGCCAGCCTGGGCTGG
Organism: Polaromonas sp.; assembly: GCA_049653085.1. Taxonomy (GTDB): domain Bacteria; phylum Pseudomonadota; class Gammaproteobacteria; order Burkholderiales; family Burkholderiaceae_C; genus Polaromonas. Next base: position 90,305 of record JBASFP010000055.1, read on the forward strand.
CCACCATCAACCGCCCTTTTTAGGCCGCTTGCCTGGGTTCTTTTTGCTGCGTGTCCAGCTGCCGCGCTCCAGGCTGACCTTTTGGCCTTTGCCTGTGGTGGTGGTGAAGCCGTTTGGCGGGACGGGCTTGGGGGCGCAGATGTCGGCTTCGACTCTGATTTTCTTGGGCATGAAGGGCTCCGGGTTGAAATGGGGAAAACCAGTTATTTTAAGCCAGAGCGCGCAGCGGCAGGTTGACCAGCAGATTTTGCGGTTTCAACCTCACAATCCCGTCGGCATTCATCATCAAACCCAGGTAGACCGGCTTGCCCGCTACGTCAGGCCGCACGTCATGCGGGTCGGCAAAGTCGAGCCTGAAAAGGCTGACCAGCCGCTGCAAGCGCTCGGGCTCGACCGCCATGCCCTCGTACAAATCGTTCAGCAGCGCGGTGGCTTCAGCGTCCAGCCCGACATGCCAGCGCCAGGCTTCGTCGTCAATCTTTTGCAACGGGCGGATGGTGACGGTCACACCCAAAAAGTGCAGCACCCACTTTTGCAACACGCTGGCCAGCGCTTTCAGGCCTGACCGGGCGCGGGTCATGGTGAAGGTCAAACCGTGGCTCAGGTCGTTGGTGACTTCATGCGTCAGGTCGAGTAAAAAGTTATAGCGGCCAGCGGCTTGCTGAAAGTATGCGGCGGCATTCTCATCAGTCAGCACCTGCATGTTGATGCTGGCCATGGGCGCTTTGGCTTCTGCCAGAAACCGCCCGATGTCGCCCAGGCCACCGGTTTCATTCAGCATGTCGAGTGTGAACTGGTCACCGCTCAAAACCTGGCCGTTTTGGGTGCTGATGCGCTGACTGCGAAACAGCATTTCACGCGCTCTGGCCTCATACGCATCGCCGCCACCCGGTGTGCCAGCCAGCATGGCCTGCGTGATGGCATCGACCAGCATGTCAATGAACAAGGGCGGAATGTTGATGTGGCCTGCGCCGCAGCGCGGAAACAGCTGGTGGTAATACGCTTCAAGCGTGCTGGCCGCCAACACGCCGTCACGAAAGCGCAAAAAATGCGTGTAGCTTTCGCGCGCATCGGCGTCTTTGACAGTTTTCAACACCGCAGGCGTGACGACATGCGTGGGCGATGCCAGCAGCCTGGCGTGCAGTGCCAATTCTGCGGGGCAAGACTCTGGCACGGGGGCCAGCTCAGGCCTCGCCAAAAACAGTTTTAAAAAATCATCGGTCGGTGGTGTGCCGTGGGGCGCAGTGTTTTGCATGACCGTTATGGTCGCACATCCAGAGCGGGTTTTAGTCTGCGTCGGTAGACAAAGCGAAATCAACATGCGTTGGGATGACGAGCTGGCCGTCAACATCAGGCACGGCCTGAATACTGATGATGGGCTGCACTGCCACCACATTGCCAAATATCGTGGCAAAAGCAATGTCTGCAGCATCACGCCCGGTACAAAAACGCACAAAACCCATGGGGATGGCGGTGCCTGACGGGTCAAACATGTACCAACGCCCGGCGCCGTAGGCATCGGCCAGGTACACCTCAACATAGGCATGAAAGTCGGGTGGGCCCAGCGCCGGGTCAGCGCCGTAGTCCATACCGCTGGCCATGCGGGCTGGCAGGTTGGCGGCGCGACACAGGGCAATCATCAGGTGCGCAAAGTCGCGGCACACGCCAACGCGGTCAATCAATGTGTCGAGCGCCGACGTGTTGCTGTTGCTGGTGTTGCCCTGAAACCGCACATGGCTGCTGACCCAACTGCAAACAGCCTGCACGCGGCTGTAGCCCATGGGCAAGCTGCCAAAGTGCTGGCTGGCAAAGGTCAGCAGCCGGTCGGACTGGCAATAGCGGCTGGGGTACAGGTAGGGCAATACATGGCCTGGCAGCGCCTGGGGGCTGACCTCAAACAGCTCGTTGGGCGCGGCCTCAAAATGCGTCAGGTCAACCACGGCGCTGTATTGGATATTGAAAACGCCCTGCAACGCATGCAATGCAATAAAGCGGCTCTGGGTTTGTGGGTCGGTATAAAAATTGGCGGTCAGGTTCTGGTTAAAACTGAGCGACTCTTCAACCACCCGTTGCCGGGGTGTGTACGCTGCCTGAATATTAAAAATAAAGTCACAGCCCGCGTCCAGTACCTCGTACTCCAGCTGCGTAGAAAACGCCATTCTGACCATGTCCTGCCACCCTTAGTGCATTTGAAAAACGCATTAGGCCAGCGCTGGGGGGCTGGTTTTGAGGTTGTCGATTTCAGGTGTCAGCCCTTGCCGCAACGCACTGACAAGCCGCTGGCATGGCGGCCTACAGGCGAGTTAATCAGCGTGAAATTGACCCGCGTTTTTGCCTTTGATGCCCGCGTAAAACGCCTTGATGGCCAGCATGTCGGCATCCACATCGCCGGTGGTCTGAAACACCGGCCCCAGCCCGCCGACTTTTTTGTCATAGTCCAGATAGGCCATGACAATCGGCACGCCCGCCCCGGCGGCAATGTAGTAAAACCCGGTTTTCCAGTAGCGCGTGCCACTGCGGGTGCCCTCCGGCGGCACGATGAGCTGCAGCGGCCCGGTAGCCCGCATGATCGCTTCACTGGACGCCGCCACCAGGTTGTTGCTTTGGCTGCGGTCAACCGGTATGCCGCCCAGCCACATCATCACGCCACCAAACGGCGGCTTGAAAAGCGACGACTTGCCGATCCAGTACACATTCAGCCGCAGCGCAAACGCCACCATCAGCGTGTAGGGCAAGTCCCAGTTGCTGGTGTGCGGCGCAGCTATCAGCACGCTTTTGGCGGCTTGTGGCGGCAATTTGCCAACCACTTTCCAGCCTGTGAGCTTGAGGAAACCGATGGACATCCACCGCAGCAAGGTGTTGACGATGGGCGTGTCGAAAATGGTGAGGTGCATGGCGCGCTGGGATGCTTTTGATGAAGCTTGTTGTGTTGACGCTCAAGCAAAACGCCCGCGCTGGTGGCGGCTATCTTAATGGCTGAATTTGACAGTGCATGCAGGTTGTAGGGACATCAGCGTACCGACATAAAACTGCTATTTATTCAGGAGCTGCTTGCGCCCGTATTCATTGGCTTGGAGGCCGATTTGACATCTAAAAATAGGCAAAAATCGATCAAAAAGGCAGTTTTTGACCCTTGTAGTCCATCAAACAGCCGGTCTCAGCCGGCTGCAAACCCGCCAACACCGCCAGCAGATCGCCAGCCGCTTCAGTCGCGGGCCGCACATTCAGCCCCGTCTTGGCAAACGGTTCACTCAACGCGGTGGCCACCGTGCCCGGGTGCAGGCTGACGCAAATGCTGTCTTTGTTGCGCCGCGTCAGTTCTATCGACGCGGTCTTGACCAGCTGGTTCAGCGCCGCTTTGGACGCCCGGTAGCCGTACCAGCCGCCCAAGGCGTTGTCATTGATGCTGCCCACTTTGGCTGATATGAAACCCGCCACACAGCGCCCGGTTTTGGGCAGCAGCGGCAAAAAATGCTTCATCACCAGCGCCGGGCCCAGGGTGTTGATGTTGAAAACGTGCTGTAGGTAGGCCGCATCAAGATTGGTAAAGCTGCGCTCCGGCTGGCCTTGGTCGCCGTGTAAAAAACCTGTGGCAACCATCAGCAGGCGCAGTTGCAGATTCGCGGTTTTGCACAAATCGGCGATATGTGCAGCCGCATTGGCGATGCTGGTTTCGTCATCGTAGTTAACGCTAACTTGCGTGCTGCGGCTCAAGCCAACGGCCTGGGTGTAGTTGGCGTCGCCTTTGAGCTGCGACAACAAGGCAGCGCCCAGGCCGCCGTGGGCGCCGATGATGAGGGCGAGGTTTTGGGGTGAGCTCATGACAGTAAAAATAGCAGCGGCATCATCAGCATTATGTTGGACACTCAATTTCAATGAGTCTTGGTCGTCATCAATAGTAGTCAGTGCAAATTAATGGGTTTAAATGGGTGTTTATTTGGGTTTAAAACTATTAAGTGGGTTTAATTGGGTAATTTAATGGGTATAAAATCGATTCCATGCTGCAAGCCAAGACCCTGCAAATCACCCCAGAAGTCTTGAGCCTGATCGCCCGGATAGACGAGTTCAAAGGCACATGGCGCGCCTTGGGCAGGCTTGCGCCTGAACGCCTCAACTCGCTCCGCCGTGTCGCCACGATTGAAAGCATTGGCTCATCCACCCGCATTGAGGGCAGCAAGCTCACGGACCGCGAGGTTGAAAAGCTCCTCTCCAATCTGGAAATCAAAACCTTTGACACCCGAGACGAACAAGAGGTTGCAGGCTATGCCGAGCTGATGGACTTGGTGTTCAGCGCGTGGCAGCACATACCGTTTAATGAAAACCACATCAAGCAACTGCACCAGACGCTGCTGCGCCACAGCAAAAAAGACGAGCGGCATCGCGGCCAGTACAAAACCAACTCCAACAGCGTGGCCGCGTTTGATGAAAACGGCGTTGAAATTGGCATCGTGTTTGAGACAGCATCGCCCTTTGACACACCAAGGCTGATGACTGAGCTGGTAGATTGGGTCAATGAGGAGCGAGACAAAGCGCTGCTGCACCCTCTGCTCATCATCGCGATTTTTGTTGTGGTGTTTCTTGAAGTTCACCCCTTCCAGGATGGCAACGGCCGACTCAGCCGCGCACTGACCACCTTGCTGCTGATGCAGACAGGTTATGCCTACGTACCCTACAGCTCGCTTGAAAGCGTGATCGAGCTGAACAAAGAAGGCTACTACCTGGCCCTGCGCCAAACGCAAGGGACGATACGCACGCAAGCACCCAACTGGCAACCGTGGCTGGTCTTCTTTTTACGGTCACTGGCCGAGCAGGTGCGCAGGCTGGAGAAAAAAGTCGAACGTGAAAAGATTGTGCTGGCCACGCTGCCAGAGCTGTCGCTACAAATTGTCGAGTTTGCGCGTGAGCATGGGCGCGTGACGATGGCTGATGCCGTGAAGCTGACCGAGGCCAATCGGAATACCCTGAAGCAGCATTTTCGGAACTTGGTGGCGCGGGGGCACTTGCAACAGCAGGGGAGTGGGCGTGGGGTTTGGTATGGGTTGGGGTGATGTTGGTTCTAGCGGAGCGGACAAGGTTCACTTCGCTCACACCCTCTGATTCCTCTGGGTCTTGATAGCCGAAACTTCAAGACATTCAATACAAGATCTGTCACCACGTTATGCTTTAGGCAATAGGAGAAGCATTATGGACAAGGACATTTGGGTACTTTGCGCATTGCTGGTGGTCGGGGTAGTGGCAATCATCGGCTTCTTCAAGTCGAAATCAGCGGGCTTTGGTCCATTCACAACTGGGATCCTTCTGCTGTTACTAGCTGTTGTCATCGCCTCACTGCTGTACTCGGTCGGGCGTCTGAGCGACACCATCATGGCCAATCTGCTTTTCACGGTGATCGGCTTTGCAGGTGGCCTTTTCACCCTTAAGAAGGACTAGTACATTGACACATAAATAACGAAACCTTATTAAACTCTAGGTATCGCCATCCGGCATACAAAGGAGTGGTCATGCGTCAGACGGAACTCACCTTGAGCGAAGAAGATCGCTTGGTCATCGAA